>CAZEPV010000004.1:0-141344 GCA_964514235.1 uncultured Syntrophomonadaceae bacterium | reverse complement strand
CACCATGGGATGCTAATATTTCTTGGGCCCTTTTATAATTCATTAATTTTCACCCCCATTAATTTAATTTTGTAATAGTATGGTTTTTTTACTTAATTCTTATACCCCCTTTAAATTATTGGAGGAATATTTAAAAAAGGGGAATTTAAAAAGCAGGATTTCATAGTTTGAATTACGAATGTAATATTATATTACAACTCGTAATTTATATTACGGACTTTAACTTATTTAGGAAGGGTGATTGAACTTGTTTGATTATTTGATGACACCTGAGCAACTGCAACTTAGGGATGAAACTAGGGATTTAGTGAAGTGGGTACCTCGTGAATATATTTTGGATATGGATGCAGATAAAATAAAATATCCAAAGGAATTCATGCAGGAAGCTGGACGCCGTAATTTAATAGGAATAAGGGTCCCTAAGGAATATGGTGGGAGAGGTGGTCAATGGCAGGATGATATCATAGTTGCGGAAGAAATATGTGTACCTGGCTACATCTTTGGATGTGTTTGGGGCGTAACTGGTGATGTTGTTACTGAGGCTATAGTGCATTTCGGTACCGAGGAACAAAAGAAAAAATACCTGCCCCCAATTTGTAAGGGTGAAAAATTTGCAGCTGAATGTCTAACTGAACCTAGAGGCGGTTCTGACTTTTATGGTGCCACTACTGTGGCGAAAAAAGATGGTGATGATTTTATTTTAAATGGGCAGAAACGTTTTATCGTAGGTGGAGAAAGTGCAGATTATTTTTTGGTTTATGCTAAAACTGATTTAGAGGCAAAACCCAGGGATTCTATGACTTGTTTCTTGGTGGAAAAAGAAATGGGTGTTAAAACAGAATATGCCTATAACTTAATGGGGTCACGTGGAGGTGGAACTGCAAGGGTTATTTTCGATAATGTCCGTGTACCTAAGGAAAATATTATCGGTGAATATAACAAGGCTGGAATAGTATTTAATCAAATGATGATTCCCGAAAGGTTTGGTACGGCAGCAATGACTATAGGAGCTGTTAGACCAGCATTGGAAATATCTGCTGATTATAGTACTAAGCGTAAGGCTTTCGGTACCCAGATTAAGAATTTTCAAGCTATAAGCTTTAAAGTTGCGGAAATGGTAACCAAATTAGATACTGCTAGAGCTATGATTTATACGACCGCATTGGCTATCGATTCGGGCAAGGTCAAGGCTAGTCGTTGTCGTCGTATGGCATCAGAATCTAAAAAGTTTGTTACGGAACAATGTTGGGATGTAGCTAATTTGGCCATGCAAATTATGGGTGGTATAGGATACACAGATGTATATCCTATTGAAAAGATTGTACGTGATTTAAGATTATCAATGATTTGGGTAGGGACTAATGAAATAATGAGCCTGATCATCCAGCATGAATATTATAAGGAAAGATTAGCCGAAATCGCGAGCGGAGTTAAACGCGATAGTGAATTTGATTCTTTGAGTGCCTTTGCTGAAGGGGAAAAGATTTACGAATAATCTTAAAATATAGGGAGGGATTAGAATGGAGTCCAAATGGAAGGAAATGTATAAGAACAAGTTAACTACTGCGGAAGAAGCAGCTAAGATGGTTGGTAGTAATATGTTAATAGCATCTGGGGCTATTAATGGGCAGGCAGTGGCAATAGGCAATGCACTAGCCGAGCGTATGGCGGCGGGTGAAGTGCAGAATTCAAGAGTCCTTTTTTCGCTATCAGCACGTCCTAATGGCTATCATAATCCAGAAATCATCCAAAAATGTAAGGAAAATAATAATATTTTAGATGCTATGTATGCTGGGCCATTGGAGCGTTATTTCTTAGAACAGAATTTTTACTCATACGTCCCCCATCGTCTTTTTGATGGTCCAATGATGACGGCAAGGGTGGGAATGGATGCAGCGATGATAGTAGTTTCCCCTATGGATAAAAACGGCTATTTTAGTACAGGGCTTAACCCTGACTATGTTTATGGATTTATCCGCCGTAATCCAGGTTGTATAATCTTAGCCGAGGTTAATAAATATATGCCTAAGGCTTATGGTAATAACCATTTTCATATTTCTGAATTAGCTGCTGTAGTTGAAAATCATTTACCCTTAATAGAACTTCCCAGTTTTGAATTATCAGGAAAAGATGAGAAGATCGGGCAATATATTGCCGAAAGGGTGCCAGATGGGGCTTGTCTACAATTAGGTATTGGGAATATTCCTAATGCGGTTGCTAAGTATTTGACTGATAAAAAGGATTTAGGAGTCCATTCGGAAATGTTATGTGATAGTTTTGTTGATTTATATGAAGCGGGAGCCATAACATGCACTAGAAAAACCCTGGTACCTAATAAATGGGTGTCTAGTTTCGCTTTTGGCAGTCAACGTCTGTATGACTTTATTGCAGATAATCCTTTGGTGGAAATGCACGATTCTGAATTTGTAAATGATCCATATAATATTGGACTAAATGATAATGTTGTTTCAATAAACTCTACCCTTGAGGTTGATTTAACTGGACAATGCGCTTCAGATGCACTTGGTAATGTTCAATATTCTGGTGCAGGTGGGCAGATGGATTTTATGGAAGGTTCTTGGCGCTCTAAGGGGGGGCAAGCTTTTCTAGCCCTCTATTCAACTTATAAGAATAAGGAAGGGGAAGTAAAATCACGTATCATTCCATATATGCGGGAAGGGGCCATGATAACGACTACCCGTAATGATGTGCAATATATCGTAACCGAGTACGGAGTAGCATGGCTGAAAGGATTTAACTTGAATCAACGGGCGAAAAGATTAATCGATATCGCCCATCCTGATTTTAGGGATGAACTGACTTTTGCAGCGAAAAAACTAGGTTATTTATAGGGACTTATAAAAATATTTTAATATAAGAGTGAGGAGAGGTATTATACAGCCTCTCCTTTTCATTTATAGGATGTGCTTTAAGATATATGAAAAGAGCCGAAAAAGGATATGTTATAATGGGTAAAATAGTAAATTATTCTGTTTGAATAAGGAGGGGTAGATTATGATTATTAAAACCTTGGTTGAAAATACAACTGTTGACGAAAAACTGGGTTATGAACATGGTTTAAGCTTATATATTGAAACAAAAAATCATAAACTTTTATTTGATGTGGGAACTACAGATTTATTTTTTAAGAATGCCCAGCTAATGGGGGTAAATATTGCCGAAGTTGATTTGGTAGTAATATCCCATGGACATTTTGACCACGGGGGTGGGCTAACTAAATTTTTGGAGGAAAACACGCAAGCCAAGATTTATGTACATGAAAAGGCCTTTGATAAGCATTATTCTAGGTTGCCAGATGGTACAGCAGTTGAAATTGGTCTAATGGAAAGTTTAAAGGATAATGAGCGTTTTGTTTTTGTAGGGGATTATTTGTCTATTGATGATGAACTAACTTTATTTTCTAATGTTACAGGTCGGGAATTTTTCTCACCATCAAATCGCTCACTATTAATGCAGCTTGGGGATGAAAAAGTTGAAGACACTTTTGAACACGAACAAAATTTAATAATCAAGGAAAATGATACAAGGGTACTAATTGCAGGATGTGCCCATAATGGCATTGTAAACATAGTAAAACACTATGATAAACTGGAAGGAAAACCAGCGGATTATGTTATCGGGGGATTCCATCTTATGAATCCAGGCTTGGGGACTAGTGAAAATGCTGCTCTAATAAATGGTATTGCTGATTATCTAAACACAACTAAAGCCCTATACTATACTTGCCATTGTACAGGATTAGAAGCCTATGGAATCCTCAAAGAAGCCATGCAGGATAAAATTGAATATCTGGCTACAGGGATGGTTTTAGATTTTTAGTTTGAGATAAAAAAAGATATATTGAATTAATCTTATGTTTATTGGAGGATAAGGATCATCTTCTAGAAAGCAAGTTAAATTAGACATTATGCATAAAAGGTGTACTTTTGCCATTCCGTGAATATTGCCAAGAAGTACACCTTTTTACTCTAAGAGCATAGGACGTTTTATTGGAGCGGATTAGAAAATCCGCTCTACTTTTACGTTTTTAGAGGTTAGATATTGATCCTTTACCCAATCGTAGAAGGGGACTGGGGCGTAGGCAGGGGCGCTTGTTTCTAGGGCTTGCCAGGCTTGGTCTTTTTCGTAGTATTCTTGGGTTAGTTCTATTATTGCTAGGGTGTTGCCGTCCATGTAGGCGATTAGGGGGACTAGTAAACCTTTTTCTATGTTATCGGCTTCTACTACTATTTCTAAGCGTTTTTGGTTTATGCGTACTTGGCACTTGGTATTGGTTTTTATCCAGTCGATGAATTTGGCTATATTTATGTCTTTAGGTACTTTGATTTTCACTTTCCATTCCTCCTAGTTTTTTTAATATATTTAAACTTACTGCTATTACAAAGCACTTGGGGGCTACTTCTTGGGGGTTATGCCATTCGGTTATTAGGCCCTTTTCTAGGGCAGCCTTTATGAGCTTTTGCTGCCAGTCGGGGATGGTCAGTTTTTCTTGCAATTGAGGCCAAGGGAAATGTTGTCCTGGGCAAGCGGTTGGGTTTATATCTTTATGCCCGATTATTTGCAGGTTCTTTTTGTAATGGTCATTGAGGTATTGTATTAGCTTTACTAAGGCATCTATTTGGATTGGTTCTGGCGAGTATTCTTGGAAGTTCCCGGTTAGGCATATACCTACGCTGTCGGGATTGCCTCCATTTCCTGCATGGGCTCCTAAGCTGTCTAATGGTCTGCCTTCCTCTATTTTTCCATTCTTTCTTATTAGGTAATGATAGCCAATTCCGCTAAATCCTTGATTTTTATGCCAACGGTGTATTTCTGCTGCTGATACATCTGAACTAGCCGAATGATGGATTATTATTCGGCTAGTTGTGGTGCGTTGCTTGAGTTGGCTGAAAATTAGATTGTTTTTAGTTATCTGCATATGTCTGTACCTCCCTGTAGCTTTCAATTTCGGGCAGGGGGTTGCTGGTTCGGCTGTGGGGTAAAGTTATTATGGCTTCTCTTAATTCACCGATGGCTTTGGTTAGATGGTTAAGTTTGGTTTCTATACGAATTAGTAAGTATACGGCTACCGCTATAGGAAAACCTACATTAGCTATGAGATTTATTATTTCATCCATTTGCTTCTCCTCTCTTTTTATTACTAATATATGGGATTTTATATTTTTTGCTATATTATTTGGGGCGGGAATTTTACCCGCCCCATTTGTTTAGATTAAGTCGAATTCGGTAGTTTCTCTGATTACCATGCGGGCGCTAATTTTGCCAGTTAGTTCCCCGCCACTTCCGGAGAAGATGTTTTTATCTATAATTTCATCCATCACGGCTACTATTTCTGGGGTTACTAGTTCGTCTTTGGCGTTGTAGACTCGCAATCTATGGGTTCTGTTGAGTTGGTTTAGGAAGTCTAATTCCAAGGTTTTTTGAACAGCCATTTTTTTACCCTCCCTTCTTTATGCTATGGTCTTGGTTTATTCCTCTTCGAGTTCTAGGATGTCCCTGCGTTGAATGCTTATGTTGCTTTTTTCCTGCAGGGATAATAGGCTTTTGGCTACATCATAGATGTCTGCGTTTTCGGCAGATGGTTTAACATCTTTGTAGGTTCTGGCAATGCTGAGTTGTTGGCCAGATGCGCCTATGCCATTATCCATTTGGAGTATTAGGTCAGTTGCGGTTTGGATTGCATTTACTGCCATGGGTTTGCACCTCCTTTTTAGTTTTTATAAGCAAGTTTTGTTATGCTTATGGGTCTAGTTTAGTAGGAGGTGCGAATTAAGGGTAAGCTGGGGGATTTGGGATGGGGGATTGTTTTAATAGTAATGATTGATTCTAAATTATTAGAATCCTTGGATCTATAAAGTAGCAGGTTTAAATCAATTCTATAATCGGAAAAGCCTTATAAGATATGAAAATTTTAATTGTAGATATTATGGGCGGGGGGACTCTATGGTGCAGTGTTTTTAGTAACCTTGTCATATTCCTTATAGAGCTTTTCGTATGTAGCAGGGCCTACTATGCCATCTGGGGTTAACCCTTTGGCAGTTTGAAACTTTATTACTGCACTTTCGGTTAGCTCGCCGAAATCCCCATCTATTTTATTTTTATAATAGCCTAATCTTTTCAGCATCCTTTGGACTTGGATTACATCTTTTCCTGTATCACCTTTTTTTAATGGTCTGGCACTATAACCTGTGCCCGTAATATTCACGGGTGTTCCTATGGGGGTAAGGGCATAAACTTCTATAACATCTTCATTAAATAAACGGATGCAACCATGGCTTACTGCACGGCCGATTGATTTGGGATTATTAGTACCATGGATTCCATAGCCACCCCAAGGTACGCTCAACCTCATCCATCTGACTCCGAAAGGGCCACCAGGATTTAAGGTCTTTTGGACAATAACCCAATTGCCCAAGGGGGTGGGGTTAGATGGTCTACCTACTGCAACCTTATATGTTTTGTGGGTATTATCAGTTTTGAAAAAGGTAAGTCTACGTTTATTAACATCTACATGAATGCGGGGCAACTTTGTACTGAAAGCCAATTGGGCACTTTGCACATACGGACTGTAAAGGTTTAAAATATTCCAGGTGTCTGGCCCCACTATGCCATCGACAATTAGTTGGTGTTCTGTTTGAAATTTTAAAACAGCTAATTCGGTTTGGCTTCCAAAAACGCCATCAAGCTTTACCTGGTGAAAGCCAGCTTTTAATAAAGCTTCTTGTAAGATCTTTACATCAGGTCCAAAGATTATTTCTGTAGGTTCGTATCTTAGAAAACGGCTAGCATAAAACAATAGTTTTCCCTACCTTATAGGAATTTCCTTATATATATTTATATTAAAATGTGGTCCATATTGTACCTAAATTTATGAAAATGGAATAATTAATGAACCGACTAAATATCCGAGAATTTGTTATTTATTTCTTAAATTATGTTATTATTGAGTTAATATTTCAGTGTGACAGGAGGATTTACATGAATAAAAGTATAAAAACGAAATTAATAATATATCTGGTGATTTTTAATATTGTAGTTTTCGCTTTCTTTTTCTGGAATAATTTATCATTGCAAAAGGCTTTGATTAGGGATTTCGAAGGGCAATATATAGCGGAGGTAGATCGTGTCGTGGAAGGTTGTCTTGGTGATGCCATGGATACAGCCAGACTTTTCGCCGATTCTTTAATCGTGTATCCTGGCGTAGTTGAAGCTTTCCAAGCTGAAGATCAGGAAGAATTAGCTCGGCTTTTGCAGCCGATTTATGAAGGTTGGAATAAGGACCATCACGTGGCTCAAATTCAATTTATAACTCCTGAAATCAATTCTTTTTTTAGAGTACACGACCCCAACAATTTTGGAGATAATTTAAATTTCAGAAAAGGATTGGTCCAAGCCGTTGAATCAAAAGAACGCGTATTGACAGTAGAAGAAGGGGTGGCAGGCTATGGTATAAGGTGCATTAGCCCAATATTTGTGGACAATAATTTTATCGGAGTCTATGAAATAGGCTTGTCTTTAGCGGAAGAAGTAGCCAAAGGTCTGGAAACATTAGATTATGGCAATTTTCATATTTTAGCTTGTGGGGCCAGTTGTTCTACCGAAGAACTCCAACTCTTATGGGGTACTAGTGAACCTAAATTAACTATGACCCATAATGATATAGAAGGCATTGCAAGTGGAGAAAAGTCTCACTGGAATACCCAAGATAAGAAATACACTGTATCACTAATTCCTATTGTAGGTATAGACGGAAATGCTATCGCTTTTATCCAAGCTGAAATAAGCAGGGATCAATTTATTGCTGCGGAAAAAAATGCTTTTAATAGAACTTTACTTGTTGTTATCTTATCTTTACTTTTGTTAAGTACTTGTGCTTATATTATTCTACATAGGGTATTCAGACACCTAAGACCTTTACAAGAAATAATGAAGGATGTTAGTGATGGTGACTTAACACGGGTAGTCCAAATTAAAACAAGTGACGAAATAGGAAGACTTGCGGGGGATTTTTCTGTTTTAGTCAATAAGGTTAAGGAAGTATTTTTCTCACTATTTAGCAGTACTTCTGAACTTATTACCAATGCCTACTATATGAATGATGTCTCTGAATCCTCAATTAAAAAGTTAATTGGCAGTATTGCCACATTAGATAATGTAGGCACCCATCTTAAGGATGTAGGCCACAATCTTCAAGAAGCTGATATTGGGGTAGAAGAAATCGCTAAAGCTTCCCAAATGGTAGCTGAACAGGCCCATAATCTGCAGGAGATTTATGTCAATCTAGCCGAAGCTGCTAGGGAAGGTAAAAATGATATAAATGAAGTAGACAGTGTGGTTAATCAGCTTAAATTGAGAGGGGAAAACACTATTGAAAAAGTTAGAGAATTAGATGCTATTTCCAAAGATATAGGCCAAATCACTAATACTATTATGGCTGTATCTGAACAGACTAATTTATTAGCCCTTAATGCTGCTATTGAATCTGCAAGGGCTGGTGAGCATGGGCGTGGCTTTGCGGTAGTAGCAGAGGAAGTTAGGAAACTGGCTGAAGAAACTGCAGATTATACAAAACAAATAAGTCTATTAATAGATAATGTCCAAAATAATGTAAGTAATTTTGTGGAAGAAATAGAATCAATGGGTACTGCTATTGAAGAAGGAAGTCGTACAACGACAATGGTGGTAGGCAGTTTGGACAATATCGTGGAAAGGGTAGTGAATATAGAAGATATAGTGTTAGAAATAACCTCGGCTATGCAAGAACAAAGCGCTTCCTCGCAGGAAATTTCCGCGGTAGTCAATAGTGTAAGCAGCAATACAGTTAATCTAATTGATACATTGGAAGTACAAATTGATAATCTCAATGCCCAAGAGGAGAACTTCGAAGAACTACTGGGGATAGTAGGTCAGACTATTGGGGTAGCAGATCATCTTAGAAATACTGTAGGACAATTTAAGCTGCCAGATGAGGTTATCCTTAACCAGGTAAAGGATGATCATATAGGTTTTGTTAAAAAGTATGAATTTATAGTAAAAAATAATTTAACCATAGATCCTGAAACGGTTGTAGATCATACTGGATGTAGGCTAGGAAAATGGTTAGAAGGGATTACTGATGAACGAATTTTGCACATCTTTAATCAAGTTGTAGATGAACCACATAGGCAAATTCATCAATATGCAAAGGAGGCAGTCTACTTAAATAATGAAGGTGATATAGTATCAGCCCAAGAAAAAATTAACCTTATGCAAGATACTTCACGAAAAATTGTGACTGCAATAGATAATCTTATAAAAGAAGTATAAATAGTTCCATTTTATGGAAGGACTTTCACCTCGCCTTGGAGAATATAAACTGTAAAATTCTAACAAAGGCGAGGTGAACTTATGATTAATAGTAATATTGATAACTTATTGGAGGAAGCACTTAGTAAATTACCTAAACGGGATATATCTGGGGCCCTATATATTTTAGAGGAAGCTAGCAAAATTGCACCTGACCAAATTGAATTATTAAATTTAAAGGCAGACTGTTTTTATTTGTTGGGTGACTTTTTCCAAGCCAAACAAAATTGGGATAAGGTCCTAAAAATAGAGCCTAGCAATAAAATAGCCCGAAATAAGTTGGAGAAGTTTAATAGTCCAGCTTTCCAATTCTGGGTAAAACGCTATTATCAAGCCATTGATTTGATTGAGCAAAAGGATTTCCTAACTGCCCAAAGCTATTTACAAAAATTAATCAAAGAAAATGATAATTTTATTAGCTTATATCAACTTTTGGGTCTGACTTACCTAGCATTAAATGATGAAAAGAATGCACTGAAAGTCTGGAAACAGGGCCTAAAACTAGATCTAAATAATCCAGAATTAATAAGGTATATCCATACCCCGAAAAAGGGAATTAGAAAGGCAAAATTCAGTATTTCTAATACAGAGAAGCCTGAGCATGGACCGAAAAGTAATATATTACTCATTGTATCTGGTATGTTTATTATGTTGCTCTTATTGCAAATGAGTTTTTCCCTAAATAGTAAGCAAGATTATAAAAATACAATTCAGAACCTACAAGCTAAGATCGTTGATTTAAGTGCAGAAATTAATAGGGCCCAACCCGTAATAGCCCATAGTAATAATGATGAAGAAATACCAGAAGAAATAGTTGATGAAGCTCTTTTACAGGAAGGTTCTTACTATGATGTAGAACAAGAAAAGGAATATTATAAAAAAGGTTACCAGGCATATTTGGCTCAAGATTATAAAAGTGCCATTAGCAATTTATCCGTAGTAGTTGCTATTTCTAGCCATAGTTATATTAACCGAGAAGCTTTATATTACCTAGCTTTATCCCACTATACATACGAAAATTACGATGAGGCTAAAGGCTACTATTATCAATACTTGGAAGAGTTCCCGAATACTAATTATACTGATGAAAGTCTATATTATTTAGGGTGTATATATTATTATGCAGGTGATCTGGACAATGCAAGGTTTATGATGGAGGAACTAAATAAATTTGATCCTGGCAGTTGTTACAAACATTCCACTGTATATAATGAGATAATGAAATAATCTATATGAAGTTCTGCTTAAAAACCAGCTTACGGACAAGCTGGTTTTTTGCTTATTTATAGCAATTTTAATTTTTTTATGTAATTATACTTTTTTTTTGTTATTATGATATATAGGAATAAAGATAAATTATAGCAATCTGTAATAATATATTATTAATATGAAATAACTTAGTCATCGCAAATTATAAGGGAAAAGTTGGGCGGGGGGATATAAATAATGACGAAAATATATAGCCAACCGAGTACTTGTAATTATGGGAGTGATAAAGCCCATCTTCAAAATTACGATCAAATTGAGGAATGCAGAGTAATTCATTTCCCATGGGGTAAAAAAAACCAATATAATAACTTAATTGAATTAGCCCTTAATAATTTAATTAATTACGTAAAAGCATATTTCTACAAATATGAGGAAGCTGCTCGGGTAAAATTCATTTCTTATGCAAACAATGATGAAATAGGAGAGCAGTTCCTTCCTATTTTCTGGCATTGGTATGTTCTTAATTACCGTTGCTATAACGATATATCACCCATAATTGACTTCTATTTAGCTGAAAAATCAGATGATTTGGATGAAAAGCTAAATAAGGTATTGGTCAGTCTTAAAAATTCCTATTTATCATTATATAAAGTTAAATGGATAAATAACAATGTGGTAGCTTTGCAGGATCTATGGCTAGGATACGAATTCATAGTGGAAAGGAATTTCGGTCCATCTACTAGGTTAATCACTTCTGGCAGCCTAATATTGACCCGTTTAGTTACAATTGAACACTCCACTATGTTGGTGGGTAAAACTGTCCTTTTACAATCAGACCAAGCCGATTATCTCTTGGAAGAAATGGAATTTATTAGACTTAATAAACAAATTGAAGATCGTAACTTGTTCATCAGGGAATATGGTGAAGTATTATGTGGCCTAGCCTACGACTTAAGCCAAGGGATTAGGAAGAACCGTATTAAGGCCAAAACCCTTCTAATCGAAAAGTCCCAACACAAGGCCCTATTGAGGCAGCTTTCCAGGCGTGAGTTTAGCATAATTGAACGCAATAAATCCTGGATTAAGTTGACTTATAATAAATTTAAGGACACCTTTAATCGAGTATATTTTTTAGATTCCTCGGTTATTATTATAGGCGAAAACCTAGAAGAAATTAATGTGATGTTAAGCGTATTTGATCTATCTAGGATCCGAACAGCTAGTCAATTTGAAGATGGCTTTTCCTTTTTAAGTGAGGAAGAGGCAGAAGAAGTATTATTAGAAATTACCCATGACAGATATTTGGATGATTGGTTAGCCTCCCCTCATCACGAATTAGATAATATGTCTCCTATACAAGCGGCTACAGATGTCAAGGGTAGGGTTTTACTAGATAGTTTATTAAAGAAGTTGGAATTACTTGAACTAAGGGCCAAAAGCAAGGACGAATACTATATTCCTACCAAAGTAATTAAAACCCGCCTAAAACTTGATAGTTATAGGTACAGCAAGGAGTTATTCCACCCTGATGCTATATCAATTAAAGTTAAAAGACATAGGCTTTATCAGGAATTGAGCCCTTTTGTAACTGCTTATAATTGGCATAATGAGGACTACCGCCAAATAGGGGTTCGTGCTTTTGATTGGCTATATCCGGAAGAACCTAAAAAATTGGCTTGGATCTTGTTTATGTTAAATGAATACTCCAATGTTCATCTACCGAAGATATCCATACCTAGAGCCATAATAGCTGCTTTGGAACATACTTATATGGAGCTAAATGGCGTAAAAATGAAATATGCTTATAGTAGTAAAAGGTATGGAGTTTCCTCTAGTTTAATAAGCAAGCATGCCCAACTCTTTTTAAGACATTTTGAAGAATATTCCATAGATTTTAATATGGAATTGGCCAGATACCCTAAATGGGGTAGACTCAATGACTATGACAAGATAAAGGCTTATGAAGAGGTGTGGCAACATTTACATTTGTTTACCTATGCAAGCAGGGAATCTTGGCAGGAAAATGAAGCATTGAGTAGGCAGAATTTTTATGAAGTTACCAGTGATTCACAAAAGTTCTGGACCAAAGAAATGAGAAACACCTTCAATAGTTTTTATAAATATTATAATATGCTAGATTTTAGAAATGAAAGTAAGATGACTATTGCCAACATATTTTGGGAAAACCAAGCTAAGAGGTTTCCTCCTTATTTAAAAACAGCTGCTTTTAATATTATGATGAGTCATGTGGGACTTTATCGTATTTATCCAACAGGATTAAATGACCTGATTTTCGAAGATTACTTTACAGGTAAATCTTATAAAATTTATGGTAATTTCGGAATCAAAGTACACGAAAATATTGTACCAGGCATGCTAGGTTTGACTAGATTGCTGCCTTTGGGTGATAAGTTATGGGTAAGTGATCCCATGTTTATAGTCCTGCCTGATTTAATTGACTTATATGATAAAAACCTACAGATACTCTTAGAGGACTTGCACCCCTTTGACCCAACTGATTTTCAATATTTAAAAAAGAGGGGTGAAATGATAGTCAAGGCTCATATCCTAACCCTGCATCACATGGAACAAAATGCAGTTAATCTGATGAATCAACCTTTGCAAATAGATTGGTATAGAGCCGGTATTATAAATTATAATTTGATTATTAGCTTACTAAAAGAAAATCGCAAATTAAAATTAATGTATGAAAGTAAAGATTTTACTACATTTGTATGGATGTCTTTTAATCAGACGCAGTTTTACCAGTGGGGGTATATCATAGTTACAACTGAAAATATATTAATTACTATTCCACCTGGCAAAGATTTATCTAAATTCATCAGAGATATTAGAACTTCCTTAAGGAATGAAGATATTGTAATTGCTTTCCGACCTTGGGAAACGAGTCTGCCTAGGCTTAAGATAGTAGAACATCAGATGGTACGTGATTTGGCAGAATTATTTAACAATAACCCCGATCTATCCCTGGCGCTTTTGAGACAAGATGATTTAGATAATGAAGAATTGGAATGGCAACAGGGCATATTCCTCCTAAAGCTAGGTTCTCTACTCATGGATTATATTGATAAAGTAAAAAATACAGTAAGCAAATAATTATAATAATGTATGAAATATTTTTAGATAGGTAATAATGTTTAGCAAAGTAGTTGAATCATATAAATAAATACTTATACTTGACTTTCCAAAGGTTGTTTTTTATTCTAATATTATGCTCTTATTTTCAATATGAGAAATGTATAGTAGAATATTTATCCAATATTAATCCAAAGGGCTTATTTCTGGTAATATGTCGAATTATATAACGATTTTGCCTCGGTTACTACCGGGGTCTTGTATTTTAAGAGGATTTAGTGTAAATTCTTAAAGGGGTTATTATGGCTATCTGGAATTAAACCTATAAGTTCTTGTTAAAATTAGGTTAGGAGGAGCAAGATGCAAGCTAAATTAGAAAAGGTAGAAAATAGCGAAGCGTACATACAAATTGAAATTGATGAAGCTACTATGGAGGAAGGATTTGAACATGCTTACCGTAAAATTGTTAAACAGGTAAACATACCAGGTTTTCGTCGGGGAAGGGCACCTAGACAATTAGTTGAAACCTTTTATGGAAAAGAGATTCTGTTTCAAGATGCTTTGGAATATGTGGTACCTACTGCCTATGAGGAAGCTATAGAAACATTAAATATAGAGCCGATTGCCCAACCAGAATTTGATATTGATGAAATTGAAGAAAACCAACCTTTCACATTTACTGCAGTTGTAGCAGTAAAGCCAGAAGTCGTATTAGGTGAACTTGAGGGACTAGATGTAAAGATTCCTATATATGAGGTACTCGAGGGAGATGTTGAAGGTAGAATTGAGCAAATCCGTTCTAGTTATGCCCAGTTGGAGCAAAAGATAGATGAACCTACTGTATTCGGTGATACTGTCATTCTCGATTTCGAGGGCTTTATAGATGATATTCCTTTTGCGGGTGGCAAAGGCGAGGATTACCCACTCGAACTGGGTTCTAACTCATTTATACCGGGTTTTGAGGAACAGTTGATTGGTGCTAAAGCGGGAGATTTAGTCGATGTTAAGGTTACTTTTCCCGAAGAATATCACGAGGAAAGTTTAGCTGGCCAAGCTGCTATTTTCAAAGTAAATGTCAAAGAAGTGGAAACCAAAGTTTTAAGGGAACTTAATGATGAATTTGTACAGGAAGTAAGTGAGTTTGAAACTGTAGAAGAATTTAGGGAAGATGTTAGGCGCAATTTAGAAGAAATGTTGGAAAAACAAAAAAAGGAATATTTAAAACAGGTAATTCTGGATGAGGCCTTAGAATTATGCGAGGTTCCAGTACCTGATGTTATAATCCGACATCAAGCCGAAGCCATGCTGCAGGATTTTGCCCAAAGGATAATGATGCAAGGCCTAGATTTGGAACAGTATTTTATGGCTACCCAATCTACAGAAGAAGATTTTATTAATCAAATATGGCCCGATGCTACTCTAAGTGTGAAAACTAATTTTATGTTAGATAAAATAGTAGAGGAAAAAGGTTTTGAAATAACAGATGAAGAAGTGGATAAACAAATAGAAGAAATGGCTTCTTCTATGGGTTTAGATATTGAAGAAACCAAAACTAGAATAGCTGGTGCCATGGAAGATATAAAATATGGCATGAAAGTTGATAAAGCCGTAGACTATTTGATTGAAAACGCTAATATAACTGAGGAGGAAGCCCAGTTGAATGAGGAACCTGATACAGATGTAATAGAGCCTCAGCTAGATGGGGAACCTGATGCAGATGTAGCAGAGCCTCAGCTGTAAATGGTACAATATTATTTAAAATAAGGGGTGAACTAGTATGTCATACTTAGTACCAATGGTTGTTGAACAAACTAATCGGGGTGAAAGATCCTACGACATATATTCTCGTCTATTGAAGGATAGGATAATTTTCCTAGGTAGTGCGATTGATGATACAGTTGCTAATTTAGTAATAGCCCAGTTGCTTTTTCTAGAAGCTGAAGACCCAGATAAGGACATATCCTTATATATTAATAGTCCGGGCGGTTCTATTAGTGCTGGGATGGCAATTTATGATACTATGCAATACATTAGACCTGATGTATCTACTATATGTGTAGGTTTAGCTGCTAGTATGGGTGCCTTTCTTTTAGCTGCCGGGGAAAAAGGCAAAAGATTTGCCTTACCTAATGCGGAAATTATGATACACCAACCTATGGGGGGAACCCAAGGGCAAGCAACTGATATAGAGATTCATGCTAAGAGAATTATTCAGATGAAGGAATCACTTAATCGTATTTTGGCTGAAAGAACTGGACAAAAATTGGAGAAAGTTCAAGAAGATACTGAAAGAGATTACTTCATGACTGCCCAAGAGGGTAAAAAATATGGTATTATTGATGAAGTAATAGAACAACCTAAAAAGGTCAGCAAAAAATAGCTTTTCTAAAAGAGAGGTGAAAGTATGCATAAATATGGGGATGATAAAGGACAATTGAAATGCTCATTTTGCGGAAAAACACAAGATCAAGTCAAGAAGCTAGTTGCTGGTCCAGGTGTATATATTTGCGACGAATGTATTGAATTATGCAATGAAATTATCGAGGAAGAGCTGGCTGATGATTTAGGTTTTGAAATAGGTGACATACCTAAACCTCAAGAAATTAGGGAAATATTAGATGATTATGTTATTGGGCAAGATACAGCCAAAAAAGCTTTAGCGGTTGCAGTATATAATCATTATAAGCGTATTAACTTGGGGATGAAATTGGATGATGTCGAATTACAAAAAAGTAATATTATGATGTTAGGTCCCACTGGCAGTGGTAAAACTTTATTAGCCCAGACTTTGGCAAGAATATTAAATGTACCTTTTGCTATTGCTGATGCTACATCTTTAACTGAGGCTGGCTATGTTGGGGAAGATGTAGAAAACATTTTATTAAAGTTAATTCAATCAGCAGATTATGATATTGAAAAAGCCGAAAAAGGTATAATATATATCGATGAAATCGATAAAATTGCCCGCAAAACAGATAACCCTAGTATTACTCGGGATGTGTCAGGTGAGGGTGTGCAACAAGCCCTACTCAAGATTTTAGAAGGTACTGTTGCAAGTGTACCACCCCAAGGTGGGCGAAAACATCCACACCAAGAGTTTATCCAAATAGATACTAGTAATATATTATTTATTTGCGGTGGAGCTTTTGAGGGTATTGATAAGATTATCCAAGACCGAGTTGGACAAAAAGTAATGGGTTTTGGGGCTGACATTCAAAAAAAGGAAGAAAAGAAAATCGGGGAAATCTTGGATATGATTTTACCCCAAGATTTGCTTAGATATGGATTAATTCCCGAATTTGTAGGTAGAGTACCTATAATAGTTACACTAGAAGCACTAGATAATGAAGCCTTGAGGCAGATTTTAACTGAGCCTAAGAATGCTTTAGTCAAACAATATAAAAAACTATTCGAACTTGATAGTGTAGACTTAGAGTTTATGGAGGATGCGATTCATGCCATAGCAGAAGAGGCATTAAGACGTAATACTGGTGCTCGTGGTTTACGGGCGATTATTGAAGATATAATGCTGGATGTTATGTATGAAGTTCCTTCTCGGGTAGATATTACCAAGGTAGTGGTAACTAAGGAAGTTATTGAGAAGAAGGAAAAGCCATTAACCGTTACAGTTGATGCTAAACGTAAGGTTAACTAAATTCCATTTATATTTTAATAAAGGAAAAGGTAGCGCAAGCTACCTTTTTTTACTTTCGGTTTTTATAATCCAAATTGCTTTCTTAGGCAATAATAATAGAAATCTGGTGGAAAGGAAAAAACCGAATGAATCAGTTTTTTATGGAATATGCTGGGATCTTGTATTTGGTTCAATTATTTTTCGCGGTTGTAATCGGACTGTATTTTTGGAATCTTCTCAAAAGCCAACAAAGTAAAAAGACTATTGTTTTTAAAGAGGCGGAAAAGGAAAGTAGAAAACTAAAACAGATGAGAAGTATAAGCCTATCTGAGCCACTATCTAGTATAACAAAGCCATCTGACTTGGGCGACGTAATCGGACAATATGATGGTATTTCCATTCTAAAATCGGCCTTATGTGGTCCTAACCCCCAACACGTTATTATTTATGGTCCGCCTGGTGTGGGTAAAACCGCGGCAGCTAGGTTGGTTTTGGAAAAAGCTAAAAAAAACACTTTATCCCCTTTTAGCAATGAGGCCAAGTTTGTGGAGGTAGATGCTACTATAAGTAGATTTGATGAAAGGAATATAGCAGATCCACTACTTGGTTCCGTACATGATCCCATTTATCAAGGGGCAGGTTCAATGGGCAGTGCTGGCATCCCTCAACCTAAACCTGGAGCCGTTACTAAGGCACATGGGGGCATTTTATTTATCGATGAGATTGGCGAACTTCACCCCTTACAAATGAATAAACTGTTAAAGGTATTAGAGGATCGCAAAGTTATTCTGGAAAGTGCCTATTACAGTGAGGGCGACAAAGGTATTCCAGCACATATTCATGATATATTTAATAATGGCTTACCTGCAGATTTTAGGTTAGTAGGTGCGACTACCCGTATGCCTGAGGAACTTCCCCAAGCATTAAGGTCAAGATGTATGGAGATATTCTTTAAGCCCCTGGAAAAGGACGATATTGCTACGATTGTGGATAATGCAGTCAGAAAGATTAATTTTCCTATAGATAATAATGCATTGGTAGAAATAAGTCGCTATGCTAATAATGGTAGGGAAGCTGTCAATATTGTGCAATTGTCGGCTGGTATTGCTCAGATGGAAAACACTAATCATATTACTCTGGATATAGTAGAAAAGGTTTTAAATAATGGACGATTTTCTCCCCGCCTGGAAATAAAGCCTAAAGATAAACCTAGTATTGGTATAGTAAATGGGTTAGCTGTGTATGGACCTAACACTGGGACTCTAATAGAAATAGAAACTACTACTATACCAGTAGCTAAAGGTAAGGGAAATTGGATAGTTACTGGAGTTATTGAGGAAGAGCAAGTGGGGGGACAAGATAGGAAATATACCCGTAAAAGTATGGCTAAAGGGGCAGTGGAAAACGTTTTAACCGTGCTTAGGGCTAATTATGATCTCAATATTAAAGATTTTGATATACACTTGAATTTCCCTGGGGGTATTCCCATAGACGGCCCTTCGGCTGGAGTAAGTATAGCTACTTCTATTTATTCATCTATCAAAAAGATACCTGTAAATAATTTATTAGCTATGACTGGGGAAATATCTGTACAAGGCAAAATTAAGCCAGTTGGTGGAGTGATGAGTAAGGTGGAGGCAGCGCGGAAGGCAGGGATAAAAAAAGTCTTTATTCCCCGAGACAACTGGTTAAACATTTTTGCTAGTTTTCCTGGAATAAAGGTGATTCCAGTGCAAGAATTAGATGAGGTATTTGAACATTCATTTCCGAATTAAGGGGATGAAATGGGGGTAATATGAATTTTAAAATATAAATTGGCTAAGAATTGCCCTTTATTTTACTATCCCAAGCAGTATAAGATTATATGGGGCAAGTTGTTAATATGAATAAAGAAACTATATAAGTCGATATGCCTATCATTGCTCAAATTGACTACTTATAGTAAAATATATTTGCTTGGGAGGTGTCGAAATTGCAAAGGACAGATGAACTAAAAACTTTACCAATGTTACCTTTACGCGGTGTTATGGTTTTCCCATACACAGTTATTCACTTAGATGTTGGTCGAAAAAAGTCTATTAACGCTATTGAAGAAGCGATGTTGGAAGATAAAGAAATCTTTTTAGCTACCCAGAAAGAAGCCCAAACCGATGAACCAGAAACAAATGATATTTTTAATATTGGGACGGTAGCTGAAATTAGACAAATTCTAAAAATGCCTGGTGGCACTATGCGAGTATTAGTGGAGGGCCTTTATAGGGCCGAAACTATAGAATATACATCTAATGAACCTTATGTCGAAGTTAAAGTTAGGGAATATAATGAGGAAGACGATGTCAAGACTTCGGAAACCGAGGCCCTTATGCGTACCTTAATATCGCAATTTGAACAGTATGTGAGAATGAGCAAAAAGATTCCACCTGAAACTGTAGTATCGGTTGTGGCTATCGAAGAAGCAGGCCGCTTATCAGATGTTGTTGCATCTCATTTGAATTTAAAAATAACCGAAAAACAGCAGATATTGGAAGCTTATGATGTAAGGGAAAGATTAGAATTAGTTTGCGAAATTTTGGCTAAGGAAATGGAAGTTTTGGAGCTAGAACGCAAAATTAATATTCGGGTTCGTAAACAGATGGAAAAAACCCAAAAAGAATATTATTTACGTGAACAGATGAAAGCTATCCAAAATGAACTAGGTGATAGGGATGATGGCCAAAATGAAGTTGAGGAAATAAAAGAAAAAATTGCTAAAGCTAAATTACCTAAGGAAGCGCACGAAAAAGCTTTTAAGGAATTGGAGCGGTTGGAAAAAATGCCGCCCATGGTAGCTGAAGCGGTGGTAGTAAGAAATTATTTAGATTGGATTATATCCTTGCCTTGGTCAGTGGAAACCCGAGACAGATTGGATCTTAATGCAGCCGAAGCCATATTAGATAAGGACCATTATGGTTTGGAAAAGCCTAAGGAAAGAATTATTGAATACCTGGCTATAAGAAAATTGGCTAAAAAAATGAAGGGGCCGATTCTATGTCTAGTGGGACCGCCTGGGGTGGGGAAAACTTCTTTGGGTAAATCAGTAGCAAATTCTTTAGGCCGCAAGTTTGTACGTATGTCTTTGGGTGGGGTACGTGATGAAGCTGAAATTAGAGGACATCGTAGAACTTATGTCGGTTCTATGCCAGGACGTATTTTACAAAACATAAAACAAGCTGGTTCCAGAAACCCTGTCTTTCTCTTAGACGAAATCGACAAATTAACCACTGATTTCAGAGGGGATCCAGCATCAGCCTTGCTGGAGGTATTGGATCCAGAACAAAATAGCACTTTTAGCGATCATTATTTAGAAATTCCTTTTGATTTGTCTAAAGTAATGTTTATTACTACTGCTAACTCTGTACACAATATTCCTAGACCGCTTTTAGATAGAATGGAAGTAATTGATCTGAGTAGCTACACTGAGGAAGATAAGGTGCATATAGCTCGGGATTTCCTAGTTCCTAAGCAAATTAAGGAACATGGCTTAAAAGAAAACCACATTTCCTTTAGTGAAGGGGCTATAAGAAAAATAATTCGCCAATATACTAGGGAGGCTGGAGTTAGGAACTTAGAACGAGAAATAGCTTCGATTTGCCGTAAAGTAGCCAGGCAAGTAGTCGAGGACCGAGATGTTTCAGTTAATGTAACTGCCAATAGTATAAATAGATTATTAGGAATCGAGAGATATAGGTTTGGCATTAGGGAGCAGGACGACCAAATTGGGGTAGCTACTGGTCTAGCCTGGACAGAAACTGGTGGGGATATACTTTCCATCGAAGTAGCTCTTCTGAAAGGAAAGGGCAAACTTACTCTAACAGGTAAACTAGGCGATGTTATGAAGGAATCTGCCCAAGCTGCACTCACTTATGTCAGGTCTCGAGCGGAAGATCTAAATATAGATGAAGATGTTAAGGAAAATTATGATATACATGTTCATGTGCCAGAAGGGGCTATCCCCAAAGACGGCCCATCGGCTGGCATAACTATAGCTACTGCTCTAGCTTCAGCTATGACAGAGGCTACAGTGAAAAGTAATGTGGCCATGACTGGCGAAATTACCCTAAGGGGTAGAGTTCTGCCTATAGGTGGGGTTAAAGAGAAAGTATTAGCAGCTAATCGAGCTGGCATAGATACAGTTATTCTACCTATGGAAAATGAGAAAGACTTATCCGAAATTCCTGCTAATATTAAACGCAAAATGGAATTCGTGTTAGTTAGCCATATGGACGAGGTTTTAGAAGTTAATTTAAATAAATTAAATTAAGGTTAGTGGGGGAATAAAAATTATTATTAAACAAGCGAAATTTATAGGTTCATTTGTAAATTTCGAACAGTTACCCCAAGATAATTTGCCCGAGATCGCCCTGGTGGGGCGTTCAAATGTGGGGAAATCATCTTTAATTAACAAAGTGTTAATTCGTAAGAAATTAGCCAAATCTAGTTCGACACCAGGTAAAACTAGGACTATAAACTACTATTTGATTAATGATAATTGGTATTTCGTAGATTTACCTGGTTATGGCTATGCCAAGGTATCTAAAAGTGAACAAGCCAAATGGGGGAAAATGATAGAAGGCTATTTAAGTAAACGTGAACAATTAAGGGGGATTATACATTTAATAGATGTGAGGCATCCACCTACTGAAAATGATGTTCTAATGAAGAATTGGCTTATAAATGTGGAATTACCTATTTTAATAGTTGCAACTAAGGCAGATAAAATATCACGGGGTGCCTACGCTAAGCATTTAAATATTATAAGGAAAGGTCTGGAAATGGAAAAAGGCATAGAACCTATACTCTTTTCAGCGGAAACGGGCCTAGGCGTAGCCGATCTACATAAGGCTTTAGAGGAAATATTGACATAAGAGACAATGACGAAAAAGGAAGCTTTTAAGCTTCCTTTAATTTTATGTTAAAAATATATTTATCCTGGCTTTAACATAGGCCAAAAAATCGTTTTGTTCTTTGGTGTTATCGGTATTCTCCAAGGTGTTTAAAATACTTAATAAAAGATTTTTTCCTTCTTTTTCTGCTAGAATTTCCAAGGGTGTTTTATTTTTCAAATCCCGCATGGGTGTTTTAAGCCATTTATCAGCTTCTTGGTCTTTTATAGCTGTAAACCATATCCCAAATACTTCGGATTCTGGAGTCTGCCTTATAAAAGTGCTGCCAATAATGGTAAAAACTAAATTCGGTATTATAGAATCTATTGTCTCCTGAAGATAATCAATATCTTCCATTACATCTGCACAGATAATTATATTTTCCTTAGCAAGAGCTATTTTTACATAACCCTTATTACTGTTGAGGGGTGCAAACCATTGATAAGCAGCAACATCATACAAGTGTTTGAAATTTTCATTATTATTTAGCCCTTCACTCAGCAAATTATAATTTTCTTTATTAATGGGGGCATACCTTATATCGTTGAGGTTTATCATTATTTTATGATAAGCATGGTCAAATAAACCGAAAAGCATATTCCCCCTAAATTTCAGAATGTTAGGGATGGTTTCCTTAGTAGCATCCTTTATATATTCAAAATGGCTATTTAAGAACTCTCTGCGGTGGTCTGTATCTTCCATTATTAAGACTATACCTGAAAAAACATGACCTTCGGGCAGCAGTATCAGTCGGCCTAATAAAAGTGATTTATTTTTCGGGGTATAAGGTTCTCCAACCAGGACCTTTGCCTGATAATTATTAAATATATCTTTAACCAATAAAAACTCATCTTCCATGCCCAAAATTTCGTAAATTGATAAATAGGATACCGATAGGGCAGTTAGAGCCGCACTTAGCATGGGATTAATATGGGGAGAATTAACCTGTAAATAATGAAAACCTAAGGTATCATCATCACTATCGGTCTTATCAAACCACAACCAATCAGAAAAAAGACTTTCATGTTCAGTAAGCAGTTTATTGCTAGTGCTATATTGTAGGAAAAGCTGTCTAGCTTCCTTGCGGACTTGCTTGATTTCTTTGGCGTATGCTTCTTCCAATTTTAATTTTACTAGGGTAAGTAAATTATTATAGCGGTTGAATAAAGTATCATTTGCATTAACTATAGTATCTATGGACAAACAACACTTTTTATACTTTTTCCCACTCCCACATGGACAGGGTTCATTTCTACCTATTTTAGACATTCTACACCTCCACACCGTACACATACTTTAAAATTCCCATGTCTAGATTAGCATAAGTAAGCTATTTTTAACAAGGCCAGGGCTCCATATAGCCCAAGGCTAGTTTGCTTTGCAAAAAATATGGGAAAGTTAATAAAGGAAGGCTTTAATCTTTAATTGTTTAAATATTAGAATTATATCTTATAATAATTAGTTTTTTGTATTAAAATATAGAATATTGGTAGTCAATGAGTTAGTTGTATTTTAAGATGTGGAGGTAGTATTTTGCAAATATCCAAAATTAAAAAGGTAATGGATGTAGCTCAGGGTAAAGCTGAAGCTGATCTAATTATTAAAAAGGCCCAGGTAGTAAATGTTTTTACTAAAGAAATTGAAGAATTGGATGTGGCGGTAGCGGAGGGGAAAATTGCCTGGCTAGGTCTAGACGACTTAAATCGGACTGCTAAAAAGGTTTATGATGCTAAAGGGCACTATTTAATTCCGGGCTTAATTGATGCCCACTCACATATTGAGATGTCTTTTATGACCCCTATACCTTATGCCAAAACTGTTTTGGGGCATGGCACTACTGCTGCTATCCTAGATATGCACGATGTATGCAATGCGGGGATAAATTGTATGCATAGCTTTGCTAGGGAAATAGCACAAACACCTTTAAAAGCATTTCTCATGATACCCCCATGTGTTCCAGGTACCCCCAAACTCGAAGAAGCTGGTGCTAATATGACTCTAGCAGATGTTAAAGAAGCCATGAATCTGCCTAGCACTTGGGGTATTGCGGAAACTATGGACTTTAATCGGGTTTTGGATAGGGAAGAAGTCTTGTTATCTATTCTGGCCTGGGCTAGGGAAAAGGGCTTGCGTATTGATGGCCATGCCCCTGGACTTGTGGGTAATGATTTACAAGCTTATATTGCCAATGGCATCCTAAGCGACCATGAATCTATTTCCTTGGAAGAAATGCTGGAGAAATACCGTTTAGGCATGAAGGTAATTTTACGCAGGGGTTCCTTGGAGGAACCAGTTAGAGCTGGTGATTTCATAGATGCTCTAGCCGATACAAGTAATGTGCTTCTTTCAACTGATGGCTGTTTGTTTATAGATGATTTAATAGAAAAAGGCCATATGAATTGGGCTTTGCAAGCTATAGTAAGCGAAGGTGTAGACCCCATAACTGCTGTGCAAATGGCTACTATTAATGTAGCACGGGCTTATGGCTTTGACCACATGATGGGTGCCATTGCTCCAGGGAGGGCAGCGGATATGGTGATAGTTGGGGATTTAAAAGATTTTGCAGTATCTGCAGTTTTTGTAGATGGCCAAGAATTTGACCCGGATGTAGAAATCGGAACTTATTTCCACCCTGCTGGGGTTTTAAACACTATTAGCTTGGGTGAAGTTGAAGCAAGTGTCTTTGCAATAGAAGCCCCTATTAAAGAGGGTGAGGTTCAGGTAAGGGTTATGTCCTTGCTAGATGGTACAGTAATAGCTGAAGAGGAACATGAAACTATGTTAGTTGAAGGTGGCAAACTTCAGATTGACACTAGTAAAGACCTGCTTAAAGTAGCAGTTTTTGACCGCTATCGGGAAAAGGGCAATCATGCTGCAGGCATAGTACGGGGATTTGGCTTGAAAAAGGGTGCTTTTGGTGGAAGTGTAGGACAAGATAGCATGAATCTGGTTGTAGTAGGTACCAATGATGAAGATATGGCACTAGTCGTTAACCAAGTTAGGGAAATGCAGGGTGGTCTCGTATTTGCGGTTGATGGACAAGTAATAAGTGTAGTTAAATTGCCTGTTGCCGGAATTTTGAGCAATATAGAACCCAAAGAGTTACAAGGACAATTTAGAAAATTACATCAGGACTTAGCTGATATGGGCTCTAGGCAACTGAATCCATCTTTCAATTTATCTTTACTACTTACATGTGCAGTAATTCCAGAACTTAAAATAACTAATCGGGGCTTAGTTGATGCTATTTCCGGTCAGTTTGTGCCCTTGTTTTTATAAATACATCTTGGGCAGATCTTGTAAATATTAAATTTTGTATAGGAATAAGTCAAAATATAAAAAAACGCAGAAGGGATAGAGTTTATGACAATTCAAGATATAATTAGTATTATTGGAGCTTTATCTGATGGAATAGCCTCAGGGCTAATTGCCTTATATTATGGTTTTTTAGCATTCCCAACTGGGATAGCTTTTGCTCTAGCGGCTTTGCTTGCCCTATTTTGGGGGCTAGTAACTCCTATTTCTTTTCAGGCTGAAACCATTGTTTTAGCTGGTAGCATGGGCAAAAATCTCAGGGAACGGATTTCTATTATATTTCTTTGCGGAATAGTCATGACAGCTCTAGGTGTCTTTGGTTTATTGGGAGCAATTGTAGATTATATAGGGGAAATTATTTTAGCTGGGATGTTGGCTGGAGTTGGTGTAATATTAGTCAAGACAAGTATTGAGATAGCACGAGATAGCATAAAGGCGGGTGTAGGCTCTTTTGTGTCAGCACTTCCAGTCTGGTTTTTTACCGAGAACTTGGCTTATACTGTAGTTGTTTCTTTGATTGTTGGTACTATTGTACATAATGTGATTAAAGCTGACCCAAATTCTTTGAAGGATGTAGAATTAGAAAATACTGCTTTTAAAGGTAATACCATAGGCGAAAAGATTAAAAATCAACTAATCATGCAAAAGCCCATCATGAATTCCTGGCGAATTTGGAAGGCGGTTTTTGCCTTGATTGCTTTGCAAATTGGGACTTATATTAGTTACGGGACAATTACAGCCTCAATGGCGAATACCAGTTTTTCTGTAGATAAGTTGACTGTTATGACTGGTTTGTCACAGTTGGTAAGTTCCATATTTGGCGGAGCCCCCCTAGCTCCCATTGTATCCATTACTGCAGTAGCCGACCATCCAATTTCCGCAAGTGTTGTATTAATGGCAGTTATGGCTCTGCTTTTATTATTTTTGTTATTGCCCAAGTTGGGGAAATTAATCCCTGTAGGAGCTACAGCTGGTTATCTATTTATTATAGGTGCGATTATAGTAATTCCGGATAACTTAATTTTTGCGGTCCAAGATGGTAATATGGTTGGTATTATTACTTTTGTTATAACCGCAATTTCTGATCCTTTTATCGGAATGGTAGCAGGTGTTTTAGCCAGCTTCATAATGTAGCTTGTTTTAATTTAATGAGGTGAAATATTTGACTAAAAAGACTAGGACTTATACTTTGGAAATTGCAGGTCTCACTCGTGAATTACCAATTATACCGATTAATGATGAAGTGAGCATAGCGAGTTTTGTAATATTAGGTGATACTGAATTAATATGTAAAGTCGCCCCTTTATTAATAAATAAATTGCCTAATTTTGATGTCTTGGTAACTGCAGAAGCTAAAGGTATTCCTTTAGCTTTTGAAGTATCTAGGATTCTAGGGATGAATTATATTGTGGCTAGGAAAGGTGTCAAGGCCTATATGGAAAATCCTATAGAAGAAAAGGTGAATTCTATTACTACTAAAGAGACTCAGTTAGTATGCTTCGATGGTGATGATGTTACACAAATACGGGAAAAAAAGGTGGTAATTATTGATGATGTAATAAGTACTGGGGAATCAGTAGCTGCTATAGAGAGGCTAATTAATAAGGCTGGTGGTGAAGTAGTAGCCAAAATTGCAATTCTAGCTGAAGGAGATGCTGCCAAAAGGTCTGATATAATATATTTGCAGGAATTGCCGATGTTTTTTAATAAATAGGGTTTATCTAAGAATGCGAATGGATAGATCATATAAAATGACTTTATATAAGATGGGATTCTTATGGGTGTGCTTCATTAGGTAAAATTTAGTGTAAGATATATATAACTAAGGTAAAATTTTTAGGAGGTTATTCATTAAATGGCGGATATTAATAATTTGTCTAGTGTTTACGAACCACAACTGGTAGAAGATAAATGGTATGAATTTTGGAAAAGTAATGATTTTTTTGCACCTAGTGCTGATTATTCTAAAATACCATTTTCCATAGTTATGCCTCCTCCTAATGTTACTGGAGCACTACATTTGGGACATGCTTTAGATAATACTTTACAGGACATACTAGCTAGATTTAAAAGGATGCAGGGCTACAATACCCTATGGTTACCAGGGACTGACCATGCGGGTATTGCTACCCAGGCTGTAGTCGAG
This sequence comes from uncultured Syntrophomonadaceae bacterium, assembly GCA_964514235.1. Classification (GTDB taxonomy): domain Bacteria; phylum Bacillota; class Syntrophomonadia; order Syntrophomonadales; family Syntrophomonadaceae; genus JAAYRQ01. Next base: position 113,656 of record CAZEPV010000004.1, on the reverse strand, counting down.
GATGCTTTAGCCCAAGAAGGTTTAACTAGGCATGATTTAGGACGGGAAAAATTCTTGGAAAAAGTCTGGGAATGGAAAGACTTGTATGGTAACCGCATTACTAGCCAGCTTAGTCTGCTTGGATCTTCTTGTGACTGGACTAGGGAAAGATTTACTATGGATGAAGGTTGTTCTAAAGCGGTTAGGGAAGTTTTTGTTAATTTATACGAAAAAGATTTAATTTATCAGGGTAATTACATTATTAATTGGTGTCCTAGATGTAACACAGCTATTTCAGATATAGAGGTTGAGCATGAGGATAGTTCGGGGAATCTATGGCATATCAAATATTTTGTAGAAGATGCAGAAGATTATATCGTAGTTGCTACTACGAGACCTGAAACTATGTTAGGTGATACGGGTGTGGCTGTTCACCCTGAAGATGAAAGGTATAAAGATTTAATTGGTAAAAATGTAATTCTCCCTTTAGTTAACCGAGTAATTCCTATATTTGCTGATGATTATGTTGATAAGGACTTTGGTACAGGAGTAGTCAAAGTTACACCTGCACATGATCCAAACGACTTTGAAATGGGGCTAAGACATAATCTAGAACAAATTAAAGTTATAGATAATCATGGCATTATGCACGAAAATGCGGGTGTTTACCAAGGCTTAGATCGCTTTGCCTGCCGCAAAAGGGTTATTGAGGATTTGACTGAGCAGGGCTATTTGGAAAAGATTGAAGAACACTCACATGCCGTGGGACATTGCCAAAGATGTGCAACCATAGTTGAACCCATGATTTCTAAACAATGGTTTGTAAAAATGAAACCACTAGCAAAACCTGCTATAGAAAAAGTCACAGCGGGTGAAATTAAATTTATCCCCGCCAGGTTTACCAAGACCTATATTAATTGGATGGAAAATATTCGGGATTGGTGTATTTCACGTCAACTATGGTGGGGACATCGTATTCCCGTATGGTATTGCGATGACTGTGGAGAAGTAATTGTAAGTAAAACTGATCCGACTGTCTGCCCAAAATGCAATTCTACTAATCTTAGGCAAGATGAAGATGTTTTAGATACCTGGTTTTCTAGTGCCCTTTGGCCCTTCTCTACCTTGGGCTGGCCCGAAGCAACTAAGGATTTAGCTTATTTTTATCCCACAAGTGTTTTGGTTACGGGCCGAGATATTATATTCTTCTGGGTAGCAAGGATGATCTTTTCGGGTATAGAGCATATGGGGGAAATACCCTTTGCTGATGTTAATATTCATGGTCTTATTTTAGATGGACAAGGTCGGAAAATGAGCAAATCGCTAGGGAATGGAATTGACCCTATAAAGGTTATAGAGAAATATGGTGCAGATACCTTGCGATTTTCCCTAATTACTGGAGTTACGCCAGGGAATGATATACGTTTCCACTGGGAAAAGGTAGAAGGTATCCGTAATTTTGCTAATAAGATCTGGAATGCATCCCGTTTTGTTTTAATGAATATGGAAGATTATAAAACTATAAATGTGGAAAACAAGTTAACCCTTGTAGATTATTGGATTATTTCTAGATTACAAGAGACTATTAAGACTGTAACCCGAAATCTAGAAGAATATGATTATGGGGAAGCTGCCAAAAATTTATACGAGTTCATCTGGGATGATTTTTGTGATTGGTATATTGAATTGGCTAAACCCAGGCTATTTAGACCCCAAGATAATATGGAAAGATTGCTAGTACAAAATGTTTTACATGATGTTTTAAGTGATACTCTTAGAATCCTACATCCTTTTATGCCATTTATTACCGAAGAAATTTATCAATACTTGCCTAGCCATAATCGGACCATAATGCTAGATAAATGGCCCATTGCAGATGATGAGAAAATATGGACCGATTTTGTAGATGACATGCAAGATATTATGCAAGTTGTTAGGGGAATAAGGAATATCAGAGCCGAATTCAACATTAATCCCGGGGCTAAGATTGAGGCTATTTTAATTATTAAAGATGCGGCTAAAAGGGAAATCTTCACCCAAAATTCTTCTTATATCGAATCATTAGCGAATTTAGCTTCATTGTATATAGAAGATGCTTTGGATACTAAGCCTAAACAGGCAGTTTCGGCCCACACGCACTTAGTCGAAATCTATATACCCTTGGAAGGTGTAATAGATATCGAAAAGGAAATTTCCCGCTTGGAAAAGGATTTTAAAAACGCAGAAAATGACCTTACTAAAGCTACAAATAAATTAAAGAATGAAAAGTTTTTGGCTAAGGCGCCTCCAGAGGTAATCGCCAAAGAAAAGGGTAAAGCTGAAGAAGCAAAATTAAAAAAGGAAGGTATAGAAAAACGATTACAAATTTTGAAGAATTAGTAGGGGATTATTTATACAATTTAACCGCTTTGGGCAGCAAACCTGGTTTAAGCAGAATTAAGAAATTGTTACAAGCCCTAGGTAACCCCGAAAAAAAACTGAAATATGTGCATATAGCTGGAACTAATGGGAAAGGTTCTACTTCATTAATAGTAGCTAATATTCTCAGTAGAGCGGGGTTAAAAGTGGGGAGGTTTACATCTCCCCATATTCATTCTTATTTGGAGAGGTTTACCATTGATGGTTGGACTATTCCCGCTTCCCAACTGAAAATATATATAAATAAAATTGAGCAAGTAATTAGATCTGAATTCGCTGATAATATAGCTAGACCAACCGAATTTGAAGTTTTGACTGCTATAGCCTTTGAATGGTTTGCAGACAATGAAGTAGATATAGCTGTCATGGAGGTTGGAATGGGTGGTATTTACGATTCGACTAATGTAATTGTGCCTGAAATTAGCATTATTACAAGTGTCGCCATAGACCATACTAATTTTTTAGGTAATACACTTGCGGAAATTACCCATAACAAGGCTGGGATTATTAAAAGAAAGGTGCCAGTCGTAATAGGGAAAATGCCTTTTGAAGCATCACAAATTATAGAAAATTATGCCTACCAAAATAATGCATCTTTATTCAAAGACAATTTGGTCAATGTTTTGCAGGTAAGAAGTTGCAGCCTATTGGGTTATGAATTAGATCTCAAAATAGGTGATAATATTCTAGAAAATATCTTTTTTGCTTTGCGCGGTGATTATCAACTAGAAAATCTGACTACTGCCTTAACCGCTATTTCTGCATTACAGGAAAAGGGCTACTTTATAAATGAAACCCATATTAGACAAGCCCTTAAGTCTTTGGAACTGCCTGGGCGTTTAGAAGTTATAAGCAATAAACCTTTAGTTATTATAGATGTGGCTCATAATCCGCATGCTGCCCAAGCACTAAATCAAGCATTAGAAAAGCTCTTGCCCCATAAAAATAAATTACTTTTATGTGGCATAGTTGATGATAAAGATGCTTATAGTATATTAAAGCATTTGGGACACAATACAAATGCTTGCATAATTACTAGACCAGAAGGTAGGCGGGGTAATGATTGGCAGAGATTACAGCCTGTCTGGCAAGAACTATATCCTGATAAACCTGCATATCTTGAGGAAGACATAGTATCTGCGGTTAATTATAGCCTAGCAAAACTTGATAAATCAGAGTATTTACTTATGTGTGGTTCTTTCTTTATTATTGATAAAGCTAGACGAGTATTTACCACTCCTTAAAGTTTTCTTAACAAATTATTAACATGGACTAACTTAATGTTTTGCTATAATTAAAGTGTAGATGTGGTGCGGTTTAAGGAGGAATTATTAATGTTGTTAAGGCTAAAACCTAGGGAAGATAAATTTTATATTTATTTTAATGATTTGGCCTATGCCCTATGCAATGCAGCTAAAGTCTTAAAATCTTATTTTGAAGAACAGAATATGGCTAGTGAACACCTTGACCAACTTATTGCTAGTGAAGAACACGGTGACCAAATATTACGCACAGTCATGAGCCAAATTAATAGCTCATTTATAACCCCCTTTGATCGGGAAGATATATTACTTTTAAGTCGGGCACTAAATAATATTTTGGATCATATTTCAGGTACCATGGAGAAAATCGTAATTTATAAAGCTGGTAAAACAAAGGATCAACATATATTAAAATTAGTAAATGTTTTGGAAGAAGCATGTGATGAAATAAAGGAAGCGGTTTTTAAATTGCCCTATATCCGAACTAGAAATGCTGAGATTGTTCGCTCGTGTGACATAATTAAGGCTTATGAACACGAAGGTGATTGTCTTTACCGTGAGGGAATGGCCCTTCTTTTTCAGAATACTAACGATGTAATCTACATTATTAAATGGAAAGAGATATATGAACATCTAGAAACCACCCTAGATTATTGTGAAAATGTAAGTAATATTTTAAAGGGAATTGCAGTGAAATATGTTTAGTATATACCTGGTAGTTGCTGTTGTTATTTTAGCCCTATGTTTCGATTATGTTAATGGATTCCACGATACAGCTAACGCTATAGCTACATCGGTCTCTACCAAAGCCTTATCACCTCGGCAAGCTATAGTTATAGCGGCAACCCTTAATTTTCTAGGGGCCCTAAGCGGTACTGCTGTAGCAGCCACCATAGGAAGAAACATAGTATTGCCGGAACTAATTACCCCTTCGCTTTTAATTGCGGCCCTTTTGGGGGCTATTTTTTGGAATTTGTTTACCTGGTATTTCGGCATACCTAGCTCTTCTTCACATGCTCTTATTGGTGGTTTGAGTGGGGGTGCTATAGCCGCATTTGGTTTTTTTGCGGTAAATTGGGAAGGCTTTATCAAGATACTGGTCGGACTTATTGCCGCTCCGATTGTCGGCCTTATAGCTGGTAGTCTAGTTATGACCCTACTTTTTTGGCTTTTCAAGAATGCTTCACCTGCCCAGACTAATAACAAATTCCGTAAATTACAAGTGATTTCAGCTTCTATGGCCTCATTTGCCCACGGTTCGAATGATGCCCAAAAGTCTATGGGTATTATTACTATGGTACTTCTAAGTGGGGGGCTTATTAGCACATTCCATGTACCTCTATGGGTAAAAATAGCTTGTGCTTTGGCTATGGCAGCAGGCACAGCAGCTGGGGGTTGGAAAATAATTAGCACTATGGGGGGTAAAATCTTTAGGATTGAACCTATTAACGGTTTTGCGGCTGATTTTACTGCTTCTTTGACTATTTATAGTGCTAGTTTAATGGGGGCACCTGTCAGTACTACCCATGTAGTTTCTTCCTCTATAATGGGAGTAGGGGCTGCCAAACGTCTTCGGGGGGTAAGATGGAATATAGCCCGCCAAATTGTTATAGCCTGGTTTATTACCATTCCCTTCTCTGCTTTTGTGGCTATTTTAGCCTATAATTTAATTACTATTTTCTTATGAACTTAAGAATTGGTAAGAATTTTCCTAAAAAACATCGCGGAATTTTTCACATAATGGTAAAATATAATAGGAGATATTTTACTTCAAAGGAGTGTGTAAGTTGAAGGTTTTTAAAATACCTGAAGCGACTGTCATGCGACTCTCTATTTACTCAAGGTATTTATATCAGTTAATGGGTAAAGATACGGAAACTGTTTCATCGGGAGATATCGCCACCGGTGTAGGTGTTAGTTCAGCTCAAGTAAGGAAAGATTTGGCCTACTTTGGAGAATTTGGTACGCGTGGCGTTGGATACAAGGTGGAAGAGTTATATGGACACTTGTTACAGATTCTGGGATTAGACAGAAGTTGGAATGTTTTAATTGTAGGCGCAGGTAAGCTTGGTTCTGCTTTAGCTTTATATCAAGGATTTCAAGATCGGGGTTTTAATATTAAAGCTATATTAGATATTGATACAAATGTAATAGGCACGAAATTAGGGGAAATCGAAGTAGAATCTATTGACTTACTCGAAGCAAAAATAAAAAAGGAAAACATAAATATCGGTGTTGTTACTGTACCTAGTCAGGCTGCCCAAGCAGTTACAGATTGCTTGGTGAATTCTGGAGTTAGGACTATTTTGAATTTTTCGCCTCAGGTTTTAAGGGTTCCTAGTGATGTAATTCTAAGAAACGTTGATTTATCTGTGCACCTGGAAGTTTTGAGTTTTAACTTGGCTAATAATTAGCAGCAATTCATTTTAAATCCTTGAAAAGCTCTCTTGTAGGGAGCTTTTGCCATTTTTACCTATCTTGTCTTTAATTGTAACTAGTGATAAACTTTAAAAAACTGTCGATAATGGAGGCATTTTTGTGGCTAGAACTAGAGCCTATCCTGGATGGCAAATATTATTAATATTATTAGTTTTGGGGGGAATTATTGGAGGTTGGATAGGAGACGCTATGGTTAAGTTATGGCCAGCTTTATCTGTGTTCGGCCAGAATCAAAGTATCGGATTACCTAATTTTAATTTGGATTTACAGGTATTTACCTTGAATTTCGGCTTTATGTTACATATAAATTTATTTACTATCCTAGGATTTGTTATTGCTTATTTTGTTTTTAAAAGATTATAATTGAGGGGTTAGAACTTGCATAAATTAGTGTTGGCATCCAAATCACCACGCCGTCATGAAATGTTTAATATGTTGGGACTAAATTACATTACTACTTCAGTAGAAATTGATGAGAAGATACTAGCTGCTGAATCACCTGAGAATGCTGTGAAGAGAATAGCTAGAAAAAAGGCAAAATCTGCGGCGAAGAATTTTGCGGATTATATAATTATTTCAGCTGATACCATAGTAGTATGTGATAATATAATCTTAGGCAAGCCTCGTAATAAGGGGGAAGCCTATGAATTTTTAAGCCAACTAAGTGGTAAATCACACCAAGTGATGACGGGCGTATGTCTCTATAATCCACTAGCTAATTATATGGATGTGCGGGCGGAAAAAACTTCGGTTTTTTTCCGTAATTTAACTACCGAGGAAATTAACTATTATGTAGAAACAAGGGAGCCATATGATAAAGCTGGCGCTTATGGTATTCAAGGTCGGGGGGCCTTATTAATAGATAGAATCGAGGGATGTTATTATAATGTGGTAGGGCTACCTATTACCACCTTGTATTTAATGCTAAAAGAACAAAATATTAATATACTAGGGGGTGCTGATGATAGAGGAATATAAATTAACGATTAAAGAGATGCCACCTAGTATGCGTCCTAGGGAGAAGATGCTTAATTTAGGGGTTGGTAGTCTTAACGAATCGGAACTTTTAGCCATTATTATTGGTATGGGGACTAGGAAAATAACTGCTATTGAGTTAGCAGATAATTTAATGAAAAAGTATGGGGATTTACGAAATCTTAAAAAAGCTAGCATCGAGGAGCTAAAGGAAGAGAAAGGTATAGGACAAGCCAAGGCTGTCCAGATTAAAGCTGCCTTTGAATTAGGGGAAAGGGTGGCAACTATTACTTATGATAGGATTTATATAAAATCACCTGAAGATGTAAAGAATATGGTTATGGAGGAAATGAAATATTTTGACCGCGAATACTTTAGAGCCTTATATTTAGACCGCAAAAATGGGGTTATTAAAATGCAGGATATTTCAGTTGGGGGACTGCATAGTTCGATAGTTCATCCTAGGGAAGTTTTTAAGACTGCGGTTAAAATTAGTGCAGCCTCTATTATTTTAGTACATAATCACCCTAGTGGTGATCCAACTCCTAGCCCAGAGGATATTAAGATTACTAAAGATTTAATAGAAGCAGGTGCATTAATGGGCATACCAGTTCTCGATCATATTATTATAGGTGATAATTGTTATACAAGTCTAAAGGCAAAAAACCTGGTTTAATTTTTAAGGAGGAATAGGAAAATTGTTTGGAAAAGATATGGGTATAGATTTAGGCACAGCTAATACTTTAGTTCATGTTAAGGGTAAGGGTGTAGTCATGACTGAACCTTCAGTAGTTGCTATACAAAATGATAATGGAAAAGTTTTAGCAGTCGGTGAGGAAGCAAAACAGATGATAGGCAGAACCCCTGGTAATATAGTGGCAATTAGACCAATGAAAGATGGTGTTATTGCAGATTTCGATATTACACAGGCTATGCTTAAATATTTTATAACCAAAGCATTAGGACAAAGGACCCCATTTATGCGTCCTAGAGTTATAATCAGTATTCCTACTGGCTGTACTACAGTCGAGGAAAGGGCTGTACGTGAAGCTGCTCTCCAGGGTGGGGCTAAAGAAGCCTACTTAATCGAGGAACCTATGGCAGCAGCTATAGGCGCAGAGTTACCAGTACATGAACCTACGGGTAATTTAATCGTGGATATTGGTGGAGGTACTACTGAGGTAGCAGTTATTTCATTAGGTGGAGTAGTAACTGCTAAATCGGTCCGAGTTGCTGGAGACAATATGGACGAGGCTATAATTGGTCATCTTAGGAAGAATTATTCTTTGCTCATTGGAGAGCGGAGTGCAGAAGATATAAAAACTACTATTGGTTCCGCATATTGGGAAGGCCCAGAAGAATTATTAGAGGTTAGGGGTAGGGATTTAGTTTCTGGCTTACCCAAAACTATTAAAATTTCTTCCCTGGAGATACAGGAGGCACTAGCGGAAACAGTTGCAGCTATAATTGACGGCATCAAAATATGTTTAGAAAGAACCCCACCTGAATTAGCTTCGGATATAATGGATCGAGGTATTGTGATGGCAGGCGGGGGTGCGCTTTTAAGGGGATTGGACAAGTTGATAAGTCAAGAAACTAATATGCCGGTATATATTTGTGAAGAACCGCTGCTTGCTGTAGCTAGGGGTACAGGCAAAGTCTTAGAAAGAATAGATGTTCTAAGAAGGGTATTAATAACTCCCAAAAAATCTTTTTAAGCTGGGTGAGGACTTGTGCTTAAATTAATAAGAAATAAATATACTTGGATTGTTTTATCAATAATTATTATTTCATTAACAGTGATGAATTTAACTTCTTCTGCCAGGACAGATATTACTGTTGTAGAAAAAGTTATTCGTGATTCCTTTACCCCTCTACAAAAGGGAGTAAAGGAATTTAGGGATGGTTGGGGTGGATTTGGTACTATCTTAGCCGAAAAAAAATCTCTGCAAAAGCAATTAGATAATTTGGAGGAAGAAAGGCAGCGTTTGAGCTTAGAGAATCAAGCATTAAGGGAATTCCAAGCAGAAGCTAAAAGGCTGCAAAATATTGTAGACTTCACTAATAATAATATCGAAACATATGACCTAAAACCAGCCCGTATTATAGCTAGGAGCCCGGAAAATTGGTATCAAGATATTTTCATTGATAAAGGGGCCAATCATGGGATTGCTAGAGGTATGCCCGTAATAAATCATAATGGATTGGTAGGTAGGGTACAAAGTGTAAGCGAAAAATCTGCCCAAATTTCATTAATTACCGATAGGGAAATGGCGGTAGGGGTTGTAGTGCAGGAAAGCAGAGATACAAATGGTATAGTAGAGGGCTTAGGAGATGCCAATACATTAAGAATGATTAATATTCCCTACTATTCCCTTATAGTAGAGGGTAATGTGGTAGTTACTTCAGGCCTATCTCAGACTTACCCCCCTGGAATTGATATAGGGATAGTAGACTATATTGACCGAGAACCTAGTGGTTTATTATTATCAGCTACGGTTAGACCTGTGGTAAACTTTGATAAATTAGAGGAAGTATTGATTATTACTGATTATAGGCCCATTGACCACGATGATCTTGAAGGGGCGATATAATGCGTTATTTTGTCCTCATACTATTGCCTTTTTTATCGCTTTTTTTACAATCAACCATATTTAGTTTTTTAAGCATTAAAGGAGCGATTCCTAATTTAGTGCTTATTTTTGTAGTTTTTTTTGCTCTTTTGAATAGCAATCGCAATAGGTCAGCAGCATATGGATTTTTATGTGGCTTATTAGTGGATTTATATATAGGACGTTTTATATGTATGAATGCCTTAGCATTAGGGGCAACTGCCTTTTTTATCGGCAGCTTTGAAGGCCGAGTATTCAAGGAAAATTTATTAGTAGGGACTATTGCTGTTGCTGCAGGTATTTGCCTTAATAACTTTTTTTTGTTTTTGCTAAGTCTAATTTATTTCAATGTATTTCATTTCGATGTAAACTTACTTTCTAACATATTGTATCAAGGTTTATATAATGTTTTATTAGCTATACCTATTTACGCCTGGTATTATCACTCTACTAAAAACGGGCTTCTTAGGTCTTATAGGGAGATATAGATGAAAACTATTAATTTACAAAAGAATCTAAAGATATATAGCTGGATAATTATAGGGCTTTTGGCTCTTCTATGTGTCAGACTTGCTGTAGTACAGTTATTCCATAATGAAGTTTACCAAACCCAAGCTAAGGAAAACAGGCTGCGATTATTGTCTATCAAACCACCTCGGGGTGAAATATATGCTGCAAATGGTGAAATATTAGCTTCGAATCAGTTAGTATATACTTTAACTTTTAGCCCAGTAGGGGTTTCTGATCAGGAAAAGGTCATTTTGTCTCTGATCAAAGTATTGAAAAAATATTATCCAGAAGTCAATATAGATACTATGGAGGAACAGATTAATGCCCAACAATTCAGGTTGTTCGAACCAGTTGTTCTGATGCGGGATATTCCTTGGGAATTAGTAATAGAATTAGAAGAGGATCGTCAAGCTTTCCCAGGGGTGAATATTTTCGTAGAGCCTTTAAGATTTTATCCCCAAGGGAGTCTGGCTGGGCACATATTAGGCTATATTCATTCCATAAATCCTGAAGAATTGGAAGATGCTCAGACTAAAGAAATTTATTATACTATGAATAGCTTGGTAGGTAAAACTGGTATAGAGAGGCAATATGAATCTGAATTAAAGGGAAATGAGGGAGCCCGAAGGGTAGAGGTAGACGCTAAAAACCGTCCTATAAGAGAATTAGTAACTTTGGAACCCCAACAAGGTAATAATCTACATTTAACTATTGACTTAGACTTACAAAGGGTTATGGAGCAAAGCTTGGAGGCGATTTTAGCTGATTTGGGCACTAGTTACCCCAAAGCCCAAGTGGGTTCAAGTGTTTTAATTGAGGTTAAGACAGGCAGGATTTTAGCCATGGTAAGTTTGCCTGCCCTAAATCCAGATGATTGGAAGGGTAACATTAGTAGTGAATTAGCCAATTATTATTTTCCCCAAAGTGAGGGGTATGATCCTATGCAACCTGGTGGTGCGACTAATAGGGCAATCCAGACTACTTACCCCCCAGGTTCAACCTTCAAACCTATAACTGGGATGGCTGCACTCGAAACTGGGAATGTGAATCCATTGGATTATTTAGCCAATTGTACAGGAAAGTATTGGATAGCACCCTATATCAGGTGTGTTGGGGTACATGGTAATGTTAATTATTATTCTGCTATGGCGCAATCTTGTAATACTTACTTTCAGGAAATGGGACGCAGGGCAGGAAAGGAAGGACTAGTCCATGTGGCTAGAGAGTTTGGTCTAGGTAGTAAGACTGGTATTGATTTACCGTATGAAAGGGCAGGTTTGTTACCGACGCCAGAATGGAAACGGGAAATAAATGCGATCTTAACTGATCGCAAATATGATAATTTACGATCTGAGTTAGAAAAAAAATATGAGGCTCTATTTAACAATGCCCAGGATCCAACCGAAAAGCAGAAATTAGAAAGACAAAAGGAAAATGAAAAAATCAAACTTGAAGCCCAATACAAAATAGATTATCAGTTTAATACTAACTGGCAACCTTTTGACACTTTTAATATGTCTATAGGGCAGGGTTCTAATGACTTCACGGTCCTACAATTAGCTAATTTTACTGCCACCATTGCCAATGGCGGTAACTATATGAAACCATATATCGTGGAAAAGATTACATCCCACTCGGGAAAAACGATAAAAGATATAGAACCGCAAATTATTAGAAGGGTGGATGTTAGTTCCGATACCATAGCCCAAACTAAGCGGGCTATGCACGGAGTAACTGGGCCAGGAGGGACTGCATACCATTTATTTTACCATTTCCCAGAGAATATCCAAGTAGCAGCTAAAACAGGAACTTCAGAGACGGGACGTGCTGGCGATAATTCTAAAAGTGAATTCCACGGGGTGTTTATTGCTTTTGCTCCAGTTGAAGATCCAGAAATTGCCTTTGCAGGGGTAGTTGAATATGGGCGTAGTGGTGGGGGTTCAGCAGGGCATGTAGCCAAGGCACTTTTTGAACAGTATTTTGGTATTGTAAACCATCTCGAAAGTGAAGAAGTCGAAATAGAGGGAATTATGCCTGGAGAAAATAACGAATAATCAGGGAATTTTATTAAAGAAAAACGACTATAACAGGGCTTTTGACGCAAAAAACGCCCTGTTTTTTTATTTTTCATCAAAGGAAATAGATGGTAGTAGTAGAAGATTAAGGTATGAGTTTTAATTTAATAGGATGGGGGTTTATTATGTGGGGGCAGTATCAGCTCTTAAAAGAAAAGGATTATTTATAAACCTAAAAACATGTAATAGTTTTGCAGATATAAAAGTGGGTCTGATTAGGGAAATTGAAAATTTGGAGCAAATAACCACGGGTATGAATGTAACTATTGATTTAGGGGATAAAAGTGTTAACACTAAGCAGGTACGGGAAATTGAAGATGTTTTGCTCGACTACGGGCTATACCTTAAGGAATTAAAGGCTAACCCTGTTGCGGAAAAGCCAACAGATGAGGCAACTAGTGAAAACAATGTGTTTAGTGATATGACCCCTTATGAGAAAACTACCTTGATTTGCAAAAATCTGCGTTCTGGCCAAAAGGTTTTTTCACAGGGGAATGTGGTTATTTTGGGAGATATTAATCCAGGTGCAGAAGTTATCGCCAAGGGAAACATCCTAGTGATGGGAACTTTACGAGGGATGGCGCATGCTGGTGTATTTGGGGATGAAAAAGCTATCATTGCTGCTTATCGGCTTAATCCAACCCAAATTCGTATAGCCAACCATATTACCCGCCCCCCTGATGGGGAGTCTATAGTAGTTAAAAGCCCCGAACTAGCCCGCATTAGAGCTGGAAAAGTTATTATTGAAAAGTTAAAAATATGATAGGAGGCAAAATGATGGAAAACAAGGTTATAGTTATTACTTCAGGCAAAGGTGGGGTAGGCAAAACTACTACTACTGCTAATATTGGTACTGCGATAGCTATGATGGGAAGAAAGGTAGTTTTATTAGATACAGATATCGGTCTTAGGAATCTAGATGTTGTTATGGGTTTGGAAAACCGTATAGTATTCGACATTGTAGATGTAGTTAATGGCAATTGTAAATTAAAACAGGCATTGACTAAAGATAAAAGATATGATGGTTTATATCTCCTACCAGCAGCCCAGACTAAAGAAAAATCAGCTGTTTCCCAACATCAAATGAAAAACCTGATTAATGAACTAAGGAGTGAATTTGAATTTATATTAGTTGATTGTCCTGCTGGCATTGAGCAAGGATTTAAAAATGCCATAGCTGGTGCTGATGATGCTATAGTTGTGGCTACACCAGAAATATCTTCGGTTAGGGATGCAGATAGGATTATTGGCTTGCTAGAAGCTTCGGGTTTTAGGGAGCCGAAGTTAATCATAAATCGCCTGCGCTCAAAAATGGTGAAAAGGGGCGATATGATGGATATCGAAGATATTTTAGACATTTTATCTATTGAGCTTATAGGGGTAGTACCCGAAGATGAATATATTGTTATATCTACTAATCGCGGTGAACCAGCGGTAACAGATAATGTTTCCAAAGCAGGGGCAGCTTACAGAAGGATTGCTAGAAGAATTATGGGACAAGATGTGCCATTTCTTACAGGTGATGATTCTTCATCCTTGGTAAACCGTTTTATGAAGTTGGTAAAATTAGCAAAATAGGAGGAGGAATATGGCTTTGTTAGATATCTTAAATAAAATATTTGCAAAAGAAACTATAAGTAGCAAAGATATAGCTAAGGAAAGATTGCGTCTTGTTCTAGTTCATGATAGGTCTTTGACTATATCCTCAGAATTTCTTAATGCTCTAAAAGAAGATTTAATCAAGGTTATTAGGGAGTATCTAGAAATTGATGAGGACGAATTAAGGGTTAACCTAGAAAACGAGGATAACTCTGTAGCATTAATTGCTAATATACCTATAAGGGGTTTTAGAAAGGTAGTAAATGAGTAAAAAGTTATTTTATTAAGTTTCTTTATTTAATCCTTAGCGGTCTAGCTGGGGATTTTTTTAATTACCAAAGTTTAAAAACTAGACACGAGGTTATTTACTTATATAATTAAGTCTAGGAGGTAGAGGCTTTGGAATTAAAAAGACTTAAGTTTCTAGATAAACCATTTTTAATAGTTTTGACTCTTATTATTGCTTTTGGTTTAGTAGTATTGCTTAGTGCGACTAATGCTATATCAAGTAACCCATTTTATTACTTAAAAACCCAAGTAGCGGCCATAATATTAGGCATAATAATATCAATTTTTATTATTCGTTATGATTATGCACAATTACACAGATATAATATATATATCTATGGTTTGGCGATCTTTTTATTGATAATCGTCTTAATCTTTGGTGAAGAATTAAGGGGAAGTACGGGATGGATTACTATCGGTCCCTTACCTACATTCCAACCTGCGGAATTTACTAAGATTATGCTTATTATTGCTTTTGCAGATTTTTTAAACAAAAGAAGGAATAATTTGCATACCATAGCGGAATTAATACCCTGTTTTGTTTATATGGGAATTCCTTTTATTCTAATTATGATGCAGCCCGATTTAGGGACTGCTTTAGTATATTTAGTAATCACCATAGTTATGTTGTTTGTAGCTGGGGCCAACCCCAGAATAATGATTTCCTTAATACTAAGTGGTCTAACCTTAGTAGCCCTACTCTTATTTCTACATTTTCAGTATGATATGCCCTTGCCATTGGCTGACTACCAAATCAAAAGACTGACTATGTTCGTGGATCCTTACGATGATGGACAAGGTGGGCGGGGGTTAGGATGGAATACAATTCAATCCTTAGTGGCTATCGGTTCGGGTGGATTTTGGGGTAAAGGCTTATTCAATGGTACCCAGGTGCAGCTTAACTTTTTACCCGAACATCATACGGACTTTATTTATGCGGTAATAGGGGAAGAATTAGGCTTTATTGGCGCAGCATTAATTATTATTTTATTTGGACTCCTCCTATTAAGAACAGTTTATATTGCCTATAATGCCAAGGACTTTTATGGTACTTTAATAGTTCTAGGTATTTCCGCTATGTGGCTCTTTCATATCTATGAAAATATAGGTATGTCTATTGGGATAATGCCTATAACTGGCATACCTTTACCTTTCCTGAGTTATGGGGGCAGTTCGATGCTGACCAATGTGATTGCGGTGGGAATTATACTGAGTGTAAATATACGGGGTAAAAAAATAGTTTTTTAAATTCTGTGGCATACTACTTTCAAAGGAGGGGCCCATATGGTAAAACTGGATAATATTCTAGCCAAAGGTGTACTGAAGGAAACCATACTATTCATACCTAATTTTGTTAAGCTTTTATATCGGCTTATGCAGGACAGTCGGGTAACTTCTACTGATAAGGCTTTAGTAGCCGCTACTATTGCTTATGTTCTATCCCCTTGGGATTTAGTGCCAGATGTAATACCTTTTTTCGGCCAATTAGATGATTTGTTACTGGTGGCACTGGTATTAAAACGCTTGATGGATAGTGTAGAGGAAGAAGTGCTTATAGAATATTGGGATGGTAATGAAGATCTAATATTGACTATTGAAAAGATTACTGATTTGGCAGTTCTTTTTCTGCCACCTAAAATTTATGATAAATTAATCAAAAAGTCTAGGCCAGGCACAATAGATGTGGATTTTGAAGTCAAGTAGCCTGGATTCGGATAAGAATAGTTGCTTTTAATAGCAGATATAGAATAAGGGGAGACTAAATAGGCTCCCCTTATTCTTCCAACCTGGAAAATCAAAATCTTTTATTTAAGTGAACATGGCTAAATTCTTTTCCATTTGGGCTTTGGCGTCCTTTACCATAGATTGTATCAGTTCTTCACAGCTAGTAACTTCTTTGACTAGCCCTATTGATTGACCAACCATAAGTGCTGCATTATCAATTTCCCCCGTTTGCCAAGCGTCTTTGGCTCTTGAGCCAGCTAATAAGGGTATCATTTCTTCTAAGGAGCCGCCTTTTTCTTCCAGTTCTAGGATTTGATCAGCTAATTTATTTTTTAAGGCTCTACCTTGTAAGCCTACCGATTTACAGATTAAAGTTGTCTCATGTTCCTGACGGTTAATTAATTCCTTATAAATATTTTCGTGCACATTGCACTCTTTAGTGGCGATAAATCTGGTAGCCATTAAAACACCTTCTGCACCTAACATCATAGCTGCTGCCATAGTCCTTCCATCAGCAATTCCACCTGTACAAATGACTGGGATTTTAACACTTTCAACTATACGGGGAAGCAAAACCATAGTAGTTACGTCATCACTAAGGGGATGGCCACCCTCCTCAATTCCCGCAGAAATTATAGCGTCATAGCCATATCTTTCAATATTTAAGGCATGTCTTACGGCTCCCACTTTATGCATGACCTTTACCCCAGCTTTATGTAGCATGTCTAGATATTTTACAGCTGGTCTGCCAGAGACCTCTATTACTTCTACTTTTTCCTCGGCGCAGACTTTAAAAATTTCGTCAAAAGTTTCATCGGTAAATCTCATAGAAGGAAGTAGAGTAACATTGACTCCTATGGGTTTACTAGTAAGTTCCCTAGCCCTATGGATACCTGCCCTAAATTCTTCGGGGGTATCGTAATTAGCGGCAGTAATATTACCTAATCCACCTGCATTTGAAATTGCTGCACATAATTCGGGAGTTGCCAACCATAACATACCACCACAGATAATAGGGTATTCGATGCCAAATAAATCGGTTATCCTCGTTTTCAAAATTATTCACCTCTATTAAATTTAGTTTATGTCTATATATTACACTAATAGAATATTGAAAACAAAAGATTATAAGAAAAATTTTATTCAGAAGTTGGTTATAAACTAAAAATAAAGGCTTATATATTAAAAAAGAATGTCTATGTCCAAATAATGGGGTGATAGAAGTATGATTAAATCCTTTAAATTCAGGTTGTTAGCAGTAATATTAATTACTACTTTAGTAAGTTTAGGTATGCAGTTAAATAATAATACCAAAGAAGTTCTGACACCAGTCTTAAGTTTTATGCTTAAAGATTATGAGGTAGAAAAGAAAGTCCTAGTGATGTGGGAAAATTCAAAGTTTAGTAGAAATATTCCTATTAGTCCAGTTATGACAGATACTTTTGCCGCACCTTGTGAGAACTTCCAAATAGAAAAAGATTATGGCTGGTATCTAAACAAAAACACCCACAAACAAGAGTTTTTTCCTGGGGTAAACTTACTCGTAGCCGATAATTCATTAGTTAAGGCAGTAATGGGGGGGACAGTAATCGAACTAGGGGGAAATGGTGAATCAAGAATTGTTATAATTAAGCACGCCGATAATTTGTATTCCCACTATGAAGGGCTAAAAGAAGTATTGGTAGAATTAGATTCTCTAGTTAAGCAAGGTGAAGTATTAGGCAAAAGCCAGGAAAGGATATATTTTGAATTACGGAGTGGGGACGGGCCTTTAAATCCTGTAAGCATTTTTAATTAAATCATGTTCATAGGTAAAATTGCAGGCGTAAAATTACGCTTCAACCTATTGTTTCTGGCTATATGCATCTTATACATCTGCCTAGGTTTAGGCTTGGAAATCCTGATAATAGTGGTCTCAGTCATATTACATGAATTAGCCCATTTAATTGTAGCCCTACTACTAGGAATAAGATTTTTAGAAATAGAATTATTACCCTTCGGGGGGCAAGCCAAGGTGGAAGATTTTACAGGCTTAGAACCGAGTAAAGAAATCTGCATAGCCATAGCTGGTCCCTTGTGCAGCTTATCAATTTGTGCTGTATTTTATTTCTTTAGTCTGCCTTTCTATCCCCAGGCAATTTCCTATTTGATAAAAATTAATTTATTGCTAGGCTTATTTAATTTATTGCCAGCCCTGCCCTTAGATGGGGGGAGAGTTTTACGCGCATCCCTATCGCCTTTGGTGGGGTTTAGGAAAGCTACTTCAATTTGTGCAATAATAGGAAAAATTCTAGCCATCATAATAGCTGGGTATGGTGGCTACTTAATCTATGTGGCCAATTATGGGGTGAATTTCATAATAATCGGGGTATTATTATATTGGGCAGCTTATCGGGAAAAAAACCTGTTGATGTTCGCTTTTATGCGTTATTTGATTAATAAACAAGGGGAATTAGGTCGTAAAGGTTTTTTGGGAGGGGAACAAGTGATAAGCAAAAAAGACACCTTAATCAAGGATATATTACATACCTCCCGCCCCATTACATATATGTTAGTTTTCATAGTAGATGATGACAATAATGTAATAGGAGTTAAAACCGAAGCTGAATTAATCGAAACCCTATTACAAAAAGGTCCCAAGGCGAGGATGTAGGTAAAATGTAAATAAGGAGCCATACATACTAGAACATATTTCATATTTTAGGATTGTTAGTTTATCAGTCCTAGCGGTTTTTCCGACTATCCTTTTGCTCTTTGTGCAGGATACCATTTTTGGAACCACAAGGTAAAAATCCCCATAAATGCAGGGATAATAGAATTAATTAAACCAACATATTGGGAAAAACTTGATAACATTATAAAATAAGTCCAAATTGAGGAACAAAGATATACCACACCCCATGCAGCAGTAAGGATTCTATTTGTATGGATAAAAAGCGGATTTGAAAAGGCTCTTTCTTCACCGTAATTTACAGAACTATAATAGGCTGAAAGAGGTACTTTTGTAAAAGTTCCAATAGTACACAGCAGACCGAAGGCAGTATAGCTTATTGTTATGATAATGGAAGAATCTGCACCTAGCAATATGCCCAAAGATAACCCAGCAATTATAGGCAAACTTATTTGTTCAAATATTGTAGGTTTGTAATAAATCCAAAGCAAAGGTACAGATGCTACAGAAAGGATACCTGCTATACCACCTATGGTTGAATTAATTGAAATTAATATCCAAATAATGATCCATGGAGCAAGCAAAATACCTATATTAGTTTTATTTCCTTTTTTAGCAGAAGATTTCTTGTCAGATTTATAACCTCCAAAAAGTTCATCCCATTTGAGCATTATACTAAAATCACCTAATACTTTATATTGTTTTTTAAATAAAGCTTCCTCACCGGAAACCTGTCCTCGTCCAATAGCTTGCCATAGTGCGAAAGGAGTTACTATTTTAGTTGTATAAGGCAGGAAATTATCCTTTATAACATTTGCATTTTTTTCATTTAATAATATTTGATAACTTTTATTTATATCTGTATTATGAAATTCTAAGACTCGATTAATTCCATCTGATTTATATAAAGAAGCCATTTGCCTTGTAAAGCTTAGGCTTTCATCTATAATGCGGGTAACTCTCCCAATAAAAACTACTATGAAGATTTAATAGATTTCATGGGGGATATGAAGGCAGAGGATGAAAGTGCATATCTATTATGATAAATAGTTGGCAGATGAATTCTGCTGTGGTTATAAGTTGGATATGGCTTTTTGATAAATTTTATGGCTATGGTGGGATATTATGTAGTGTTTG
The DNA here is from genome assembly GCA_964514235.1 of uncultured Syntrophomonadaceae bacterium. Taxonomy (GTDB): domain Bacteria; phylum Bacillota; class Syntrophomonadia; order Syntrophomonadales; family Syntrophomonadaceae; genus JAAYRQ01. Next base: position 93,966 of record CAZEPV010000004.1, on the reverse strand, counting down.
ATGATGTTAAATAGGGGACTGTCCCCCGTCTCTGGCGAAAGTGTGTTAATATAGTACTACCTATCTTTTAAGGGGATTTTTATGTTAGATAAAGATGTGTTATATAGGGATATTTTGCCTAGGGTATCTAAACCCGCAAGGTATACGGGTAATGAATTAAATATTATTAAAAAGGATTGGGATAAGTCAGCTATAAAAATGGTCTTAGCCTTTCCTGATGTATATGAAGTCGGTATGTCTCATGTAGGGACTAAGATTTTGTATGGGCTAGTAAATGAGACTACTGACCATTTGTGTGAAAGGACTTATGCCCCTTGGCCTGATATGGAAATTTTAATGCGGGATAAGGGTATTTCATTATATGCTTTAGAGTCTTTCCGTTCAATTTCCGATTTTGATCTTATAGGCTTTTCCCTCCAATACGAGATGTCTGTTACTAATATATTAAACATGCTGGATTTATCTGGTGTGAATGCATGGGCTAATCTTAGGGGGGATGGGGACCCCTTGATTATTGCTGGGGGACCCGTTGCCTTTAATCCTGAACCCTATGCGGATTTTTTTGATGCTTTTCTTATCGGGGATGGTGAGGAAGTATTAGTGGAATTTTTGGACACCATGCAGCAATACAAGCATTTGGGTAAAAAAGAATTACTGAAAAGGCTTATGGAGATTGAAGGTGTATATATACCTAGTTTTTATGAGGTTAAATATAATTCTGATGGAACTATTGGGTCTAGGGATACCTTAGTAAAAGGGGCACCTAGTATAATTAGGAAGAGAGTAGTCGAAAATTTAGATACAGCTTATTACCCTGAAAAACCATTAGTACCTTTTGTGGGAGTCATCCACGATAGAGCTGTAATAGAGGTTATGCGGGGTTGTCAGCGGGGCTGTCGCTTTTGCCATGCGGGGATGGTTTACCGTCCAGTTAGGGAAAGAAGCCTTAATACTCTAAAAGATCAGGCAGCTGAACAGCTGAAAAATACGGGATATGAGGAAGTTTCACTTTCATCTCTAAGCAGCCTGGATTATTCTGGTGTAGAGACTTTAGTCCATGATTTGATAGCTACTTATAAAGATAAAGGAATTGGGGTGTCACTTCCTTCTTTAAGAGTGGACGCTTTTTCCATTGATTTGGCTAATGAAGTGCAAAAGGTTAGAAAAACTACTTTAACTCTAGCACCTGAAGCTGGCAGTCAAAGGTTAAGGGATATTATAAATAAAAATGTAAGTGAAGAACAATTATTTCAAGCAGTTGAAGCTGCTTTTAAATCTGGTTGGAATGCATTAAAATTATATTTCATGATTGGCCTACCTGAGGAAACAAATGAGGATCTTTTAGGTATTCTGGATTTAATCGAGAAAGTTAGGTACATTGGCAAGGAACATGCAAATCGGGGTGTTGATATAAGGCCTAGTTTATCCTCTTTTGTCCCCAAGCCCCATACCCCCTTCCAATGGGGGGGACAGGTTTCGATGGAGGAATTAAAGGCTAAACAGGAATTCTTAATTAATAAAAAAACGCGGCGGACTAGAATAAGTTTTCATGATAGTAGAACTAGCCTTATTGAAGGGATGTTGGCCAGGGGCGATCGTAAGCTGTCCCAGGTTATTTATGGGGCCTGGAAAAAAGGTTGTAAGTTTGACAGTTGGTCAGAATATTTTAGATACGATTTGTGGTTGGAAGCCATCTTGGAAAACGCTATAGATTTAGACTTTTATACTACTAGGCTTAGGCCCTACACGGAGGTTTTCCCCTGGGATTTTATTGATATAGGCGTAACTAGGGAATTTCTACAAAATGAAAATGAGAAGGCTAAAGCGGGTCTTTTGACTAATGATTGCCGAGATGGTGTATGTAATGATTGTGGAATTTGCCCTAGCTTCGACATTGATGTAGATATTAGGGGGGTTAGGGAATATGTATATTAGGGCCGAATATGGTGTAGGTTCCGACTTAAGGTTTTTATCTAATTTGGATATGTATAGGATGATGGAAAGAAGCTTTAGAAGGGCTAATATTCCCTATGCTTTAAGCCAAGGTTATAATCCACATATTAAATTTTCCTTGGGTACTGTTTTACCTGTGGGGGTATGGGGAGAAAGGGAATATTTTGATTTGGAGCTAAGGGAACCCTTGGCTGCTCAGGAATTTATCTTGCAAATGAACTCTGCCTTCCCTGCAGATGTAATTATTAATAAATGCCAAGTGTTAGAGCTAAGACCATTAGCATTAATGCGGGTTATTAATGCAGCTTCTTATGCATTTGCATTTGAAAAAGGTGTAGATTTGCAGGAGATAAGGGCTAGAATACTAAATAGTAGCAATTTAACAATAAAAAGTAAGGGTAAAAACAAGGATATGGATAAGGATTTAAGGTCGGGAATTTTTAATATTGATGTGCAGCTAGGGGATAAGTCTGATATTATGGAAATATGGGTAGCTGTGGGGCAGCCTATTAATATTAGGTATGATGAATTAATGGACTTATTAAAGGGATTTGTAATTGACTATAGGATTATAGATGTTTACCGTACGGGTAACTACATATGGATTAATGATAGTTTTTACACCCCTCTGGAAAAGGTGAGTTAATGGTTAGAGAGATTATAGCGGAGGTATATCCTTGGGAGTCAAGGGTAGCAGTAGTAGAGAATGGGCGCTTAGCCGAAGTTTTTTGGGCTAATGACGATGAAAATGTAGGTAACATATATAAGGGTAGGGTTAAAGATATCCTACCTGGACTTTCTTGTGTTTTTGTAGATATTGGGCATAGTAAGAATGCTTTTTTATATGCTGGTGATATCGTAGTCCCTAAGGGGAAAAAGGGAATTAATGTTTTAGACTTGATGAAGAGTGGCCAAGAAATAATGGTACAAGTTAAAAAAGAAGCATTCGCCGAAAAAGGTGCTCGGGTTACTGGTGAAATTTCCCTGCCGGGACGCTTTTTGGTATTACTTCCCACACAAAGGGATATTTCAATTTCTCGCAAAATAACTATAGATGAACGACGCGATGAATTGAAAGAGCTGGTTGATAAAGCTAAACCGGCAGATGTAGGGGTAATCATTCGGACTGCTTGCTTGGAAGCTGACGATGAGGAGATTATAAAAGAGTTAAATGACCTTTTATCTGTCTGGCAGGAGATAATAGCTAGGTTCGATAAAGCTAGACCTCCTGCATTAATCTATGAAGATATTGATGTACTAGAGAGAACTTTAAGGGATTATTTGGATGGACAAACCCTAAAAATAATAATTAATAATATGAAATTAAGGGATCGGATTTATAACTATTTAAAAACAAAACCAGCTAATTTTAAATTTACCATTGATTATGAAGAAGGCGATTTATTCGAGAAACATGGCTTGGAAAGGGATGTTCGCAGATTACTCCGCCGTAAGGTATGGCTCAAAAGCGGGGGGTATTTAATATTTGATGAAACTGAAGCTATGACTGTTATAGATGTTAATAGTGGGAAATTTACAGGGAAAAAAAGCTTTGAAGATACTGTTTTCAAATTGAATATGGAAGCTGCCATTGAAATACCCCGACAGTTGCGCTTGAGAAGTATCGGGGGCATAATACTTATTGATTTTATAGATATGAAAAATAAAGATAATGAAGCCCAAGTAGTAAAAACTCTCAAACACGAGTTAGCTAAGGATAAGGCCCATACCAGAATTATGGGAATTACCAATTTGGGTTTTTTGGAAATGACCCGACGCAAGTCCCGATATGGGGTTTCGGAGTTTTTCACTGATGATTGCGTAACTTGTAATGGTAGGGGAAGAACCATTAACAATTTTGCCCTATCTTGTGAAATTAAAAGGAAATTAGCTAATATGTGTTATGTTGAAAGTGATGAAATAATATGTGAAGCTAATCCTGTTTTGCTGCAATTTATTGAAAATGATGCTAAAAATATGGCTTACATAGAAAGGCGGACAGGAAAAAAAGTAAAGCTAGTTAGTAATGAAAATCTGGGAATTTTCGAATATAATATAGACACACCGAAATGATGCCAGGCTATTGTGCTTGACATTGCTTGTTATTTATGGTATTTTGACCTTTGGGTTGCGTATTTTTGCAACCGCTCAGTATAGGTTCTTAAATGGTTGTATTAAACCTACCTATTTACTGGCGAGTCTTATAAAATATGGAGGTGTAATTATTAGTGTATGCAGTTATTAAGACTGGTGGTAAGCAGTTTAAAGTTAGTGAAGGTGATTTTTTAAAAATTGAGAAGCTAGATGCCGAAGCGGGGGATACCATTACTTTTGAGGAAGTTCTATTGGTTAATGATGGTAATGGTAATTTACAAGTAGGGAATCCTTTGGTGGCAAATGCCAAAGTTAGTGCCCGAGTATTGGAACAAGGCAAAGACAAGAAAATCATAGTTTACAAGTATAAAAAAAGAAAAAAGTACCGCAAAAAACAAGGCCATCGTCAACCTTATACTAGAGTCAAAATTACTAAAATTGAATTATAAATGCTTAAAATAACCATAAACTACAAGGACGAGAATATTATAGGATTTACAGTTAAGGGACACGCTGCTTATGCTCCTAAGGGTGAAGATATCTATTGTGCGGGTATATCAGCTATAACCCAGACGGCCTTAATTGGATTGATTAAACACTTGAATTCCCAACCGGAATATATCCACGAACCTGGAAATATGAGTGTGGTTTTATCTGATAATATTAGTCAAGATGATAAGGAGAAAGCCCAACTTATATTGACTACGATGTTAGCGGGTTTAGAATCGATGGAAGAAAGTTATGGTAAATATATGAAATTAGAGATACGGAGGTGCTAGGTTTGTTTGTTTTTGATTTACAACTTTTTGCTACTAAAAAAGGTGGCGGAAGTACTAGAAATGGTAGGGATAGTGCATCTAAAAGGCTCGGTACGAAAAGACACGATGGACAGGTAGTAAAAGCTGGCAATATAATTATTAGACAAAGAGGTACTAGAATTCATCCAGGTAATAATGTAATGATAGGAAAAGATGACACCCTATTCGCGGTAATAGATGGAGCGGTTAAGTTTGAAAGAAAAGGCAAGAATAAAAAACAAGTAAGTGTTTATCCTGTTGAAGAAACTATGATGGGATAATGATTATTTATAACTATAGAATTTTTTAGACCCCTGAAATAGTTGATTTTTCAGGGGTTTTTTGCCATCAGATTTAATTTTGATTTTAAAAAAGGAGATGTCTGACATTGGAAGCCTCTAAAACTTTAGCCCTAATAAGAAGTATGCGCCATGATTTTGGAAATCATTTGCAGATTATTAACGGTTATTCCGAATTAGGCTATTTAGATGAAGTTAAGGCCTATATTTCACAAATAGTGGAAGAAATGAACCAGGAAAGGCTTTTGTTTGAACTTAAAAGCCCCGAGCTAAGTTTATATTTATTGCAGCAAAAATCATTATTACAAAGTATAGGTGTAATACTAAAGTATGATGTGATTGAAATAGTAGCTGCCGAGCATTTAGTAGAGCAGTTCGATTTTATGTCTACTGTTCAGTCCCTCCTAGGTGAGCAAAGGTATAATGAAGTTAGAATTCTTGTTTCTATATATGAGCTAGAGGACCAGATTAAGCTTGTCTTTGATTCTAAACAACCGATTGGTAATTTAAAAGATTTCTATATTAAGAAGGATAAGTGCTAGACATGAGGAGTGAATGGCTTGTTCATAGATTATGCTAAAATAAATCTTAAGGCTGGTGATGGGGGAAACGGTATAGTTGCTTTTCGTAGGGAGAAATATGTTCCCATGGGTGGGCCAGCTGGGGGCGATGGTGGTCGAGGTGGCCATATTATTTTTCAAGCTGATGAAGGTCTTAGTACTTTACTAGATTTTAAGTACCAAAAGCATTTTAAGGCTAAGAGGGGTGCACATGGTCAGGGTAAAAACAAGCATGGGGCTTCTGGTGAAGATTTGCTAGTAAAGGTGCCAGTAGGAACAGTAATCAAAGATGATGATACTGACCAAGTTATTGCAGATTTTTTGATACACGGGCAAAGTGTAACTGTTGTTAAAGGTGGACGGGGGGGGCGGGGCAATACCCGTTTTGCCTCAGGTAGGAATAAAGCTCCTTCCATTTCGGAAAATGGCGAACCAGGGGAAGAAAAATGGATTAGGTTAGAATTAAAATTGCTGGCTGATGTAGGGTTAGTAGGTTTCCCCAATGCAGGAAAATCGACTCTTATTTCCCGTATTTCTGCCTCCCGTCCTAAAATAGCGGATTATCCTTTCACGACCCTAGTTCCCAATTTAGGGGTAGTACAGACTAAGGGCAAAGACACCTTTGTAGTAGCTGATATTCCTGGCTTAATTGAAAATGCTCACCAGGGGGCTGGACTAGGCCATCGATTTCTGAGACATATAGAGAGAACCAAACTTTTAGTTTTTGTATTGGATACTGCCCAGACTGAGGAAAGAGATGTAGTGGAGGATTATAATGTTTTGCGTTTGGAATTAGAATTATACAATGATGTAATTAGTCAAAAACCTTTTTTGATTGTAGCTAATAAAATGGACCTCCCTGTAGCTGAAGAAAATCTGGTCAGGCTGGAAAAATTATTTCCAAATAAAGTCTACGCCATATCTGCTGTAACTGGAGCTGGGCTTACTGAATTAGTCGAGGCAATATATCACGAATTGCAAGCCATACCTTCTGTAGTTCAGGTGGCGGGGGAAGAAGTGGTAGTTAGAAGCTTTACAGAGGAAATACCATTTGAGATTAATATTGTAGCAGGTATTTATGAAGTTACGGGAGAAAGAATTGATAGATTAGTAAAAATGACTAATTTCTCTACCGATGAGGGTTTACATAGGTTTCAAAGGATTATAGAAAAAATGGGTGTGGAAGATTCTTTGCAGGAAATGGGCATAGAAGATGGGGATACCGTAAAAATCGGTGACTTGGAATTTGAATATTCAGGATAATATTTTTGCAGGTGGTCTTATAATGGTTAAAAGAAGTGATTTTAAAAATAGTCAAAGGCTTGTGGTTAAGGTGGGAACAAGTACTTTGACTTATAAAAACGGACAACTTAATTTACATCGGATTGAACATATTGTAAGGGAGTTATCCGATTTACATAATCAAGGCAAAGAAGTTATACTGGTGACTTCGGGGGCAATTGGGGTAGGTGCAAGCCGCCTGGGTTTTAAAACCGTTCCCGAAACTATTCCGCAAAAGCAAGCTTTAGCCGCTATTGGCCAGGGGGCTCTGTTACATTTGTACGAAAAGTTATTTGCTGAATATGGCAAAACGGTAGCCCAGGTTTTGTTAACTAGGGATGACCTAGATGATAGGTTGCGCTACCTTAATGCGACCAATGCATTGTTAGCCATGTTGGATATGGGGGTCATCCCCATAATTAATGAAAATGATACCGTAGTAGTTGAGGAAATTAAGTTCGGTGATAATGATACTCTGTCTGCCTTGGTGGCCGCTATAGTGGAGGCCGAGCTTCTGCTGATTTTATCTGATGTGGATGGCTTGTATGATGCCGACCCACGAACTAATGAAAATGCAATTTTCCTAGACGAAGTGACTGAAATTACCGATTCTATGGAGAAGAATTCTAAGAGCAAAGGAAGTAGTTTTTCCAGTGGGGGTATGTTTACTAAGTTAAAGGCAGCCCGTATATGTATGGGGGCAGGTGTTCCTATGTTGATAGCTAATAGCAATATTGATAATGTGATCCGACAAGTCGTGCAAGGTAATCAGATTGGTACTTTATTTATACCGAAGGATTTTAAGATAAATGCCCGTAAAAAATGGATAGCTTTTGGGAGTATGATTCATGGTCAACTTGTGGTAGATGAGGGAGCGGGAGATGCTCTACTACACAAGGGCAAAAGTCTACTGCCATCAGGGATTATTGAGGTTATAGGTGAATTTGACTTAGGTACTGTAGTAGCTGTAATTGACCAGTTAGGTAATGAAATTGCTAGGGGTTTAGTAAACTATAATTCGGAGGATATTAGACTTATTGCAGGTAGGCAAACCCACGAAATAGAAGGTCTACTCGGGGTTAAAGATTATGACGAGGTTATTCACCGTAACAATTTATGGGTGGAAACTGTCTAAGTAGTGATTAATCCAATAGGAGGTTATTTTATGAATAATAATTTACCAGATTATATTACGGATTTGGGGAAAAAGGCTAAAGTAGCAGCTAGGACTCTAAATACCATGTCAACTGAAATAAAAAACTCAGCTCTTTTAGCTATGGCTGACAGCCTAGAAAGAAAATCCACTGAAATTATTGCGGCTAATAAGCTTGATTTAGAGGCTGGGAAAAAAAGAGCTTTAACTAAAGCTTTACTAGAAAGGTTGACTTTGAATGAGGAACGGGTTAAAGGCATGGCTGATGGTTTGCGGGAAATTGCAGCCTTACCTGATCCAGTTGGAGAAATGCTAGGCATGACCAAAAGACCTAGCGGTATAGAAGTGGGACGAGTGAGAACTCCGATTGGAGTAATTGGTATAATTTATGAATCCAGACCCAATGTTACTGCGGATGCAGCAGGACTATGTTTGAAATCGGGAAATGCCATTATCTTAAGAGGGGGAACCGAGGCCCTTAATTCCAATCGTGTAATTGCCAAAACTATTAGTGATGCAGCTGTGGCGGGTGGCATACCAGAAGGTGCTATCCAGCTAGTAGATAGTGAAGAACGCCAAGCTGCTGAAATCATGATGAAAATGCATGATTATTTAGATATTCTCATTCCACGTGGTGGTCAAGGTTTAATTAAAGCAGTTCAGGAAAATGCTAGTGTACCTGTAATCTTGACTGGTATGGGCAACTGTCATGTCTATATTGATGCAGCAGCCGATCTGAATAAGGCTAGTAAGATTACGATTAATGCGAAAATCCAAAGGCCTTCAGTATGTAATGCTGCCGAAAGCCTTTTAGTCCATAAAGACATTGCAGTTGAATTTATACCATGCATAATTGAGGAATTACAAAATCATGGGGTGGAAATTAGAGCCTGTGCTAGGACAAAAGCTATAGTAGCAGATCTTAAGGATGCAGTCGAGCAAGATTGGGATGAAGAATATTTAGCCCTAATTATAGCAGTTAAAGTGGTCGATTCACTCGATGAAGCTATTGACCATATAAACCAGCATGGTACTGGTCATAGTGAAGCAATAGTAACTGAATCTTATACTAATGCTAGAATTTTCCTATCTGAAGTTGATGCTGCTGCAGTTTTCGCCAATGCATCTACCCGTTTTACGGATGGTAATGAATTCGGTTTTGGGGCAGAAATGGGCATAAGCACCCAAAAGCTACATGCCAGGGGCCCTATGGGTTTGACTGAATTAACTACTAGCAAATTCGTGATTTATGGGGATGGGCAGATACGGGGATAATAATTAATGAAAATAGGAATCTGATTATTAAAAAAAGGGGGCAATAAGACTGCCCCCTTTTAGATATATTTACTTATTTTACTTCGTCAAGCGAAATGCCAAGGGCATCTGCGACTCCCTTACCATAAGCAGGGTCCGCCTTCAAACAATTTCCAATATGCCTTATTTTTATTTCTTTTGGTGCATTCCCCATATTACGTGCGGTATTATCAAATAATACTTGCTGTTGCTCAGCACTCATTAAGCGGAAAAGTTTACCTGGTTGAGTATAATAGTCATCATCATCTTCCCTGAAATTCCAGTGATCTGCTGCACCATTTATAGGAAGTGGTGGTTCCTTAAAATCAGGTTGTTCTTGCCATTCTCCATAACTATTTGGTTCATAACCTAAAGTGCTTCCAGCATTATTGTCTACCCGCATTTGCCCATCACGATGATAAACGTGTGTGGGTGATTTAGGTGCATTAATGGGGATTTGGTAGTGATTAACCCCTAGACGGTAGCGTTGGGCATCACCATAGGAGAATAACCTGCCTTGCAGCATTTTATCAGGTGAAAAACTTATCCCAGGTACTACATTAGCTGGGTTAAATGCAACTTGTTCTACCTCAGCGAAGTAGTTTTTCGGATTACGGTTAAGTTCAAAATAGCCTACTTCAATTAAAGGAAAGTCTTTCTTATACCAAACTTTGGTTAAATCAAAGGGATTATAAGGCATATTTACTGCTTCTTCATCTGTCATTACCTGGATAAACATTTTCCAACGGGGAAAATCACCGCGGTCAATGCTATCAAGTAAATCTCTTTGGTGACTTTCACGGTCATTAGCGATAATATTAGCGGCTTCTTCATCAGTAAGATTTTTTATGCCTTGTTGAGTTACGAAATGGAACTTTACCCATACTCTTTCATTGTCAGCATTAATCATACTAAAAGCATGACTGCCAAAACCGTGCATATGCCTATATGATAAGGGGATGCCCCTATCACTCATGGTGATGGTTACTTGGTGTAAGGCCTCGGGTAAGGAGGTCCAAAAATCCCAATTGTTTTTGGCACTCCTCAAATTAGAGCGGGGATCACGTTTAACGGCTCTATTTAAGTCTGGAAATTTTAGTGGATCCCGTAGGAAAAATACTGGAGTATTGTTCCCTGCCAAATCCCAGTTACCTTCCTCAGTGTAAAATTTTATAGCAAAACCGCGGATGTCACGTTCGGCATCTGCGGCACCGCGTTCACCAGCTACAGTTGAGAAACGTACGAAAATATCAGTTTTTTTACCAATTTCGGAAAAGAGTTTAGCTTTGGTGTATTTAGTAATATCATGGGTTACAGTAAATGTACCATGTGCTCCAGAACCTTTAGCATGCATTCTCCTTTCTGGGATTACCTCCCGATCAAAATGTGCCAGTTTTTCTAGAAACCAAACATCTTGGAGTAACATTGGGCCCCTAGGACCTGCAGTCATAGCATTTTGATTATCTACTACTGGTCAACCAGTAGCTGTGGTTAATTTCTGCTTATTGTTACCGTGCATATAAATCCTAAGCCTCCTTAAGCCTTAATTTTATTTTAAAGGCAATTTGGGCAAATACCTTTAAAATACACATCCCTAACCTTGATTTTAAAGTTGCTTAATTCTTTTGGGGTAGGTTCATCAAGATTAATTTTAAAATCATATATAAATCCACAAGCCTCACATATAAAATGACCGTGATTATCTGTATTAATGTCAAATCTAGCTTCATTATCATCAATGGTGATAATCCTCACTAAATTAGCAGCTGCAAATAAATTCAGATTATTATAGACTGTAGTTTTAGATAAGGTAGGGATCTCCCCACGTAAATCATTAAAAATTTGTTCAGCATTTTGATGGTGCTGGTTGCTAATTAGGTATTCTAGTATTTTAATTCTTTGGTAAGAAGGACGTATATTTCTCTGTTCTAATTCATCTGCTAAATTTTCTAACTGCAGATTCATCAAATATTCAACCCCCTTACGCTTTTATATGAATTAGTAGCAGAACACTTATCATTTAATAATTATTATCACTTTGTATTGATTACAAAAAATGATACTATATAAGAAAATCTTGTCAAGTGGAGATTTTTGATATGGTTTAATTTTATAGCAATCTTTCTATTCCTTTCTGCGGTGAATTGTCTAATGTAATCTACTCGGTTGCTATTTGCTATGCACATTTGAAAATTAATCACCAACTTTTCCTTATTTATGCTCCTAGGGAATATGTATATGCATAGTATTCTTAAAGCATTGCCATTAGTTGATTTTGCAAAAAACTTACAATAGAATTTATGTAGACGAGTGTCCGTAAACTATTTAATATTATTTTTGGAGGTGGGGTAATGTCATTACCTGACAGATTTAACCCGTATAATTTTCAGGAGTTTTTAGATTGGCGTGAACAAATTGACTTTTATGATGGTGATCCTTTTATTCAGAAGACGCTTAAATATTTTGTCGGTAAAGAATGGCAGGAGGTTGATAAAAAGGCACGTGAAATTTCTACCAAGGCTTCGTATCGTTGGAACCAGATGGCACAATCTATCGCTTATCCAGAAAAGCGTCCTTATATGATGCATTATGATGGTCACCTAAACCGTATTGATAGAATTGTACGCCCTCATGAAGTTGAGCTGATGGAAAAGGAGATATTTTCAGAAGGCTTATTTTCCAGTCAGACATCCCAGTGGGAAAAACTAATTAAAATGTATTTGATTTATCAGAATGGCGAGGCTTGTGTAGCCTGTCCTATTACTTGCACAGAGGGTATGGTAGAGGTTGTTGAGCGTTTTGCAGATACCCCAGAACTAAAAAACATATTGCAGCATTGTAAAGAAGGAATTAATGGAGATTTTGCTATAGGTGCACAATATATTTCGGAAATTCAGGGTGGTTCCGATATTCCTGCAAATTTATTGGAAGCAGTAAAGGAAGATGGAAAGTGGCGCCTTTACGGAACGAAATTTTTCTGTTCGGCAACCCATGCTGATTATTCTATGGTTACAGCCAAACCACAAGGTGAAGATAAGGTGGCACTTTTCATAGTACCTTCTTGGTTGCTCGGAAACAAGGAAAAGGAAATTAGAAATGGTTATACAATCGATCGGATAAAATGGAAAATGGGCACAAGTGAATTGACTACTGCTGAATTGACTTATGATGGTGCATTAGCATACCAGGTAGGTCCTTTGGATAGGGGAGTAGCTAACATAGTGGGAATTGTTCTTTCTTACTCACGCCTAACAGTTGGGCTTTCAGCAGCGGCTTTTATGACGCGTGCTGTACGTGAAGCTAGTGGCTATATAAAGTTTCGGGAAGCATTTGGGCAAAAAATAAGTAATTTTCCCTTAGTGATTGGCCAACTGGCAAATATGGAAAAAATAGCCCAGAGAACTACTGCAGGCGCATTTAAGCTATATAAAAGTGTTATTGCACAAGGTGGATTAGCCAAGGTTTCTACAAAGTCAGCGACCCTAGAAGAGCGTAAGCAAATTTTTAATACTAGGGAACTTATAATGCTACAAAAGATTACTGCCTCATATGATTCTACAGATGTTATTAGGACTGCCATGTCGCTTTTTGGAGGACATGGGGTTATAGAAGATTTTTCTGTATTACCTAGACTTTATAGGGATTCTGCTGTAAATGAGTTATGGGAAGGGCCTAGAAATGTCTTATTGATGCAGATTCATCGAGATATGCAAAGGGCCTCCTCTTGGTATGAACCAGAGGAATTCGTAAAAGACATTCTCAAGGGTGGCTCCCCAGAAGTGGTTGACGGTCTCGCGGCTGAAATGGCCAAATTGGTGGCTTGGCCCAATTTATTGCAGACTGATGCAGAGACTATTGGGATTAGCATGAGATGGGATGAGTTTTGCCACGAATTATTTCATGCTTTTCAAGATATTGCCTTAGCAGAAGTTGAAAACGGGTAATTAGTTATACAAGTGCAAAAAATAAATCTAACTTGCAAAAGCTAGGTTTATTTTTTATTTAACCACTTACAAGCTCAGTTGAATATAATCCAGAAAATCATGTAGGCGTTCGAATAATAGTCCTGCCACAAACCAGAAGGGAAGAAAGTCTAAACGAATATAGCCACCTACACTATAAGAACTTAATCCCGTATAATCCCAAGGGCAGAACCCTATTAACATATTTAATAAAAAACCTGCAAAAAATTCGATAATAAAGATGACAGATACATATATAAATCCCCTAATTAGCCAAGGTGCTGTTCTGATCCTATCATGTAATGGTTCCAAGAAAATTGCCATAGCATAAATAGGGAACATCCATAGATAGGTATAGCCAGTTAAATACCAGGAACCAGAAATTAGGCTACCCATTCCAGTAAATATTACTTCAGTAAGAAATCCTATTAATCCATAAACAATCAACCTAATAAGCATAATTTATTTTGTGTAAGTAAAAGTTTTTTTTACTAGTAAAGTTTGGCAGCTGGCTTATCAAGACTCTTGGTCTTAGCCAGATTGATTACTAGCAAATTTGTGGATTCATGGGAGGGATAGATATGATAGCAGTATATAATTTAATAAATTTAGGCTATAATGTTTATAAATTATTCATGAATTGTTAATATTTATAGGATCGAGGAGGGGGAATGTGTGAATATAGTCTTGGAAAGTCATGAAAAATACATAAATCGGGTTGTATTTTGGATTGTATTAATACCCGGTTTAATTTCGGTACCTCTGTTTTATTTTGTATTTTCCTTGGGGGGGAAAACAGCTTTATCATTGCTAGGAATTATTGCTTGCATTGTTTCTAGGGCCCTTACTAATACAGAAAAGGAATTCTTGAGCAAATATCTATATACCTTATCTTTCGCTATGTTCGCAATCTTAGGTTTCCTGGGGACCGGGAGTTTTAATACTGGATTTGTTTTTCTATATTTTTGGGGAATAATTATGTTTTCTATGTATTTTCAGCCCCGCATTGTTTATTTATATTCCTTTTTGGTCTTGGCTTTTAATGGGCTTAGTTTTGCAATAAATCCCGATCCATTTTTCATTAATATTCTTCCTCGGGTTTGGATTTCAATTATGGTTATATTTATTCTTGCGGCGGTTAGTGCGGGGATTCTTACCCGACAGGCATCTTTGCTAATCGAAAGAGTTTTGGTGAATGAAAGGGAAGGACAGGTCTTATTAGATTCTTTAAATCAAACTATTAATATGGTTAAGAATAATTCCCAGGAAATCGGTGCAATAAGCAGCAACTTAAGCGAATCTTCAGATTATACAACAATTTCGGCTAGGGAATCCAATTCTGCTATACAGGATATGGCCACTACTATAACAGAACAAACCCACAATATTTCCCAAGCTTCAGCCGCAACAGCAAGCATGGATAAAATCCTAGCCTCATTATTTAATGAAATAGAAAAAATACAAGAGGTATCAGCCCAGAATAGGGAGGCTACAGAACTAGGAAACAAGCATATAGCAAATGTTGAAGTGGCTTTAAAAGAGATGAAAGAAGTAGTGGAAGTATCTGCGCAGACTGCAAATCTGATGGATACTTCTTTTGCCCAAGTGATGCAAATAACCAATCTAATTAATGATATTACGGATCAGACTAATCTTTTGGCTCTTAATGCGGCCATAGAAGCTGCTCGGGCTGGTGAGGCTGGGAAGGGGTTTGCAGTGGTGGCAGAGGAAGTAAGGAACTTAGCAGCCCAATCAATCGAAGCGACTAAAAACATTAATGAAATAATTGCGGAAAACGAAAAACTTGTTCGCGATAGCACAGAAATTACTTTACAAGGGCAAAAGTATGTAAACGAAAGTTTCGAAAGAGTTATTGATACTAAGCAAGTTTTTACAGAGATTGTGGCTGGAGTTGCAAACACTTCAGAACAGCTAAAGAATATATATGAACAATTAGGCCAGGTTACTATGGAAAGTACGAATATCGAATCAATGATGAACAATCTAGCTGCTGCCTCCCAGGAAAATACAGCCAGTGTAGAGGAAGTATTAGCTTCTACCCTTATGCAATTAGAAAAATTCGAGGAATTTAATGAACTAGCTCATTTATTAAATAAGCTTTCTGAACAGATGTCTGCTAGTGTTTCATAGCATAATAAAATGGGTTAGGCCTATATACTAGCATATACACCTAACCCTTGCTTATAGGTAAAATCCTATTCAATTATCTCAAAATCATACTTTTTTAGTTTATCCAAATCCTCTTGGCTCAAGGTATATTCCCGCTCTAATAATTGTCTATCTGTAAAGGTGCCACATAATTCTGTGGACAAATAGCGTAGACCATTATCATTGACCATGGTTACAATACAGCTTAAATCTGGGTATTTAGTGGCTACTTTTTTGGCAGCTGCTACATTACAGCCAGAAGAAATACCGCAAAAGATGCCTTCTTTGTGAGCGATTTCTTGGGCCATTTTAATGGAGTCTTCAGAGCTAACTAATACAATACCATCAACATATTGTAAATCTAGGATTTCGGGAATTAAACCATCAGCTATGCCCTGGACTTTATGCTGTCCAATCTTGCCATAGGCCAAAATAGGCGAATCCGAAGGTTCGGAGACATAGATTTTAATATTAGGATTTTTTTCTTTTAAATACTTGGCAGTACCTGTTATGGTTCCTCCCGTACCTTGACACATGATAAAAGCATCAATCTTGCCAGCAGTTTGTTCCCATATTTCGGGAGCCGTATTGTCTAAATGAGCCAGCAGATTTTCATTTCTATAAAATTGCCCGATTTCAAATACTTTATCCCCGTATTCTTTCTTAATTTTGGTCACTTCCTCCAAAACTAAGTCTACATCAGTTTCAGCCCCTGGGGTTAATACTAAATTGGCCCCATATGCCCTTATAGTTTTTTTACGCTCCTCGCTCATCCCTTCGGGCATAACAATAATTACGGGGTAGCCCCTAGCAGCGCCTACCATAGCAGCAGCTATACCTGTGTTACCAGTTGTGCCTTCTAAAAGCGTCATTCCCGGCTTGAGTAGGCCTTCTTCTTCTGCTTTTTTTACTATTGTATTAACTACACGGTCTTTGAGACTGCCACTAGGGTTAGTATATTCCAACTTAATACATATATTCGGTTCTACATCTGCCCCTATGCGGTTCAGTCTTATCATGGGAGTTTTGCCTATGACTTCTAGTACATTGTCCTTGATATGCTTATTATTATCCCAATTCATCCTCATTCAACCCCTCCAAAATTATAATGGCCAATCTTCACCGTAACTAAGGGTTCTTAATAACTTAAAAGTTTCTTGGACGGGAAAATCCTTAAAAAAACTAGGTAAATCCTTAGTTTCTTCGTGAAATATTGGCATCATTTCTGCAAAATAGGCATCTAAATCATCCAGATTCCTAAGGGTAAAGCCTTTTTCCTTCATTTTTCGGGCTATATTATTGTTTACTTGGATTTCATATTCTAAAAGCAACTTAAAGAAGTTTTGCCAATCACTTAATCTTTCCTCACTTTTCCAGTCAATCCCTGGACAAACAAAATGGCGGCAGATAGTTTCCCTAGAAATTTGGTCTAGGAGACAACCAGTTTCAGTAGTGTGAAACTGGCACCTATAACTATCACCATCTATGGAATTATTTACGGTTACTGAGGCGTCTAATACCGTAATATCGGATAGACTAAAAATGTAGTCCACTAGTCCTGGTTTATTTTCTAGCAAATAAGCCAAATCAGTCGAATAAAAAATTGGTGAATAATAGCCACAACAACCTTTATTATCTTGTCGTGGGCAATTAGCACATAAATCAACCTCTATATAACTTCGTAAACCCTTATTATGAAAAGTAATGGATACTTCTTTCTGCATAATTTCCCTCTTTTCCTATATACCCCTTTAATAGTATAAAGGGATTATAGTAGAAGGGGCAAGGCTAATATATTTGCATTTATTAAATAAACTAGTTATTATTTAGCTTAATAAAAAAAGAATAGGTGGTAGTTTTGGCTTTGGAGAAAATAGGTATTATGGGGGGAACTTTTAATCCCATACATTATGGACATTTGATTGCAGCAGAGTGGGCGAAAATTGAACATCAATTAGACATAGTAATATTTGTGCCTGCTGCCAACCCTCCCCACAAAGATATGGCAAAGGTATTAAATAAGGAAGACCGCTATAATATGGTAGAAAGGGCTATTGCAAGCAATCAGAATTTCACTATTTCTAATTTTGAAATGCAAAGGGAAGGTAAATCCTTTACGGTTGATACACTCGAATATTTCAAAAAGATTTATCCCAAAAGTGACCTATATTTTATAATTGGCTACGATGCTTTTTTAGATTTACATACTTGGAAGAATTTTGTGAAACTCTTTGATTTGTCTACTTTTATAGTGGCTACTAGGACAGGTTATACCCAAAAACAATCGTGGCCTAGGCATAGCCACCTACCTAAAACAATTTTAGACAAGATTAAATTTTTTGAGATACCAGAAGTTGGGATATCATCTAGTGATATTAGGCAAAGGGTTCGGCAAAATAAGTCTATTAAATACTTAGTTCCCGAAGCGGTTGAAAAATATATTTTTACAAATAATATTTATGGAGGGTAATATGATTGATCCAGCTTATGCTAAAGCAATTATAAAAGAAAAACTATCCCCCCCAAGATATATACATTCCCTCAATGTGGCCAAAGAGGCCCAGGAGCTAGCAATTCAACATGGGGGGGACGGACAGAGGGCATATTTAGCTGGGATTTTACACGATTATGCCAAAGGGCTATCTGCTGATATCTTAATAGCCATAGCAGAGGAATACCATGCCATCGAAAATGAAATTGAATACTTAATACCCCATATATTGCACGCTAAAGTGGGGGCAATATTATTAAAGAAGGACAAGATTATTACCGATTCCAGAATATTAAATGCTATTGCAAGCCATACTTTAGGTAATTTACAAATGGATATTTTAGACAAAATCATATTTTTAGCTGATATGATTGAACCTGGGCGTGATTATCCACAACATCAGAGACTACATTGTCTAGCCTATAAAAATCTTGACGAAGCCATGTTATTCGGACTAGAATTGACAATAAGGCATTGTTTGGAAAATAGGCGTTTACTCCATCCTAAAACGGTTAAAGTAAGAAATATATATTTAAAGATATGTAAATAAAACAAGGAGAGTGGTAGTTTTTGCCTAATGCAGATATAAAGAAAATGGTCAATCTTATTGTGGATGCTAGTCTGGATGAAAAGGCTAACAATATTGTAGTCTTAGATGTTCATGAACAAACAATAATCGCCGATTATTTCGTTATAGCAAGTGGACGCAACTTCTTGCAAGTTAAGAGCATAATCGAGGCCATAGAAGAAAATCTCGCTGCAGCTGGTTTCAAACCTATTCGAAGGGATGGCCATAAAGAGGGGGTTTGGGTAATCCTTGATTATGGTTCTATATTAGTCCATGTCTTTAGACAAGAGGAACGGGAATTTTATGGCTTGGAAGAATTATGGGGCGATGCAGTCGAGGTCTTAGTAAAAAATAACTAATTTATGAATTTAAGTATTAGTATAATGCCGATGTGGCTCAGTGGCAGAGCAATTGATTCGTAATCAATAGATCGGGAGTTCGAATCTCCCCATCGGCTCCATGGGAAACAAATCAACAATGTTGGTTCTATCACTACTTTTATGATAATCTAATCCCTAAGACTTATAAATTAGGTAGGGTATTCATTCCGGAAATTAAAAACACCAGCTTTTTTAGCTGGTGTTTTTTTTATATATAAATGAACAATGTGTTTGGGGGGAGGGGTGGGCGAACCTTAACGATCATGGTTCTTACATCAATATACTTTGATGGCCCAACCCCAGGGGTGTAAAATATACCAACACATTATTGGTACCTATTTTGCGACAACATTAATTAATTTATCTGATACTACTATAATTTTCACTATTTTCTTACCTTTTGTCAACTCTTTTATCCGTGAATTTTCCAGAGCTATCTGGCGTAATCCCTCATCTGGACTGTTTGTAGGTACTTTGATGCGATCCCTTACTTTACCATTAACTTGTAAAACAACTTCTACTTCATCTTGAATCAGGGCTTCTGCTTCATACTTCGGCCAGGCTTGTAAGGTGATGCTTTCCCTATTGCCGATTATTTCCCATAATTCTTCACATATATGGGGACAAAATGGTGTAAGCAGTATTAATAAACTTTCTATTGCTTCTTTAACTAGGGCTAAATTTTGTTTGGGTAAGTCCTTATAACTATTAAGAGTATTGAACAATTCCATTATAGCACTAATAGCTGTATTAAAGTTGAACCTTTCTTCCAAATCATCAGTTACCTTTTTTATAGTAAAATGGGTCTTAAAGTGCAGTTCTTTGGTGGCCCCATCTAAGTCATCTATATTTTCGGGTATATCCAGATTCTTAATATCATTAGCGTATTCATTGATTAGGCGCCAGACTCGGTTGAGGAAGCGATAAGAACCCTCTACACCTTGGTCGCTCCATTCTAAATCCCTTATAGGTGGTGAGGCAAATAGGATGAATAATCTGGCTGTGTCAGCTCCATATTGCCCGATAATATCTTCGGGGCTAACCACATTTCCTTTGGATTTAGACATCTTAGCCCCATCCTTGAGTACCATTCCTTGGGTTAAAAGGTTAGTAAAAGGTTCAGTAGAAGAAAGCATATCAATATCGTATAGGAATTTGGTGAAGAATCGGGCATACATTAAGTGTAAAATAGCATGTTCTACACCACCGATATACTGATCAACAGGCATCCAATAATCAGCGGCTTCCTTATTAAAAGGCAGGTCGCTAGTATGGGGGCTAGCAAAACGAGTGAAATACCAAGATGAACAGACAAAGGTGTCCATGGTATCAGTCTCACGTTTAGCTTGGCCACCACAATTAGGGCAATTGGTCTTAATAAATTCCTCCACATCGTTTAGGGGTGATTCACCGGAAGGCTTAAAAGCCACATCTTCGGGTAAAATTACTGGTAAATCCTCATAAGGCACAGGGACGGTTCCGCATTTATCACAATAGACAATCGGAATGGGGGCACCCCAATAGCGCTGTCTAGAAATTAACCAATCCCGTAGGCGATAATTAATAGTGGCAGTTCCTATGTTTTCATCCTCCATGTATTTAATTACGGCCTTTTTACCCTCTTCAACAGTCAGCCCATTAAAATCAGCTGAATTAACCATAATACCATCACCATCATAGGCCTCGGTAATATCGGATTCTTTTTCACAGGCTTCACCAGCTTGAATTACTATTTTTACGGGCAAATTATATTTTTGAGCAAATTCTAAATCCCTTTCATCATGGGCAGGTACAGCCATAATGGCTCCAGTTCCATAATCCATTAAGACATAATTAGCAATCCATATGGGGATTTTTTCCCCATTCATGGGATTTATAGCATAAGTACCAGTAAAGATACCTTCCTTTTCTGTATCAGTAGAAGTACGTGTGACATCACTCATAAATTCCATTTTGTTTATGAAATCATGGACTTCCTTCTCTATGTCTTTCCCAGCGCAAAGAATAGGTACTAGCGGATGTTCAGGAGCCAAAACTAAATAAGTAGCCCCAAAAACGGTATCTGGTCTAGTAGTATATAAGGATATAGTTTCACTACTATTTTCTATAGCCATATTAAATTGGCATCCTTCACTACGACCTATCCAATTTTTCTGCATAGTTACGACTTTTTCAGGCCAACCAGTTAGTGAATCTAAATCATCTAGTAATCTTGCAGCATAATCAGTTATTCTAAAAAACCACTGTTCCAGCTGTTTTTTCTCTACTAGGGCTTCACATCTTTCACAAGCTCCTTCTACTACTTGCTCATTAGCTAAAACAGTATGGCAAGATGGGCACCAATTAACCCCAGCACTTCTTCTATAGGCTAAATTGTGTTCGTATAATTTTAAAAACATCCATTGGGTAAATTTATAATAGCCAGGATCAGAAGTGGTAAATTCACGTTTCCAATCATAGCTAAGTCCTAGTGTCTTAAGTTGTTCTTGCATAATCTCAATATTTGAAGAGGTCCATTTGGCAGGAGGAATATTATGCAAAATCGCCGCATTTTCCGCAGGTAGGCCAAAAGAATCCCAACCCATGGGGTGTAAAACATTAAAACCATTCATACTTTTAAAACGCGCTACTACATCACCAATGGCATAATTACGCACATGTCCCATATGTAGGTTGCCAGAAGGGTAAGGGAACATTTCTAGACTATAATATTTCGGTTTAGTTTCATCTTCGGTTACTTGATAAAAACCATTATTCCTCCAATAATTTTGCCACCTGTTTTCTATGGTTCTAAAATCATACCTGTTTTCCACTAGAATCCAGCCTCCTTTTTACAGAAAACAAAAAATCTCATCCACATAGGGACGAGATTTACTTTCCCGCGGTACCACCCTTATTGACAATGATATAATAATGGTGGAGCTAGAGGGACTCGAACCCTCGACCTCTTGAATGCCATTCAAGCGCGCTCCCAGTTGCGCCATAGCCCCACACTTCCTATTGTCCACTTTAATAAGATAACGGTTATTCCGGTATAAGCTATATATCACTTATACAACTCCCTGGCGAGTTCGATGTATATGCTATTTTACACCAAAACAATAGCTCTCTGTCAAGCTACATCTAATATTCCAGTTCAATTTTTTTATATTCAATTAACATAAAAAATTATAGAATAAACTAGGTTTAAAGTCAACTAAAATGGACCTTATGAATAGGTAATTTTTATTATACCATTTAAAATTAACTTTTAAACTTAAAGTCTAGTATTTGTAAATATTTAAAGAGTTTAAAATCTCTAAAAACGATAAAAATATAAATGAATTTATTTTAAGGAGGGAATTATTTTGCACAAAGGCAAACAGACGATAACTTGTTCGGTTAGAAGTTGTCGCTTTAATGACCAAAGACATTATTGTCAATTACAAGCTATCGAAATTGCCCCAGTTCAACACGTTCATAATGGGGTAGCAGAGGATGAAAGTTTGTGCTCCAGTTATGAAAAATCTTAGCTTATAGAACCCTCTATAATTAAATTCTCTAACAAAAAGCAGGTAGGAATACCTGCTTTTTGAATTTTGGGGGTAATATTCTGATTTATTAAAGGATTAAGGTTAGAGTTGGCGAAATTTGTGGTGGGGTGATTAAGTGGGGAATTTTGATAAGAGAATAATACCTATATTAATTGCTATTATAATTCTTGCTTTTGCTGGTGGTAGTTGGTATTCGTCAAAAGTTACAGATAAAAAGAGTAATTCGGATGAACTGATAATCCTTAATCAAGAAGAAGAGTTGGAAAATATGCCAGAAGAATCCAAGATTACACTTGTAGTGGTTTTTGTCAATGGTGCGGTAGTAAATCCAGGCATATATGAATTGCCTGAAGGGTCTAGACTTTATGAAGCTATTGATCTAGCTGGGGGCTTATTATCTGGGGCTGATTCCAAACATATTCAGATGGCCAGGATTATTGAAGATGAGGAAACTATTTATATCCCCCTAATCGGTGAGGAAGCTGAATCAATGCTAATTGGTTCAAGTTATATTAGTTCTGCTACAAGTAAAGTAAATATTAATAAGGCTAATGAGGCTGAACTTGCTACCCTAAATGGAATTGGCCCAGCCCTAGCCCAAAGAATTATAGATTATAGGACCAATAATGGTCCTTTTAAGGATATTGGCGGAATAAAAAATGTTAGTGGAATTGGGGATAAAAAGTATGAAGCGATTAAAGATTACATTTCTATAAAATAGCTCGGATTAATTGATATGATTAGAAGATGGTTTTTAATTTTTCTTATAATTTTAACTGCCTTGCTTTTGGCCTATTATAATTTCGTAATAATAGGGATTATCCTATTTTTATGCGCGATTGCTTACTTGGTCTTGAATTTTAAATTTTTAAATTATCTATTTTTCGCTTTCATTTTTTTACTTAGCCTTTTATTTTTTAATTATTCCTTCACCCCAGTCCCCCAGAATCTACCTGCCTACGATAATTTTAAATTGACAGGATATGTGGCCAATTATCCAACTTATGATGGTAATCGGGCCAGCTTTATAATTAAAAATAAAAAGGAATCTAATCTAATAAAGAAAGTCCAGGTATTTGCAGGTTTTGACCCAAATATTGAAAAAGGCGATTATATTGAGCTATCAGGCAAATTGACCCCACCTTTAGCACCTGGCAATCCTGGGGAATTTGATTATCCAAGTTATCTGGCTAAAGAAAATATTTTCTATATTTTAAATTTAAAAGAAGCTACTGATATAAAATTATTAAAGCAAAATACAAATATTGTTTATAATTTGACTAGTGCCTACCGCCATAAAATCGTAAGCTTATCTGAGGAAGCTCTAGGTTATGATACAGCTAGCATTTTATTAGGTATGCTACTAGGAAAAAAGGAAAATATGGACGAAAAACAATATCGGGATTTTCAAAAGACTGGAATTGTCCATGTTTTTGCTGTGTCGGGACTACATGTCGGATTTTTGCTGCTTTTTTGCCATGGTATAACCTCATTACTAGCATTATCCTCGCGAAATAGA
Source organism: uncultured Syntrophomonadaceae bacterium (assembly GCA_964514235.1). Taxonomy (GTDB): domain Bacteria; phylum Bacillota; class Syntrophomonadia; order Syntrophomonadales; family Syntrophomonadaceae; genus JAAYRQ01. The sequence continues at coordinate 69,914 of CAZEPV010000004.1, read as the reverse complement.
TTTTATTTTAGTCTGATTATTCTTTTAGCTTACGGAACCGTAGTGGGTTGGCCCATTTCGGTAATTAGGGCTAGCATTATGGCGGGTCTAAGTATTTTTGCTCTTTATGTAAGCAGGGAGCGAAGTCTATTGGACTGTCTAGGTCTGGCAGGTATAATAATTATATTTTTGGATCCTCATGCACCCTTTAAGGTCGCTTTCCAGCTCTCTTTTGTAGCTACATGGGGCTTAATCTATCTTTATCCCTTAATTAAAAATAGCCTAGCCATAGAAAACAAGTTTTTGGCTTACCTTTTAATTCCTTTGGCAGCTCAGCTGCCTACTATTCCTTTTATTGCTTATCATTTCAATCTCCTCACCCCTATTTCTATTTTAACTAATGTTTTACTTACTTATATTATTGGAATTGTAGTTATTGCTGGTTTTATATTAATAACCTTTATGATATTCCTTCCAGCTTTATTTACTTTCTTTATTATGCCTATTGGGGCCTTAATTAATTTTGTTCTTTTAATCAATGACAGTCTAGTTAATTTGCCTTGGGCTTATATTTATGTAGCTACCCCTCATATTTTGCTCATAGGTATTTATTTTTTAGCTTTGGCTTTATTTATTTATTATTTGAAAGATATTACGAGAAATTCTTATCTAATAGCAGCTTTACTCTTAATAACGGTTTTTATTCTTGTCATCTGTTTACCCGCCAATTTATTTAATCGGGGCAAACTTGAAGTAGTTGCCCTAGATGTAGGCCAGGGGGATAGTATTTTACTTAAAAGTCCCCAGGGAAAGTTTATTCTAGTTGACGGTGGAGGAAGTGATTTTACCGATGTTGGGCAAAGGAAGGTCTTGGCTTATCTGCACCATCGGGGGATTAGGGATTTATACTTAGCTGTAAATACCCATCCAGATACCGACCATTTGCTAGGTTTAGAAACTGTTGTTAATGATATATCGGTTAAACATATAGGCATTCCCGCCACTTTAAAAGATGAGGATAAATATCAGGAGTTGAAGGATATTGCCAGTAGTAAAAATATTCCCCTTACCACCTTGCATAAGGGACAAATCTTGAAGATAGAGCCGGGTTTTAATTTAGAAGTGATTTATCCAGCCCTTGATAATGAGCTTAAAACTGTCGATAATGACCAATCTGTGGTTTTGCTCGGCAAGTATAAGAGTTTTTCTATACTACTGACGGGAGATATTGAAAAAAAGGGCATCGAAAAAATGGTGTCTGAGTATGATCTACCTATGGTTACCGTACTTAAAATTCCCCATCATGGTAGCAAAGGCTCCCTAGTTGCTAAACTTTATGAAGAGACTAAGCCTAAGTACGGCATTATTTCCGCTGGGAAAAACAATAATTTTGGACATCCTCATCAGGATGTTTTACACCAATTGGATGATATAGGTGCTATTTCACTTAGAACTGATCTAGGGGGCCTAATTCAGATAATAACTGATGGTGAAAACCTCAGCATTAAACGACCTATGGCTAATTAAATTTTAAGCTAATCTGAGGGCAAAGTTTACCATAAAGGCGATAGCAATAAAATATACTAGCCAGTGTACTTCTTTAGCCTGGCCAGTTAAGGGTTTAATTATAGCGTAGGAAATAAAGCCAAAAGCTATACCTTGTGCGATGTTATAGGTTAGGGGCATTAGGATTATAGTTAAGAATGCAGGTAGAGCATCGGAAAAATCCGTAAAGTCTATATCTTTGATACCTTGAATCATTAAAGCCCCAATAATAATTAGGGCTGGGGCCGTAGCGTAACTAGGAATTAAGGTAACTAAAGGGGTTAAAAATATGGTAAGACCAAAAAGTACTGCCACAACTAAGGCTGTTAAACCTGTTCTTCCACCTTCGGCAATCCCAGTAGCATTTTCTACATAAGTTGTTACTGTACAAGTGCCAACTAAGGCGCTCCACATGGTGCCAAAGGAGTTAGCTAGCAAGAAACGGTTTAGACTTAAAATATTACCTTTTTCATCTACTAAGCCAGCCCTTCTGCTTAAACCTATTATTGTGCCAATATTATCGAACATTTCTACAATGGTAAAACTAAAAACAATGGAAACTAAACCGTATTTTATAGCTGCAATTATATCTAATTGGGCAAAGGTAGGTTTGATACTGGGTAAAGTAAAAATAATTATATCCTGGTATGATTTGGGTGCTTCAAATATGCCCAAAAGCATGCCGATTGCTGTCACCCCTAAAATTGCTATAAGTAGACTACCACGAACATTTTTAGCCATTAATGCTCCAGCCAAAAAAACCCCGAGTAAACTCAAAATTACAGCGGGTTGAGTTATATTACCTACAGCCACTAAAGTGTTAGCATCTGCTACCACTACCCCAGCAGCCCTAAGCCCAATAAAAGCAATAAAGAGTCCAATCCCCACACTAATTGATATTTTTAAGACTTCGGGGATAGATTGAACAATGTATTTTAGGACTCCAGTTATGGTTAAAATGAAAAACACTAGGCCAGATACAAATACAGCCCCTAAAGCGGTCTGCCAATTTAAACCCATACCCAATACTACTGTATAGGTAAAAAATGCTTGCAAACCTAAGCCAGGTGCCGATGCCATAGGCAGATTAGCAATCAAGCCTACTAAAAGGGTAGTGCCTACTGTCGCTAAAATAGTGGCAGCTATAGCAGCTTCTTTGGGGATACCAGCTTCACTTAAGACATTGGGGTTGACCAATATTATATAAGCTATGGTAACAAAGGTAGTCAGTCCAGCAATAATCTCTGTCCTAACATTAGTGCCCCTAGCTGTAAGATGGAAGAATTTATCTAGTCGATTTTGTTTTGGCAAAATATAACCTCCTGAATTTGTAAAGTTAAAATTCTATTAATTATTATTATTACATAACTTTGGAAAGGAGGGGGTATTATGTAGTGAATAAAAATGATATGGCCAATCTTAGGGTAGGCCACCTCCTATTAAAACTATCTACCACACCTATGTTAGGTATGGTAGTATATTCCATGTTGAGCATTGTAGACACTTTTTTTATAGCCCGCTTAGGTTCTGAAGCATTAGCAGCCTTAACTATTACTATTCCTATCCAAATGTTAATAACTTCACTTGCTGCGGCAACTGGGGTGGGGATAACTTCTCTAATTTCCCGTACACTAGGGGCTGGGAACCTCAGGTTTGCAGACAATATAGCTTGGCATGGGGTTATTTTAAGTATAATTTATGGACTTATTTTTGCTTATATCGGTAATTATTATGTAGATCCCTTGCTTCTGCTATTCGGGGCTACCCCAGAAACTTTTTATCTGAGCAAAGAATATTTACATATTATTTTATCGGGCTGTTTATTTATTTTTATTCCCATGAACATATGCAATATTATTCAAGGGGAAGGTAATACCTTTTTACCCATTTTAGTTTCTGTAATTGGTATTAGCCTGAATGTAATTTTTGATCCGATTTTGATATTCGGGCTAGGATCATTTGAGGGATTGGGTATTAAAGGAGCAGCTATTGCTAGCATAGCAGCGCAGAGCATTAATACGGTAATAGTAATTATGATAATCAGGCGTCGGAAAGCTTTATTAACCTGGTCCTTTAAAAGATTCAAACCAAGTATTAGGGTGATTTACGGGATTTATAAAGTGGGAATACCGACTATGGTTATTGAACTGTCTGGGATAATAATGATGGGGGTATTAAATCGGGTTTTAGCCACATTTAGTTATACGGCCATTGCGGCCCTGGGTATATTTTTAAGGGTTAGGTCGCTTATTTATATGCCCGTATATGGCTTGCAGCAAGGTACCATGCCCATTGCGGGTTTTGCATATGGGGCTGGCAACCCTGATAGAGTTAAAGAAGTCTTGATAAAAGCGGCGGCTTTATCTTTTATATATATGAGCCTTATTTGCTTTTTACTCCACCAATATCCAGTATGGATTGTTAGCTTTTTTTCCCATGATCCTATTTTAACTATTATGGGAGTAACAGCTTTAAAGCTAGCCACATTGACCTACCCGCTTATGGGGCCCCTGCATATTTTATATACTGTTTTACAGGCTTTGGGAAAAGGGGTAACTGCTATGTTTTTATCTATCGCTAGGCAGATGATCTTTTTCCTACCATTATTGATGATTCTACCTAAATATTTCAATTTAAATGGGGTATGGCTATCCTTTTCTTTATCTGAATTTTTATGTACTGTGGTGGCTTTTTTCGTTTTGATTGGCTTATGGCGGGAACTACAAACTAGGAATAAACTAGCGGTTATTTTTTTGTTTCGCAGGGGCTATTTCAGACGCAGGTTTATGGCTTGGTTAAGGTGGTAAAGTCCCTAATTTTTCTGTAAACTTAGCTAGATTGTTTCCTTTTTTAACTAAGCTTATTATGATAAGATATTATTTAATTGGGAAAGGAAATTAACCGATGGATAACAATGAATTCCAAAAATTAGTGCTCGAGCAGTTCGAAAAAATGAATACTAGGTTAGACAGTATGGATACTAGATTGGGTAATCTAGAAAAAGGGCAAATTGAACTCCAACAATCCCAAGTACGCATGGAAGGCGAGCTTACGGAAAAAGTACGAGTTTTACTTGATGCTAGAGAAGTACAAAATGATATTAACACTAGGATAATGGAAACCTTGGGGCGTATAGAGGCTAAGGTGGAGGTTCTACAACTAGAAACCGCTAGTATTAGGAGTGTAAAATAAGTCCCATCACATTTCATTTCTCCTTGAAGGGGGAATTTTATGCCTGCAAATTATTTACTACACGGAAATGAAAAATACTTGATTAATGAGAAAATAAATAAAATTATTCTGGATTTTGAAGATGAGAACGAGGAAAAGCCGGAGTTGTTAATTATTGATGATGAAACAAGTTTATTAGAACTTAAGCACCATCTAACTTATAATTCCTTATTTACCTCAGCTAAAGTGATTGTGATAAAAGAACCATTCTGGCTTAAAAAGAAGAGTCGTAAATCTGGCCAAAACAGACAAGCCTTAGAGATTTTCCAGGAATATTTTGCACAAGGGGTTCTAGGACAAGTTTTAATTGTTACTAGTGCGGAATTAAATGATAATAGCCCCATAGTGAAACTATTTAAGAAAAATGCCGAAATTATCCCGCATAAAAGCATGGGGGAGAAAGCTTTGGAAAAATGGTTAGTTTCCAAATTAGAAGAAAAGGGTTTAAGAGCTGAATCTAGAGCTTTAGCACACCTTTTAGCTAGTGGTCAGGATTTGTATTACCTAGATAATTTGCTTGAAAAATTCGCCCTTGAGGGCACTACCAATATTACCATCCAACGCTTGCAGGCTGAATTAGATCTTATTAATGATGCCAACATATTTAATTTGACAGATGCCCTAATTAGTAAAAAAGTAAAGCGGTCTATAGAGGTCTTACACCATCTCATAGAGGAAGGCAGCACACCTTACTCACTGATAGGGATGATTAATAATCAATTTATTGCTTTTGCTAAAGTAAAGGCAGCCCTGGAAAAGGGCTACAACAATGCTCAGATTGAAAAGGAGACTGCTTTGCATGCTTTTGTAGTAAGAAAAATGCTAAAACATACTGGGGGGACTAGTTGGGATGAAGTATGGCATATATTTGCCTTGCTTTTAGATGCCGATCTGAAAATTAAAACTACTAGTTTCGATAATACCATACTTTTAGAATCGCTAGTGGTGAATATATGTAGAAAATAAAAAAACCTGTCTTATGACAGGCTTATTCGCTAATAGTTTGCAATTTCTTAGTATATTTTGATTTCTTCCGAGCAGCAGTATTTTTGTGTAATATGCCCTTAGAAACACTTTTATCAATAACAGAGGTTAGTTGTAACAAGCTATCTTTAGCGGTTTCAATATCATTATCTTTTAAAGCCACTTCATATCTATTTTGTGCATTTTTTAGTCTAGTTTTATAGACTTTATTTCTTAAGCGATTTTCTTCAGCTTGTCTAGCTCTCTTAGCTGCAGTTTTGCCTTTTGCCACACTTTCACCTCCTTATGTTTCAAAGCTAACAGAAATACTATATCATTATGTATCCTATTTTGCAATGAACTAGAATTTTTATTTATTTTAATTTGTTCTACCCATCCTTTTTTACTCATAAATTTATTTAAGGTAATTATTAGGGGGTGGACAGGATTAAAACACATCGTTTATGGAGCTTCATTAAAACTATTCTTTTATTACAAGTATTTGTAGTTTGCCTACTTGTAGGTGTAAGTCAAGAAAAAAAGTTATACCTACCAGCATTTAATCTAAAGCCAATTTTTAATCCATTATCACTAATGGCCATAGATAGTGACAGTGCTAGCCGCCTTTTAAAGCATGTCAATATAGTAATGGCTGGACAAGAGGAGGAAGCAATATTAGTAGCTGGTTATTTTAATAATGTTCCAGAGAAATTTTTACAAGCACATATTAGGGCATTAGAGGATTGCCAAGTTTTAATACCGCAAGCTACCAAACCTGTTATTGAACCTATTGAATTACCAGCTATAGTTCGTAATGATATTAGCCCAAGCCCAGCAGTATATAATTTCAATGCTGAAGATATAGTTATGTTCTATTGTACCCATAGTGCTGAAACTTATATACCGAATAGTGGTAGGGCCAAACTAGATGGGGAAAGAGGGCTAATTAATGATGTTGCTAATAGATTAGCTGGTGCAATTGCTAATAGGGGTTTGAAAACTAGGTTTATAAATACTATTCACGATTACCCCGAGTATAATAAAAGCTATGTAAATTCTCGAGAAACCATTAAAGAAATAGTAAAAAATAAAAATACTCTGGCTGTATTTGATGTACACCGAGATAGCATACCAGGCAGTACAAACGCTTATACTATAGATATCGACCATAAAAAGGCTGCCCGCATTTTAATAATAGTTGGGACTGATGAAAGAAAGGCCCATGATAATTGGCAGAAAAACCTGGAGTTTGCCCAAAAATTATACGAGAAAGGTGAAATCTTATATCCGGGCTTAATTAAAGGGGTTAGGACTAAGGCGGGCACCTATAACCAAGAATACCATCCCCGAGCCTTGCTCTTGGAAATTGGCAATGACCAGAACAACCTGGATGAGGCTGAATATGCTGCCGACTTATTAGCTGATATACTAATAGAAGTTCTAAAAGAGGAAGTGGAATGATTGACCAAGAGGCTTTTCCATTTTGCAATTCTTGTATGCATAATATTATTAGTGATTAGTGGATTAAATATTAGTAACCAAGCGATAAATAACTTGACTATGAAGGAAAGGGCTCCAGTTTTCTCTTGCAATCTAGTGGGACAAGATCTATCTATCGATATTTTGGGTAAAAATTATATTTATTCAAGTGAAAATATTAAGCAAAAATTTAATTTAGCCAGCAATTATTCTATATCTGTCTATAATAAGACTAGGGATTATTTATATAGAATTGGGCATCTTTATCAGGTGATTTTTAGGGATAATTGGGATGAGTACTTTTAAGATTAAATTAATTAGTGGATAGAGAACTCTTTATTTGAATAAGATCCCTTTATTATGTATAATTTATGCGATGATTTAGCGATATTTATAGGTTGGAGGGTTTTTATTGCTAGATAGAATTAGAAATTTTAGTATCATAGCACATATTGATCATGGCAAATCTACACTCGCAGACCGTTTATTACAAGTAACTGGTGCTTTGACTGAAAGGGAAATGAAAGAACAAGTTTTAGATAATATGGACTTGGAACGGGAAAAAGGCATTACAATTAAATTACAACCTGTTCGGATTGAGTATACTGCTAGGGATGGACAAGATTATATTCTCAATCTCATTGATACACCTGGACACGTTGATTTTACTTACGAGGTATCCCGCAGCCTAGCTTCGTGTGAGGGGGCTTTATTGGTAGTAGATGCCTCCCAAGGTATTGAAGCCCAAACTTTAGCTAATGTTTACATGGCTATGGACTTAGACCTAGAGATTATTGGGGTAGTCAATAAAATTGATTTACCTGGGGCTGAGCCCGAAAAAGTGAAGGAAGAAATGGAAAATGTTTTAGGCATAAATACTGAGGAGATTATCCCCATTTCAGCTAAGCTGGGTCTAGGGGTGGAAGAGGTATTAGAAACCATTGTTAAAAATATACCTCCCCCAAAGGGTAATGCCAATAACCCATTACAAGCCTTAATTTTCGATTCTTATTTTGATTCTTATATAGGTGCTATTTCTTATATAAGGGTAGTTGATGGTCAGGTATCAAAGGGTGATATAATCCAAATGATGTCTACTGGGCAAGAGTTCGAAGTAGCTGAATTAGGAGTCTTAACCCCAACTATGTCCGAAGTAGAAGTGCTTGGGGCAGGGGAAGTAGGTTACTTAGCCGCAGGAATAAAAAATGTAACTGATACTAAGGTAGGTGACACTATCACCTTAGCTAAGGAAGCTGCGCAAGAGCCAGTACCTGGTTACATGGACATAAAGCCTATGGTTTATTGTGGGCTTTATCCTTTAGAAAACAATGATTTTGAGCGACTTAGGGACTCATTAGAAAAACTTAAACTTAATGATGCATCCTTGTTTTATGAACCTGAAAGTTCGGATGCTTTGGGATTTGGGTTTAGATGTGGGTTTCTGGGGCTTTTGCATTTGGAGATAGTCAAAGAAAGGCTAGAAAGGGAATATGACTTAAGCTTACTGGCTACTGCTCCTAGTGTCATTTATAAAATTTTGTTAACCGATGGCTCTGAAATATATGTACAAAATCCTAATTATTGGCCCGAGACTCAGAAAATAGAAGAGGTCATGGAGCCTTATGTTAAAGCCTCGATAATGGTACCTAATGATTATGTTGGCACAGTTATGGAACTATGCCAGGAAAAACGCGGCGATTTTATTAATATGGAATATATAACTCCCCTTAGAGTTTTAATAAGCTATAAATTACCCTTATCCGAAATATTATATGATTTCTTTGATAGTCTAAAATCTAGGACACGTGGTTATGCCTCTCTAGATTATGAATTAAGTGGTTATGAAGTATCTGACTTAGTTAAGTTAGACATCATGCTCAATGGGGATACAGTCGATGCTTTGAGCTTTATAGTTCATGAGGAACGCTCCTACTATCAGGCTAGAGCAATTGTAGAAAAACTACGTAAAATTATCCCCCGCCAAATGTACGAAGTAGCTATACAAGCTGCAATTGGTAATAAAATTATTGCCCGAGAATCGATTAAGGCTTTGCGCAAAGATGTTTTGGCCAAATGTTATGGTGGGGATATTACCCGTAAGAAGAAACTACTGGAAAAGCAAAAAGAAGGTAAAAAGAAAATGAAACAAATTGGTCAAGTAGAAGTACCTAAGGACGCCTTTATGAGTGTCTTGAATATTGAGACAGATTAAGAAGGGGCGAATTAGGTGGAAAACAATTCAGATAGATTAGCTGGTATTTATGTGCATATTCCTTTTTGCCAAAAAAAATGTAGTTACTGTGATTTTTATTCTTTACCTATTGTGACTAGAAATTTTGGCATCATTGAGGAATATGTTAATAGTATGGTTAGGGAAATAGAACTTAAGGCATCAAATTATGCCGACACAGAAATAAAAACTGTCTATCTAGGTGGGGGTACTCCTTCACTTCTTGACCATAGGCAGTTTTCCTTAATTCTAGATTCTATAAACAATAATTTTAAATTAGCTTCTGATATCGAAATTACTTTAGAAGCTAATCCTGCTACTATGGAAGAAAAGCAGCTGCAAAGTTTTCTGAATGCGGGACTTAACCGCCTTTCCCTGGGTGTACAAAGTTTTTCTGATTCAGAACTTAGTTTACTAGGTAGAAGCCATGATGTCGGACAAATAATAGATACCCTTAATCTAATCGGTAAACTTAATATAAAAAACTTTAATTTAGATTTAATTTATGGTCTACCCTACCAAACGGTAGAACAGTGGCTCTATAATTTAGAAATGGCTATTTCTTTTGGACCAAGCCATATTTCTACCTATTTATTGCAACTTGATCCTAAAACCCCACTAGGACACAAAACAATCCAAGGTGAAGTAAGCATGCTAGATGATGAAACTGAATGGCTTATGTATAATGAGGCTATTAACTTTTTGGAGAGAAAAGCTTATAAACAGTATGAAATTTCTAACTTTAGTAAACAAAATTTTGAATCTAGGCATAATATAATTTACTGGTCGGCCCATGAATATCTAGGTTTGGGAGCAGGTGCAGTTACTTTCCTAAATGGGGTTAGGAGTATAAATAAGCCTAAAATAGCAGATTATATTAGTTACTTAGCTTCGGGTCATATGCCCCCAAAAGAAGTTTTGGAAGTAATGGATAATACACAACTATTACAGGAAGCTATTATATTGGGGCTTAGACTTACCGATGGAATCCATATAGGGAAATTCAATCATAGATATAAGGTGGACCTACTTTCACAGTACCAAAGACCTATAGCAGACAGTATGGATAAAAAGCTACTTAAACTGGAAAATGGCTATCTTAAGTTGAGTAAAAAGGGCTATTTCCTCTCGAATCAAGTTTTATATCAATTTATTGAGAACTGACAACTTGACAAAGGCATAGCCAAATGATATTTTTTTAATAATACCACTTAGCACTCAACATAAGAGAGTGCTAACAGGGGTGGAGTAAATGAATTTAGGAGAAAGAAAAAAGACTATATTAGAATCCATAATCAAGGATTATGTACAGACTGCTGAACCTGTAGGCTCAAGGGCCATAGTTAAGAAGTATGCCCTACAAGTTAGTGCAGCTACAGTACGTAATGAAATGGCTGATTTAGAGGATATGGGATATCTAGAACAGCCTTATACCTCGGCGGGTAGGGTTCCCTCTCAGTTGGGATATCGCTATTTTGTAGATGCATTAATGGAAAAAGAGAATTTATCTGATGAAGAGCTGGATTTATTAAGAAAAATTTTCTTGGAAAATATTAATGAATGGAGTGAAGTAGTCGATAAGGTTGGGCATTTTTTAGCCCAATTAACTAACTATACATCTTTTGTTATTATGCCCGCAGTGCAAATTGATGAATTTAGACATTTACAGATAGTTCCTGTAGGGGAAAACAAAGCATTGGTTATCGTAGTAGCTAATTCTGGCTTAATTTTGCATAGGAAAATTGACATTGCAGAATCTGTAAATGCAGATGAATTGAAAAATATTAGTCGAATTTTTAATAAGACTTTTACAAATCGCAACATTAAGAAAATGGATAGGTCTGATTTATCTTACATTAGAGATAAACTCAACCTCAGACGTAGCATTATAGATAACATTATAGATACTATAGATTACTTATTGAATGATACTAATGATGAAAAAATTATTGTTAGTGGAATGTTAAATATTCTCAATGAACCGGAATTTAAAGATGTAGATAAGCTTAGGGGTATCTTGAGTATATTGGAGGAAAATGAAGCATTAAAGGATATAATCCCCACTGAGGTATCCAATCAAGTGGATATTAAGATAGGTTCTGAAAATTTAGCCGAGGAGATCCAGGAAATGAGTGTGGTATTGACTGGTTTTAATAGTTTTGGCCAAGTTGGTAGAATAGGTGTAATAGGTCCGACTCGTATGGAATATTGGAAAGCAGCTGGTGTAGTCGAATCTTTGAGTGAAATAATGGAGGAACTTATTAAACAAAAGCTTTAGGAGGTACCATGTCAGACCAACTTTTTACTAATAATCAGAAAACTGATGATAAGTTTGAGACCTTGTTAAACAATGCCAATGCTGCCCGAGTTGTATCCCAAACTATAGAAGGGACCTTAGGCCCTAAAGGCTTAGATATTATGATGGTGGATAACTTTGGTGATGTGGTTATTACTAATGATGGTGTAACGATATTAAGATTAATGGAAGTAAATCATCCTGCAGCTCATATGATAATAAATGCAGCCAAAGCCCAACAGCTTGAAATAGGTGATGGGACTACTACCACAACTATTATGGCTGGAGCCTTAGTAGCCGAGGGCTGTCAGCAGGCCTTAAAAGGAGTACCAGTAACCAGAATAATAGAAGGTATAAACCTAGGTATAAAAAAGGCTGCCGAATTGGTCGAAAATTATTCTACACCACTAGGTGAAAATGATTATGATTTGCTTTATAATGTTGCTTTGGTTGCAGGTAGGGGGCATGCAGATCTAGCCCATTTAATAGTAGATGGAGCCAGGGTAATAGGTGGCAAAAAATTATTAAATCCAGATTATAAATTTGCTGATACCGTTTTTGCTCGCGAATTTGCGGGAAATGAGCTTATTAAGGGGGTAATCCTTAATAAGGAACCAGTAAATAAAGAAATGCCCACCGAACTTGACAAGGTGAAAATCCTAGTAATAGATGATAAATTGTCCCCCGAGGAGCTTGACAATGAAGCACTTAAAACGGAAATGGGCTTCAATTATTATTTACAAGCTAAAGAAAAGTATGAAGATAACCTGAAAAAGCTTAAGAAATTGGGGGTAAATCTAGTCGTTATTGATCGGGCCATGGATGATATGGCAGAAGATTTTTTTACCCAAACTGGCATTATTGCTTTGCACCGAGTATCATCGCGAGAAATAGAAGCTTTATGTAAATATACTGGAGCTAAAAAAATTAAACGCAGCAGTTTAAATCATAGTGAGGACACAATAGCATCTTACTTGGGTATGGCTGACAAAATCAGGATAGATGAGAAATTAGAACATACTATTATATATGGAGGCCAAGCTGGAAACTGGGTTACTATTATGATTGGGGCAGCAACAGGAGAGGTAGTGGATGAAAAAGAAAGAATGGCCAAGGATGCCGCTGCGGCTGTGCAAGCCGCCCTATGTGGTGGGATAGTGCCAGGGGGTGGTTCCTTAGAAATCTGGATTTCTAATGAATTAGAAGAATTAGCCAAGAATTATGATGGCATGACTTCATTTGGAGTGACTTGTGTAAAGGAAGCTATAACTAGGCCATTTGCTTGCATGGTCGAAAATGCAGGATTTAATCCTCTGGAGAAGCAAGCTGATGTAACTGCTAACCAGAAAAAGCAAGGGTCCTATTTTATTGGCCTAGATTGTGAGACAGGTCAGATTAGTAATATGATGGACTTGGGTATAGTCGATGCAACACCAGTTAAGCTCCATGCCATTGCAGCAGCTGGTGAAGTAGCCATAGCGATTTTACGCATTAACACAATTATCAGGATGAAAAGTCTAGATAGCATAGATAATAATTTTGTGACACAGGAATAGAGGTGGGTAATTATGGATGATATACCAAAAGAGCTAGAAAGTGAGACTGGGGAAAAAATAGTAGATGTCGAACCAGCTGGTGATTTGGTTACAGAACTACAAGAAAAGTTGGCTGAGGCTGAAGAAGAAGCTAAAAAGCATTTAGACAATTACTTACGAACTTTGGCCGAAATGGAGAATATGAGAAAAAGAAGCCAGAGGGAAAGGGAAGAATACCTAAGATATGCTACCCTGCCAGTGATAAAAAAACTATTGCCTATTATTGATGATTTTGAAAGAGCCGTGAATATTGAGTATAGCCAAGATGTGGAGGGCTTACATAAGGGCATGGAAATGATTTTTAGGAAACTCTTGGATCTCATCAAGGCTGAAGGGGTAGAACCAATTAAAACAATGGGTGAACTGTTTAACCCAGAATTTCACCAACCTTTATTAGTAGAGGAAAGTGAAGAAGCTGAAAATACGATTTTAGAAGAAATGCAAAAAGGTTATATTATGCATGGCCGAGTTATAAGGCCTAGTCTAGTTAAAGTAAGTAAATAATTAATTTTATTTTTCTTAAATTTTTGGAGGTGCATGGAATGGGAAAAGTTATAGGTATTGATTTAGGTACTACTAATTCATGTGTAGCAATTATGGAAGGTAGTGAGCCTATAGTTATACCTAGTGCAGAAGGGGAAAGAACTACTCCATCTGTAGTGGGATTTTCTAAAGCTAAGGAAAGGTTAGTCGGTAGAGTGGCAAGACGTCAAGCTATCACTAATCCCGAACGTACTGTTTTATCAGTTAAGAGACAGATGGGAACTAATTATAAAGTAAATATTGATGATCACGATTATACCCCCCAGGAAATATCAGCCTTTGTCTTACAAAAACTTAAAACTGATGCTGAAAGCTATTTAGGGCATCAAGTGTCTAAAGCAGTTATTACTGTACCTGCCTATTTTACAGATGCCCAGCGTCAAGCAACCAAGGATGCGGGAACTATAGCAGGTCTGGAAGTCTTGAGAATTATAAACGAACCGACTGCTGCTGCTTTAGCATATGGTTTTGATGATGACAAAAACCAAAACATTTTAGTATTTGATTTAGGTGGAGGAACATTTGACGTTTCTATTCTTGAAATTGGGGACGGAGTATTTGAGGTTAAGGCTACTAGTGGCAACAACAAACTAGGTGGCGACGATTTTGACAATAAAATAATTGATTGGTTAGTAGAAGAATTTAAGCGGGATAATGGCATGGATTTAAGAAATGATAAAATGGCCATGCATCGCTTGAAGGAAGCTGCTGAAAAAGCTAAACACGAATTATCTGCGGTAATGTCTACTGAGTTAAACATTCCCTATATTACTGCCACTGGGGAGGGGCCACTCCATTTAGAGCAGTCTCTAACTAGGGCTAAATTTAATGAAATGACCGCTGATTTAGTAGAAAAAACTATGGGACCTTTAAGAAGAGCTTTGAAAGATTCGGGCCTTAAGGCTTCCGAAATTGATAAGGTTATATTAGTAGGTGGCTCAACCAGAATTCCAGCAGTTCAAGATGCCATAGAAAAATTTATTGGTAAAGAACCATTCAAGGGCATTAACCCCGATGAAGTAGTGGCAATAGGTGCAGCAATTCAAGCTGGGGTATTAGCTGGAGATGTAACTGATGTTGTTTTACTAGATGTAACCCCCTTGTCTTTGGGGATTGAAACTTTGGGAGGGGTATTTACTCGTATAATAGAAAGAAATACGACTATCCCGACTTCCCAGAGTCAAGTATTTACTACTGCAGCTGATAGCCAAACTTCAGTAGATATCCATGTATTGCAGGGAGAACGTAAGATGTCGGAGCATAATGTTACCTTAGGTAGATTCCAACTTACAGGTATTCCTGCCGCACCTCGGGGAATTCCCCAAATTGAAGTCTCCTTTGATATAGATGTTAATGGTATAGTTAATGTATCTGCGAAAGATTTGGCTACTAGTAAAGAGCAGACTATTACCATAACCTCATCTAGCGGCTTAAGTGACGAAGAAATAGACAAAATGGTTAAGGATGCGGAAGCTTTTGCCGAGGAAGATGAAAAACGGGTTAAGGAAATCGAAATTAGAAATAATGCAGATAGCATGATTTACCAAGCAGATAAAACTTTAAAGGAACATGCTGAAGAAATAGATGCAGATACGAAAAATAAGATTGAGGCAGCTAAAAAAGAGCTAAGTGAGGCTTTAGCTGGTGAGGATGTCGAGGTAATAGAAAGTAAAACAGAGGCATTAACTGAAGCTATTTATGCCTTTACGGCAAAAATGTATGAAAACATGCAACAAGATGCAGATTTTGGGGCTGAAGATGATGTGTTCGATGCCGATTATGATATACCTGAAGATGAGGAAGAAAAATAGCAGGGTTTTTTCGGCTAGTTTTATTAGGTATACAGAAACCCAGGGACTTGAAAGTTTCTGGGTTGACCTATTTTAGGAAGGGAGAGAATAATGTCTGCTAAAAGAGATTATTATGAGACTTTAGGTGTAGCTAAAAACGCTTCCCAGGACGATATTAAAAAAGCCTATCGGCAATTAGCCCGAAAATATCATCCAGATGTCAATAAAGATGATGAAAATGCCGAAGAAAAATTTAAAGAATTAAGTGAAGCATATACCGTGCTTAGTGATCCAAGTAAGCGGGACACCTACGATAGGTTTGGGCATGACGCATTTGATCCGACTAAAAATCCTGGATTCGGTGGATTTGAAGATATGGGTGGCTTTGGGGATTTATTTGACCTAATCTTCGGTAGTTCTGGTGGTGGGCGCAGAAGGACGGGGCCACAACGTGGGGCTGATAGGGAAGTAAGGATGGATATTAGTTTTGAAGATGCAGTTTTTGGTCTAGAGGAAGAAATAGAAATTACCAGAATAGAAAACTGTGATAGATGTGAAGGTAGTGGGGCCGAACCAAATAGCAAGGTTACAAAATGCCCTACATGTAATGGTTCGGGACAAGTTAGAACTGTACAAAGTACACCATTTGGGAGATTTGAAACAGTGCGTCCCTGTAATAAGTGTCATGGGGAAGGAACTATTATCGAAAAACCTTGTTCAACCTGTAAGGGTTCTGGTAAAGTAAGAAAAAACCGTAAAATAAATGTACGCATTCCTGCTGGTATTGATACTGGCTCTAGGCTTAGAATACAAGGAGAGGGTGAAGAAGGTATACGTGGGGGGCGTCCGGGTGACCTTTATATCACGATTGTGGTTAGACCACATGCCAGTTTTAGGCGGGATGGTTATACTTTAATTAGCACTGTAGCTATTAACTTTGTGCAAGCGACTTTAGGAGCTGAGGTACAAATTCCTTTATTAGGTGGCTCTACCCATCGTTTGCATATTCCCGAGGGAACCCAACCAGGAGATATCCTTACTGTAAAAGGCAAAGGTATACCACATTTGCACAGTTCAAGGATTGGGGACCTCAAAATAATTGTCGAAGTTAAGATACCTACCAAATTAACTAAGAAACAAAAGGAATTATTGGAAGAGTTTTATGATGAAGATGATAAAACAGGGAAAAAGGGAATATTTGATAAATTTAAAGATGCGATGGGTTAGGAGTTATTAATTATGGTATGGAAAGAGATTAGTGTTTTAACTGAAGGAATATGTGTAGAAGCTATTGCTGGCATATTTCATAAACTTGGTTCAGGTGGAGTTGTGATTGAGGATCCCCAAGCAGCTAGAAAGTATGTTAATAAAGACAAATTTGACCCCAAGCTTATGTCTCCAGACTTTTTAGATCATGAATTTGTTGTAGTCAAGGCTTATTTCCCTGAAGATAGGGCGGTAATGGATGAAGTATTTATATGTTTGGATAGGGTAGAAGAAAACTTTAATATTCAATGTAAGGTTTTTGTTGGGGAAGTTAATGATGAAGATTGGGAAGAATCATGGAAGAAATATTATCACACCTTTAAAGTAGGTAATAAAATTGTTATAAAGCCGTCTTGGGAGGAATACCAAGCTAACCCAGAAGAAATAGTAGTAGAAATAGACCCAGGCATGGCTTTTGGTACGGGTATACACGCTTCAACTAGGTTTTGTCTAAAATTTATTGAGGAATATATCCAAGGTGGAGAATCTATAGTTGATGCTGGTTGTGGCTCGGGTATTTTATCAATAGCTGCCGTAAAATTAGGAGCTAAACAGATATGGGGTATGGATATTGATGATGTGGCAGTTAAGGTAGCTAAAGAAAACATCGAGCTTAACGGGCTTAAGGACCAGATATCTGTAAGGGCTGGTGATATAGTAGAGGAAATATGCGATTATCAGCCAGATATGATATTGGCTAATATCACTGCAGAAATTGTGAATAGGTTAATTCCCCACGCTAGCAAGGTTTTACCCCAAGGTGGTTATTTTTTTGGTTCAGGCATAGTCGATAGCAGGTGGCCTGGGGTTAAAAAACTCTTAGAAGATAATAATTTTATTATAGAGCAAGTTTTAACTGATATTGATTGGATTGGGGTAGCTGCCCGAAAGGAATAAATGTTTTGAGGGAAGTTAATTTATGCACCGTTTTTTTGTCCATCATGAAGACATAAAAGATAAGCAAATATTTATCACCGATAAAAAAGAATTAAAACATATTCAAAAGGTTCTACGCTTAAAAATAGGTGACGAAATAATCGTTTTCGATGGGGCAGGTTTTGAATATGAAGTTACAATTAAGGATATTCTACCAGATTATTGTCTGACCCTTATTAATAAAAAGAGACACCTACCTAATAAGTCTAGAATTCAGCTCTCCCTAGTACAAGCTATAGCTAAAGGGGATAAAATGGACACTATTGTTCAAAAAGCTGTGGAAATAGGAGTTAATACCCTATATCCTATTTTAACCGAGCATACAGTGGTAAAATTAAATGATGAAAAAAGCCATAAAAGGGTAAAAAGATGGGAAAGTATTGCACTTGAAGCTTGTAAACAATCTGGTCGAAACACTTTATTGGGGGTAAAGCCTATATCGACCTTTGCCCAAGTAATAGAAAATATAAATGATAGACCTTGTATAATGCTTTATGAAAAGGAAGAAGAGAATAGTTTCAAAAAAATTCTAAGAACCCAAATAGTAAATGAAGGCGAGATTTTTCTAATAGTCGGGCCAGAAGGCGGATTTAGTTCCGATGAAGTAAAAAAAGCCCAAATTAGCGGGATTTTGCTAGCTGGATTAGGACAAAATATATTAAGGACTGAGACCGCAAGTATTATAGCTTCTGCATTTATTTTATACGAATTAGGTGATTTAGGATAAAAGGGGTTATGTCATTGTCGAAAGTAGCTTTCCATACCTTGGGCTGCAAAGTAAATCAAATAGAGACCGAACAAATTAAAGAAGATTTTATAGCACATGGTTATGAGCCAGTAGATTTTGCTGATAAGGCTGATATTTATATTATTAATACCTGTACTGTAACCCACGTTAGTGACCGAAAATCTCGTTCTATGATTAGACGAGCTATCCGCAACAACTCAAATGCAATCGTAGCAGCTATAGGATGTGGTGCCCAAGTCAATGGAGAAAAATTGGCCAAGATTGAAGGTCTTGATTTAGTAATAGGCAACAAAAACAAAGCTGATTTGTTTAAAATCATCCAAAATTATAAATCGAATAATGATACTCAGATTTATGTAGAACCCATAAGTAAAGAGGATAAATTGAGGCCTACAATTTTTTCTAATCCCCATGAAAGAACTAGGGCTTTTATAAAAATACAAGACGGTTGTCAAAGCTTTTGCTCATATTGTATTGTGCCTTTTGCTCGGGGCCCTATAAGGAGTAAATTATCGGAAGATGTTTTATCTGAATTAAGACAATTATTAAATCTTGGCTATCGGGAAATAGTCCTATCTGGAATCCATACGGGTTTCTATGGCAAGGACTTAAAAAATACGGATTTAGTTAAGTTATTAGAAAGTTTATTAAAAAATACTAAAGAATATGATTTCAGGATACGTTTAAGCTCTATAGAGGCTTTAGAGGTTAGCAACAATTTAATTGATTTAATTAAGCATGAAAGTAAGTTGTGCAAACATTTTCATGTTCCGCTACAAAGCGGTAGTGATAAAGTCCTGCGGGATATGAATAGGAGATATTCTAGGAAATACTATCAAGAATTAATTTTTAAAATTGCGGAAAAGGTCCCGGGTGCGGCCCTTGCTACTGATGTGATGGTAGGATTTCCGACCGAAGCAGAGGAAGATTTTATTGATACTTGGGAGCTACTTAAAGATCTTCCATTGACTCATTTCCATATTTTCAAATATTCCAAAAGACCAGGAACCAAGGCCTATAATCTAAAAACTCTAGCAAGTGAAAAAGAAAAGAATGCCAGAAGTAAAATACTTTTAGATTTGGCCAAACAGAAAAACCAGGATTTTCTAACCAATAACCTAGGTCGTGAAGTGACATTACTAGTTGAACAAAAATTAAATCACCAATATAAAGGCCTAACCGATAATTATATTGAAGTCGAATTTCCGTCTGAAACGAATAAAATCGGGGATTTTGTTAATGTTATGCTTGAAAATGTACAATTTGAAAGTAGCAAAATAAGAGGCAAGTTAATTTGTAATGGATTTACTAAGGATAGTGTTTAACGAAAGGGGCAGAACATGGGATTCAAGGAGATTGGCAAAAAACTTCAGCTAGCTAGGGAAGAGGCAGGTTTAAGCCAAGAACAGCTCGCCAGCCAAATGGGATGTGCACAGTCTACATTATCTAATTACGAAAAAGGCAAAAGGCGTATTTATTTAACTCAACTTGAAACTATTGCTGATTTACTTGATAAGCCGATTGAGTATTTCCTAGAAAGCAGTAGTAATAATAATCAATCTGAATCTTCATCTAGTAATTTGACCAATATTAATGATGTGTTTGATGGTGAACCCGAATTACTACAAATTGTTAATGCTTTATATGAGCTTCCCAGAGATAAAAGACGTTCGGTGATGGATTATATCATATGGCAAAAAGACCGTTAATTGAGGGGGAATAAAAATGTTTAGATATACACTTTCTAAACAAAAATTAGAGTTTCTCATGGCAGTTCGGGAATTGGTACAAAAACATATTGTTCCATATGCGATCGAATTAGATGATAAAGTGGATAAGGGTGTAGATTTTGGCATTTTAAATATTTTGGCCGAACATAACTTACTAGCCCCAAGTATTCCCACAGAATTTGGGGGGCTGGGCCTAAGCCATCTGACTACTGCCATGATATTAGAGGAAATTGCAGTAGGGTGTGCTAGCGTAGCTTCTATAGTATCTACTAACCTACATGCAGTAAGTCCCATCATAACTGCGGGGACTAGCGAGCAAAAAGAAGAGTTCTTACCCAAATTAACTACCAAAAACCCACAACTAGCAGCACTCGCATTGATTGAGCATAAACCTAACTTAGATATATTCGCTTATCCAGGGAGTATGAATATTAGGCATTCCTCTATCAATGTTAAGGAAGTAGATGAGGATTATATTACCTTAAAGGGTTATAAGGATTATGTGATGAATGCTAAATCTGCGTCATTTTTTACGACCATGTTTTCTGCTACGCCAAAAGGGGAAAAGCAGGATTTGCAAGTATTAGTATTACCCCTGGATATTCCAGGTATAACAATTGGAAAAAACAAAAAAACCTTAGGTCTAAGGGCTTGCAATGCAAATGAACTTATACTAGAAAACGTAAAGCTTCCTAAAAAATATCTTATTGGTAAACCAGGTAGTGGCTTTCTAGTATTTATGCAAAATTTAGATCGGAATGTTGCATTTACTGGTGCCATAAGTGTTGGGGTAGCAAGAGCGGCCTATGAAATAGCTTTAGGGGCCTCCAAAAATCGGATTTATATGGGGAAGCCAAGCTTTGAAGAAAGTGCCATTAGTTATACCTTAGCAGAGATGGCTACTAAAATAAATGCCGCTCGTTTAAGTGTCCATTTGGCTTGTATGTTTATTGATAATGATTTAGATTATTCACAAGCTGCTTCCAAATCGAAGATAATATCAAGTAGTGTAGCCCAAGAAGTAACTAGTAAAGCTATGGAAATTGTAGGGGGTAAAGCTTATTTGTATGGTCACCAATCGGAAAAGTATTTAAGAGATGCCAAGATGCTTTCCATTGTTGATGGAAGTGAACAATTCCATAGAAACCTTATAGCTGCGCAATTTTAGTGGGTAGATAAAAATAAGGAAGGTGAAGGAAGTGGAAACTTTTGCCTGGACTAAAGAAGAAATAGATTTGATATATGAAGTTAGGGACCTGGCTAAAAATAAAATAGCTGAAAGGGCCATTTATTTGGATTCAACAGGTGATGAAAGGCAAGATTGGGTTATTCCAGAGCTACTTGCTAGGCGCAATCTACTCGCACCTGATATTCCCCAGGAATATGGTGGTAGGGAATTATCTATGCGGATGCACGCCAGCTTAATTGAGGAGCTGGCAGTCGGTTGTGCTGGTGCAGCTGCTATAGTAGTGGCTAATAGCTATGCAGTTACTCCTATCCTTATAGTCGGAAATAAAGAATTAAAAGAAAAATATTTACCATATATGACTACTAAAAACCCTAATCTAGCCTGTATGGCTATAAACGAAACACGTTCTAATTATAATATTGAAAGGCTAGAAAGGGGTAATGAAGATTTAACCAGAATAGCTACCTATGCTGTAAAGGAGGACAATCAGGTTATAATAAATGGCAGTAAAGATTATATTGTAAATGGGGCGGCCGCCAAATTTATTTTAATCCTAGTGCGAAGTAGTTATTCTAAGCATAAGTCAAGATTGCAATTTTATTTGCTGCCTAATCCGAGTCCAGGTATAACTGTATCTGAAGTATTGCGTAAAGCTGGGATGCGATCATGTCATACGGCTAAACTTAACTTTCATGATGTAAGTATACCTGAGTCACACATAGTTGGAGAAGGTGGTGGCTATCTACTCCTGATGCAAAACTTTGACCGTAATCGTACCTTATTAGGCGCTATAGGGGTTGGAGTTGCTAAAGCGGCTTATGATTTGGCCTTAGATATAGCTAAAGCTAATGGTATTTTCAACCGCTCTAATTCATATAGTTACTATGTTTCTTCTACACTAGCGGACTTATCTACCCAAATTGATGCTGCTAGGTTAGTAGTAATGCGGGCTGCATTCTATATAGATATTGATGCCAATTATGCCAGGGTTTCGAATATGGCAAAATTATATGCCACCCAAGTGGCCCAACATGTTACCTCTACTGCAGTAGATTTAGTAGGCCGTCTGGGCTTTTTAGTGGGGCATCCAGTGGAAAAATACTTGCGTGATGCCCAAATGCTTTCAATAATTGCAGGTAGTGACTACCTGCATAGACATGTTTTATCCGCCCAACTCTAAATATTTTAAAAAAGTTTAAATAAAGGGTATAATGGTAGTAGTTTGTAAGGGGGTGAATACTTGAAAGAGTGCTTATTTTGTAAAATTGCCTCTAAAGAACTTCCTGCAGAATTCGTATGGGAAGATGAACAGGTTATTGCTATAAAAGATGTAAATCCTGTTGCCCCTACCCATATACTATTAATCCCAAAAAAACATATCAGCTCTATTAATGAAGCAACAAATGATGATTTAGAATTGATAGGACATATGCAAATAATTGCAGCGCAAGTTGCTAAAAAATTAGAGATAGCGGAATCTGGATACCGCTTAGTTAATAACTGTGGTGAACAAGGTGGCCAGACTGTCAACCATATACACTATCATCTTTTGGGGGGCAGACATATGGGTTGGCCGCCGGGCTAGTCTTGACTGCCTGCCCGAAGAATTGTAAAATAGAATGGCCTTTATTAGCCTAGTCAATATGAGGGGAGGGAAATCGTGAGCGAAGTAAAAGTTGGTAAAAATGAATCCCTAGATAGTGCTCTTAGAAGATTTAAACGTAATTGTCAAAGAAACGGAGTCATGCAAGATATCAGAAAGCATGATCATTACGAAAAACCGAGTATTAGAAAGAAAAAGAAATCTGAGGCTGCTCGTAAGAAAAAGAGATATTAAAGATATATTATTTCCATTAAGGAATAGTCTATATAGCTAATCTACACATTTACCTAAGGAAGATTTTAACCAGGCAAAAATGTTGTAAGTAATATCCCTATAGGAAATAATGATACTTAAAATTATCTCCTCAGGCAGCTAGGTAATCAAATAATATAAAAGAGGCAATTAAGGAAACCGGGGCTGATGGTCCTTGCGAAGGAATTTTGGTAATACAATTACTAAATTAGCTAAAGGTAATCCAAATAATACAAAAAGTCTGGTATCTTATGACCAGACTTTTTGTTATTAACCAAGGGAGGGTCACGAAAATGGGCTTTATGAATCGGGGTATGCAAAGCAATAAACAAAAAAAAGCAGTCCGTTTTATAATTATTCTAGTTATTCTTGCTTTTTTAGCTAGTATAGTCTCCATGGCATTTATTTAAAAAAACAAAAATATGTATATTCTTATTCTTTAATAAAAGCCCTAAAAAAATGGGCTTTTTATTTTTGGAAGAAGTTTGCTAAATATTTTGACAATAATCCTAAAATGTAAAATAATAATAGTGGGGGGGATATAAATGTATAAGCTAAGTGATTTGCCAGAGCAATATATAAAAATAATTGACACAATATTCAGCGAATTCGATGGGGCCCTAATTATAGATGAACAAGGGGTAATCAGAGTATTCACTGATTACTATGCTAGGGAAACTGGCTTAGCCAAAGAAGAGGTTATAGGGAAAAGGGTAGATGAAGTCTTTCCCACTACTAAAATGTTAGAAGTGCTGGAAACAGGGCGACCTATTATAGCTGATTTATGGGAACTTGATGGCAAAGCCCAAATAGTATCTCGGGTACCAATAACTGCAAATGGCAGAATAATTGGAGCGGCGGGCTTTAATATATTCCGTTATTTAGAGGAGGCCCAGGGCTTTGCTAGACGTATAACCAAGATGTTTTCCGAACTGGAATATTATAAAGAGGAAGTAAAAAAAATTCTATCTGTTAAATATACCATGGCTTCAATTATTGGGGTAAGCAGTGCGATAAGGGAAGTGAAAGAAAGGATACAATTGGTATCATCCTCTACAATCCCAGTATTCATTTACGGTGCAACTGGTACAGGAAAGGAGCTTATTGCTCACGCCCTCCATTTCGAAAGTGCCCGCCGAGAATATCCTTTTATCAAAGTAAACTGCGCCTCCATCCCCGATAATCTAGTAGAAAGTGAATTGTTCGGCTATGAAGAAGGTTCATTTACTGGGGCTAAATCGCAAGGTAAACCCGGAAAATTTGAATTAGCCCACAAAGGAAGTATTTTTTTAGATGAAATCGGTGATTTATCACTAATATCACAGGCTAAGTTGCTTAGGGTTCTACAGGAAAAGGAGATAGAAAGGGTAGGAGGTACTTCTAGCATATCGGTTGATGTTCGTATTATATCAGCTACTAATCACTCACTTAATGATCTGGTTCGCAAAGGGGAATTTCGTAAAGATTTATTATTTAGACTTAATGCTTTTCCTATTTTCATTCCACCCCTCAAGGAAAGATTGGAGGATATCCCACCCCTGGTAGAAAATTTTATTACCCAATACAATTTTGATGCTGGTACTGAAATTAAAGGAATTACCCCCGAAGCCCTAAAAATATTATCAAGCTACTATTGGCCTGGGAATGTACGAGAACTATATTCAGTAATGGAAAGGGCTTGTATTGATGTTAGGGGAGATTATATAGAACCAAAGAATCTACTTAGGTTTACCGATGATTATTCCCTATATACGGATGATGTCGTTAATCTTAATGAGGTTAGGGATAGGGCAGAAAAGGCGGCTATAATAAAAGTTTTGCAACTTACCAACGATAACAAGAGTGAAGCAGCTAAAAAATTGGGCATTAGTCGCAGCACCTTATATACTAAACTAAAAGAATATGACATATAATTGTGAAATGTTCAAATATTCAGATTAGTTGTGCAATTTTCTGGACACATCTAATGAAGGTATTGGCATCTTATCCTATGGTGCGCTTAGAATTATAGACATTTGTAACAATTCTTGATTTACTAAGGCCCGAAAATATGGGGTTTGTCTATTGGCATGAAATTTGCACTTATATTTAGACAAATACTATATAGGGGGATTAGATTATGGCAATTGATAGAAAGAAAGAACTAAATTTTGAAAATTGGCAGGAGGAGTACAAAAGTAAGCTCACTACTGCTGAAGAGGCTGCCAAGTTGATTAAGAGCAATGATATTATTATGACTGCTGGGGGGACTAATATTCCTCATGATTTCTCGGTGGCCCTCAGTAATCGCATGGATGAGTTGGAGAACATAACTTATAGGTTAGGCCTAGCTTTAAAGCTATATGACTTTATGCAACCACAGTATAGAGGTAAGGTAACTATTGAAACTCCCTTTGTAGGCCCAGTAGAAAGAATGTGTCTGGAATGGAAGACATGTCAGTATATTCCAGTGCATTTGAATCAATTAGAGGATTGGCAGGAACATTTTAAACCCAATGTGACGGTAGTAGTTGCTACCCCACCGGATGAAAATGGCTTTATGAACAGATCGAGCTTCGGTGGCTTAACTCCAAGCAGTATAATTGGACAAACTAGTCCCGTAATTGTAGAAGTTAATAATAAGACCCCTTGGCTGATAGGGGATGACCTTAAACTCCATGTTTCGGAAGTAGATGTTATCATTGAAAGTGATGCTGACCTTGTAGAAATACCAGATATACCCATTACAGATATTGAAAAGCAAATAGCGGGTTATATAGCAGATATGATTCCTGATGGTTCTACCATTCAACTTGGTTTAGGGGGATTAGCTAATGCCATTGGCTATTTCCTAAGGGATAAAAAGGACTTGGGGGTTCATTCTGAAGTAGTGCAAAATTCCTTTATGGATTTGATGAAATTAGGTGTGGTCAATGGTTCCAAAAAGAACTTTTATCCAGGTAAGGTACTAGCAACATTTTGCGTAGGCAATAAAGAGTTATGGGAATTTGTAGACAGAAATGAGGATTTCTTATTTACCGAGGTAGCCTATAATAATAATCCTTACGTTATTGCCAAAAATGATAATTTAATTTCGGTTAATAATGCTCTGATGCTAGATGTTACCGGTCAAGTAGCTTCTGAATCTATTAGGGAAAGACAATACAGTGGTACAGGGGGACAGAATAACTTTGTCCAAGGTGCCCTTATGTCTAAAGGTGGTAAAAGTATTATTGCTTTAAACTCTACCTTTACCGATAGTGAAGGTAAATTAAAATCTAGAATAGTTCCATTTTTACCCCCAGGCACAATTGTTTCTACATCCCGTAATGATATCCAGTATGTTGTAACTGAATACGGGGTGGCCAATGTAAGGTTTAAGGGAATTGCCCAAAGGGTAAAAGAATTAATTAATATAGCCCATCCAGACTTTAGAGATGAATTAAACTTCCAAGCTAAGAGAATTGGCTGGATATAAAATTGTTTTAATTTAAAATACTTAATCTAAATTTTAATTGTGGAAGGGGAGCTTAGGCTTCCCTTCTATTTTTTTGTATTTAGGCATAAGCCAAGGCATATATTGCTAAAAGATATAAAAATTTAAACTTTGTCTGGGGGTTTTTATTATGGATACAAAAAAGGAAGTTATTAGTAGGGCTGTAGCTGAATTCTTAGAAATACCTAAAGATTTAGTATTAGATTTACCCAAGGTTACCTTGATAGGAAGGAATGAATTATATCTTGAGAACCATAAAGGCATTATTGAATATGATTTGCATCGCCTGAGGGTAAATTTGAGTCGCGGGTTTTTGGAAGTCGAGGGTAATAATCTAGAAATAAGTGTTTTAATGCCTGAAGAAATGAAAATAATTGGTGAGATTAACCTAATAAGATATATGGATTAAAGGGGGAAAAGGGGAATAAAGTGAGTAAGATTTTCAACCAGATTAGCGGGGTTATTCAAGTTAATGTAAAGGGCAAAAAACCAGAGAAAGTAATTAACATGGCTCTAGCCAGAGGGATTTATATTTGGGGAATAAAAAAGGTGGATGAAAACATTGAATTTAAGGTTAGGAATAGCAGTATAGAGGCCTTGCAGAACATAGCTGCTGAAAGTAAACATGAAATTGAAATTATGGGTGAAAGGGGGCTGCCTTTTTTAAAACATGTGCTTAAGCGTAGATTAGGATTTATAACCGGTGTCTTAATATTTATTTTGGCCCTCTATTTCATGTCTTCCTTTATCTGGTTTATTGAGGTGATAGGTAATGAAAATCTCAAAAAAGAACAGATTATATTAATTGCTGCTAAACATGGAGTATATCAAGGTGTTGCAAAATGGAATTTTAGCCGCAGCCAAGTTGAGGAAGCGATATTAAGGGATTTGAGTAGCCTGGCTTATGTTGAAATTGATATTAGGGGAGTACAGGCCAAGATCATCGTAGTTGAAAAAATCTTACCCAAAGCCGAAATTACCGGACCATGTCATGTAGTAGCTACTAAAAATGGGGTAATTGAAGATGTTTTAGTCCTAGAAGGGCAAGCTAGTGTAGGAGAGGGTGATGTAGTGGCTAAAGGAGATATTTTAATATCAGGGGCGGTAATTCCCGAGGAAAATCCATTTTTTATTCCTCCAGTGATTGAAGAATCTGATGAGGAAATAGATGAAATCGTGGAACCGAAACTGGTCAGGGCTAGGGGAATAGTTAAGGCTAAAGTTTGGTATGAAGGATATGGGGAGTGTAAATTAAAGTCGGAGGAAATTACAACTACTAACAAGAAACAGACCCAAATCTTTTTAATCACACCTGGGCATGAATTCAAGTTAAGAGGGAATTATCCCAAGGATTTCGCTTTAGCAGATGAGGAAATAAGTGAAAAAGCCATAAAAACTCCCCTAGGCACTTTTAAGCTGCTTAAAAAAATAAAAAGGGAAAAAACAAAAAAAGTAATCGAATATACTGAGGAAGAGGCGGTCAAGATGGCTAAAGATAATGCGGTGGCAATTCTAAGGAAAAAACTAAAAGATGGGCAAAAAGTTAATACTACAAATGTAGAGGTCTTATCGGTTCCTAGTGAATTAATATTAAGGGTCAAAGTTTCCATGGAGGTTATAGAAAATATAGCGGTTGCTGAACCGATTATTATAAGATAATTAAAACTTGGGCATTTTATTTGTTATTTAAAGCCAGCCTATATTTCTTATGTTATAATTACTTAAAATATTAGTAATTTAGGGGGAATATTTTTTTTGGCAGAACAAGAAACAAAAATATCAATTAATAGCAACCAGGATGCAGCAGTTTTTTTTGGTACTGGTGATGAGAATTTTAAACACCTAAAAGAGATTATTGATGCCCAAGTCTATGCCCGCGGTAGTGATATATTTATTCGGGGTGAACAGTCCCAAGTGGATGAGGCTTTAGAATTAATCCGTACTTTGCTCGAAGTAGTGGAGAATGAAGGGCAATTAAATATTAATAATATAAATTATATCCTTACCCTTATAAAAAAAGGGGAACAAAAAAGGCATGGAGAAATTATGTCAAATATAATTCTAAAAACGATTAAGGGTAAGAGTATTAAGGCCAAAACTTTAGGACAGATAAAATATATAGATGCCATTATAAGGGATGATATAGTCTTTGGCATAGGCCCAGCTGGGACAGGCAAGACTTATTTAGCTGTAGTGATGGCGGTAAGGGCCCTGAAAAACAAACAAGTGGAACGGATTATACTAGTTAGACCAGCTGTAGAGGCCGGGGAGAAATTGGGATTTTTACCAGGGGATTTGATTGAAAAAGTTAATCCCTATTTACGTCCTTTATATGATAGTTTATTTGATATCTTGGGGGTAGAAGTCACCCAAAGGTATATGGAGAAAAATATTATTGAGGTGGCACCTTTGGCATATATGCGAGGCAGAACTTTAAATGATGCTTTTATTATCCTAGATGAGGCCCAAAATACTACACCTCAACAAATGAAAATGTTTCTGACTAGGCTTGGTTTTGGCTCTAAGGCAGTCATTACTGGTGATATTACTCAAGTTGATTTGCCCAAAGATGATTATTCTGGATTAATCGAAGTACAAAAGATTTTGAGAAGGGTTAAAGGGGTTTCTTTTGAGTATCTGACCAAAGATGATGTAATTAGGCACCCCTTAGTGCAAAAAATTATTGATGCTTATGAATTTTATGACGAAAATTATCACTAATACTAAGGGGAAGTTAGGAGCGTTTAAAATTGAGAATAAAAAATATTTTCGAGTTTATATGGCGAAATACAAAGGATTTTTTTACGAGTTCCAATACCCGCAAAGCATTAGGTCTTTTGCTTTTTTTCTCTATTACAATAGGTATACTTTTCAGTAATTTTAACCCCAAGCAAGTTTCTTTTAGGCCCGATGAGGTAGCTCTTAGAAATGTACAATCTAATATTAATGCTGTAATAATTGATGAGAAACAAACTGAAGAATTAAAAAATCAAGCGGCAGCTAAAGTGCAAAAGGTATATCAGGAAGATAAATACGCCCTATCCAATACCAATAATGATATAAAAAATTCTTTCCTAACTATTTACAATATTCTTGAGCAAGAGGAACCTGAAGCAGAATTAATCGATTTTTTAGATAAATCTAATCAAGAGGGTAGATTCCAACTTAATATGACTATCCCTGAATTGGCTGCCTACTTGGAACAGGTTCCCCTGGAGAATATAGCCATAATAGAAAATGCTTCTTATGACATAGCCCGAGAATTTATGGGCAAGCCGATTACCAACGAAGCATTGGCTGATATTTATGAACAGGCTGATCAACACATTACAGCCTCCGCTTTTTCCTACCAAGCCAAAGAGATAATTAAATTAGTTACTATTAATGCTATAAGGCCCAATTTAATTTATAATTTTGAGGCTACCGATAAAGCTGTCAAAGAAGCAGTGGATGCAGTTCAACCGGTGCAAAAGACAATTAAGGCTGGGGAAATTATTGTTCGGGAAGGGAATAGAGTGACACCTGAACAAATTTCTATCCTAGAACAGCTAGGTATCCAAAGGAGCAAAAGTTATCCTTTAACATTAATCGGGGTAGCAATTTTTGTTTTATTGACTTTTTGGGTAATTATAGAATTTATCAGGCGCTATTATAATGAAATTTACCAAAATGAAATGCAGATGCTCTTAATTGGTCTAATTTTTATTATCATTTTATTAGTTGCTAGGTTCCTTACCGTTATAAAAATTGGAGATCAACCAGAATTAAATGCATTGATGGGTTATTTAGCCCCTGTTGCAGCTGGTTCCATGCTTCTAGCTATTCTCTTGGACAATCGCTTAGCCTTTTTTATAACTGTAATTATGTCTATTTATGTAGGCTTACTAACTGAGGGGAACCAATTATTTTATGGTATTGCAGCCTTTATGGGCGGTACGGCGGGTATTTTTAAGGTATACAGACTTAGCCAGACTTCGGATTTGGCCAAATCGGGCCTATACGTGGCTATCGTAAATATTATTACTATTACTACACTATCTTTTATAGGTGGCACTGTTACCCTTAATGTTCTTTCAGTAGGTATTATTATAGGTGCTGTAAACGGTATCCTATCGGCAATTCTTATGATTGGTGTTCTACCTTATTTAGAAACTGCTTTTTCCATTACTAGTATGATAAAATTATTAGAGTTGTCTAATCCTAATCATTACTTACTCAGAAGGCTACTTTTGGAAGCCCCTGGCACTTATCATCATAGCCTAATGGTGGGCAATTTAGCCGAGGCTTCTGCGGAAACCATAGGTGCGAATTCTTTGTTGGTTAGGGTAGGCTCCTATTATCATGATATAGGTAAAATTAAACGTCCCGAATATTTCGTGGAAAATCAAAGGGGCTTTGATAATCCCCACGAAAAAATAGCACCTGCCCTTAGTGCATTAATAATAACCTCCCATGTTAAAGAAGGCGTGGAACTAGCTCGGGAAGCTAACTTGCCCCCTTTGATTATTGATTTTATTGAACAACACCATGGTAATAGCATGGCTAAGTATTTTTATAATAAGGCTCTAGAGGAAGATGAAGAGGGTAGAGTTAGTGAAGACGGTTTTCGTTATGAAGGGCCTAGGCCCCAAAGCAAAGAAGTAGCTTTGGTTATGTTAGCTGATTCGGTCGAGGCGGCAGTAAGATCACTAAAGGAGCCGACTTCAGAGAATATTAAAGAAATGGTTGACAATATAATAAAGGATAAACTTGATGATGGACAACTTGAACTAAGTGATTTAACTTTTAGAGATCTTCATACTATTTCTAATTCTTTTTGTACAGTATTAGAAGGCATTTATCACAAACGTATTGAATATCCAGAACTTTTTGTTAAAGAACTCGAAAAAAGGAGAGAAGATAGTGGAGATTATGATTATAAATCAGCAAAGTAAAATAAATTATACTAAGGATTTGCAGCAAATAATTATAGATGTTGTCCAAAACGTAGCTAAGTTAGCTAAACTACCTCAGAATTCAGAAGTCAGTATTTTAGTAGTAGATAATAATTATATTCAGGACCTCAACTTTATTTACCGCAGCAAAAATCAACCTACTGATGTCTTATCTTTTGCCCTGGATGAATTGATGGAGGAAGAACCCGATTATGATTTTGCGGGGGATGTCCACCTTTTAGGTGATATAGTAATATCCTTGGAAAAGGCCGCAGACCAATCTGTGGAATATAATCATAGCATAGAAAGGGAATTGGGTTATTTAGTAGCCCACGGTATGTTACACTTATTAGGTTATGACCACGACACCACAGAAGAAAGAAAAACCATGCGGGATTTAGAAGAAAGAATTATGCAAAAACTAGAACTTGAAAGGTAATACAATGAAATCAAGAAATGTATGGGAGAGTTTTTATTATGCCTTTTCTGGCATAATTTATGGATTCCTTAGGGAAAGGAATTTAAAAATACATTTATTTGCAGCCATATTAGCCATATCTTTGGGGACTTATTTAAAAATAACAAGAACAGAGTGGATTCTATTGTCTTTTGCTATTTTTCTGGTATTGGTTGTGGAAACAATTAATACTGCTATCGAAAAAACTATAGATATAATAGTGGACAACTACCACCCCTTAGCTAAAATAGCTAAGAATCTAGCTGCAGGTGCGGTATTGTTAACTGCCATAAATGCGATTGTAGTGGGGATTTTTATTTTTGGGCCTTATCTCTATAGTATTTTTTAGGAGGCAAGTAGTGAACAAGATTTCTGATTTAATAAAGGCTGCGCGCCAGGCTGAACTTAATGCTTATGCACCTTATTCGGGGTATAATGTAGGTGCAGCACTTTTGACTAAAAAGGGTAACCTTTACCTAGGTGCCAATATTGAAAATTCTTCTTATGGTTTAACTGTTTGTGCAGAGCGTATTGCCGTCTTCAAGGCAGTTACAGCTGGCGAAAAGGACTTTGAAACGATTGTAATAACAGCTTCGGGTAATGGCTACCCCTATCCCTGTGGAGCTTGTTTACAAGTTTTGGCTGAATTCTCATCTGAAATGCAGATAATAGTAATAAATGAAGCAAATAATATTAAGAAATATTGGTTAAAAGACTTGTTACCGAAAATATTTCTTTTAAACCAATAGGAGGTTAATTTATAGTGAAATCTGGTTTTGTAAGTGTAGTGGGGCGCCCCAATGTTGGCAAATCTACTTTAATTAATATGGTGGTAGGAAAAAAAGTTGCCATAGTATCAGAGAAGCCTCAAACGACTAGGCATAGGATTCAGGGTATCTATACCGATGATAATGGACAAATTATATTTGTTGATACACCAGGTATACATAAGCCTAAGCACTTATTAGGTGAATACATGGTTAATGTCTCCACTCGTAGCATAAATGAGGTAGATATAATATATTATATGGCCGATATTACCAAACCTTTTGGCGGTGGTGAAAGGTATATTATAGAGCATCTTAAGGAGGCCTCCGCCCCTATCTTTTTGTTGGTAAATAAAATTGATTTAGTGGAAAAGGATGCAATCCACACCTTTATTGCGGATTTTAATAATTCTATGAATTTTGCGGAAGTCATACCTATTTCCGCAACCAAAGGTACAAATATCCCCTTACTACTAGAAAAGACATTTTCTTACTTACCCCAAGGGCCTTTATATTATCCCGCTGAGGATTATACGGATCAACCTGTTGCATTTATTGTTGCAGAATTAATTCGGGAAAAGGTTTTAACTTTAACTAGGGATGAAGTTCCCCATTCTATTGCCTTAGAAATAGAGGAATTCAAACCGCAGTCTGGTGATAAAGTTTATTTAAGGGCGGTTATTTATACAGAAAGAGATTCCCAAAAAGGCATTATAATCGGAAGAAATGGTCAAATGTTAAAAAATATTGGCCGAGAGGCTAGAAAAGATATCGAAGTTTTATTAGATACCCCAGTCTATTTAGATTTATGGGTCAAAGTTAAGAAGAACTGGCGGGATAGTGAACAGAATTTGAAGCAATTTGGCTTTAGATAAGAGTGATGAATATGAAGATAGCATCTTACCTAGATAGTACCAATCTTAAAAGTGACTCTTCTAGCCAGGATATAACAAAACTTTGTAAGGAAGCAAAACTATATAATATGGCGGCAGTTTGTCTATTACCATATAGGGTACAATTAGCAACTAGTTTGTTGCTGGATAGTAGCGTAAAAGTATGCACAGTAATTGGTTTCCCCCTAGGAGCCGATAGGACTGAAGTAAAACTATGTGCCGCCAAACAAGCCTTAGTAGATGGGGCTCGGGAACTTGATCTAGTAATAAATATAGGGGCAATTAAAGACGGGGATTATAATCTGGTGGAAGATGAGTTAGACTTAATTTTACAGCTAAAAAGTGAACATGATTTCATCTTAAAGGTAATAGTGGAAACAGCAGTATTGACAGAGGAAGAATTAATTTATTTGACTAAGTTAGTAAGCCACCTGGAATGTGATTATATTAAAACTTCGACTGGCTTTGCTAGACGAGGTGTAAATATAGAAGATATTGAAACCATCAACCAATATAAATCAAAGGAATTAAAAATTAAAGCTAGTGGAGGGATAAGAAGTCCAGATTTTGCTTGGCAATTGATTGACTTAGGGGTTAATCGTATAGGCACTAGTAATGCAATAGCAATACTTAGGGGAGAATAGAAGGGGAGGACTATTAAAGGAGATAGTCCTTTTTATGTTAGGCAAAAGAATTTTATTAGTCCTTATAATAGTTAGTTTTCTATGTGCTTATTCACCCCAATTGACTAATACTTTTTTGAAAAAAGGGTTCGGTCAGGGGATGAGTTATTATGCTGACCTAATAGCGAAGCGAATACCAGTTAAAATATTATACAATCCTGGTTTAAGAGACATATCTAGACCCGAAAATATGGACATATGGGCGGTTTTACCAGAGTGCAATGATTTCCCTAAAATTCTAGATGATTTTTTAAATAGCCAAGCTAATGCTATTGTGCAATGTTCTAAGCTGGATAGTTGGCATTGTACAAAAATAGGCAATGAGTATTTGCATAAAATTCGGGAAAAGGCTTATCGTATAGTAATATTTGATGGGGGTCACCACTTACCGACTCTAGGCATGGAGCCAGATATTATCATAATACCTGAGCTGAATAATTATGCGGTCCATAGTTACATGTTAGATGGCATTAAGACCGAGACCATATTGGACATTATAAAGGAAATAAAGGCCCCTATTATTGTGGCCCAGGTATCAAGATGGGCCTTAGTCAAACAGGAAAATTCCATGCAGAAAGTGGCTGATGAAGTAATTTATGAAGCGGGCAAGCTAAAACGCAAAAATCTATCCGTCCAACTAGCTAGCCATACTAGAATGAGTCTATATAGATCCACTATATTAGCCTATGTAGATAAAAATTATGCTAGTGATCTAGGTCTTTTCTATAAAAACATGCAGGAATTGGGTTTAGATGGTGTGGAGAAAATTTATCTGGCTTTTGATTATAGTTGGCTTACCACCCAAGCAGCCCAAGATTATGCGAAAAATGTTCATAGCTTTACTAATGTAAAGGTAGAAATAGTTAATCAACCCATTAAAGTAAGTAACAGTTTTCGAGGTGCTTTATAAGTGTACACTAAAGGCAGATGTATAATAATAAAAACTATAGATTTTCGGGATGCTGATAAGCTGGTTACTATTTTTTCCGAACAAAAAGGTAAAATAAGGGCCGTGGCCAAAGGGACTAAAAAACCCAATAGTAGTTTAAGGGCTTGTGTACAACCTTTTGCCCATTCCTTTCTGTCACTTAGTCAAAGACGTGAATTAGGGATAATTACTCAAGGCAAAGTCTTGGACTTCTATGGAAATATAAGGGATAATTTGGATTTAAGCTTAAGCACCGTATACATTATGGAGTTATTAGATAAATCCCTCTTGGAAAATGTCCCCCTACCCAGGCTTTACTATAATACTTTACAGGTTTTAAATATTTTAAATACTAAAGAAATAGATTATAATCCTATATTAATCAGATATTATGAAATGTCTCTACTAGAAGAATTGGGTTATAAACCTATTTTAAATCATTGTGTGATCTGTAAAAATACTGATGGTCTAAACTATATTAGTATTAGCCACGGTGGAACCATATGCAGCAAATGTAGTAGCCAGAATCGTTACAATATCTATATTTCTGGGGAAAGTATAGCCATTTTGAGGCTCTTAACAAAGGCCAATGTCAATACTTTATTCCGAGTTAAGCCTAGCGCCAAAGCCAGGCACCAAATAGAATTGGTTTTAGAAAGGTATTTAGAATATCATCTAGAACGCAGGTTTAAAGTCAAAGATACGATTAGAAAATTAAAAGAAGGCTTAGCCCGTTAGCGTAAAATTACTTTGGGGAAAAGAAAGCTGATCTCAAAAAAGTGTATCAAGCCTTAATTTTGGATGAAGCTGAATTTGAATTCGAAGAGTTTAAGGAGAAGTGGGGTAAAAAACATCCCCTTATTGTTAAATCTTGGGAAAACAACTAGTCGCAACTAACTACTTACTTTAATACACTAATGATATTCGTAGAATAATCTATACTACAAATATAATCGAAGGGTATCACTTAAATTGTAAGTGATACCCTAATAGTACTTGGTGTTTTAATTCGTGATTTGAACTTCTACTACGCTGCCCCCTGCGTATAATTCCCTTAGCTTAGGCTTTTCAATTTTACCCGTGGGATTACGCGGCACCTCTGCAAAAATGATTTTTCGTGGTCGTTTATAACGCGGCAAATCAGAGCAGAAGGTCATTATCTCTTCTTCTGTGCATTGGTGCTGCGGTTTTAACTCGATGATTGCGGCGGCAATCTCGCCTAGACGTTGATCAGGCAATCCAATAACAGCTACATCTTTAATAGAATTATGTCCTCGGAGGAAATCTTCAATCTGAACTGGATATAAGTTTTCTCCCCCACTAATGATTACATCTTTTTTGCGATCTACTAAAAAAATAAATCCATCTTCATCCATACGGGCCATATCACCAGTAAAAAGCCACCCGTCCTTGAGTACTGCGGCAGTAGCTTTCGGGTCATTAAAGTAACATTGCATTAAACCTGGTCCGCTTACAATTAGCTCTCCTACTTCTCCTTGTGGCACTGGCTGGGCAGATTCGTCAACTATCTTGGCATCCCATTGGTAGCCAGGTTTCCCGATGGCTCCGACTTTATGAATATTCTCGACCCCCAGATGAACACAGCCAGGGCCTATTGATTCACTCAAACCATAGTTCGTATCATAGAGATGGTGAGGGAAAATTTCTTTCCAGCGTTTAATTAAGCTGGGCGGAACTGGTTGTGCACCAATATGCATTAACCGCCACTGGTCAAGCTCATAATCATTAAGATTTACTTCCCTGCTATCTATGGCGTCCAGAATATCCTGAGCCCAAGGAACTAGTAGCCATACTATAGTGATTTTCTCCTCAGAAACAGTTTTCAGAATCCACTCAGGTTTAACACCACGCAACAAGACGGCTTTGCTACCTGCCAGCAAACTGCCAAACCAATGCATTTTAGCACCAGTATGATATAGGGGTGGTATACATAGAAAGTTATCCTCCCTAGTCTGACCATGGTGGTTTTGCTCCGTTTCACATGCAGATACTAGACTACGGTGGTTATGCAAAATCGCTTTAGGAAAACCAGTAGTCCCAGAGGAAAAATAGATGGCAGCTATATCTTCATTAGTCAGTTCAATTGGCGGAGCTTCTATAGAGGATTTTGCTAGCAAGCTATGATAGCATTCCGCAAATGTGGGGCAATCCTCACCTACATAGAAACGCCATTTGACTTTATCAATCTGGTCAAAAATCGTTTCCACCCGACCAATAAATTCAGGCCCGAAGATTAAGGCATCAGCTTCAGATAATTCCAAACAATATTTAATTTCCTCAGCAGTATAGCGAAAGTTTAAGGGTACAGCTATAGCACCAGTTTTAAGAATCCCGAAATATATGGGTAACCATTCTAGGCAATTCATCAACAAAATTGCTATCTTGTCACCTTTTTTTATTCCCTTTTCCAGTAATAAATTAGCAAATTGGTTAGCATTATCATCAAACTGACGCCAAGTAATGACGCGCCGGAATTGGATCACGGGATTTGGTTCAATAAGTTCGTACTCACGCCATGTAACTTCGCGTCTTTCCTGTAGCTCCGGATTCATTTCCACCAGGCTGATTTCATCGCCATACAAATTGGCATTACGAACAAGAAATTCAGTTATGGGCATTTTTTTATCCATTCCTTTCGTAAATATATTAATAATTTTTCCCAACAAAAAAAACTCCCGTAGGAGTTAACATGACAATAGGACCACCAGCACTTTACAAATGCTCCCGTAAATATGCGCCTACCATGCTAACCATTCTACTTTTTTTACCTTTTTTCAATCACTTTTCTACCATCTAACCAAACTCTACATAACTATAATAACAAATCTATAACTTATTGGGTATAGTTTTTAATAATTATTACAATCAACCAGATAAACACCTTAATTAAAACCCAAATAACAAGGGTACCATTAGCAGTTAAACTACTGCTAATGGTACCCTTAATTGGACTAGTCAAGTAGGTGCAGGCACCTGCTTTATCTTGATTTTTTTATATTTTTACCTTTAATAAAATCCCTGGCATTCTTCATGCCGCCAAATTCATGAAACATATCATTTATTTTTTCCTTTTCAATCTGCTTGGAGTCTAAACCGTCATATTTAGCTTCCTTTTTTAATTTATGATAGTTTTCCAGCCGCTCTGCCGCCAAAACCCCATCTTTGATGGCCTGTTTTACAGCACAGCCTGGTTCGCTTCGGTGGCTGCAATCATGAAATTTACAACGGTTGGCCAGTTCATCAATATCGGCAAATGCTTTGGCCAAGTCAGCACTCTCCAGCCCTAGTTCCCGCATCCCCGGCGTATCAATCACAGCACCCCCATCAGGCAAAATAAACAATTCCCGTCTCGTGGTAGTATGCCGGCCCCGGTCATCATTCCTGATTTCCTGGGTTTCCAGAATATTTTCTCCAAGCAGCTGGTTAATTAAAGTGGATTTACCCACACCAGATGAAC
Organism: uncultured Syntrophomonadaceae bacterium; assembly: GCA_964514235.1. Classification (GTDB taxonomy): domain Bacteria; phylum Bacillota; class Syntrophomonadia; order Syntrophomonadales; family Syntrophomonadaceae; genus JAAYRQ01. The sequence goes on along the minus strand of CAZEPV010000004.1, from coordinate 30,924 downwards.
CTATAAATGCTACTGTCTTGCCCGGTATAATATATCTTTTAACCGCAACAAAATCGTCATGGAACATGCTTGTGGTTACAAGAACGTCAACACCTATAGCCACAGAAGCTGTCTCATCAAGCCTTTTCTTGATATCATCACATAAATCTGATTTAGTTAACACTATTACAGGTGTTGCCCCACTGTCCCAGGCGATGGACAGATAACGTTCCAATCTTCTGAGGTTAAAGTCATTGTTCAGTGACATGCAGATAAAAACCGTATCAATATTTGCGGCTACAATCTGTACATCATTAGATGTGCCGGCGGCTTTTCGCTCAAAAGCACTTTTCCTGGTCAGTACATAGTTAATAATACTGTTACCTTTGGTATTGTCCATGCGATCGAGCATCACAAAATCACCTACAGCAGGGTAATCAGATAATGACCTTGCCTCAAAGCGGAGTTTTCCGGAAATCTCTGCCGTTATTACACCATTTTCCGTTACAATTTTAAATAAGTCTTTATATTGAGAAGAAACGCGCCCCAGATAAAGCCCTTTATACTGCGCAGACTCGTTAATCATTTTTTCTGTGAGCCCGATATTTTGCAGATTATATTTAATCATTTATTTTATCCTCCTAAGTTTAAAGTAACTTTTGGGAGGCTATAGGCATAATTATTTTCCACATACCTCCCTATTAATTACAATATCCGTTAAACTATTTTTCATCATACAATAATTCCTCCATCCTTTTATCTAACTATACTACATATAATATTTCGTTTTTTGGAAAGTATTTTGTAATTTCGGCTCGGATAAGTTTTTCCCCCTCTTCCCTGGCAATGGGTTTATAGCAGTATCTTCCCCGCCCTCTACCGGTCATCTTACCTTTATCATATAACTCCATGGCATTGGGGAAAGCTTCGGCATTAATCATCCTGTGTACATAACTATAGGTCATAAATATTACTTCAAAAATGACTTCATCCTTAACCTTTTGCGAGAGGGTTTCTGATAGATACTTAAATAATTGCCTATATAAAGATTCCCAGTTTTCAACTAGAACAACTGGGGCAATTAATATTCCAATCTTATATTCAGCTTCTCTTAAACTATTTAACGCTTTTATTCTATTGGTTAGAGAAGATGTGCCGATTTCCACCTTTTTAATAATCTCCTGTGGATTTAGGCTCATTCTTATTATGGTTCGGCCTTTATGGTTTAAAAATAATAATGGTTCTACCATATCAAATTTAGCAGGAAGGGTTATGTACCCTTTTTCATTCTTTCCAAAGCTTTCCACAGTCCATTCAAGATTGTCGGTAATAACATTTTCAAGAATTAAATCGCTATTACTGCCAATTTCAAAAGTCAAATCTGTACTACTTTTATTTGATGTTTTAATAAGCTTGGAAAGCATTTGCTCTCTATTTACAAATAGACGAAGATATGAACATTTATTAAAATTACATACCAGATAGCAATAAAGGCACATAGCACTACAGCCTGATGATGTATATGGAACTAAAAAATCTGAAACTTTGGCATTAGGCACATATTTATGAGTTTTTCTAATTCCTAGCACAAGGTTTTTTTTCATTTTGGCAAACTCACTGTTTGGATTGTTTCTTAGTTCTGGAATATTATTATGATTTTCAATTTTAATCCATTGGGCTGAATTGAATTTTTCAAAGAGATTTTTGCCAAGTGTATAATTTAAACATTCTTCCTCGTAATAGACAATTTTTGGATTCATTAATCCACCACCTCCTATTTTTTATAGTTTGTCATTTTATATTGTGTGTATTCAAAACGGAAATAATAATAAAGTCATTTTAGGAGGGTATCTAATGTGGAAGAAAGTGGTGAATAATTACAATACAACAAGGGTATTACCGCCTAAAAACCAGTAATACCCTTGTTTTATTGTAATTTGCGAGAAGCACTTGTATATAAAGATGCCTACTCCATACATATTAAAATAGGATAGAGATATATCCGCCAGCGGCTAATCTGGTCGCTTACTCCTTAACCGTGACAGGAATCTGTAATTCATGCATTCTAGAGCCGTCTTTAGCACTCTCTTCAAAGAGTATCACCCGGCATGAACCATTGATTTTTTCTTCAAGCTCAATGATAATCTCGAATTCTCCCCATCCAGGAGCACCCTCAGTAGCTGTTGTAAACCCTTTATCAAAAATAAAATGACCATCCTCAAATTCATATTGGACAGTTGCTTCAAAAACACGGGCTAATCCCCTTACTACAATAATATCCTGCACCTCTGCATGTGGCACAGGTTCATATATTTTAAAGGCCATATTCTCTAAAACAACTTCCTGTGAATTCTCTTCTGCATCAAAGGCTCCATTATTCACTTCACCTGGCTGTCCATCTTCAGGTTCCATACCTATATTTCCGGTATTTCCGCACCCAGCTAAAAGTCCTAAACTAATCAAGATAACCATCATCATTAAAAACTTTTTCCTCATCATGAATCCTCCTATAGTTTAAATTTCTAATAGTTAATGGTTACTTACAGTATCCCGCTAATCCATAGTCTCAATACAATTCCGTCCTTTGGCTTTTGCCTTATACAGAGCGTCATCTGCCTGTTTTAAAATATCTTCAATATTGCTCTTACTATCACTATAATCAAATATTGTAGCCACTCCAATACTTACAGTAAAACTAATTTCCTGTTTCTCATAAATGACTTTTGTTCGTGACACAGTCTCCCTAAACTTCTCTGCAGCCCTTTTTGCTTCCATCAGAGATGTAGTATTCTTTAAAAGCACAACAAATTCATCTCCCCCTAAACGCCCAGCTACATCGGTTTTTCGGAAACTAGTCATAATAATATTTCCTGTTTTACGAATCACTTCATCCCCCGCCCCGTGTCCAAAGGTGTCATTAATATTTTTAAAATAATCCAGATCAATCATCAGTAAAGATAATTTTTCATTATGGCTTTTCCCCCAAGAAAATTCCCTTTGGGCTAACCTTGTAAACTCTGCCCGATTATAAAGACCACTCAATGAGTCTATAGTAGCCAAAGTAGTTAATGTTTCCTGAATCTTTTTCTTTTCTGTAATATCTCGGATACTTTTGAGTATCTTCGTTTTCTTATGCTGGGGATTATTTCCCAAGGGCAATGAGCTAATCTCATAGAAACGTTTTTCCCCATTGATCATCACAGAAAATTCCTGACTAGCCTCGCTTTTGAAAATTTCCAACAGCTCGGGTTTCCGATTAAATAAATGCTCTATAGGATAATTGTCTAATGGAATGTTTAATGCTCCAAAAAAATCCTTAGATGCCTTGTTGTAATCTATTAGCCTTAGCCCTGATTCCAATATCACCATGCCATCAGGACTATTTTCAAAAATTGTTTCTCTGGCAAGAGTCTTTACTTCTAAAAAATCATATTCTATAAGGCCATAACCAATAATAAAAATAGAAATGGGCATTAATAAAGCCGTAAAATCAATATACCATTTACCGTAAGTTAAAAGAATTAAGATGATTCCAATAAGAGGAAGCAGGGAAGCGAAAAAGAAAACCAAAAATTGGGGTCTGGTGTAGCCAGCCCGTTTATTCCGATATACCAAATAATAGATGGTAATGGTCAGAAACAAGCACAATATAGTGTAGGAAATATGAACATAATACCAGTAGCCTCTTTCCATAAGCAAGGTATAATATCCAAAAAGCTGTTGAACCTCCCAGTTTTTGTATAAAAAGTGATGCCAAAAATTAGTGAGTCGCATGAATAAAGTGGTTACAGGTATAAAAAAAAGTATAACCATCATCCGCTTACTTAAGGAATAGATGGTTTTGGTATAAAGTAGAGCCACCGTCAGCCACAGTACAGAAATAAAGGGTAAGCCCAAATACTGGATCTGATTCCAAAAAATTAATTCTTGCAGATTGCCATTGTTAATAATCATTAAATAACCAAACAAATAAATACCAACACATAAAATAAAGGCAGAGAATACCTTTAGATAAGTATTTTTACCCTTTGAAAAAAAGTAAGCGGCAAAAAACATGGTTAACATAACCGCAACAAAAAGGTAAAGACTAAGTAATAATTTCACCAAAAAACACCTCGGTATAAATCAATCATCTTTACTTTGATTAGTCTCTGTTTTTAACTGCCTGGTTATCAGAATAGACCAATCGCTGTTTTTGCACATTCTGGGAACAGATTTTTTTACAATCTTCCTAATTGTTGTTTGTTGATTTAAATTTAATTTATCCTTTGTAATCCTTATTATTTCAATATCCGAGAAATTCTTTCCTTCTAGTAAAAAGACTTCTTTACCATTTCTTAAAACTATTTCAGTCTCTATAGCCTTGCCTTGTTCTTCCCCCTTTAATTTGTTGAAATCGTCAATCGTAAATCTAGCTCTTAATAGATAATCATCATAAAGCCCCTCATTAAATGAAAATTCTAACTCCCTTGAATATCAGCTTATTATAGCATTTTGGGCTTGTTTTTTATATCTATTTACAAGACTTATAGCCAAATCCTCAGTTAAAACTTTTGGTTAGCGTAAAATTACTTTGGGGAAAATAAAAGAAAAAAAGAGTATCCCCATTTGATAAAATGGTTTTAACAACAAAACCAGAGTAAGTTGACGCGATCGCTTAGTCCTTCCTAATTGACAAGAATTTTAGCTACTGATAAAATTAATTTGCCTATATAATTTAATATGCAAAAGCGATGAAAAAGAAGAGTAAAGAAGATTTAATCCTCAAAGAGAGCTAGAAGGGTGAAAACTAGCAGGAATATCTTTTTGAAGGCACTTGGGAGCTTATAGGGGGAAAGCCTTTTTAAGGCTAGTAAAACCTATCTTATAGAGTTGGGCTTTTTCGATAAAAGCCAATCAGGGTGGAACCGCGGATAATACCGTCCCTGTCTTTCTACAAAGACGGGGATTTTTGTTTTTTGGAGTTCTTAATTTAAAAATATTTTGCCACTGAGGGCACTGAAAAACAAGAAGTAGAGCAAGGCAAGGAGGAGTTAAATAGATGAATTTTCAGGAAATAATCTTGAAATTGCAAGATTATTGGGCTAAAAATGGGTGTATCATTCAGCAACCCTATGATATAGAAAAAGGGGCTGGCACCATGAATCCGGCTACATTTTTGAGGGCTTTGGGTCCTGAGCCATGGAATGTGGCTTATGTAGAACCATCTAGAAGGCCTACTGATGGTAGATATGGCGAAAACCCCAATCGCTTGCAGCACTATTATCAATATCAAGTTATATTAAAACCTTCCCCTGACAATGTAATAGATCTGTATTTAGATAGCCTAAAAGTATTAGGGATTGAACTAGAAAAACACGATATTAGGTTTGTAGAAGATAATTGGGAATCCCCTACATTAGGGGCTTGGGGCTTAGGTTGGGAAGTATGGTTGGATGGGATGGAAATTACCCAGTTCACTTATTTCCAACAGTGTGGTGGCTTTGATTGTAAACCTGTTTCGGCAGAAATTACTTATGGTTTGGAACGTATATCTATGTATATTCAAAATAAAGAAAGTGTTTATGATATTAAATGGCTTGATGATATAACTTATGCTGACATTCACCATCAAGGTGAGGTAGATTATTCCCACTATAATTTCACTTTTGCTGATATTGATAGATTAACCACTATGTTTAATTTGTGTGAAGCGGAGGCTATGCAGGTAGTAGAAAAACAGTTGGTTTTGCCAGCTTATGATTATGTTTTAAAATGTTCCCACTTATTCAATTTGTTAGATGCCCGAGGTGCCATTAGTGTTACTGAGCGGACTGCTTATATAGGCAGAGTAAGGGACTTGGCTAGGATAGTGGCTAAAGCCTATGTTAAGCAAAGGGAAGATTTAAATTATCCTTTATTAAAAGATGAAAAGTTAAGAAGCCAATTATTAGCTGCTAAGGAGGATAATAATGACTAAGGATTTATTACTTGAAATAGGTGTAGAAGAATTACCAGCTGACTACATGTCTACTATAATCCCACAGCTAAAGGATAGGGCCAAAGAAAAGTTTGCCGAAAAAAGGATCATGGTTGGTAATATAAATGTTTATGCTACTCCAAGAAGATTAATAATACATGGACAGGATATAGCACTAAAGCAGGCTGATGCGATTATAGAAAATCGTGGTCCTAAAAAGGCCATTGCCTTTGATGAACAAGGTGAGCCCACCAAAGCTACTTTAGGTTTCGCCAAGGCACAAAAAGTTGCGGTAAAGGATTTAGAGATAAGGGAAGTATCGGGTATTGATTATATTTTTGCAGTCAAAACCGAGCAAGGTGAAGAAACTATACATCTTTTGCCCCAATTACTAGCGGATTTAATTCAAAACTTGTCTTTCCCTAAATCAATGAGATGGGGGGATTATAAATTAAGATTTGCCCGACCCATTAGGTGGATTTTAGCCATGTTGGGGGAGGAAATAGTTGAGTTTCAGTTAGAAAATATAACTAGTAGTAATATTACTTATGGACATAGATTTTTATCAGGGGAACTAGAGGTGCCTAGTGTAGAGGCTTATTTTAAATTATTAGAAGATAATTATGTAATTTATGATCAAGCCCAAAGAAAAGCCATGATTAAGAGGCAAATTAAGGAGGTGGCAGAAAAAGCAGGGGGTCTTCCCTTGGAAAATGATAAATTATTAGATGAGGTAACTTATTTGGTAGAATATCCGACCGCATTTTATGGGGAATTTTCCCCATCTTATTTAGATGTCCCAGTTGAAGTCTTAACTACCAGTATGATTGAACACCAAAGATATTTTCCTATATTTGATGAAAAAGATAATTTGTTAAACGGCTTTATAGGAATCAGGAATGGTACTAATTACAATATAGATGTAGTAAAATTAGGGAATGAAAGGGTGCTTAAAGCTAGACTGGAAGATGCTCTTTTCTTTTGGCAGGAGGACACTAAGTTTCCCTTAGAGCGTATGATAGATAAGTTAGACGAGGTTCTTTTTCACGAAAAATTAGGTAGTATTCTAGATAAGGTGAAACGCATAGAACAATTAGCTCTTTATATCGGGGACACCTACAGTTTAGGTGGGAAGGACAAAACTAGTCGGGCAGCTAGGCTATGCAAGGCTGACTTAGTAAGTAACATGGTATATGAATTTCCAGAATTGCAGGGAATTATGGGTAGATATTATGCCCAACAAAGCAAGGAAGATGGGGAGGTAGCCACAGCCATATATGAACATTATCTGCCTAGATTCGCGGGGGACATTCTTCCTACTACAACAACGGGAATCCTTTTAAGTCTAGCCGAGAAAATAGATAATTTGGTGGCTTTTTTTGCTATAGGTATAAAACCTACGGGTTCTCAGGATCCTTATGCATTGAGGCGGCAAGCAATCGGCCTGGTAAATATTTTATTAGAAAAGGACTTAAACCTTGATTTACCAGCAATATTACAATATTCGTATCAAACTTTGGTAGGAGTCCAAACTAGCAGTGATAATGCTACTACTGTAAGTGAGGTATTTGATTTTGTCTTGCAAAGACTTAAAGGGGTGATTTTAGAAGGGGATATAAGTCACGACACTGTAGAAGCTATTTTAGCGGTACCCCATAATAATATTAATGAGATAGTACTGAAAACTGAAGTGCTTACCGAATTTAAGGCTATGCCAAGTTTTGCTGATTTTATGGTGGTATTTAATCGGGCTAATAATTTATCAAAAAAATGGGACAGTAATGTGGTCACTGCTGGAATTTTGGAAGATGAAAGTGAGATAGAATTATATTCAGCTTTTAATAATATTAAAGATGAGGTTGGGAATTTATTTGCTGCCTGCGAATACCAGGCTGCTTTAGATACTATAGCCGATCTGAGACCTAAAATAGATGACTTTTTTGATAAAGTTATGGTTATGGTGGAGGATGAAGAATTAAAAGCTGCTAGATTAAGTTTACTTAAAGCCATTGCTGAGTTATGTTTGAAATTTGCGGACTTTAATAAAACCATAATTTAAAAAAAGTTTCCAATAGGATTTTATTAAATGATATAGTATATATAATTTAGGATTAGTTTACCCAAAAAGTATAGCATAATTGGGTGGTGAAAAATGATTGAATTAACAGATAGGCAAGAAAAGATTATAGAGATAGTAAAACACAATGGCCCTATTACGGGGGAAAATATTGCGGAAAGGCTTGAAGTAACTAGAGCCGCATTAAGATCAGATTTAGCAGTATTAACTATGTCGGGTTTTTTGGAAGCCAAACCTCGAGTGGGCTATACTTATCGAAGTGAGGGAATTGATAGTAGAATTAAAAGGGTTTTAAGTCGTTATCGGGTTAAGGATATTCAGTCTTTACCGGTAGTAATCAGGGAAACTTGTAGTATTTACGATGCTATAGTTACTTTATTTGTTGAAGATACAGGCAGTATCTTTGTGGTTAGTGATGATAATTATTTAACAGGTTTAGTTTCTAGGAAGGATTTTTTAAAAACTACTTTGGGTAATGCTGATATTCATAAAGTTCCCGTTAGTGTAATAATGACCAGAATGCCTAATATTATTACTACAACGGCGGAAGAAACCATAATTGATGCTATTAGAAAAGTAGTAGAGCATGAAATAGACAGCTTGCCTGTAGTAAAATGCTTTATTGATGAGGATGGAGATGAAAAACTAGAGGTAGTCGGTAAAATAACCAAAACTACTTTTGCCAGGTTTTTCTTAGATTTAGCTTGTACAAAATATGAGGGGGTTTAAGCCTTGACTAATCAATTGCCGGGAATATATATCGTATCAGATTCTATTGGCGAAACAGCTGAATTAGTAGTTAGAGCAGCAGCTAGTCAGTTTAACTCAGGTACTATGGAGATACGCCGGGTGCCTAATATTTCAGATTTTGACACTTTAGAGGAAATAGTTAAACATGCAGCCCAAAGTAATTTTATTATTGCCTATACTTTAGTTATTGATGAAATGGCCGATTTTTTGGAAGAGAAATCAGCGGAAGCTGGGATTCTATGTATAGATGTTCTGGGCCCACTTATAGATGCTTTTAAATCGGTCAGCCATATAGAGCCTAGAAAAGAACCAGGCTTGTTACGTAAACTAGATGAAATGTACTACCGCAGAATCGAAGCGGTTGAATTTGCAGTAAGATACGATGATGGCAAAGATCCGAGGGGCGTAAATTTAGCTGATATAGTTCTAGTAGGTGTTTCAAGAACTTCCAAAACCCCTTTGGCAATGTATTTGGCTCATAAAAGAATCAAGGTAGCTAATGTGCCCCTAGTACCAGAAGTAAACCCACCAGAGGAACTCTTTAAAGCTGAAAAAGGTAAAGTTATTGGGCTGACGGTCAAACCTGATTTGCTTTATCATATTAGGACCGAACGCCTTAAAACGTTAGGGTTAAAAGGCCAAGCTAATTATGCCAATGAAGGCAGGATTCAAGAGGAACTAGAATTTTCAAATGAGATTATGAAAAAACTGGGTTGTCCAGTAATAGATGTCACCAATAAGGCAGTAGAGGAAACTGCTAGCAAAATTCTAGAAATATACTACAGGAGGATTAGCAATGTCTAGTAAATATGTATATTTATTTGAGGAAGGTCACTCTGATATGAGGTTGATTTTGGGGGGCAAGGGTGCTAACTTGGCAGAAATGAGCCGCATAGGTCTGCCTGTACCTCCTGGCTTTACTATTACTACCGAGGCTTGTAATGCTTTTTTGGAATCGGGCCAAAAGTTTCCTGGTGATATGTTGGACCAAGTGTTTGCTGCCCTAAAGGAAATAGAAGCCCAGACAGGCAAATCGTTTGGTGATAAGAAAGACCCACTGTTGGTTTCAGTTCGTTCTGGTGCAGCAGTATCAATGCCAGGGATGATGGATACTATTCTTAATCTAGGCTTAAATGATGAATCGGTTAAGGGACTAGCCGAATTAACTGGTGACACTAGGTTTGCTTATGATTGTTACCGTAGATTTATTCAAATGTTTAGTAATGTTGTTCTAGAGCTGGATCATTCCTTATTTGATGATGTAATTGAAAGATATAAAAGAAAACTTAGGTTAATTTTCGATTATGAAATACCTGCGGAAGAACTTAAGGAAATTATTGCTGAATATAAGGAAATTGTAAAAATGGAGAAGGATTTTGATTTTCCCCAAGATGTCAAGGAACAATTAACTATGGCTATTGCTGCGGTTTTTTCTTCTTGGAATAATCAAAGGGCTATTGTTTACAGAAGGATTAATAAAATTGATGATAAATTAGGTACAGCCGTAAATATTCAGTCTATGGCTTTCGGTAATATGGGTGATGACTGTGGGACTGGGGTAGCATTTACCCGTAATCCATCCAATGGTGATAAGGAATTATACGGAGAATTTTTGATCAATGCCCAAGGTGAGGATGTAGTGGCTGGTATCAGAACCCCTATGCCTATATCCAAGCTAAAAGAGGAACTGCCTACTGTTTATGAACAGTTTATAGATACTTGCACTAAGCTGGAAAACCATTATCGGGATATGCAAGATATAGAGTTTACGGTGGAAAAAGGTCATTTATATATGTTACAAACTAGAAATGGTAAACGCACTGCCAAAGCCTCGGTTAAAATAGCAGTAGATATGTTTAATGAAGGAATTATTAGTAAGGAGGAAGCTCTTTTAAGAGTAGACCCCGGACAACTCGATCAATTGCTCCATAGACAAATTGACACCAGTGTAAAACTCGAACCCATTGCCAAAGGGCTACCTGCTTCACCTGGTGCAGCTAGTGGAAAAGTATTATTTGATGCTGACCAAACTGAAAAACAAGGTGAACTCGGGGAAAAAATCGTCTTAGTACGTAGTGAAACTACTCCTGATGATATTCATGGCATAATCCATGCCCAAGGCATATTAACTTCCCGGGGTGGCATGACTTCTCATGCTGCAGTAGTTGCGAGGGGTATGGGTAAACCTTGCGTTTGTGGTTGTGAATCCATCAAAATCAATATGGAAAACCAAGAATTTATGGTCAATGGTATAGTAGTCAAAGAGGGCGATATAATAACTATTGATGGAACTACAGGTAATGTAATGGTAGGTGAAGTACCTATGATTGAGCCTACCCTATCTAATGATTTTGAAACGCTTTTGGATTGGGCTAATGAAATTAAGGCCTTATCAGTAAGGGCTAATGCGGATAGTCCCCAAGATGCCCTAAAAGCTAAGGAATACGGGGCTGAAGGTATTGGCTTATGCCGAACCGAGCATATGTTTATGGCTCTGGATAGGTTGCCTATTGTGCAGGATATGATATTAGCGGAAACGATTGAAGAACGTGAAGAAGCTTTAGCTAAACTTTTACCGGTACAGAAAAATGATTTCTACGGTATTTTAAAAGCTATGGCCCCAGCACCAGTCACTATTAGACTACTTGATCCTCCTTTACATGAATTCTTACCCGAATATACTACTTTAGCCTTGGAAATAGAACAATTAAAGCAAAGCAATGCTGAACGGAAGTTGATTTTTGCCAAAGAAGAAATGTTGGCGAAAATAAACAAACTAGTTGAAAATAATCCTATGCTAGGACATAGGGGCTGCCGCCTGGGCATAACCTATCCCGAAATATATCGGATGCAAAGTCAGGCGATATTTGAAGCCATGGTTCTCCTGAAAAATGAAGGGGTTAAAACTTTCGTAGAAATTGAGATTCCTTTGGTAATGGATTTAAGCGAATTTACCATACTCAAGACTGAAATTGAAGATGTATATCAGCAAGTTAAAAGTGAGGCGAATACTGAACTAGATTACGTGGTGGGAACTATGATTGAACTGCCTCGGGCTTGTATAATGGCTGATGAAATAGCCCAGGAAGCGGAATTTTTCTCCTTTGGTACTAATGACTTAACCCAGACTACATTTGGTTTTAGTCGGGATGATGCTGAAGGTAAATTCATTCCCATATATTTGGATAAAAGAATTCTTAAAGATAATCCCTTCGCGGTATTAGACCAAGAAGGGGTAGGTACATTGATGAAAATGGCTGTAGAAAAAGCCCGTACAGTAAAAGCAGATATTTTGCTAGGTATATGCGGCGAGCATGGCGGGGAACCAAGCTCCATAGAATTTTGTCACCAAATTGGCTTAGGCTATGTAAGCTGCTCACCCTATCGGATACCTATAGCCAGATTAGCCGCCGCCCAGGCGGCGGTTAACAGCAAGGACTAATCCCAGGGTGGTACTGGTTTGGTCGGTCAGAGGTAGAAACCTTTGTTTACCAAAGGTTTGAGGGGCATAAAATTAAAATAAAGTAGGGATATTATCTACCGGCAGTTTTGGTAGATAATATCCTTTTTATTTGAAACAGCTTTGAAGTCAACAATAGGTCATTATGTAACATCTTTTGGTATAATAATAATAGAAGCCTGGGGGGACAAAGTTGGAAAATGGAAATTTGTGAAATGACATTTTGCTATTCTTTGAAAGGGGATGATACTTGTGGGAGGAGGGCAACATCAATGTATTTTTTGCCTTCAAAAGGGTACAAACTTTAATACTGTAGAACACATTGTTCCATAGTTCCTAGGGAATGACGATGGAATTCTTCGCAATGCTGTTTGTGATAAATGCCAAAAATATTGATTTATATGGGGCGATTTCTTGGAAAGATATCTATGGAATGCCGGTATAAAGAATTTGGTGATAATATCTTTGATATACAATTTGATGAACTTGAGGGAGAATGTACTTGGTATTCATACTCTTTCTACAAAGCTGGGAAAATGATATTGTTTTGCTTTGACATAGGGACTGAAAGATATAGTCTGTTCATTAATGATAAACATTCTGATGGAAGTATTTTTACAAAGGAATTACTGAGAAACTACTGTCTGTAATATGCAAGGGAACTAACAAATTACTTGATATATTACATTATAATTTATAATAATTTTGCTATTTAATTAAATAGTAAAGGTAGGGGAAGTTTAGAGCTATTGCAGAGCATTGCTTTATTTAAATAATAGGACAACACTTTTGCCGTTTAATCGTAATATTTGAAAATAAGAAAGGAGCGATACAATGGCACAAGCTGGGATGGATGAACAACCCCATTCCCCCGTTTTTAGGCAATATCTAGATAGTAAAGAAACTTTTAAATCAATTGTAGCATGCAAAGCAGATTTTCTAAAAAACAGGAATTTTAATCCAGATGACTATTCTGACATTAACCCATTAATAACTAGTTCATGGATTAGAAGTCGCAAATTTAAGGTGGATCCCTTTTATGAAAGCATTGATAGCAGGCTTAACCATGAAGCCTTTTCCGAAAAAGAAAGGGAGCATCAAATGCTAATTGAAACTACACGACCCCTTATGGAGGCTTTTAAAAAGATAGCATTGTCTTCTAGTTATATGCTCGCTTTAATTGAACGAGAAGGTATACTCATTTTAGCACAAGGTAATCTTAATTCGTCTATGACAGCACTATCAGGCAGAGCCGGTTCAGATTGGAGTGAAGATGTCCGAGGGACAAATGGGCATTCTTTATGCATACAAAGTGGGAGGCCAGTTCAGCTGTTAGGCCCTTTAGCATATAGTGAAATATTTAGAGATTTTATAGGATATGCAGCACCTATAAGGGATAAAAATGGGGAAATTTTGGCAACGATAAATTTCGCACAACCGATTACGGATAAGCCTTGGGAAAAAAAATTTCAAATTTTAAGTTCACATACATTGGGTTTAATTATTGCCATGGCTTTAGCCATTGAAAATAAATTCCAATTAGAAAAAAGCTACAAGATATTGTCAAGCACCCATAAAAGATTGGAATCCACTTTGGAAATTATTGATGAGGGGATTATTGCTATTGATAAAGAGGGGCAAATATTAAATATTAATGAAGAGGGTAATAGAATATTAGAACGCAGGAAAGGTGGGGAATTACCCAATATTTGTGACTATTTGGGGAAGAAATCTAGCTTAATATCTATGGTTAATTCTGGCGAAAGTGGAAGTCTTGAGGAATCAATAATTGTAAACAATAAGACAAGTGATTATTTAATGAATGTTAATATAATTTATGCTCTTAACACAGCAGAAGTAGATGGTGCTGTATTAAGGCTTAACCATATGGACAAGATTAACTATCTCGCTAACAGCAGATTGGGACAAGTCCCCATTTATCACTTCGAGGATTTAATTGGTAAAAGTAGTGAATTTTTGGAGGCTATTCAATTGGCAAAAAACTTCGCACAGTCTTCAGAAAATATCCTTTTAATAGGTGAAAGTGGTACTGGCAAAGAACTTTTTGCTCAGGCAATTCATAATGAAAGCCGTCCTCAAAAACCCTTTATTGTAGTAAATTGTGCTGCTATTCCCCGAAGCTTACTAGAAAGTGAGTTGTTTGGCTATGAGAAAGGTAGTTTTACAGGAGCCGACCGAAACGGAAAACCAGGGAAGATCGAGCTTGCTAGTGGGGGGACCCTCTTTCTTGACGAAATCGGAGATATGCCTATTGAGCTTCAAGCTATCCTTCTTAGGGTCTTGCAAGATAAGCAAGTTGTGCGTATCGGGGGACAACACAGTAAGAAAGTAGATTTTCGATTAATTGCAGCTACGAATAAAGAACTAAACAAATTGATGAATGAAAATTATTTTCGGGAGGATTTATTTTACCGCCTATCTGTTTTATCTGTTCAAATTCCACCGCTGAGGAAAAGGAAGGGCGATGTCGATATATTAAGCCAATATTTCCTGGATGCTTATTGCCGAAAAATGGGGATCGAAAAGAAAATTTGCTCTGAAACTTTTGAAGTTCTTAGAAAATATAAGTGGCCTGGTAATGTAAGACAATTAGAAAATGCAATAATATATGCCATCAATGCTGCCAATGAAAATATAATCAAGCCCGGGACCCTACCTGCATCATTATTATCAGATATGCTCAATGAAAATATTGCGGATAATGAGGTATTATTAGACGAAAAACAAGGAAGTACAATAAGAGATTATGAACGAAGGGCAATAATGGAAGCCCTCGCTATAAAGAATAACAACGTTTCGGAAGCTGCCTCATTGTTGAATATTGCAAGATCCACTTTGTATAAAAAAATAAAAAGATATAATATAAAATACAAGTAATAATTGGTATCGTATTTTGTTATTAGTCTTGCTAAGTTTATTTTCAGCGAAAGTGTATTTAGCGATTTTATTTTAGATAAAACGTCATATATTTTCTCAATTTGTAGAAAAAAGTCTAAAACAATAGAAAGAGTCTCCTTATGGAGACTCTTTCTATTGTCTAAAAAGCGCCTAAACACGCTATATATAGGCTGGCACAAATTTTGCATCTGTATTGTTTGTATGGAAGGTCCCTATTCAACTAACTAGTTGAATTTTTGTTGATAGATGCTGATAAATGTCAATTCCAAAATCAAAATATCCATAAGTGCAAAAATAGAAATATACTAAATCACCTGAAGCAAAAATAAAATGGATACGTATAAAATAGGTGATAATTTGCATTAAAATATGCAAAGCTTTGGGACATAAGAAAAAAGGGGTGGTGCAAATTTAAACTATAAACATGTAAAACCTGTGCTTGTTCCGAGATTGCAGAAGGGAACAGGGAATCCTAAAATATATATTTAAACAACTATTATTGTGGAGGTAGTTGACTCCGTAACTTACCTAATAAAAGTGGTGATGTTACCGTGAGTTAGTTTAAAAGGGAAACTAATAAAAAAAGAATGGAGGTTAAAAATGGATATATCAAGAAGGGATTTTTTAAAAATTGTAGGAGCTGCAGGGGCAGTAGCGTCTGTTGGAGTTGGACTAAGCCTTCCTGATGGAAAGGTTTTTGCACAGCAAGATGCAGCAAATGTTAAAAGTGGAACTGAAACTCTATTTGGCTACTGTAAAATGTGCATGAAGGGTGATTGCTCAACTTTAGTAACTGTAGAAAATGGAATTGTTACTGAGATAGTTGGTAATCCAGATAGCCCCATCAATAAAGGTACTTTATGTCCAAGAGGCAAATCAGCCATTTTAAATCTTTATAATCCTTATAGGGTAAAGGCCCCCATGAAAAGAACTAATCCTAAAAAGGGTCTTGATGAGGATCCAGGTTGGGTAGAAATTTCTTGGGAAGAAGCAATTGAGATAGTAGGTAGTAAATTTAAAGAGATTCGCGATAATGATCCCCGTGAGCTTGTTTATAATGTTGGCTTTGGCATGATGGATTACTTTGTTACCTTTTTCCCAATGTTCGCAATGGCCTATGGTACCCCCAATTTAATTACCTCAAATGGCCCGCTATGTGCAGTACACTATGCTGCCTGTTTAATTCAAGCTAGTATGCCTGTTTCTGTACCTGATTTGGAACACGGGAAATATCTAATTTCTTTAGGCCGTACGACAGGACCCAACTTCGGTGCAGCGAATAGTACTTGCAGGGCCTTGCCTGAGGCTATGGAAAATGGATTGGAACTTGTAGTGGTTGATCCAAGATGTTCCATTGAAGCAAGTAAGGGAACTTGGGTTCCGATCAGACCCGGAACTGACTTGTCTTTTGTCTTAGCCCTCATAAATGTAGTTTTATATGAAATAGGTCGTTTGGACTTTGATTTTTTAAAGAATCGATCAAATGCATCATACTTGATTCAAGAAGATGGAGATTATTATCGTGGTGCAAGTGGCAAACCTCAAATTTGGGATTTAGCCGACGGCAGGATGAAAGATTTTGATGATCCCTCATTAAAAGATCCAGCCCTAGAGGGGGAATACTTTGCTGGAGATAATCGCCTCACTCCTAGTTTCATCTTAGTCAAAGAAGCTATGGAGAATTATAGCCCAGAGTGGGCAGAGGAAATATGCACTATTCCAGCAGCCACTATACGGAAAATTGCTTCAGATTTCGTTGAAAAAGCTATGATAGGAAGTACCATTAAAATTGATGGCTTCACCTTCCCATACCGCCCAGTAGGTATTGTCGCTTCCAGAGGAGCTCTTAACCATGAAGATGGTGCGTATACAGATTTAGCCTGTAGAATTTTGTGTGAACTAGTGGGAGCGATGGATGTGCCTGGTGGGAATCAAGGCTGTCACTATGGACCTCATGTTTTAGAACCTACAGAGGATGGTACTGTTGCACCAATAATGGAAGCTATTGGAGAGCCTTTCTCTTACCCGCCTAACCACTTTGATTTATGTGAATATTTTCCGCACCGTCATTCAACGGTTTATTCAGCATATCGAACCATGTTAGAACCAGAAAAGTATGGATTGGAAATTAAGCCCAAAGGCTTATTTGTTGTAGGGGGCAATTCTGTAATTGGTGTAGTTGAACCAAAGATGGTAGCAGAATCGATTTCTAAGGTACCCTTTACAGCCAGCATAGTTTATCACTTCGATGAAATAGCTCAATTATCCGATGTAATTATGCCTGAATATTCCATGCTTGAGCGTTTTGGCATTAATACCACAAGCTGCGATTTCCTGACCCATAATAGGGATACAATGGGTGCGACTATAACCATGGTTCGCCAGCCAGTAGAACCGATTTACAATACTAGACTCGCTCAAGATATTGCTATTGACATTTTAGAAAGAGTCGGAGCACTATCTGACTTGAATGCCATTTTAAATCAGGTGGTAATGTTAGGAGAAACAACTGAAGCATCTCTTAAGCCAGAATATCAACTTGAGCTAAATAAGAAATACGAAATAGGAGAAATATGGGATCGTGCACTAAAGAGCTATTATGGTGATGAGTATGGCGTGGATTATTTGCATAATAATGGAATTATAATCGATAAAGTTCCAGCAAAAGAAAGCTATAATTATTTTCATTTCCCTGGTTCTGAGACCAGATACCAATTCTATATTCACACTCAAATGAAAAGTGGACAAAGGCTAGCGGAAAATATTAGAGCTAACAATGCGAAGGTGCCTGGCTGGGAAGTAGAAGATTTACTTGAATATTATCAACCAATTCCTGTTTGGCGAAAAACCCATATCTTTAAGGCTCCTGAGGAATTTGATTTATTTGCTTTAAACTACAAAATTCCTACATCAATGTTCCGCCTAGGCTCTGCGGACCAGATGCCTTGGACAATGGATTGGAATACTGATTATCACCCATACTTCAATGTGATTGGCTTAAATGCTGCTACCGCGGAAAAGAAAGGATTTCGAGATGGAGATATTATTGTAGTGGAATCTTTATATGGCAAAATAGAAGGAAAAGTCAAAACATCGCAACTATTTCATCCCGATTCTGTGGCTATCGCTGGTGCTACAGGCAGAATGGTAAAAAGCCTAGGTAAAAGGGCAAGCGAGCTAGTCCATTTTAACGTCTTACTAGGTGCGCCTTTTGGCAATTTTGATCCAGTTATGGGAGCTGTTGAGTGCACACCAAGAGTAAAAGTTTATAAAGTGTAGGAGGTGGGTTAAATGAAATACGGAATGTTTATAGATTTAAATAGATGTATCGGTTGTGCTGCTTGTGTAATGGCTTGCAAACAACAAAATGGTACTGCATCCGGTGTGTTCTGGTGTAATGTATATACACGAGAAGTGGGGGAATACCCGACAAGTAAAATGTCTGTTATTCCTATGAGCTGTATGCACTGCGATGATGCCCCATGTGTCAATGTTTGCCCAACTGGTGCTAGTTATAAAAGGGAAGACGGCATTGTGTTAGTAGATTACGATCTCTGTATAGGCTGTCGTGTCTGTATCAATGCTTGCCCATATAATGCTAGACATTATAATTATGTTGACCCAAAAAAGAAGCCATATTGGGAAGGATTTGAACTAACGCCCTTTGAAAAGGTTAAAACTGTAACCCATGGGTATGGAAAAACAGAAAAATGCGTATTTTGCTATGAATTATTAGAGCAAGGCAAGGAACCTGCATGTGTTACAACTTGTGTTAGTAATGCAAGAATAGTAGGAGATTTAAGTGATCCAAATAGTGAGTTACGTAAGGCAATTGCGGAGAAAAACGCCAAACCCTTACGTGCTGATTTAGGTACAAAGCCGTCAATTTATTATGCTGGTGAATTTTAAAGGGGGGATAGAAATGGAAACAAAGGTTGAAAATAATGTAGCGACAAATAAGCGAGGCTTTACTTGGTCTGATCCTATATTAGCCCTTATAATTATGGCCGGCTTAGTTATGTGGATTTTAAGCCTTCAAGGTAACCCTGGAACAAATAGTTTAAATGATTTTGCTCCGTGGGGAATATACATTGCCTTGTTTATATTTTTTGAAGCAATAGCTGCAGGGACAATGGTAATTGCCGCAATAATGAACTTTATTAAGGTAGATGTGCTTTCACAAAAAAGGTTATTGCTGGTCGGGCTAGTTTCTGCACTTTGTGCCGGTCTAGCAATTATAGCTGATTTAGGTTCTCCATTTGTGGCCTGGCGCTTGTTCTTTACCCCAGTAGTTTCTGCCCCGATGATCTTAGACGTTTGGTTTGTTTCTTTGATAATTATTTCTGGCATTGTCCTTTGGTGGGCATTATCCAAAGACAAGGCACAAGTAGCTAAAGGTTCAAGCATTGTGTTAATTGTAAGTTCATTATTATTACCTTTAGCTACTAGCTGGCTTTTTACAAGCTTGCCTGGTAAACTAGCTTGGACTGGAACTATTGAGTTCGCTGTTTTTCTCCTACAAGCTGGGCTAGCTGGAGTTTGTGTCTTTTATTTGCTTCAGAAAAATAATGATTCCTTTAAAGAAATTAGCAGAAATTTAGTCATATTTTTTATAACCATTAACCTATTATTGCTTTTGGGACAAATAGGCAGTACCCTTTATGCTTCGGGTACTAGCACTTTGTCTGATTTGGCTCTAATAAGTGGCACCTATAAATTCGTTTTTTGGGGGCAACTGCTAGTTTGCTTAGTTTTACCCTTAGCCCTCTTTTTGACAAGAAAGACCATGTTGGTTGCAAGTTATTTAGTTTTAGGAGGCATAGCCGTTAGTAAATACTTGTTTATAGCTAAAGGAAACCATATGCCATTTTTGCAAAATGTTGAGGGAATAGACATTCCTATGTTGCTTTCAGGAAATGCAGGATATAAAACATTAGCTTTATATGCTCCAGTTTGGCAAGAATGTATAATAGTTCTAGCGATTGCATCATTATTTGCCTTGTCAATTGGGATAGGGATTAGAATGTTCATTAAGAACTAAGATATAATGCAAGGGGGAATTTGCAATTATCACTATAGAAGAAAAAATAAAATTTGCAAATCTTAGAAAAGAGAATTATAAATTCTTATCACACTTTTTTCTAGTACTACCAGATGAGCAAATGGTTTTAAAAATACTTGATTTAAAATTGGATGAACTGCTGGCTACAAAAGATTTGTCTAGTGATATATATCAAGGTATAAAAAAAATAAAATCATTTTGTTCAACAGGCAAGATAAAGATGTTGGATAGGATTTCCCTAGAGCTAAACATTGATCGTACTCAATTGCTAAGAGGTTTAGATCCTGAAAAAGGGCCTAGGCCTCCTTACGAATCAGTTTTTTTAGGTCTTGCTCCTCAGCAGGTGTTAGTAGAACTAGCGAAAGCTTATGGAAGTGCGAACTATGGACTGGGGGAAGGAGTGACAGAATCCCCAGAGCAAATTGGAATACAATTAAGTTTTATGCAAAACTTATGTGGAAAAGAAGCACTTATTCTTGAAAACTCAGGAGACCAAGAAGAATGGAAGTCAATTTTAAGTGTACAGAAGAATTTTCTAAATCAACATTTGGGTAAGTGGTATTCATTTTATGCTGATGAAATGCTTAAATTTGCGAAAACTGAATTTTATCAAGGAATAGCTTTATTTTTAAAAGGTTTTGTAGGAAATGATATAGGCTATCTAGCGGAAATCACCCTATAAATACAATTTTAATTTACAGTATGTAGAAATTAAAAACTATGTTTGGGCATGGAGCAAGTTCTACAGGGCTACCGCTTATGATATCTTGGGGCTATTTGCTTAAATTACAATTAATTTACTATTAGCCCCTTTTAGCCTATATTTTCGCGAAACCATATTTGTTAACTTTTCAAGTTGCAATAACATAAATTTATCAATTTGTAGAAAAAGTCTACAAGAATAGAAAAAGTCTCCATTTGGAGACTTTTTCTATTGCCTAAAAAGCGCTTAAACAGCCTATACATAGGCTATATATAGGCTGGCACGATTTTTGCAACTATATGTTAGTTGACTTGTGCAGGAGTCTTTACTTGCCAAACAAATCGAGCTTTTATAGGTAGATTTAGTTTTAGAAATATCTGAATAGTAATTAATAAAACATTTGGAAGGATTGGAGGTATGGCTCATAAACCAGAGATTAGCTAGTGGAAAAAGATTGGTGGTTTTTTATTAATTTTATAAGAACAAGGAGGTTGTTATTAAATGAGCGGAAAACAATTCCAGGTGACTCGTCGTAATTTTTTGCAAGGCAGTTTGGCTATTACCGGAGCAGCCGTTCTTGGTCAGAGCATGGTATTTGCTAATGCGAATCGTTTAACGGCAAAAGCAGCGACTGATTCAGCGGAAAAGTGGATTAAAGGGTTCTGCGGCTCATGTATTTGGACTAACTGTGGAATTGAGGTGAAGGTTGTTAATGGTATTGCTGTAGAGATACGTGGCAATAAAGATCATCCATCCAATAAGGGAACATTATGCCCCAGGGGTGCTGCAGCTTTGATGAACCTTTATAATCCCTATCGTTTAAAAGCCCCGATGCGTCGTACAAATCCAGAAAAAGGTTTGGATGTAGATCCAGGCTGGGTAGAAATTTCTTGGGAGGAAGCGATGGGAGAAGCAACGGAAAAGATAAGGGCGGCTATAGAGGAAGATCCTCGTAAAATATGGGCAGTATCGGGTTTTGCATCTAATACCCATGAGGGTCCTTTCAATAAGCTTTTGGGCCCTATCTTAGACACGCCGAATAATACTAACACCAATGGTCCTTTATGTGAGGTACACCACGCTCCAACTACCTTTAATAGTACCTTTGTTGACAGGATTGATCTGGGTTACTGCAACTACTTAATAACATTTGGCCGCAATATAGGTGTTTCTGCTATGTTTGCCAGCGGACCAGGACGTGCTTTTGCTGATGCAGTAGAGCGGGGTATGAAGACAGTTGTTGTGGACCCGCGCGCTACTAAGGAAGCTGGCTCTGGGGAGTGGGTTCCCATAATACCTGCTACAGATATGGCCTTTGGCATGGCTATGATTCATGTTATTTTGCACGAACTTAACCGTTATGATGTCGATTGCATGAAAAACAGAAGCAACGCCCCTTACCTGATTGATGGAAATGGTGATTACTTACGTGACCCAGGAACAAATAAGCCCCTATTATGGGATTTGGCTGATGGACGGGCTAAGAATTTCGATGATGCAAGCTTACAAGATCCCGCTTTAGAAGGTCAGTATAATGTGAATGGGCAAGATGTTGTCCCTGCCTTTGTTAAGCTAAAGGAAAGCTGTGCTAGTAGTAGTCCAGAATGGGCTGAGGGAATTTGTGGGGTACCAGCCGAGACTATCCGCCGTATTACTACAGAGTTCGTAGATGAAGCTCGTATTGGTTCCACCATAGAAATCGATGGGGAGATATTCCCATATCGTCCTGTTGCTGTTGCAGTAGGCCGGGGTGCAGCGAATAATACTCAAGGCTCTCGCTTCTATATTACTGCTAATGTAATTAATCTATTAGTTGGTGCCTTGGGTGTACCAGGTTCCCTAATTAGTTCGGCCCTAGTAAGTTCGGCAGATCCAGAATATTATTTTGAAGATGGTATGATGCGCACTAAAATGCAGTATAGACCATTAGGAGATGCTGAGACTGATTTTGGAGAGAACTTCTCCATTCCTGCTAAGGACTATACAGGACAAACGCTTTATGCTGGTGGTTTTTTCCCTATTCTTGGCTATACATTGGATGCAGTTAATGATCCTGAACGCCACTATCTAGATTACACTATGGATGTAATTATAGCCTATGGGACAAATCCCTTCATAAACCATGCGAGTTTAGATGTAGTTGTTGAGGCTATCCGTAAAATTCCTTTTGTACTTTGTATCTCCTATCATATTGATGAGATGGCGCTTTTTAGCGATATTATTCTTCCGGAACACTCCCATCTAGAACGTACCCAAATACGGGCAGCGCAGGGACTCCAGGCGACTGGTGCTGACATTATTAATCTTGATGGAATGAACTATAAGGAACCAGGTATAGATATCTTATATAACACCAGGCAGTATGAAGATATAGCCTTAGAAATATTCTATAAGCTGGGACTGGGGCCAAAAACCAATATGATTTACAATGACTTCAATAGAATACAGGATCCTAAGTTCGCCTTACGTCCAGATAAAGAATATACCTACCGGGAAATGGTGGATCAAACCTTAAAATCTTTTACTAATGATGAATCCAAGGGTTGTGAATGGTTTGCCGAAAATGGTTTTTATATGGATAACCTACCTTTACGAGAATGTTATGAATATTATTTATTCAAAGGGCGGGGCCGTCTGCCTATTTACAACTGGCGGGGCATGAAGGTAGGGCATGCATTGCGTAAGAATATGGAGAAGCACAATGTAGAACTACCTGGCTGGGAGGGTAAAATGGAGGAAGTTTACCGTGAATATTCTGCGGTACCTGTCTGGTATGATAATTACCTTAGTACCCCTTCTGAAGAATTTGATATGGTCTGTATCAACTGGAAGATCTCCCCACGTAATTTAGGTTTAGGTGGGCAAGATGATAATGTTTGGCTACGTGAAGTGATTGAGAAGTTAGAGTTTGACGACCTGAATATTCAAATCAACTCTGCTACAGCAGCAAAAATGGGAATAGTTAATGGTGACGAGATTATAGTTGAGTCACAGCATGGGGGTTCAGTTCAAGGGCCCGTAAAGGTTACCGATCTAATTCATCCACAAGTAGTAGGTTTCCCTGCTCAAGCTGGCCGCTATTCCTCTCAATTAAACCCCATTTCTAAACGTGGAGTAAACTACAACAGATTATTATCCCTTGATGCCAAACACGTCTTACCTGAGACTGGTGCTATCGCTATTAGTGCGCGTGTAAAAATTCGGAAAGTGTAGGTGATATAGTGTGAGATATGGAATGATAATTGATCTGAAAAGGTGTTATGGCTGTAATGCTTGTACGATTATTTGTAAACAGCGGCATACTACACCGCCTGGTACTTTCTGGGCTAAAGTGATAGCCAAGGAGGTAGGCTCCTATCCTTCAGCTAGATTAGAATATACTCCACTGATGTGTATGCATTGTGAAAATGCACCTTGTGTAACCGTTTGTCCGACAGGGGCAAGTTTTATCAGAGAAGATGGTATTGTCTCCATTGACATAGATAAATGCATAGGCTGCCGCTATTGTATGGTGGCTTGTCCTTATGATGCAAGGTACTTTGATTTCGGTAGTGAAAACAGCTATTTTCCTGATATGGAAGCCAATCCTTATGAAGAAATAGGGCAGGCTGGACGTAAAAAAGGTACTGTAAGTAAATGTACTATGTGTGTAGATTTAATTGACAAAGGTGAAGAGCCTGCTTGTGTGCAAGTGTGCCCAACTAAGGCTAGAGTTTTTGGTGATTTAGATAGTCCAGAAATGCGAGCGTTAATTGATAAACGAGGTGGCTTCCAGCAACGTCCTGAAACTGGTACCGAACCATCTGTTTACTATTTGCCACGTTAAGGAGGTATAAGAATGTCAGAAATTAGAAAAAAATCAGGTGACAATAGGCTAATAATTCTTGGAATAACACTTGCAATTATAGGTGTTGCCGCCTGGATATATCAATTATCTAAGGGTATGCAGGTCACTAGCTTGTCAGATGGCAATACCTGGGGCTTATACATTGCATCCTTTTTTGTAGCTGTAGGTGGTGGTGCTGGTTTATTAGCTTTATCGGGTATTAGTGAGTTTACCGACAAAATTGATGCAGGCATACGCAAAAAAACCCTAATAGCAGCAGCAGTATGTTTTGTAGTTGGTGGAATGTTAATTGTAATGGACTTGGGCAATCCCCTAAAGGTCTTTTATTTAATGATTTCATTTAAGTTTGGTTCATATATGGTTTGGGATTTTTGGCTTCTAGCTATTGGCGTTATATTAGCAGTAACAAACAGCTTGGTAGCTAAAGAGGACGCTCCTAACAAATTATTGGGAGCTATCTCTGTTGCAATTGCTTTACTTATAGTAATTGCAGAAGGCTTGCTTTTATCTACGATTACAGGCAACAGTTTGTGGGTATCTGGCATAACTATATTAGCCTTTATGGTGGGAGCTTTAGTTGTTGCTGTTTCATTGGCATTACTTTGGGACGAAAAAGCCTACAGCATTTTAAAAGTTGTCTTGCTACTTAACTTAGCTATAGTAGCAGCGGAGGTTTTAACTGGTTTAGTTGTGAGTTCGGCGGAGGTAGGTTTTATTGTTAGTGGCCCTTATGCGATTTGGTTTTATCTACAGTTAATCGTAGGTATTGCAATTCCATTAGCCTTAATAGTCAGAAAAATAATGCCAAAGCTTATTGCGATATTGGCGATATTTGGTGTATTGGCTGAAAAACTTTGGTTTTTAGGTGCAGGCCAGACAAAACAATTTATGGCTGAAAATATATTCTATTTCCCGAATGCATTGGAATTCATAATTGTGCTGGGAGCAATCGGAGTAGGCTTAGTGCTAATGAGTTTATCCAGTAGAATAGTAACTCTTCCTATCACCAATACCAAAAATGTTAGTGCATAATTTATAAGTAAAGGGCACTTGCTTCTCATAACTGCAAGCAAAAAGTTGCTTTGATTATGGGAGGTAGTGCCTGCATCTTAAGTTACCATATACAGCTAATACCTATAAAAAATTGTAAACAGATAGGAAGTGAAATAATGGCGGGACATCAGGTTGCCAGACAGGAAAGCTGGCAAAATGTTGCAAATGCTTTATCGTTTATAGCGGGTATTCTTAATAATTGCCCAGATGTAAATATTGTAGGACAATTATATAAGAGCTCAACTAGTAATTTTGATTTTGGTGAAGGTCATAAACTGATAAACAAGTATTTAACTTCGCGCAGACTTATTTCTACTAAGATGACAGCTGAAGAATTGGCTGCTGATTGGGCAAGGATTTTTCGTGGCATTAGTGGCTCTAGTGGCTGCAAGCCCCCTTATGCCGGAGTATATATTGCAAGTGATGGTATAGGAATAGATACTATGTTGGAAATTAACAACTTCTATTTGGAGTTTGGCCTAGGTATTGATAGTGATTCTAATCAGCATGATAGAACGGATTACCTCGGTACCGAACTTGAATTTTTAAGTATTTTAGCGGGGATGATTGCTGAGGATGATGAAGCGGATAGAGCTAAGGCATATTTAGATGAATTTACGGAATGCTATATAATTTCTTGGCTAGCTAATTATGTTGAGGAAGCTAAAGGTTATGCTAAAACTGACTTTTTTAAGGGCTTTCTAATCATGTTGAATGATGTTTTAGAAGAACTTTACGAGTTGAAAAAAACAGAACAAATTTATAAAACATAAGAAGATGGATAGTAGTTCTATTTTAAATTATAGAACCTATCTAATGGCTGATGAAATGGCTAAGGAAGCGGAATTTTTCTCCTTTGGTACTAATGACTTAACCCAGACTGCATTTGGTTTTAGTCGGGATGATGCTGGAGGTAAATTTATTTCCATATATCTTGATAAGAAGATAATATCGGACAATCCTTTTGCCGTACTCAATCAAGTAGTAGATTTGTAACAGATGCTGAGAAAACTGCTTGGAAACAATCCTTTTGCCGTACTCAATCAAGTAGGGGAAGGTAGGCTAATGAAGATAGCGGTAGGAAAGTCTAGGGCAATTAAGCCTGACTTCATAATCGGTATATGCGAAGAACATGGTGGAGAGCCTTCCTTCATATATTTTTGTTATAAGATTGGCTTAGATTATGTAAGTTGTTCACCCTACCGGATACCTATAGCTAGGTTGGCGGTGGGCCAAGCGGCGGTTAGGAAAGAGGAGCAAGTAAAGTAAAAAGATATTAACTGATATAAAAAGGGCCTTGTACTAGGATTAATGGTGCAAGGCTTTTTACATTGCCACTTTAGCTGCTTTACATACTATAATGCTTAAACACTGTATTGCCAGCTTAAGAAAGTGGCTGTATAATATTTACAAATACAATACAAGGGAGAAGATCCTAATGAGAATAAGAAAAAAGGTTGATACAAGGATTGAGCCTAGACCATTTAGAACATCGGACTTTAATAAATCTAATTCAATCTCAAGGGAAATAGTGGAAACTGGAATAATGATAATGTAAACCTTATGGTGTTTTAAAATTTCCACCTATTATCATTTCTCTTAATACATCTTTTGCTAATGTACTCATTAAAAAATGTTCCTTTCCAGCTTCTTCCTTATTGGTATTCTTGCCAGAATTGAGCACTTTTTTCCCCATAAGCACAAATTATTTTACACTACCAGCACAAAGAAAAGTCAGGCCAATAGGTCTATAATAGTAGCAGCCCAAGTGTTGAATTTGATCTGTGCCTCTTTTTCTTCTATTGCAGTTGTTGCTCTGCCTTCCTGATTTGCATAGAAATATGGGCTGGGAAGCCCAGTTGATAAAGAGGTACTCAAATTGCACTTGGAAGATGTTTGGCTTTTCTGCCCGATATCTTTCCGTTTGCCCTTTGCTTGTGAAAATTTCATTCTTATACTCCCCCTTGTTTGGTGAGCATTTATTCTTAACTATCTGTTTAAAAATAGTAGGAAAAAGAAATTCTTTAACTAGTAAGCTTTTTAAGTTAAAATGGTTATTGAAGGTTGTCGTATATCTGGTTTAAAAGTTTTTTCATTTCATTAATTTGTTCTGCTTCTATCCCCCTAGTAGCTTTTTCAAAATATTGTTTTGCCCTAGGTATTAATTCATCCTTTAGAAGCCAACCCTGTTCAGTTAAAAAAACTTGATAAGACCTTCTGTCTTCTGGATGGGCTCTGCGGACAATTAACCCTTTTGCTTGCAGTCTTTTTAGCATGCGATTAGTAGTAGGTTTATCTTTAAAGGTTCTATCAGCTAACTCTTTTGGGGTAATTCCTTCTTCTTCCCATAAAGTCTTAAGAATAGCCCACTGTTCCGGTGTAACATCAAACTCACCAAAAGCCCGAAATAATCCGTTTTTAATTTTGCTATTAGTTTTATTAAGAATAAAGCCAAATGCTTCATCTAATTTGAATTCCATATACAGGCCCCTCTTTCATTTAAGCAGTTAGTTTTTTCGTAGTTTTCCTTTTACCCCAAGGTTTAAATACGGAGCAAATAATCATAAGGGTTAAAAGGACTACTTGCACAATAGACCAGAATAGGAATTGTGCCTTAATAATTAAGTAAGCTTGGTTCTGCAAAGCTTGGTTGCCAAGTTCCTTACTAAGTTCTAGCATAACTTCCTCCCCTGGGGCTAGAAACAACATAGCACTAGTTAATGAAATAGTTGTTAATAGCCATTTGGCTATAAGCCACCTATATTTGAAAAAACCCCAATTAGTAAATATCCCATAAACTATTCCCGTGATTATACATACTAAGGCTCCCAATATTACAACCACTACGATATCTACATAGTGACTGGCTAGATTTATACCATATAGGGCGCCTTCCGTCAGGGCGGCTTTATTATTTATGTTTAAGGTTATCATTGCCATGGCTCCCCCCACCCAGCAACAAATTCCAAATAGATGAAAAACCTTTAATATTCTTAAGCCTTTTCTCTTGAATTTATACAAATGTAATCACTTCTTTCTGCACTATAAATAACTGGCGTTAATTATTTTTTATCTCATATTTTAAAAGCCATTCATCCTAATTTAATGGGCTAATTTGTTAGGAGATTTCCAGTTAAATTAAATATCTTTTCCGTAAAAAGGACTACATACAGTATAGTTGTCTTGACAACCGTATTATATCTAGATTACTTATTTGAGTCAAATGATTTGCTAATAAGTAAAAGTCCAGCAAAGCTAGCATTAGCCTCCTAATAAAATGTAAATAGCTCAGGGCAAATATCTCTAGCTCTTTGGGGGTATGATATTATACTATAACCACCCTTTGTTGTTTCACCATTCCATGTTAGTAACAACTCTAATTTGGTACATATTAAAATGGATACAAATGAAAATTGGTTTAGCTTGGACATTTTATGGGGATCTATATAAAAAAGTGGAGAATCTTATAATATGTATGTAAGATATTATTTTCCGGAATTATTAAATAATGTGGCAATAGAACGAAAAAACCCTACTAAAATCATCCAATTACTAGAAAGCAAGATTGGAAAAAATATTGCTTGTACATGTCCATATTGTGTTGGACAAAACCCTGCTGTTCTAGTAAATGATGGATTGACAAGAAAACATTTTTTATATAGGCGTAATGAAGAAATAAACAAATTGAGGTCTTTTAAAAATATAAATGATAAAATAGAATATTACGAAGAAATAATAAAAAATGCATTAAATTATTACAATAAGCTAAAACCAATTTTTAAAGACGATGATTACAGATTTCTAAAAACTTGGCAGGAAGTTATACAGAAATTGAAGGGAGACTGGATGTGATCAAATGTTAGAGATTGAGATTGTGAATAACATCAACAATTATTTGAATGATAATGGGATTCGTTTTTCTAACGAATTAAGGATGGGGATAGGAATTCCTGACATTTCTTTTAATATTGGAGCATCTAAACACCTTAAGCTAATGGACGATTATTACTTGCTGTCCATATTGGAATATATTAATCGTAAATTTTATGCCACATTTGATGAGATTAAAAATGAGTTTTTATTAGCGATGAATAGAGTGAAAAAATATGTTTCAGTGTTAGATAAAATGAAATTTGTAAGAATTAAAGATGAGACAGTACAATCAGTGAAAAACATGTTCTCAGTAAAATTGGGGACTATCGTTTCGATAGAAGCAAAGTTAAGAAATTGGAAAGAAGCATATTTGCAAGCACAACGTTATTTGTGTTTTTCGGATTATGCCTATATTGCAATGCCTAATACTCATATTAAGAATATAGAACAAGATATTTTTACGGAATCGGGGATAGGAATCCTATCAGTAGATAATGAAAACAAAAAAATAGTAGAGGTTTTATCTGCACGAAAATCGGAATCTTGTGAATTTATGTTAAAATACCTCATCACATCAAAAATTATTGAAAAGAATGACCAGAAAGAAACAAGATATTTAAGAAAAAATATTTTTTCATATCTATATTAAGATAGAGTGTGTAAATATTACATAGTTCAGGTTTGGAACTGACTTACTATAAAAACAGAGCTGTTAAGGTGTTCCATAATAGTTGACGGAAAAGTACAGGTAATTGATGAACAAGGCACTACACTTGTCATTCGAGACGGCAGAACCCTGCTACCAATAAGATTTGTGGCAGAGAGCTTTGCTCATGCTGTCAACTGAGACGGATCCGCAGAAACAGTGACAATTCGTCCGCAGAAGTAAGTTTTATATGTACAAGAAGAGATCAGAATGCAGGAACAAGATACAACAGCCATAAAGTGTAAGGAGTGCGGCGCTCTTTCGTACTTCGTTCAGAAATCTAAGGGATTCATTTGCCCTTACTGTGGAGGTTTTACTTCTTGGCATCTGCTGACTATGATTTTCAAGCATCGACCGATTCCGATTATCAACGGGCTTATAAAACTCACTCATGTGGGTGTGGGTGAAACCGCCGTACAGGACATGCGCTCCCCTGATGAAATGATGCAAAGAACAAGCAGCTTGTAACACAAGGGGACGTTTCGAGACCACTGAAAAAGTCCAAATAAAACACAAAAAGCATACCCATCTATAGT
>CAZEPV010000003.1:0-157476 GCA_964514235.1 uncultured Syntrophomonadaceae bacterium | reverse complement strand
GGTGGGCCATTTTTCAATTATTGGGCTGGGCTATTTTTAGATTAGCATAAACATCATACTAGCTGAAACACTAATGCCATAAATCTCTTTCATGTGATCTTCTATATCCCTAGTTGAAACACCCTTGGCATACATAGCAATAATTTGATCTTCCAGTTGATTTGAAGAGGTTTGATATTTGCTGATAATCTGGGGTTCAAATTCGCCGTTTCGGTCTCTAGGAATGTTAATTTTCGTATCACCATATCTGGACTTTAATGTCTTTTTATTGTAGCCATTACGGCTATTACCAGTGTTATTACCCTCAAAGCTATTCTTTTCATAGCCTAGGTGTTCTTCCATTTCAGCTTCAAATATTTCCTGTAAGGTGTCTTTGAAAATGTCTTTAAGGCCTTCCTGGATGTCCTCTACACTGCGACAGGTTCTAGCAAATTCTTTAACCGTCATGTCTTTAATTTCTTTCATAAATGGTCAACTCCTTTTTCATAATTGTTTCCATTTACACGAAATTTAAGACATTCTCGGCTTTTACGCTCTGGAAATTTTCCTATTGCACTGGTATCATAATACCTTTCGATATGCCTTCTTGAACGAGCAATGGTTACACTATCAAGTAATTCAAAAAATCAAAATCCAGCATTTTTAACAATTTTTCAGTAGTACGCTCTACTGCTGAGAGCTCACTCCAGTTATTAAAGGCAGCTTGAGCGTGTCTGAATATGATGTCTATACTGTTTTTAGTGTTAAGTTTTTCATCCAATAAGCTTTGATTACCTTCGTAAGCTAAGGCAAGCTGGTTTTTCAAGTCTATAAAACGGTTGTTTACTGGGGTCGCAGATAACATAAGCACCTTGGTTTTTACCCCTTTTTTAATAACTTGATTCATTAATCTCGAATACCGATTTTCTTTTTCCCCATCCTCCCCATACGATTGCCCCCCATTCCTAAAATTATGAGATTCATCAATTACTACTAAATCATAATTACTCCAATTAAATTTGCTAAGATCGGTATCACCAGAAAATCCACTATTTCTAGATAAATCGGTATGGTATAAAACATCATACCGTAAAAGATCAGTTGCTATAGGGTTATTTAAGTAATTTTTTCGAAAGGTATGCCAGTTATCGCTTAGTTTTTTCGGACATAGTACTAATACTGTACGATTGCGCAGTTCATAATATTTTATAACTGCTAAAGCAGTAAAAGTTTTACCCTAACCTACACTATCTGCAAGAATGCAGCCATTATATTTCTCCAGTTTGTTAATTATGGCTAGTGCTGCATCTTGTTGAAAATTATAGAGCTTATTCCAGATAGCACTTTGTTTAAATCCTGTAGCTTCATTAGGTAATACATCTTCACTGATATCTACTAAAAATTCATTAAAAATATTGTATAAAATAATATAATATATAAACTCGGCGGGATTTTCCTGATAGACTGTAGTAATATTATTCACGACTTCATTTGTAACATCCTGCAGCTTTTCTTCATTCTGCCATACTTCATCAAATAATTTTAGGTATTCTTTACTATATGGTGTTTCAAAGCGATTAACCATATTATAAATGTTGTTGCCCTTTTCGCAACCGATATCAACTGTAGTAAAACCATTAATGGGCATATAGGTATAAAAGTCTGGATTATTCTCTACATTAATAAATCCAGCCATGTTTTCTTGGGTAACATTAGATTTAAAGGTAGCCTTGTTTTTTATCCATTCTGCACATTCTATGGCTATTGCTTTTTGGGTTAACTCGTTCCTAAGTTTTATTTCGAATTCTGTTCCATATAGGCTTTGTTCACGATTTAGGCGCGGTATATAAAATTCCTTTTTTTCTTTAGCAACTTTTTCTGTAGTAAATGCGGGGGAAGTAAATATGAATCTTAATTCCCCAATTTTGTTTAGTTCTTTTTTCAATTCTTGGTAGGCATATATTGAAAAGCAGGAAGCGGCAATAGCTAGTTTGCTATTTTCTTGGACTATTTCACTTAGGTCATCTTTTAATAAATCGTTCACATTATCGATTATTTTCATTATCACTCACCTGGATTAACATTTTACTTAATTTAAATTCCATATAAACCATCAAATTCCTGCAAAAATAGCAAAAGCCGCAGGATTGACTCCACGGCTCTGTTTACGTTTTTCTTCTTTTTTCTACATTAAATGAAATGGTCGGAGTGACTGGACTTGAACCAGCGGCCTCTTCGTCCCCAACGAAGCGCTCATACCAAACTGAGCTACACCCCGACGCAAAGAATATTTTATAATACAACTATTTATAAGTCAAGGTATGATAAACTCTACTCCATTATATCTAGTTGGAATTTTTCATGTAAGGCTTTTACTGCCTCTTTTAGCTTATCTTCATCTATAATACACGATACCTTGATTTCTGAGGTGCTAATCATATGAATATTTATATTGGCATCGGCTAAGGCCTCAAACATATCAGCTGCTACACCTGGATTACTTTGCATCCCTGCCCCTACGATGGATACTTTTGCTACATTTTCCCCATGTGACATACCCGAAGCCCCTATTTCGTTCACTAATTTTTCTACAACGGGTAGGGCCTTAGCTAAATCGTCTTTTTCGATGGTAAAGGCTATATCATTACGTTCATTACGCATAGCACTTTGGATAACCATATCGACGTTAATAGCATGTTTAGCTAAGGTTTTAAATAAAGTCATAGCAATACCTGGTCTATCCGGAACATCAAATAAGGCTATTTTCGCACAATTGGTATCATCTGCTATTCCACTAACTACTCTTTGTTTTTCCACACCCTTTACCTCCGTTACTATAGTTCCAGAATTTTTATTAAAACTGCATAATACTTCGATATCTACCTTATAAAGCATAGCAAATTCTACTGCCCGCGGTTGCAATATTCCAGCCCCTAGACTAGCTAACTCCAACATTTCTTCATAACCGATATAAGACAATTTACGGGCATCTTCCACTATTCGAGGGTCGGCAGTATAAACACCATCTACATCCGTAAAAATAAGGCACTTTTCCGCTTTTAAGGCTGCTGCAATAGCTAGTGCGGTTGTATCTGAACCGCCCCTCCCTAAAGTGGTTATATTGCCTTCAGGGGATAAAGCCTGGAAACCTGCTACAACTACGATTTGACCTGCTTTTACTTCTTTTTGTATTCTTTGGGCCTTGATTTCAATGATTTTGGCTTTGCTGTAGTTATTATCGCTAGATATTCCCGCCTGCCAGCCAGTTAGGGATATGGCTGGACTATTAATTCCCTGTAAAGCTAGGGCTAATAGAGCAGCTGATTGCTGTTCCCCAGTAGCTAATAACATATCCATTTCCCGATTATTAAGCTTCCCACCGATTGAATTAACCAAGCTAATTAGTTCGTCCGTAGTGTCCCCCATAGCCGAGACTACAACTACTACTTCATTCCCAGTTTTTTTAATGCTTTTTATTCGCTGGGCGACCTCCTTGATTTTATCTATTGATGCAAGAGAACTACCGCCAAATTTCATAACTAATAATGCCAATATTTCCACTCTCCTATGAAGAAAAAAACTATAAAATTATTAAATTATATTAACCCCAGTTTTATTAGCTGTTAAATTATAAACATTGCAAGCTAAATTATTATTTAAAAAAGCCTTTTGCATGGCTAAGCTAATCGCATCTATATTTCGGTTGGCAAAGGCAATTATAGAAGGGCCTGCTCCGCTCATAGCTACACCCAAAGCACCATTTGCATAGGCAGCCGTGAACACTTCATCAAAACCAGGTATAAACTGCTTCCTTAAGGGTTGGTAAATCATATCATCCATGGCTAGATTAAGGTGTCTAAAATCGGCATTGTGTAGACTGGCTAATAAAAAACAGGCTCTTTGTAAATTGTATACAGTATCTTGCAGGGCTATTTTTTCGGGTAAAACTGACCTAGATTTTTTAGTATGTAATTTAAAATCGGGCACAGCTACAATGACTTTGAAATTATTGGGTAAATCCACCTTTTGATAGTATATCTCATTTTCATACATCATGGCAGTAGTTAATCCCCCGACTATAGCTGGCACAATATTATCGGCATGCCCTTCCATTTCCACAGCCCATTTCAATAATTCTGGCTTAGAGAATTTATCCCCTATAAGTTTATTGGCCGCATACATCCCTGCCACAATTGCGGCCGCACTACTACCCAATCCCCTACTGACGGGGATTTCATTTTTCTCTTTTATACTAAATGCAGGCTTATTTATTCCAGCCTCTTTAAAAATCTTATGCATGGCCTTGACCATTAAATTGTTTGCGGGATTAATGCTAATTTCTTGTTTGCCATTTTTAGTATAAGAAATAGTTATATCCCTGTGAGCTTTTTTAACTTCGATAGTCAAAAATAAGTCTAAAGCCATTCCTAAAGTGTCAAATCCTGGCCCTAGATTAGCACTAGTAGCTGGAACTTGTAAGGTAAACATATTGCCTCCTATGTTTTATCTATTAATGCCCTCCAGCCGGATAACATTATCAATACTACCCACTATACTCATATCCTTGATTATAGCCAAGGAATCCCTTAAATCTTGTTCTTTTACTTGATGAGTAATCAGGATTAGTTCTGCCATTTCTGCCATATCTGCAGTATTTTCTTTCTGTAAAACTGTTGCCAGACTTACATTATTATTTCCGAATACACCTGCTATGGACGCCAAGACTCCAGGACGGTCTTTTACAGTCATTCGTAGGTAAAATTGAGCCAACATTTCCTTAATATCGAAAACTTCTTTTTCGTCAAAGCAAGTACAAGCTATCCTGCCATTAAAGCCACTAACTATATTACGTCCGATATCAATTATATCTCCAACAACAGCACTGGCAGTCGGCATTTTGCCCGCACCGCGACCATAATGCATTATTTCCCCTACCGCATCTCCTTGGACAAAAACAGCGTTAAAGACATCATTAACCACAGCTAAGGGGTGGTCTTTAGGTAGAAAAGCTGGATATACTTTAGTCTGTATTAACCCATCCTCTTGCTTGGCAATAGCTAATAATTTTATTACATAACCCAGTTCATCCGCATATTTGATATCAGATGCGGTAATAGAGGTAATACCCTCTACGTATACATCATCTAGTGTTATTCGGCTATTAAAAGCAATAGAGGAAAGAATGGCAATTTTACGGGCTGCATCAAGCCCTTCTACATCAGCGGTTGGATCGGCCTCTGCATATCCTAATTCTTGAGCCTCTTTTAAAACATCCGCAAAGTCTAGGCCCTCTTGGGTCATTTTTGTGAGAATATAATTAGTTGTACCGTTTAATATGCCGATAACTTCCTTAATTTCATTAGCAGCTAACGATTGTTTCATAGGATATATTATGGGGATTCCCCCTGCAACACTAGCTTCAAAATAAAAGTCCACCTGGTTTTTTTCAGCAGTCTCGAATATTTGTTGCCCTTTAACCGCGATTAAATCCTTATTGGCAGTAACCACATGTTTGCCTTTTTCCATAGCTTCGATTATAAAAGTTAGAGCTGGTTCAATGCCACCTATTAACTCCACTACAATATCTATTTCCTCATCATTTATTATTTCATTAAAGTCTTTAGCCAACATGTCTGCAGTTAATCCTAAAGCCTGACATTTTTCAAGATCCTTATCCAAAACCTTCTTTAGTTTAATTACTTTTCCTGTCCGTTTGCTAATTATCTCCTCATTATTCTGGAGTAATTCTACAACCCCGGAGCCTACTGTACCGCAACCTATTAATCCGACTCTTATCATCTATAATCCTCCTTAGCCTTGGCCAATTAATTGTACATCCCGAACTCCCTTAAGCCCAGATAATTTCTTAATTAATATTTCAATTGTAACACTTAAATCTTTTATATTTAATGATAAGGTAACATAAGCTACCCCATGTAAAGGCAAATTTTGATTTATAGTCAGTACATTTGCACCTAATGAGGCTATGCAGTTTAAGACCCCAGAAAGAACCCCAGAAATATGAGTAAGCATTAAAGAAATATTAATAATTTCCATGTTTTCAGCATTAAAAAAAGGGAAAACTCCATCTTTGTATTTATAATAGGTACTCCGTGCTATACCCAATTTATCAACCGCCTCTGAAATATTTTCAGCTTCTCCTTTGGCCAACATCTCCTTAGCTAAAACAGTTTTGCGGATAGAATTAGGGAGAATATCTGCCCTGACCAAATAAAATTTATGTTCTGCCATTATCTGTCATCCCTTTGTCTATATGTAGCGGATGTTTTTCCCCTCACCACGGACACGAAATATTATAACATTTAAAGCATGAAATTTCTATGCTGGTTAGGAATCAAGTTCAAATTCCTTTTTTAATTGCTCTAGTTTTTCATTTATTCGAATTGCCTCAAAGTAGACATTATAAAATTCGAAAATATTATCACTATCATCATTTTTAATAAGCTCTACTATACGCCCCTGTATTTCTTCCACGTTAATACTTTTTTCAACTTCTTGGTATTCCTTATTTAAAGCTATATAGGAGTATAACTGACGATGTATTATGAGCAAATAACTTAAGTACTCGTATAAATCCTGGCGTAACTCCAAATATTGAGGACTGTTAGGCATAAAAACTAGACTGCGATGTATAGCAGTAAGCCTTTCTAGATTAGACTGTATAGCATTAATAGAGCGCCGATATTTTTTCAAAAGCCTTTCGTTTTTGGGCAAAACATCTTCAATCAAAAGGGAATAAACATCTCTAGTATCATCCAATTCATCCCGTATTATTTGCCTTTTATTTTTGATAATTTCTTTTTCTACTTTGGCTTCCCTTAATATATCCCCAATAACATCTTCATATAGAATCTCGAATTTTAATCGCAAGTCATTTATTTTTTCTTTTAAATCATCCGTATAATCTGGGGGTATAAACAAAATATTTAAACCTGTAGAGACAATAAGACCGATTAATACCCCAGAAACCCTATAAACAACCCCCATAATATTAAAATCATTATGATAGGTACCAATAGCAACTAAAGTTATTAAAGCAAAAGTAATACTTTCCTGTAACTTTAGTTTCAGGCATATTAGTATAATAGCTATACTAGCTAAGCCAAGATAAAAGGCATTTAAGCCTAGGGTTAAGGCTAATATAAATGCTATAAGAGTACCTATAAAGGTAGCAATTACCCTACTCCTAAAAGTTTTCAAGCTATCTTTAATCGAAGGTTGCATGCCAATTATGGCTGTAATGGCTGCCATTCCAGCAATATTATATTCTATTGTATTAGTCTTGGCTTCTAGGATATTGACTAAGAATATGGTCAAAGCCACTACTAAACCCGTTTTAATCGTCCGTGCACCAATTTTCATTAAACACCAATCACCATTCTCAAATTTTTTACACCTTTATTATACCATCTGCACTAGCCCTGTCACAGCCAGACCCCCATATCTAATAAATATATTTTATGGCAAACCCCAATTT
Source organism: uncultured Syntrophomonadaceae bacterium (assembly GCA_964514235.1). Lineage (GTDB taxonomy): Bacteria > Bacillota > Syntrophomonadia > Syntrophomonadales > Syntrophomonadaceae > JAAYRQ01. Next base: position 149,999 of record CAZEPV010000003.1, on the reverse strand, counting down.
AGCGGCATCCCTGCAAAATGTGTCATTCCCCCGTACCTATGACACCTTTCCACCAAACAAAAAATACTCCCCTATGATAACAGTTTTCAGTATAACTGCCTACCATAAAGGGAGTACTTTAACCCTTACTTCTTACTTCTTATTCCTTACCCCTCACATTTCACCTTTTAAATTATGATGCAGATTAAGCCACCGCTGCCTTCATTAACAATACGCTGTAAAGTATCTTGCAGCCTAACTTGCGCATTTTCCGGCATACGGTGGATCTTGTTTTGGATACCTTCTCTAACTAAATCGTGGAGTGATTTGCCAAAAATATTAGATTCCCAAATCTTCGCGGGGTCTTCTTCAAATTCATCTAACATATAGCGAACTAGTTCCTCGCACTGTTTTTCAGTACCAATAATAGGGGTTATTTCAGTAGTAATATCGGCCCGAATTATATGGAGGGAAGGAGCTTTCGCCCTTAATTTAACTCCAAAACGGCTTCCTTGCCGTATCAACTCAGGTTCTTCTAAGAACATTTCCTCTAACCTAGGTGTAACCACTCCATAGCCCGTTTCCTTTACTTCATTTAGTGCTGAAGAAACCTTATCAAATTCCCTTTTAGCCATACTTAAATCTTGCATTAAGCGTATAATGTCATGGGTTCCTTCAATCTCATATCCGCTTACATCACTTAGGGCTTTAAAGTACAATTCTTCGGGTACAGTTATGTCAATAGCTGCTGTGCCTGTACCCAAATTCATTTCCTTCAAAGAAACATAACTGATATTTTCTATATCGGATAGTTGTTCAATAGCCTTATCTATATCCCTTACTTTGCGCACCTCACCTAGGACATCACGAATTGCTGTTTCCAAGTTATCCCTTAACCAAAAATCTTCTGCTAATTCGTCTACCCAGCGAGGCAACTTAATATTTACCTCTTGTACGGGGAATTCGTATAGGACTTCTTCTAAAATACCATAAATTTGGTCAGATGACATATTAGCTACATCAATAGGGATAACACTTACCCCATATTTTTCAGTAAGTTCATCTACCAAGTCCAGAGTTTCCCTTTCATGGGGGTGGGTCGAATTCAGTAAGATAATAAATGGTTTATTCAAATCCTGTAATTCATTTATAACTCTTTCTTCTGGTTCTACATAATTTGCTCGGGGAATATCGCTGATACTTCCATCGGTAGTAATTACGAAACCGATAGTTGAATGATCAGCTATTACTTTCCTGGTTCCTATTTCGGCCGCTTCTTCGAAGGGAACCTCATAGTCAAACCAGGGAGTCTTAACCATACGGGGTTCATCATCCTCTTCATAGCCTAACGCCCCTTCTACTGCATAACCTACACAGTCAACTAATCTGACCTTCAAATTAAGGCCACTATTAGTAGTAAGTTCAACAGCCTCATTAGGAACGAATTTAGGTTCTGTAGTAGTAATAGTTTTTCCTGCACCACTTTGAGGCAGTTCATCACGAGAACGTTCCCTATCATAAATATCCCGTATATTTGGCATGACCATAAGCTCCATGAATCTTTTGATAAATGTTGATTTTCCTGTTCTAACTGGTCCTACTACGCCAAGATAAATATCGCCACCAGTCCTTTCGGCGATATCATTTAAAATATTGTTTCCTTCCACTTTTCATTTTCCCTCCCTTGGATTTAGACTTTAAAAGGCACCCTCCCTCCGAAATTGGATACCCCTTAAGCACAATTTACCTATAACAGTATAAATATATTACTAATTTTCCGTAATATACCTCCAAAACAAAAAAAGTGTGAATTTTGTTATGAATTTATTGCCATAAATTTATGCCATTTAAAATGAAATTATGCTATAGGCTTATAAATGGGATATTAGATAAATAAAAAAGAGTAATAGCATTTCCCTGCTATTACCCATTAAAAATCTAGGATCATATTTATGAGCTAATCCTCTAACCAGCCTTCATAATTATTAACTATCTCCTCTAGTTCTGGTTTTTTATCCCTTTGCATCATTTGTTCTAATTCTTCCTTAGGGCATTCTCCATTGTACAAGACATTAAAACACGCTTTTGTAATAGGCATATCTATATTCATTTTTTGGGCTAAATTATGTACTATCCGTGTTGTATGGACCCCTTCTACAACCATACCGACCTTTTCCAGGGTTTCGGTTAGTGAATAACCTTGGCCTAGCATTTCGCCTGCTGAACGATTACGGGAAAGCTTACTACTGCATGTTACAATTAAATCGCCTATACCACTAATACCCGAAAAAGTCCTAGCATCTCCGCCCATAGCGACACCCATTCTAGTCATTTCTGTAAGTCCTCTAGTTATTAAGGCTGCTTTAGTGTTGTCTCCATAACCTAGGCCTTCCACAATCCCTGTCGCTAAAGCGATTATGTTTTTTAATGCCCCACCTAATTCTACTCCAGCTACATCAGGGTTAGTATATACCCTGAAATTATTAGACATAAATACGTCTTGGACACGACTAGCTACTTTTTTAGAATAGGCCCCAACAGTTACTACTGTAGGAACCCCCCTGCCTACTTCTTCTGCATGACTAGGACCGGATAATACGGCATAATTCTGTGACATCCCAGCACCTAATACATCTATAACCACTTCACTCATACGCATACCAGAACTTATTTCTATACCCTTTGCGGTATTAACTATTATCACATCACCTGCTATAGTTTTTAATTTATGTAGAATTTCCCGAATAGCTTGAGCAGGCACCGCTAATATTAACATTTTAGAATTATCCACAGCAGCTAGTAGATCATCAGTAATCTCAAGATTTTCGGGTAAAATTACCCCAGGCAAAAACCTTTTATTTTCCCGAGTTTCTTCGACTTCTAGTATATTATCTTCCAATCTGCCCCATAAAGAAACTTGGTGTCTATTTTTGGCTAGTAGAATTGCTTGGGCAGTACCCCAGGAACCTGCGCCAATTACAGTTATTTTAGACATTTAAGCCTCCTAGTAAAAACTAAACCTTTTGTCCGATTCTGTTTTCTTTTCCATTTCTTAACCTAACAATATTCTCCCTATGTTGGAAAACTACTATAATCGCCATTACAAAACTCATAATTATGTATACATTACTATAACTTAATAAAACAGCCATTACGGGGAAGAGGGTTGCTACTGTAATCGAACCTAGGGAAACATATTTGCTTAATGCTACCACAATTACAAAAGTAACTAAGAGTATGACTACTACTTTCGGCATTAAATATAGCATTATTCCTGCTGATGTGGCTACACCTTTGCCACCTTTAAAAGCTAAAAATACTGAATAACAATGGCCGATTATGACCAGAATCGCGCAAATAGCAGCCAGCCCAGGTCCCCCTACCAGCATACCTAGCCAGGTAGCTACAAGGCCTTTTAACAAATCACCTAACAATGCTAGAATGGCCCCCCCCGTCCCCAGGGTCCTCAGGACGTTAGTAGCGCCGATATTGCCACTACCTCGTTGCCTAATATCTACGCCAGCTATAAATTTTCCCACTAGAAGTGAAAAAGGGATAGAGCCTATAATGTAGGCACTTATAATAATTAAAATGATAACAAAGGTTTCCATAAGTCTACCTCCTATTTAGCTTAACCTTTTATCCTTACTTTCCCGCAAATAAAGCCTAATCGGTGTACCTTCAAAACCAAAGTTCTGTCTAAGTACATTTTCTAAATACCTTAGATATGAGAAGTGAACAGCCTCAGGCTGATTACTAAAAAAGACAAAAGTCGGGGGTGCAGTTCTGACTTGGGTGGCGTATAATATCCTTATACTTTTGCTACCCCCTCCTGGTAAAGGATTTAGCATGGTAGCTTCCTTGACTACCCGATTAAGTTCAGAAGTAGATATCCTTTTATAATGTTCTTCTACTACTAAGTCAACCAATTCTAAAATCCTAAATATTCTGCGTTTGGTTAAAGCAGATACATATATTATGGGGGAATAAGCTAAAAATTTGAGTTCTTCCCTTATATCTTCATTAAACTTATGCATGGTTTTACCATCTTTTTCGATTAAATCCCATTTATTAACCACTATTACATTGGCCTTTGCCTGTTCATGGACATAACCAGCAATCCTTTGATCTTGTTCAGTTACCCCTTCAGTAGCATCTAGCATAATTAAACTAACATCAGCCCGTTCAATACTTTTTAAAGCTCTAATGACGCTATATCGTTCGGTAGCCTCTTTAATGCGTGCCTTCCTTCTTATGCCAGCTGTATCTATGAGAATATATTGGCTGTTATTGTATGTAAAGGGTGTATCAATAGCATCCCTTGTGGTTCCTGGTATATCGCTGACAATTACCCTTTCTTCACCTAGAAAAGAATTAACCAGTGAAGATTTGCCTACATTGGGCTTACCGACTATGGCTATTTTTGTAGCGGCTTCATCTTCTTTATAGGCAGATAAAGGGGCAAACTTTTCGATAACTGCATCTAATAAATCATTGGTGTTCATACCATGCATAGCGGAAATGGGTATAGGCTCACCTAGGCTCAGATTATAAAACTCATAATATTCTAATTGTTTATCGAAATTCTCTACTTTGTTGGCAGCCACTACCACTGGTTTGTTAGATTTTCTAAGTATTTTCGCTACCTCATCATCTTCTGGACTTATACCTTGTTTAGTATCGACCACAAATATAACTACATCTGCCTCATCTATGGCCAACTGGGCTTGCCATTTGATTTCACGGGCAAATATATCTTCAGTATCCTGTAATCTAATACCACCAGTATCAATAACTATAAAATCGCGTCCTGCCCAATCTGAAGTACCGTATATTCGATCCCGGGTAATTCCAGGTATATCTTCCACAATGGCCTTTCTGCTTCCGATTAAACGGTTAAAAAGGGTAGATTTACCTACATTTGGCCGCCCAACAATAGCTACAATAGGTTTAGCCATTCAATATTCCCCCGATGTAAAAATCTATATCAAGATAATTATCTACTAAATGCAGCATAACTGCAAGCCCCATCCTATGGCTCCATTTGGAGTTTTCTTCTTTCTACTTGTTCTTTAATAAAATTAAACTCACATTTGAGTATGAATTTAGTCACCATTTTGTGTAAATAGTCCAAATTCAAAAACATAGATAAACTCATAATAAAATATATTAGTTGCTCATTTTTTATGAAAATAGGAATGATTATAAGATCAGATTCCGTATAACCTAGTAGATTCCTCAATTGATTTAAAATCTTTTCCCCTAGTCCTATATCATAGCCTACCCCTAAGGTATATACCTCATCTATACCTTTATATTTCCCGATAAAGATGGGGTGCCCCTTCTTTTCTAAAGCCAAATTAGCAAAACTAGATGAGGAGACAGCCTCTTTTATTCCCCTACCCAAATATAAGCTGGCTGCAATTTGCACGTGATGGACTCCACTAGTGCCAATGAAAAGTATTTTCATGATTATTCCTTCTTAAGTCCAGCTGTTTTTTTACCCTGTCCACAAGGTCTACTATTTCATAAAAGGAAATTTTCGTACCGAAAAAAATAAAAAACCTGCCTAAAGTAACTAAGCCCAACTTCCTAGAAGAATAGCCGCCAATTTTCATTAACCAATTAATTTTGCCTATAAGGTCTACTGCTAATAACTCATTATTAGCCCCAATAAGACTGGCTAGCCCCGGCAATATTTTATTATATCTAGTTCCTAAATCCTTTTTCCCCAAGACAAATACCTCATTCCCTAATTCGTCCACCCCCACCTTACGAATGGAGCCAAAATCAGCATCACAAGTTTTATCGAAGTAGGGCAAGTTAAATAGTTCGGTATAACTGGGCAGGGATGTGGCTTTAATTAGTTTTAAATGCAGTGCAGCTGCCAAAACAGAGGAATGGGAACCACCATAACAATGATATATAATTTTCATTCAATTAATGTCGAAAAATAAAATATACGCCATTTTCCAAGTCGTGAATTACGCCCCCTAATACACGGGATAAAAGCAGGCTGATTTTTTCCATTTCCTCTTTGTTTTCAGCCAGAAAAACTGGACAGCCACCACTATTAACTTTCTTCATATCCCTAGTTATTATAGCCAGAATAATTCCAGATATTTGGGTATCCATTAATCAGCCGCCTTTCTACCATAGAAACTCTTTAATGCTGTTCCCCTGGATGTTTCAAGTATAGGCACTCTTTTTATTATTTCTATCAGCATTTCTATATCTGGTTCATTGGGGAGAATGAAAAAACCCAAATATCCAGCATCCGCATTTTTTCGTGCCATAGGAGCTAATTCTGTTTCATTCATATCTACTTTAGTCCCTAAGATCGAAACCACATCGTGAATAATCGCCATCCTTTGCCCTGGACTATGCAGGGTTAAACGGGCATCATCGTCTTTGGGTTTAATTAATACTCCTATGCCCTCTGCCAATATTTTTTCTTTCGTTATAGGTAAAGCTACATTCATAATCACTACATCATCCACCATGAGCAAGGAACCATCAAAATGGAGCCCAGCTTCCACTACCTCCACAATATCGCCTAAATAGGAACCCCTCATAAGTATTAGAGAAACAACTATAAATATTCCCCCCGTAATAAGTGCAAACTTTAGGTCTAACCATTGACTAGTTGCACTAGTAGCTAAGGCAGTAATAATAGCCCAATAATTCCTTGATTCAAAAACCCTGGCTATGCCTTCGATATAATCATTGCCTCGGGGAATTAATTTAGTTTCCTCTAACTTATTTAGGGTTTCCCTTTCCATATTCCGAATTTCCCTAAATTGCTGTGCAGCTAAAACTAAAAAGGTTACTGCCACATAATCTGGCTTGGCAATAGCTGGTACAGCAACTGCTCCCAAACTGGCCGCTATAAAACCCAAGGCTAAATGGGTAAAGTAGCCGTGGGGGTAAGCTGGATAATGGCGATAATCACTACGCAACATAATTAACCGCACAATAAACCCAGCTACTATCCCGCTTAAAATTACTACCAAATACTTATCCATCTGAGGAAGGCCCTTTATTCAATAAATAAAACCCCCCCATAGCTGCACCTAGGACTACCAATATAATTAAAATTGTAGTTCCCGCACCTTGATCATCTTTGCTTGGTTTTTTAGCTGGTCCCGGATTGCTAGTATCTGCACCTACCGCTGTAGGAATTATATCTGCAAATTCCTTAACACCTGCAATAGCTGCCCCCTTATCATTTTCATGGCTACCTACCTCTATCAGCAAGGCTCTAGGGCTTAAGTCTTGATTATAATCCCCTTTGCCTAGAAATATTCCATTAGATAGGCCTGACTTTTTTTCGTCCATTACTGCTTTAATTTTTTTGGCAAATTCTAAATTAGTTTTAGAATTAGGATTGGTTCGCCCTACTACCAATTTGATTTTAGTCACATCTTTACCCTTTACCTTACCTTCATATTGTTCGGCTGGAATTGCATCCCTATGCACATCAAAAATAGCAATGGGGTTATTTTTCAGAAGATTGGTAGCCGTTTTTCGGGAACGATTATAGGCATTTATATCATGGGGATTATGATTGTTATCATTAAAAACTACATTGAAATCATGTGCCTTCAATTGAGCAGCAAAGGCATTAGCCACATCATATATCCCCCCATCCCCTTCTATGCTCTCAGTCCCATCCCCAGGAATATAGGATTCATCACTATGGGTAACATAAATGGCTACTGTATTATTATCAGCTTGGGCGACTGGGACTATATCATCGGGGAAAGTCCAAGTTTGAGCTTTCTTATCATAGGTGACTTGGGGCATTTGTTCTTGTCCAACATAATCACATTTAGCAGTATTTCCTATAACTTTGATAACCTTATACCTCGAATTATCGGCATCTATATATTCATCACCCACATGAACTAAAGTAGCCGTTTGATGAATAATTTTATTGTTTTCATCTAGCAAAGTAACATATTCACCAAATGGACTTTCTTCATGTGCCATTGTAGTAGAATTTAAAACTAAAATAAAAAGGAATACGAAAATTAATACTATAAAGTTTTTATTCTTCATCCTTGTCACCCCGCTTATCATTTTCTTCTATGGGTTTATGGGCTGGCTCTGGTTCCTTTAGATTTTTAATTAATTCCTCTGGCCGTCCTTCGGTCTTGGGACCACCTTGGATTCGCTCTAAGGTTTCACCTATAGTTTCGGCCAGTAGTACTGCTAAAATCCCAGCTAGGATTAAAGAATCGAAGGCACCAGCCCCCCCGACCATAACTGTACCCCGAATACCATTAGTAGCTAGATATATATATTGACCAACATCTAAAGCTAATACCCCCATAACTGCGGCAAAAAAAGCACCCCTTCTAGAGCGACCAGCCAGATATCCTACGATTCCCGCAGTGATAGGATAAATATAGATGGGATCAATAAATATTTGCTCTGGAGTGGCTCCTAGATACCTGCCTGCCAAAAATAGAACTAAAGCTGTAATTATAGCTGCCACAACCGAACGAATTTTCTCATAGGATGTACCAGCCCCTATCCAAACATAAAGAGCCAAACCTACCGCAACAATTCCGCCCAGATTTATAGTGATTCGACTGCTGATGGGAAGATCTATAAAACTCCCCACTATAATGGCGGCAATAACTGCTAAGGCAGCCTTATCTGATAATCTTAGTCTGTCTAAAACCCGATGGGCTACTCCAAAATAAATTAATATAGAAATTACTACTAGGGCAATTAAACCAAACGGAAAACTTGTCACCTTAAACCATCCTCCCTAAAATTTTTCCTTTTAAATATATTGCCCTTATAAGACAAAAAAATAAGCTCTTAAGCTTATTTTTTAATTCTTAATTATTAAATTCTAACTGGCATATCACGGGGACGGCAGTACCGACAGACATAAGTCCTAGTTTAGTCTCCATATCCTTGGAGAAAGTTCCTTAATACGAATTTTTATTGGCCCAGCAAGCTGTGTCTATATTTCTGGCCTCCAAGTATTCCTTAGCCTGCCCTATTATTATTACGGGTTTCTGCCTAAGTTCTCTTATGTTTTTAGCTCCACACATTAATAAAGATGCTTTTAGTCTATATATCATATTATTAATAATCTTCTCCAAGTTTTCTTCATTTTGATTAATAATTAATTTCAAAAACAGCCCCGCGATGCCAACATAATCTGCCCCCATAGCTAGTGATTTAGTAATATCTAATGTAGTCCTGATTCCCCCTGATGCTATTATTTCGATAGGTAATTTAAGGCTTAATGCCTCAACTAAACTATAAGCGGTAGGAATCCCCCAATCGTTGAATTCGCCTTGGAATAATCCCCCTCTTTGATCTTCGATAACTATAAAATTAGTACCACCCTTACCACCGATATCAAAATTCTTTACCCCAGCATTAAAAAGAGCAAAAACTGCTTCTCGGGAAAAACCAAAACCAACTTCCTTGGCAATTACAGGTACAGGGGAATGGGTAACAATTTCTTTTACATTAGATAAAATCCCCTTAAAATTACGATTTCCTTCCCACATTGCTAATTCCTGGGGAATATTAAAATGAAGCTGAACAGCATCAGCTCCAATCATTTCTATCGCTTCTATTACGTGGGCAACTGCTTCATTAGCCCCAATATTTGCCAAGACTATCCCTTGGGGGTTTTCCTTTCGCACTACAGCAAAAGTATCAGCTACTTCAGGAGATTTAATTGCTATGGTCTGTGAACCAACTGCCATGGCGATATTATATTTCCTAGTCATTCTAGCCAAAATTTTATTTATTTTTTCAGCTTTAGCCGTTCCACCCGTAATGGCATTAACTATAATAGGTAAATCCATTTTTTTGCCCAAAAAATTAGTGCTTAGGTCTATTTCGTCCATATCAATCTCAGCAATTGCTTGGTGAAGCAGCAAAAAATCTTCTAATTTAGTAGAAGATGGCCCATCTTCATTAAGGCTAGCTAAGGTAATATGTTCATCCTTTCGTTTTTCTCTTATTCGAAAAACCTCCTTGCAATTTTCCGAGCATTAGATAGGGCAAATTCATCATTAATATTTAAAAATATCTCGTCTAGGTTGCCAAATCCCATCAGTTCTGGTTCATCAAGAATCTTTGCCTTCATTTCCCTAAATATCAGGGTTGTTTTAAGTTTGTTGTTTTCCAAACAATTAGTCAGTACTGGTAGACTACTTTGGTGATATACGGCTGATGTAGCTTGAAAGAAATTATTAGTTCTAGCTACTACAGTATCATAACCTTCAATTTTATTTAACATATATTCTATTAAATTCTCAGGCACAAAAGGCATGTCACAGGCCAAAACAAAGGTGACATCATTAGTGCTATTAATAAGGGCAGAATGTATACCACTTATGGGGCCTAGGCCTACAAAAATATCCCTATACATAGGTTTACCTAAAAACTCATATTCTTTAGGTTCATTAGTAATAATAATAATGTCATCAAACATATCTTCAAATTTAGCCAGTATAATTTCAATTATGTTCTTTTCACCTATCTTGGCAAAGGATTTATTATATTTCATGCGAGTACTTTTTCCGCCAGCTAATATAGCACCTGTTACTTTCACATAAACACTTCCTATCTATTAAAAATAGACTGCCTTAAGCAGCCTATTTTAATTAATGTAGTTAAAAATGAGCTTATACCAAGTTATTCGTCTACCTCATCTAGCTCATCTACTTCATCTTGGCTTTCCAAGTATTCTTGGATTTCCTGTTCTTCTTCATCCTCAGCTACTTGTTTTAAAGATAATCCTACCTTCTTTTCTTCCAAATCAAGACTGATTATCTTAATAGAAATATTTTCCCCAACTGTTACTACGTCTTCGGGTTTTTCCACCCGGTAATTGGCCAATTGTGAAATATGAATTAATCCATCTACACCTGGAATTAGTTCGACAAATGCACCAAAAGGAGCAATCCTAACTACTGTACCTTCTATTATATCCTCTTCAAAGTTGTTTTCGACAAAGGTTTCCCAAGGGCTTTTTAAGAGTGCTTTTCTACTCAATGAAACTCTTTCCTGCTCCCTATCGATACTAAGAATGAATACATCTAATTCTTCACCTTCAGCTAATATGTCAGAAGGATGGTTCACTCGACGGTGTTCTAATTCGGAGACATGAAGTAAGCCTTCATAACCACCTAAATCAATAAATGCACCATAATCCACAATCCTCTTAACTTTACCTAGACGGGTTTGCCCTTCTTCAATACTATTCCAAAATTCTTCCTTAAGTTTTTGTCTTTCTTGTTCAACTAATTCTTTACGGGACACTACTATTTGTGAACCCCGTCTTTTGTTACGGTTAAACTCAATAATTTTAAAATCGAAATTTTTACCCTTATATTCTTCTAAGTTTTTAACATAGCCAACATCTACATGTGATGCAGGTAAAAATGCTACAATACCTACATCAACCAAAAGACCACCTTTTACAACATCAGTAATTGTACCATTAAGTAGATTGCCAGCATTAAAGTCCTCTTCAATCTGGTCTAAAACTTTATTAGTATCTACTTTCTTTTTAGATAATAATATAGTCCCATCGGGATCCCATTTAAGAACTAATACTTCGATTTCTTCTCCTACTTCAACTACATCTTTACATGTTTCTAATTCCGTAACTGATAATTCCCGTAAAGGAATAATTCCTTCTGATTTTCCTCCAACATCAACCATAACTTCATCATCTAGAACCTGAATTACAGTCCCTTTTATAACATCGCCGCGACTAGGTGCCTCCATTTCCGCCATTTCAGCCTCTAATTCAGCGAATGATTCCTCGTTATTTGCCGATTGGCTTTCCAATTCTTGGTTTTGGTTCTCATCGTAACCTGTCATCCTATCAAATACCTCCTTAATAATCCAATCCGGAGTTGATGCACCTGCTGTAATTCCTACCCTATTTACACCATGCAACCACTTATCTTCTATATTAGAAGCAGTTTGAATTAAGTAAGTTCTTACTCCGGTATTAACACACTCATTATAAAGAGTGGTTGTGTTTGAGCTTTTCCTATCACCTATAACTAACATTAAGTCCACTTCCTGGGCAAGTTCTCTAGCCGCTTCTTGCCTCCTTCTGGTCGCTAAGCAAATAGTATTAAAAACCCTTAATTCATTAGTTTTAGCTAATAGAATATTTGCTACTGCAAAAAACTCTTCTTCGTCTTTCGTAGTTTGAGATACTAGCCCAATTCTTTTTTGTTTAGTATATGCTCTAGCATCTTCGATATTTTCTATTACAGTAGCTTTATTTGCACACCATCCCTTTATGCCTTGTACCTCAGGATGACTGTTAGCTCCAAAAATAACTATACTATAGTCCTCTTTATCTAATTCAACAACAAGATCATGAACCCTTTTTACTAAAGGACAAGTGGCATCCCTAATTTTAAATCCTTTGTCCTTTATATCCTTAATAAATTCAGGTGATATACCATGGGCCCTAATAATAATACCTTCTGATACGCTGTTATTGCCTATATCGTTTAAATTTTCAATTTTTCCTAGCCCTTTATTGGCAAAATAATTTACTACTAAATCATTATGGACTAAAGGACCTAATGTAGACCAATTATCATCTTCGTTTATAACTTCTTCAGCAATAGCAAAAGCCCTTTTAACTCCTGAACAAAAACCTGCATATTTTGCTAAACGAGTTTCCACTACAAAAAACCTCACAAATATTTATATCTTCTCATAATATTAACTAATTCCTGCTTATTCTTGTAAAAGATTATTAATTTCCGCAGAAATAAGGTCGGAAACTTCTGCCAAAAGCATAGAATTAACTTTTTTATCCAGAAATTCCCCTAGTCCTATAGGCTTACCTATCCTAACTTCCAGGGGCTTAAACCAGCCCAAAGGAAACTTTCGATTAGTCCCCACACAGGCTACTGGTAAAATTGGAGAATTAGTTTTTAGAGCAATCATAGCGGTACCAGCTTGCACTTTCATATTATCCCCTTCTTTATTTCTGGAACCCTCAGGGAATATGCCTAATACTTCACCTTCATTGAGTATGGAAATAGACTTTCTTATGGCGGTCCTATCAGCGGCACCGCGTCTAACTGGAAATACATATATTTTCTTTAATAATTTGCCCAATAATTTGTATTTAAATAACTCTGCCTTAGCCATAAAATGAATTGGTCTATTAATTACCACCCCTACTATAACTGGATCCAACATGCTAATATGATTCGATGCTACAATTATTGCCCCATCATCTGGCATATTATGTAAACCTCGGCTTTTTAGCCCCAAAATACTGAAAATAAACTTGACTATTTGCCTTAGTACTGAATATAACATATCCCTACTCCCGTTTAATATAAGCAATCATCAGATTTAAAACTTCTTCAATAGTTTTATCCGATGTATCAATTATTATTGAATCATCTAATATCTTTAAAGCCCCTACCTTGCGATTGGCATCACTGGTATCCCTTTGGGCAATGTCATCTTTCACCTCTATATAAGTAGTATGGTGACCCGATTTGGATAGTTCCAAAATCCGCCGCTTAGCCCGTACTTCTAAACTAGCGGTTACAAAAAATTTAAAATCCGCATCGGGCAAAACACATTCCCCGATATCACGCCCATCCATTACTACGGGAAAAGCTCTGGCTAATTTTCGTTGTTCTTTTACCATTATGTCACGTATGGCTGGATATGATGCTAATTTCGAGACATTAAGATTAACCTCAGGGGAACGAATCTCCTCAGTAACATTTTCTTCATCACAGTATATATCTTGCCTGAAATCCTCATTTTTAAATTGAATTTCGGTAGACTTAGCTAACTTTATAAGGGATTCAATATTTTCTAAGCTGATATTTTTACGAAGGGCTTTTAAGGTAAGTGCACGATACATCGCTCCCGTATCTATATAAATAAATCCTAACTCTTTAGCAAGTAGTTTAGCCACTGTACTTTTTCCTGCTCCAGCAGGCCCATCAATGGCAATTTTCATAAGCTAATTACCACCTATCAGTATTCTAATATATTTTAACATAATACGATACTAAATTGATATTATAACTTTAATAATAGACTAAATCATTGATTTTGTCCCAAAAGTCTGGAAATGAAATATCCACGACCTGGGCATTAGTGATTATCGTTTCACCCGAAGCTAGCAAACCCGCAACAGCCAAGCTCATAGCTATACGGTGATCCCCCCAACTATCAACTTTTGCCCCTTGTAGCTTATCATAATTGCCTTCAATAATAAAACCATCTTCGGTCTCAGTAATATTAACCCCCATTTTACTTAATTCACTACATATTGCCTTTATACGGTCAGTTTCCTTTACTCTCAATTCTCGAGCATCCTTTACTACAGATGTCCCTTGGGCTACGGCCATGGCCACTGCGATAACAGGCAATTCATCTATTAGGCGCGGTAGTATTTCACCCTTTATTTCTACACTGTTTAAGTTGCCGCCCACTACAAGCAAGTCGGCGACTAATTCACCATTTAGAGTTTTTTCATTTTCTTTTTTGATACTAACCCCCATTGCACTTAACACTTCTATTATTCCAGCTCGGGTAGGGTTAATACCTACATTCTTTATAAGTATTTCAGCACCAGGGATAATACTAGCTGCTACCATAAAGAAGGCTGCTGAGGAAATATCGTTAGGGACTTCAATAGTTTGGGGAAATAATTTGCTACTTGGTTTAACAGTTACGGCTAAGTTATTTTCTACTATGTTCGCACCCATAGCTATAAGGAGCCGTTCGGTATGATCCCTAGACTTATGGGGCTCGATTACAGTAGTAGCATCATCAGCTCCCAAACCAGCTAAAATTAAAGCAGATTTTACTTGGGCGCTGGCTATAGGACTATTATAGGTCATGCCCCGTAATTTCGTGCCCTTAATTGCAAGGGGGGCATGGGTTCCCCCTGCCCTAGCTTGAATTTCAGCCCCCATTTGGCTTAAAGGCTTAATAAGCCTGGACATAGGCCTTTGATTCAAAAATCTATCACCTGTCAATACGGAAAAAAAATCTTGGCCAGCTAACAAGCCAGTTAATAACCGCATAGTTGTACCCGAATTACCACATTCTAAAACCTGTTTCGCTTCTGTTAGGCTTGCTAGACCACGGCCTTTCACTATTAAGCTAGATTGGTTTTCCTCTATTTTCACACCCAGTCCCCGCATACAATTTAATGTTGCCCAGGTATCTTCGGCATTTAAAAAATTGTTTATAATACTTTCTCCAGTGGCTAAGGCCGAAAAGATAAGAGCCCGATGTGATATAGATTTATCAGCCCCGACTTTAACTTCTCCCCTAAACCGAGCAGCTTTTTTAATTGTTTTATTCATTTCACACCTACCTAACCCAAGCTTTTATACCATAGTTTAACAGTAAGTCGGCTGCTTGTCTCGCGTGGATGGCATTGGGAACCCCTAATCTTATAGTTCCCCCATCTCCTTCCCTCACTCTTAATATTTCAATATCTACTATGTTGATATCTTTTTCACCTAGTATCCTACCCAGTTTCCCTATAATTCCCGGTTTGTCAGGCACAATACAGACTACATCATGATAACTAGGAATTAATCCTTTTCTAGCCTGGGGTATTTTATCCCTAATATCTTTAGCTTGATATAATATACCTAAAAGCTTTGCACTATCCCCTGCCTTTATACTGTCCCTAATCCCTTCTAATTTAGCAGCAAATTCATCTAGCTGCTTAAGAATATAAGTCTGGTTAAACAATAGGATGTCTTCCCATAATTCTGGATTAGAGGATGCTATGCGGGTAGTATCCCTAAAGCCCCCAGCAGCCATGGATAGGTGTTCTGAATCCCCCTCAGTTAGATTAACCAAGGCTACTGCAGATAGATGGGGTATATGACTAACTATAGCTACCATTTCATCATGGATTTTAGCATCTAGGATTTTTGTTTTGGCACCTGTGCTTTCAATAAGGGCCATCAGACGGTCTACTTGCTTTGCAGGGACTTTGCCAGGGGTTATAAGGTAGACCGCATTTTCAAATAGGTACTGGTCAGCCCCACTTATCCCTTGTATTTCTGAACCTGCCATGGGGTGACCGCCGATTCCCCACACATTTTCAGGTAGGTCCACAAATAAATCCATAACTTTTTCTTTGGTGCTGCCCACATCGGTAATTATAGTGTTTGGTCTTAAAAAAGGGATAATTTCATTTAATATTTGTTTATATAAACTTAAGGGGCAACAGATAAAAATTATATCTGCTTGGCTAGCAGCAAAGGCGAGAGTTGCAATTTCATCAATGGCCCCAATTTCTAGGGCTGTTTTTAGATATGCTTGATTGGGATCATGACCATATATATGATTTACTAAAGGTGAGTCTTTGAGGGCTAAGCCTAAAGACCCACCTATTAATCCTGTACCAATAATTAAAATATCAGATTTCATTCTTAATTACCGCTTTCCCTTACATTAAAGCTCCCTTTATAACTTTAGCCCTTTTAACTAAATTGGCAAATTTATCTGGAGTTAAAGACTGGGGACCATCTGATAGGGCTTCACTTGGGTTTTGGTGGACTTCTATCATTAATCCGTCACATCCAGCCCCTACCGCTGCTAAAGCCATAGGCCCAACTAATTTCCATTTGCCTGTTCCATGGCTGGGGTCTACGATTATAGGTAAATGAGTTAAATCCTTAATTAAAGGAACTGCACTTAAGTCCAGGGTATTCCTAGTGTAGGTTTCAAATGTGCGAATACCTCTTTCACATAGAATTACTTGAGGATTACCGCTGGAAATAACGTATTCCGCCGCCATTATCCATTCTTCAATAGTTGCAGAGGGACCCCTTTTTAGCAAAATGGGTTTATCTATCTTGCCTAATTCCCGCAATAGAAAAAAGTTCTGCATATTACGTGCCCCAACTTGTAATATGTCAACATAGTCTGCTACAACCTCGACCAAACGAGGATCCATAATCTCGGTTACTACTGGAAGTCCAGTAGAATTACTAGCTTCCTTTAATATTTCTAACCCCTCTACTTCTAACCCCTGAAAGGAATATGGTGAGGTTCGCGGCTTAAAAGCTCCCCCTCTTAACATAGTAGCACCCGCATCTTTAACTAAGTGAGCAATCTCTAGGTATTTGTCCCGCCCCTCAACAGCACAAGGCCCTGCCATAATTTGCAAGGAACCATCCCCAATAATAGTAGAAGCCACTTTTATGATTGTAGGCTCCTTTTTAAATTCTTTGGAAGCCAATTTAAAAGGTTGCACAATCGGGACTACATTTTCTACCCCAGTCATGGTCAGAAGTAAATCAACCATTTCCTGAGTTCGCTCACCAATACCACCGACTATTGTTCGTTCTACACCCTCGGACAAGTGAACTTGAAATCCCCTTTCCACGAGCCGGTCACAAACCGCTTGGATTTCATTTTTACCTACATTTCTTTCCATTACAATAATCATATTAAATCCTCCTTTTGGGGAGGTGAGAAAATAAAAAGCCATCAGCAAAAAGCAAATGGCATTAGTGCCCACAGGCATATTCCCACCATCCTACCATACTACAAAAATAATATTTTATGAAAAGCTACCTTCCTACGCCTAATATTATAATATCCAATCAATGCATAATGCAACTCTTTTTTGTCAAATGGTTGTGACTACTAATTAATTCTCCTGACATTCAGCGGTTAGCCCCACATTTCTGGTATGATGGTGAATAAACAAACTCAAAGCTATAGTCGCCGCAATTATAGCCGTAATATAAGCATAACTAAGATTAATATCTAATAAAAAACCGCCACAAGCTGGGCCAATAGCCCTACCCAAGCTATCATAAGCTTGCAAGACTCCCATTGTAGCACCTTGTTGTTTTGTAGTCTGTTTGGAAACTAATGAATTAATGGAGGGACGGATTAGACCTATACCCGAAGCGAATATACCCATAAAAATAATAACACTGACTAGACTAAAGGAATTTAATAATAGAATGAAACCAACCACCATTACGGTTAAGCCACCAATGGCCGTTTTTTCCTCTCCATAACGATTAATCAGTTTCCCGACAACTAGACCTTGCATAATTACCGCCACTAGCCCTGCACTACTAAAAGCCCAACCAACATGATAAGGGCCAAAATCTAATTTACCTTGGATAAATAAAGCAAATGTACCATGGTGTATTGATTCAGAAATGCTAGTAAATAACATAATAATCAAAATAAAAGCTAAAGGTGTAAATAGGCCATTGAGTAGGGAGGCCCTTTTAACTTTAACCATTTTATTCCTTTGGCTTTCGGGTAAAGATTCCTCTAAAAAAGCAAATATGGCTAGCCCGTTAATTAAAGTAAAAAGACCAGCAAAATAAAAAGGAAATGCCATAGAAATCTTAGATAGTATACCCCCTATTACGGGACCGAATATCATACCCATTCCAATAGAAGCCCCAATAAGCCCCATGTTAGCCCCACGTTCTTCGATAGAAGTAGAATCAGCAATATAGGCTAAAGCTGTTGGCATGGCGGCACAAGATAAAATCCCACCGGCTATACGGGCCAAAAATAACATCCACCAAGAATTGGCTAAGCCAAAAAACACAAAAGTCAAGGCGAAGCCGATTATCCCCAATAAAAGTACAGGTTTACGTCCTACTTTATCGGAATAAGCCCCCCAATAAGGTGCAAATATAAATTGGCATAAGGCATAAACTGTCAATAGTAAACCTAGCTGGAAGGCATTAGCCCCCATAGATTCAGCATAGTAAGGTAAAATCGGCATTATTATACTAAAACCTATCCCTACTAAAAAAATTGAGAAAAATAAAATAATTTTATTGCTTTTACCCCTATGATTTTGTACCATTTCACCACTTCTACCCTATTAAATATTTATTGGATTATACGCTCTTCAAGTTCGGCCAATTTTCGTAAAGATTTATTCAATAATTGGTAATTAGCCTTATTAAGAGATTGTCTACCATCAGATAAGGCTTGTTCTGGTGCTTGATGGACTTCGACCATAACCCCGTCAGCCCCAGCCACAATAGCTGCTTTGGCTACGGGAATTACCAACTCCCATTTACCAGTAGCATGACTAGGATCAACCAGAACAGGTAGATGAGATAGATGTTTAACCAAGGCAACTGCCCCTATATCCACTGTATTCCTAGTATATGTTTCAAAAGTGCGAATGCCTCTTTCACATAATATTACTTTCGGATTGCCCCCACTTAATAAGTACTCTGCAGCCAAAAGCCATTCTTCAATGGTAGCAGATAATCCACGCTTGAGTAAAATGGGTTTATTAAGTTTACCGAGTTCATCTAATAGAGTATAATTTTGCATATTGCGACTACCCACCTGCAATATATCTATAAGGTCATACATTGCCTCTAGATCACGCACATCCATGATTTCGGTAACTACAGGAAGTCCCGTTATTCTACGAGCCTCCACCATAATTTCAATACCAGCTTGACCTAAACCCCGAAAGGAATAAGGAGAAGTCCGAGGTTTAAAAAGCCCTCCCCTTAAAATATTAGCACCATTTTTTTGCAAAAAGCGGGCTAACTCTAGGTAGCTTTCCTCAGTTTCCACTGCACATGGGCCAGCAATTAAAGTATGATAACCTTGTCCAATTAATACTTCCTTAGAACCGCTATTAACTTTTATAATTGTATTCTGGCTTTCTTTATCTTTTGAAGCCAGCTTGTAAGGCTTCATGATATAGTCTAACCCCCAATTTGGATCATGATTTAAATCGTTTTAGACTCATTTTTATTGAAAAATCTCTAATTATAGTATAACACTTTATAAATGAGTATAATTAAACATAAAGCTATTATACACTACTTAAGGTTTACAACTTGGGCAAAGGATTAGGAGGTAAATAATTAAAATGAAATCTTATACTGAATATTTATGGTTTAATACTGATAAAAGACGGGAATATATAAGAATCACTGATAAGGTAAAAGATGCCTTAGCCAAAAGCGGCATTACCGAAGGTATGATATTAGTTAGTGCTATGCATATAAGTGCTGGAGTATTTGTAAATGATTTTGAGAGTGGCATATTAGAAGATATAGACAATATGCTAGAAGAAATTGCCCCATTTGGCCCAGATTATAAACATCATTTAACTGGTGAAGATAACGGGGATGCCCATTTAAAAAGTATCTTAGTCCATCACCAAATTATAGTTCCAGTAACTAATAAGGCCTTAGATCTGGGACCTTGGCAGGAAATATTCTATGCTGAGTTTGACGGCAGGAGACGCAAACGCGTCATAATCAAGGTAATGGGCCTATAGTTTAGTCTAGCAAATCCTGCCTTAGTTTACGTGCTTCCCTTAAATAAATATGTCTTATCTCATCTTGCTTTTTGCTTGTATTAACATGGACTAGCACCCTAATGCAACGGGGCAAAGCGTCTGGTACTTCAATTTCTTGAAAACATAACAAGGGTACCTTATGCCAGCCTAATTTCCTGGCTGCTGCGGCAGGAAAAATGGAAGTTATATCATTTGTAACCGTAAAAAGAATACTGGCAACTTCCTCAGGCAAAAACCCGTTTTCTGCTTGGATTCTCTCCAGCAATTCTCGGGTTGCATCTAGTATTTCTGCCGCACTATCTTCTTCAATTGTTATAGCCCCTCTGATTCCCCTTACCAACATAATTAATTACCCCTTTACTATGGTACAGCACGATGTCCTAATCCTATGGCAACTTCGTCCAAATGTAGTAATCCAATACCTAAAAATATAGCTACACTAACATGATCTTTATGGCGAGAAACCCCGATTTTACCCCCTACATTTAAGCCTAAAGCTTTGGGCATAATCTGGGCTATGGCTTCCCTGGCTGCCCCAGCCACAGCTCCCTCATCTACATGGGTATCTTTTATAACCCCTTCCCTTTTAGCAGCCACTACTGAACGTTCTACTATTTTCCCTACAGAAGTTATAAATTCCCCACCGTAATCAACTGCTACCGCTTTAACACCATAATTATTCAAAAGCACCTGTTTTAATTCGGCTTCCTCTTGCCTAGATGAAGTAAGAGCCATCTTTATAGCTGAAGTAGCTACCAGTTTACTTCCGTTATTCAAAATAAAACCACCCTTATAATATAATCAACCTTATTTTACAATAATTTTGCCTATCATTACTAGGCCCTGATTCGCTGTGTAGGTTTTATCTCGCTCAGGAAAAGAAATATTGTCCGATGTTTGCGTAATTTTAAATTCTACTGGAAAATTATAAGAAGTGGTATCAATTTCGACTACATCCCCTGCCATAAGATTGAGTTGCACCTCATTCTGAGTGAAATTAGCAAGCTCTTTATTATTAACTAAAACTTTGGCTTTAGGTAGTGCCAAATTTTTTTCAGTACTTATGACCAAGATAGCGTAGGGAGATTCAACAGGTGCATTAGACTCTGCATCCTCATCTGTAGTATTTACCGGATATTCAATAACTTGGCCTTCTAACCTTTCCCCAAAACTCAAATAAAAACGCCAGGTATCCTTAGTCATCAAACCTTGTACTAATACTAATAAGACTAAACTAATAATTATAGTACGGATTAAATACTTTTCCACTAGGTCGGCAAATTTTCTCATATTTATGACCATCCCCCTAAGACAACTGTTTTCCTCTATATTATGCGGGGGACAAGTCATTTATCCATTAATTATATTTAATATAAAAGTAAAGTTAATATCTAGCTAGTTACCAATTTTGTCTGGCATATTCTACCCCAGCCAAAAAGGCTTTTTTGTTGGTATTAATTATTTCGGGTTTTTTACCTTGGAAAATCGCCTCGAAATGATTTAGGGCTTCCTCAACCCCAACTATTTTAGTTTTTTCCAGATAAGCCCCTAAAAGAATCATGTTGGCAACCCTAGGATTACCGAATCGGCTGGCTAAGTCATTGACCGGCAGCTTTAACATAGTTATATCATCCCTTATAGCTTCCCTATCTACCAAATTAGAATTAACCACGATAGTTCCATTAGCTTGAAGTTTCGGTTCAAATTTATCCAAGGAAGGACGGTTTAAAACCACGGCCATTTTGGGGTTTTCCGTCAAAGGGGAACTAATTTCCTCATCTGCAATAGTCACTAAGCAGTTAGCGGTCCCACCTCTCATTTCAGCACCATAAGAAGGTACCCACGAAACATGTTTGCCTGCACCTAATGCTGCATGAGTTAGAAACTGCCCCATCGATAAAACACCTTGCCCCCCGAATCCAGCAAATAATACTTGCTCCTCCATTTGTTAATCCCCCTTAACCTTATATTCCCCTAGTGGATAATAGGGTATCATTTCATTTTCCAGTCTTTTAAGTGCCTCCAAAGGACTCATGCCCCAATTGGTAGGACAAGTAGATAATATTTCTACTAGGGAAAATCCTTTTTTATTCTGTTGAGTATTGATAGCCTTTTTAATAGACCTTTTGGTCCTCATTATGTTAGCTGGGTTGTTGACAGCCGTTCTAGCTATATAGGCTGAGCCTTCATTTTGGGCTAGTAATTCCGCCATTTTAACCGGATAGCCAGCTTGTTCTACAGATCTGCCATAGGGTGATGTACTAGTTTTCTGGCCTATTAAGGTAGTCGGAGCCATCTGTCCACCAGTCATCCCATAGATAGTGTTATTGACAAAAATAACAGTAATGTTTTCACCTCTAGCTGAGGCATGGACAATTTCCCCCATGCCTATGGAGGCTAAATCTCCATCACCTTGATAAGTAAATACCATGTTTTCTGGTAACAAGCGTTTTACCCCAGTAGCTACGGCTGGGGCTCTCCCGTGAGCCGCTTCAATCATATCACAATTAAAATATTTATAGGCTAATACAGCACAACCTACTGGACATATACCTATAGTCTCTTCCCTTAATTCCAATTCATCGATACACTCAGCTAGTAAGCGGTGAATTATGCCGTGGGTACAGCCAGGGCAATAATGGAATTTTTCTTCGGTTAAACTATGAGGCCTTTTAGCTACTATCCTCATTTAAAAGCCCTCCCTTTCCGCTATTTTCAGAATTTCTTGGGTAATTTCCTCCGGATTGGGAGTTAAGCCTATTCTACCATAGAACTCCACAGGTACTTGTCCATTTACAGCTAATTTTATATCCTCAATCATTTGCCCCATGTTTATTTCTACGGACAAAAACAACTTAGCTGTATCACTAACTTTTCTTATATCTTCATCTGGAAAAGGCCATAAAGTGATAGGCCTAATAAGTCCTACCTTTTTCCCTTTTTCCCGTACATCCATGACGGCTTTTTTACAAATCCGAGACATCAAGCCAAAGGCTACAAGAACTAAATCTGCATCATCTACCATAAATAATTCGGCCCTTTTTTCCTTAGCTTTAATCAAATTGTATTTATCGTGCAAAATAATATTTCTGTTTTCTAATTCCTCTGGTAGCAAATGTAGAGTATTTATAATGTTAGGGTCCCTACCCTTACATCCAGTTGTAGCCCACGACCTATCATAATCATTGATAACAGATTCCCTTTCAATGATAGGTTCCATCATTTGGCCTAGAGTGCCTTCAGCCATAATCATTACGGGAATACGATACCTATCAGCTAAATCGAAAGCTAAAATAGCATAATCCATCATTTCCTGAACACTGGCAGGGGCTAAAACCAAAATATGATAATCACCATGTCCCCCACCTCTAGTCGCCTGGAAATAATCTGATTGGGCTGGTTGAATACCGCCTAAACCTGGACCACCGCGCGATACATTAACTATCAAACAGGGTAATTCAGCTTCAGCTATAAAAGATATACCCTCTTGTTTTAGGCTTATTCCTGGTCCCGAAGAAGCAGTCATAACCCTAGCACCAGTAGAAGCTGCACCATAAACCATATTGATAGCTGCAAGCTCACTTTCAGCCTGGACAAATGTTCCACCAATTTTAGGATATTTACGAGCCATATATTCAGCTATCTCACTAGAGGGGGTAATTGGATAGCCAAAATAAGCTAAACAACCTGCCTTGATAGCCCCTTCAGCAAGTGCTTCATTGCCTTTCATTAAAACCTTATTCAGTCTGATCACTCCCTTTCCACTTCAATAACCATATCTGGACACATTAAAGCACAGATACCACAACCATTACATTTTTCAGGGTTTATAGCAGAAATGGGGTGATAGCCTGAAGTATTAATATAATCCTTGTCCAAGGCTAAAACACCATCTGGACAAAATTCTATACAAAGCTCACAAGCTTTACAAAATTCTATATGAAAGCTCAGTCTTCCCTTTGCCATACAAAACTCTCCTCCTACATTTCAAATCCATTCTGGTCTTACATTAAGCGAGATTATTTTAAGCAAATCTTTGTAAATGGGCTTTAAAGTTTCATGAAACTTAGCCTCTATAGTCAAGAATTTTATAGGCAAAGCAAAAAATTCTGCATACTTCATAACTTTTTCATGTCCAGCCTTGATAATATCTATATCTGTTTCCTCGACTAAATTAGGGTTGCTTATTATTCCCGTAAATTCCAACTTAGCTACTTTTTCCAAATAATCCTTGAGTTCACAAATCGCTTCCAGATCCTGAGCAAATGGACGATAGGGATTTACAACTAAAAGAAACTCCACCATAGCCCTTTTCCGCACATAATTGCTTATGTAGCCTAAAACAAGTGCCCCTATTTCATCACCAGCCAAATCTATAATCATGTCATTCTTTTGCCCTAAAAGACCTAATAGTTCTGCAGGTATATGGGGAACATCCCCAAAGGATAACTCCCCCGAAGGGGCGATAAGCCTTATTTTATTATCCTCAAGTTCCTGCTTCACTTCCCGCGAAGCAAAGAAGGGATTTACAAAATCCAAATCCGCCAAAACTACATTATCCGACATTTTACCACGTTCATAGGCAAGGTTTAAAGCAATTTCTGTCTTACCACTACCGAAGCCACCAGCTAAAATCGCAGTATATCCCAATTCCAACAACTCCACCTATACTAATAAATTAATATTATTCATAATACAATAGTATATTACGAATAATGTGAAATTTCTAGGGTTAACAAAAAACACCATAAAAAAACTCCCGTTTGAAACGGGAGTTTATTTTTAATACCTTTATGCAGTTTAATAGTTAAAACTTTGTTGATCCGAGAAAATGTCGATCAATTCAGATATTATGATTTCGATATCCATTTCCTTTAAATCGAACATAGTCAAAGCTTCACCAGAAATGGGATATAACATGCCATCGATTCCAATGCCAATTCCCATGGAAACACAAATTGTATCTGCTATATGAATAAGTGAAGTTAATTTTTTATTTTCCTTAGCGTCCTGAGGGTTATGATGATAGTGAATGGCATCCACCAAATCACTTGGTAAGTTCCATTTTTCGGCTACTTTAGCCCCCACTTCGGCATGACTAAAGCCCAAAATTTCTAATTCGGCTTCTAAAAAGGGTACATTATTTTCTATAACTGTGTTAATTACCTTCTGATAAGATTCCTTCATAGCATTATTCAATACTACCTTACCAATATCGTGCAAAAGTCCTGCAGTATATGCCAAATCCAGTTTAAAATATTTTGTTTTCCTAGCTATATGACGAGCTGCCATGGCTACACTTTGCGAATGTTCCCATAATTCTCCAGGCTCTAGGGCGTAACCCTTCATTTCTTTGACTAATATATCACTTACCGAGGCTGCCATTACTATACTTTTAATAGTTTTGAACCCAAGTAAGACTATGGCATCTGTAACCGTGGCTATCCGCCTAGGGAAACCGTAAAATGCCGAGTTAGCTAATTTTAAAACCCTTGCAGTCATAGCCTGATCTTGACCTAAGACATCGTTAATATCTTGGGCTGTAGAATTTGGGTCCTCGGTTAATTCCATAACTTGAATGACTACATGAGGCAGTGCAGGTATATCATCAACTGCAGCTACTACTTGTTCCAGCGAAATTTTCCCCATTTATAAACCTCCCCAAAAAGTCTATTTCCAGTTGTCTATTTTTCGCTCCAAATAATTTTTATAATTAAGTAACTCCTCGGAAATTTTTATTAAAAGGCGTTCTAACTCAAACTTAGATAAATTTATTTCATCCGGTGCTAAAATTTCTACTTTCCTAAATTCCTCTTTCATAGTAAACTTTACGGCACTTTCCATGGAATCCGCATAAAAGATTACTGCAACTGGTGCATAGGCTATTGTTTTTCCCGTAATTTCATCTTGTACCATATATATTTCTTGGCTCATATCGATATCTTCTATATGTATGCCTTGAATAGGCACATTCCTAATTAGGGAAACTTTATGTTGTCTTACTTCCTCAGCGTACTGCTCAGGGTTTTTCTGTCCAAATAATCTTCCTTGTCTGCCCTTGCCAATAAAATCAAAGCGAACCCGCATCTTAAGGGTGCTCAATTCCTACTCCTCCATTCAAAAACTTTTATAATGAAATTTATACCCTTATCCCTATTTAAAATATCGTTCTTTTTATCGAAATACTTTATGTGCCATGCTAAAAAGACAGAATACTCATCTAGATTGGGCTAGTTTTATTAAATTATCTACTTCATTTTCAGTTAAATATCTGTATTTTCCTAGCCCCAAACCCTTAGTAGTCAAAAAAGCAAATTTAGTTCTTCTTAACTTTAATACTGGATGGTTAATCGCCTTGCACATGCGCTTTACTTGCCTTTTACGCCCCTCATGAATTTCCATAGATATTAATGTTCGACTTTCTTCCCTTTTTATAATTTCCACTTTAGCTGGTGATGTTAGACCATCATTTAAGTTAATACCCTCTCTTAATTGCTGTAAAGCCTTTTTATCTATGACGCCTTTAATTAACACTTCATAAGTTTTAGGTATTTCATACCTAGGATGTAACATTAGGTTGGTAAAATCCCCATCATTAGTCATGATTAATAAACCTTCAGTATCCAAATCCAACCTACCTACAGGGTATATCCTCTTTTTAACATCGTGCATTAGTTCAATTACGGTAGGCCTACCATGGGGATCATTAACACTACTTATATAGCCAGCAGGTTTATTTAAAAGAATATAAATGTTTTTTGCATTTTTTATGATTTGCCTATTAAATTCAACCACATCATGGTTCGGATCTATCTTAGTAGCTAATTCGGTTACTACTATGCCATTTATTTTAATTTGACCAGAAGAAATCAAAAGCTCAGCCTTTCTTCTAGAAGTAAGGCCAGAATTAGCCAAATACTTAGCTAACCTCAAGGTTTCACATCCTATTAATTTATCATTTGCCTATGATTATGTTCTTCTACATTTTAATTATTAATCCTTTGAATTAAAATGTAAATAGGCTAAACAAAACTCGTTAATAGGGCTAAAATAAAAGCAGTATCTACTATCATATGTAAGGCCAAATGTATAACTATAGATGGGGAGATAAAAAATGGATTTATTTAATAAGGCTCATGGGACCATGGTTGGACTTGCCTGCGGGGATGCCTTAGGCGCCTTAGCAGAACACATCCCTCTGGATTATAAAAGTGAAGCAAAAACTATCAGCCAGATGGTCTTACCCTTGCCCTTGGAAAAATTAATTCCTAAGGCAGAAAATGAAAAAAGCCTAAACCGCCTACAAGATTATATAAATCATATGCCTTTACCAGGCCTATATACTGATGATACACAAGAAGCAATGCTATTAGCCTTATCTTTAATAAATAATAAAGGCATCAACCCAAGGGATATCGCCGACCTTTTTATCCAAGCTGCTAAAATACCAGGCTATAGTGAGCTGGGTATATTTCGCCAGGCTGGCCCAGGTTTTAAACAGGTAATTAAAAACCTGATGATCTATAAACCCCTTAACACAGCAGGAGTAATTAGCGCTGGAAATGGTGCAGCTATGCGTATTTCACCCCTTGGGGTTTATTACAACCATGATATAGATATACTATTACTGGCTACTATTAAGGCAAGTATGATTACCCACCGGGATATACGGGGCATTGCTGCTGCAGGAATAATAGCATATACAGTAGCCTACTCACTCAATAAATCAGGGGATACTTTTGAGGCTGGCGACCTTATTTACAATTTAAAATTATTTGTTAGGGAACTGGAAAATATTATAATTGCCAATTATAATACTATACAATATGAAATGGAAACTAAGCATCAAATTAGTGATGCCATTAATATAATATCCGATATAAGTAATCTTGATTATGAAAAAGCGACTGCTAGATTAGATAAACTAGCTAGAAAGACTAGCAATGTTAAAAATTCTTATCACAATTCCCCTTTCGCCTTGGGCTCGGTTTTCTTTAGCCTATATATATTTATTAGCCAAGGGGGAGAGCCAAAGCAGGCAATTCTAACCGCTGTCAATGCTGGTGGCGATGCTGATACAATAGGGGCTATGGTCGGTACAATGTGTGGGGCCCTACATGGATACGAAAAAATCCCCGTAAATTGGCGTGATTCTTTATGTAATATGGAAATTCTAAGAGAGGTGGGGACTTCCTTAATTACTGGTCTACCGATTAATGTTAACCTAATTGATATCGAAAAAGACTGGTGTAAAAAAGAAATTTTATTTCGTAATAAATATAGGCAATTGGTCCATAAGGCTTTGGGTTTTTAAATAAGCTAGCTTTGCATAATTAATATTTTTTGGTATCATTTGCAATACTAAAATATTTCCGTGAATGTAGTCCAAAACCTTGCAGTAGTAAATTAAATTAGGGAGGAAAAGTTTATGCCAAAAAGTCCCATAGATAAGCCTAAAATAGAGGAAGCTGTAAAAATGATACTCGAAGCTATAGGTGAAGAGCCGCATAGGGAAGGTTTACTAGATACCCCTAAAAGGGTAGCCAATATGTATGAAGAAATATTTGCTGGTTTAAATGAACAACCCCAGGATTTTTTGGAAGTAGCTTTTTCGGAATACCATGATGAACTCGTCTTAGTAAAGGATATCCCTTTATATTCTATGTGTGAACACCATTTGTTACCCTTTTACGGTAAGGCCCATGTCGCCTATATTCCCCGCGAGGGTAAAGTTATAGGTTTGAGTAAACTAGCCAGGGTAGCTGATAGTTATGCTAAACGTCCTCAGCTACAAGAGCGTCTGACTTCACAGATAGCTGATTGCATTTTCGATACTATCAAACCACATGGAGTAGGGGTCGTAATTGAGGCTGAGCATATGTGTATGACTATGCGCGGTATCCGTAAAGCGGGTTCCTTGACTGTCACCTCGGCTTTACGCGGTTCCTTCCAGACCCGCTCCCAAACTAGAGCTGAACTATTCTCCCTCATAAAGCATTCAGATTAAAATAATAAAGGCGGGCAAATGCCCGCCTTCTGTTTGACTTAGAATAACCCTACGATCTCCCCATTAGGTAAAATATCTATTTTCTGTGCTGCGGGGGTTTTGCCGAGTCCAGGCATAGTCATAATAGCACCAGTAAGAGCTACAACAAAGCCTGCTCCAGCTGATAATCTTACTTCCCGAATATTAACCTCAAAATCAGTTGGTCTACCTAGTAATTCGGGATTATCCGATAATGAATATTGGGTTTTAGCTATGCATATGGGTAACTTGCCATAGCCTAGTTCCTCGAATTTAGCCAAAAGCTTATCCGCATCGGGGCTATAGCTCACACTGTCAGCCCCATATATTTCAGTGCATATAGTTTCAATTTTTTCTTTTAAGCTACTTTCTAAATCATAGATAAATCTGAAGTCACTTGGTTTTTCGGCGGCTGCCATAACTTTTTGGGCTAATTCTATGCCACCTCTACCACCTTCAGCCCATACCTTAGATAAGGCTACTTGTGCCCCTAGAGCATTACACCTTTGAATAATTAGGTCAATTTCCTCGGGACTATCGGTAGGAAATTCATTTAAGGCTACTACAACAGGTACATCGTACTTATTTATATTTTCCAGTTGTTTTTCTAGATTGGCCAAGCCTTTTTCCAAGGCTTCCATGTTTACTTGGGATAATTTATCTTTAGTAACACCACCATGATTTTTAAGTGCCCTTATAGTCGCTACTAAGACTACTGCATCGGGCTCAAAACCAGCATAGCGGCAAACAATACCGAAGAACTTTTCAGCTCCTAAGTCGGCCCCGAAGCCAGCCTCAGTTATCATATAATCGGCTAACTTAAGTCCTATCTGGGTTGCCATTATACTATTGGCCCCATGGGCAATATTTGCAAAGGGTCCTCCATGAACGAAGGCAGGGGTGTTTTCAACTGTCTGCACTAGGTTTGGTTTAATGGCATCTTTCATTATTAATGCCATGGAACCAGACGCCTTGAGATCTTCGGCCGTAACTGGTTTACCCTCATATGTATAAGCAACTACAATTCTTTTGAATCTTTCTTTTAAATCCATTAAATCGGTAGCCAGGCATAGTGCTGCCATTATTTCCGAAGCTACACTGATATCAAATCCCGATTCACGTGGCACCCCATTAGGTCTACCCCCTAAACCTAGAACTATATTTCTTAGGGCTCTTTCGTTTAAGTCCATCACTCTACGAAATACTATTTGCCTGGGATCAATATCCAAAGCATTACCTTGATGAATATGATTATCTAATAAGGCAGCTAATAAATTATGGGCTGTAGTAACAGCATGAATATCCCCAGTAAAATGTAGGTTAATATCCTCCATTGGTACTACCTGGGAATAACCGCCCCCTGCTGCCCCACCTTTTACTCCAAAACTAGGACCTAAAGATGGCTCCCTGAGAGCAATTATGGCTGATTTGTCCAATTTATTTAGGGCTTGTCCTAAGCCTACTGTGGTAGTTGTTTTCCCTTCACCTGCTGGGGTAGGGTTAATAGCCGTAACTAAAACCAGTTTACCAGAAGGTCTGTTTTTCACCCTTTCCCATACATCTAAAGAAACTTTAGCCTTATATTTACCATAAAGGTCTAAATCATCTTCAGCCAAACCAATCTTTTGGGCAATATCTACTATAGGTAACATAGTGCATTCTTGAGCAATTTGAATATCGCTTTTCATAATCATCCTCCTTACACCAATCTAAAAATTTTCTCAAACTTTCTTGTTTAACTAAGTAACTTATTAAAACTCCAGCGAAATTATCGGAATATGTTAAAATACGGCAATTATGTCCCAAAAAAATAACAGCGGGACAAACTTTTGTCCCCTGTTTATTTATAAGCCATTAATTACTATTATGGGCTAATAAAAATATTTTACCCTAGTATTATACAAGCTGCAACATTTTATTGACATCTTGGTAAATTTCACTGCTTAATTCTGCACTCTCTTTTAGAAGCTTAGCCATTTTTTCTTTTTTATCGTTCTTATAAAGCCCATCTTTGATGGAAGTTAAATTAATATTAACATTCATGATAGCACTTTCCACACTGGCATAAGCGTTTAATGCTGCTACCCCGACATCACTAATAACTGTTGGATTAGACAAGGTAACTAATTTTTTAGCTAAAACTAGTAGTTCAAAACTCGTAGTAGCAATTCTATAGGGAACATCTGCTGCCTTTTTGTAACCGTTTTGTATAGCCTTATTTCTAACTTCCTTTTCTTGGGGTGTATCTTTGGGTAGCTTCAAAGCTACAACCACATCACTAAATGCTGTGGCATCTTCATCTACTAAAAAAGAAAGTCTAGCCCGCAAATCATCACTTTCTTCTAAAACTTTTTTTACTTCCTTTTCCCTATCGGCAAATTCTTCCTTTCCCATAGTTAGATGACAAACCATAGCTAGTAATCCAGCTCCTAAAGCCCCAGTCAAGGCGGCTACACTACCACCGCCGGGAGCTGGTAAGCCTGAAGCTAATGCAAGCATATATTCATTAATTGTTTTATTAACTAGCATTAATAATACCCCCCTATATGTCTATTAAATGATTTTCAATAATCTGTTCACGGTTAAAATCTATGAGCTTTAGGAAATACTCAGCACAATTAACTAAAGCTTCTTGAGGAAGTGTGCCAACTATTTGGGTTCCCACGATAGTTAGTCCATACCTAGCTGCTTCAAATTCAATAACTTTAAAAGCTCTATAAATAGGCGTAGCATCAGTATCAAACATATTCATGGAAACTGCTACATAATCTTGATCCTCCAAATAGAATGCTACCGCGTGAATAGTGGAAAACCCACCACTTGGTCCCCGCATGACTTGGGCAATATTACGGGCTATATTTATATCCCGAGTATTCAAAATTACATTTACAGCTACTAGGCCACTAGCTGCTCCATTAACTATAGTTGCGCCTGCTGTAGGATGTAATTCAGTACCTATATCCGGCACCCTTTCAGGTGTATAAATAGCTTCCTTTAGTCCTTCGTATTGGCCTTTCCTAAGAAAAGCTAAGTTTTTGCGTTCTTCACTAGCAGCATTTTCCCCGCTAAAATAAACCGGTATTTTGAATCTATCGTATAGTTCTTGTCCTATTTCTTCAGTTATTTTAAGACATTCTGCTAAAGTCACTTTGGCTAAAGGGTATATGGACAAGGTGTCCAAAGCACCTATTCGGGGATGGGTCCCCCTTTGTTTTTCCATATCAATATGTTTTAATATCTGTTCAGTCATATTAAATATGGCATTTTTTAAGGGCTCTGGTTGTCCTATAACCTCGACTATAGTTCGATTGAAATCTGGATCAGGATAATAATCTATAAGTTTTATCCCCTCTACATTTTGTAAAGGCGCGATAATATCCTTTATTACTTCCTTTCTTCTTCCTTCGCTAAAATTGGGAACAAGATGCATAAACTGTGACACCTAATATAACCCCTTCCTTAAATAATCTTTTTTCTTTGCTTTAAATAATACAATATAGGGAAAAACTATGAACAAAAGTCTCATAAAAAGTTATTCCCCTAGAAATATCTATTTCTTATCCTTACATAGTTTATCATAATATAGTTTATCCAACATAATTTTCATTTATTTTAGGCAATTAATTTATTAAATTTTGTTAATATATAGACTTATTTCACCAAGAAAAAAGCGTTCCTTATTCCCCACTATCACCTAAATAATAGATTACATATATATACGGCAGCTAAAAAGCCAGTTATATCAGCGGTTAAACCAGTAACAATAGAGTATTTATATTTTCTAATACCTACCGAACCAAAATAAATAGTCAGAACAAAAAAAGTAGTATCTGTCGTACCTTGCATAACTGAGGCTAACCTGCCAATAAAGGAATCTGGGCCGTAAATCCGCATTAATTCAGTAGCCATACCTAATACACCACTTCCAGATAAGGGACGCATCATGGCTAATGGTAATACTTCCGCAGGAGCGCCAATTTTTGTAGTTAAAGGATTAAGAATATGGGTTAAATAATCCATCGCCCCTGAAGCCCTAAAAACAGAAATGGCTACCATCATCCCCACTAAAAAAGGAATAATTTTTATAGCTGTTGTGAAACCTTCCTCTGCGCCTTCCACAAAACTTTCATAGACAGGTACCTTTTTCAAAAAGCCATATAGGGGAATTATGAGTAATAAAAAAGGAATAGCCCAAATTGATACCGTGTTTAGTATATTCAGCAACATTTACTTTTTTCTCCCATAAGGGCTACGGGTTCTAAACCAGTAATCTAAAGAAACTGCAATGGTCATAGCAATAGCAGTTGCGAATATACATGGCCCTACTATTTCGGTAGGATTGGCTGAATTAAAGGAGACTCTAACCCCAATAATAGTCGCCGGGATAAGCGTGATACATGAAGTATTTAAAGCTAAAAAAGTGCACATAGCAGCAGATGCCTCATCAGAACCATTATTAAGTTCTTGTAGCTCTTGCATAGCCTTCATGCCGAAAGGTGTAGCAGCATTACCTAGTCCCAGCATATTGGCACTTAAATTTAGTATTATTGCCCCCATAGCTGGATGGTTGCTAGGTATACTAGGAAATAATTTAACTGTTATCGGTTTCATTAGACGGGCCAAACCTTGCACCAAGCCGCCCTGTTCGGCAATCTTCATAATGCCTAACCATAATGCCATAATTCCTACTAAATCAAAACAGACTTCTACGGCACCTTTAGCAGCCCCTAAGGCGGCTTCGGTAACTAAATCTATATTGCCATTAATAGCTGCCACTATAATTCCCGATGCCAATAGTATTAGCCATACTAGATTTAACATCTATACCCTCCCCTAGAAGAAATATCTTCTAGTAGGGTATGAAAACGAGCATAAAAATAGAACAGCCCATATTATGAACTGTTCCAGTTTACTTTAGCCCTATACTACATTTCGCGATAGGGACTATTTTTGCCTTGAAATAGGTTTTCTAACTTATCGATAATCTGTGGTGCAATATCGACCAATCTTTCCGCTAAATGATTACCCTGGGTAGAGATTAACCTAACATCATTCATGCGAACTACTAAAAAACCGACTGGCTTTACAGAAACACCAGCACCACTGCCGCCAGCAAAAGGCATTTGTTTACTTTCTTTATTATGTTCATATTCCCCACCACCAGCAGCGAACCCACACCCAACTTGCGACACAGGTATAATAACTGTCCCATCGTTCGTCTCCACTGCATCACCTACTACGGTATTAACATCTACCATTTCCTTAATACTCATCATGGCAGTTTTCATTAAACTTTCAATTGGATGGCTAGATGGTTGCTTTTGATCCAAGTCCATAATACTCACCCCTAACTTTTGCAAATAAGTAGGCAATGCCTATAAGAATAATATGTACGATTCGAATTCTTAATATGCAAGTTAATTGACTACTTAAATTAGTATTGGTGAAATTAGGATAAATATTAATTTGGAAACTAAATGCTCTATCTTTCCTTAATAGTGATAAACATATCCCTTTAAAAGCCCATAATACTCCAGTAAAAAAACCAGTTCGGGCTGCATCATCTAGTCCAATATAACTTTTCCATTCCAATTCCCTTAAATTAGCATACTGCAAATAATTAATTATTGCTTGGAGATCTTCGCTTCTACTAATAAAATCCAGAAAATCTTTTTTGAAATTATCTAACCGATTCCGATTAGCTAAATCATCTTTGGTAAAATCCCAGACAGAAAAAAGGTTTTCTTTATTTATAGAGTATTTAGTTCGAGATTTTTTAAACAAAAATAAAAAAACCAGCTCAACCTCAAGCTGATTATCGACAGCCTCTATACTCAAACTAAAACTTATATTAAAAAAGCCCCAAAAAAGGATAATAACTATTAAAAGCAAAATCAATAATATGGTTAAGCAAATCATCTTGCACTCCATTTTCCCATATTATTCCCATAAAATATATAATTATGCTCCTTGATAAGACGCTTAGAAGGTAAAAGGAAAAAATTTAGCACTTCTTATTTTCATCAATTATATTTTCAATCTCCATCATTATGCTATACATTTTTTCATCCACGCAGAAATTAGGGCGCCCCTCTTTAAATGTAGGGCAATGTAGGTTATAATCCAGGATTTTCTTGGATATACTTTCTAAAAAAAGTTTTGTTTCATAATAAAAGGCGGCTTTCTTTTTCTTAAATCTTTCTTGTCCCATTCTGCTATGTCTTTCCCTAGTAAACAAGTAGGTATATCTAGAAAATAAATGAATTTCCTTTTCTATCTTGCGCCAGTCTGCATCAATTTCCTTGCCTAACTCTATCCAATAAGGGGCAAAATCATTGTTCTTCAGGATTCTGAATACCATCCTTAGTTCTGGAGGTTCATAAGGATTCTCGTATAAATTCAAAGGCTTTCCAGCTCCCTCAAGATTATCGAAATCACCTTTTAAGACAGCTTTTCGTATTTGTTCCTCTACTAAGTCCTGAGTACTACTCATATATTTGGCCAATTTACGAGCTTGCCCAGCCTTAATCATTACTTGTTCTTCAATCGACTTTTCTTCCACCTGTAATCACCTCTAAATCGGGTAAGTCTTTAAGACTAGATAGGTTGAATAATCTTAAAAATTCCCCAGTGGTTTGGTAAAGCATAGGTGTACCTATTACTTGCTTGTATCCGACTTCTTTTATAATGCCTCTTTCTAGAAGGTTACGGATCACTCTCTCAGACCTAACCCCTCTAATAGCTTCTATTTCTGCACGGGTTACTGGTTGTTTGTAAGCGATGATAGCAAGTGTTTCCATAGCCGCTGGTGATAGACGTCTTTTTACAGTCCTATCCATACGGCTTATTATGTCCGCATAAAGGGGTGAAGTACACATCATATAGCTTTTGTCTACTTCTACAATTTGTATACCCCTATTATTTTCACTGTATTCAGTAATGAGTTCCTTAGTTATTTCTTCTAATTCAGCCAATGATATACCTATAATCTCCACTAATTCCTCTGCTGGAACCAACTCAGAACGTACAAATAATACAGCTTCAATGGCAGCTTTAATTTCATTTTTCATCATCATTTTTATATTCACCTACAAGATTAATATTAATAGTATTATTAATATTATTTTGCACAGCCCAAACCTTTTGTAATCTAATCAATTCCAACAAAGCTAGAAAAAATGCTAGGGCTTCTCGTTTACTAGTAACTTCAGTAAATATATTCTGAAAAACTAGCCCCTTAGGCTTATTATATAACATTTTTAATAATTCCTGCATTTTTTCACTTATACTTATATCCCCAGTTGGTATAGGGAAATCTTCGGGTGTGCTATCCAGTCTTTTTAATATTTCTTTATATGCCCCGACTAGGTTTTGTATATCAGCTACAAGAACTTCGTGTATTTCGGGGGCAAAACTACTATTTCTCAAGAAAGTTTGGGGTGTTTCTGCTTGCCTAGCTGCTAAATACTTGGCAGCTTCTTTAATCTTCTTATATTCTAGTAACCTTTTAACTAAATCATCGCGGGGATCCTCATCATCGGTGTTCTCTATCTCTAATGTCTCCAAGTCATGTTTAGGTAACAACATTTTCGATTTAATATTTAACAAATACGAGGCCAAAATTAAAAAATCGCCTAGTTGTTCAATATTGATCGAAGAAAGGTCTTGAATATAATCCATGTATTGACTGGTAATGTTGGCTATAGGGATATCATAAATATCTACTTCATCCTTTTCGATTAAAAACAAAAGTAAATCAAGTGGACCGTGAAAGACCTCCAGTTCAACTATATATCCCATTAAATTCCCCCATTTTTAAAAAATTATCAAATACAATAAACCATACATCAAGTTGACCAAAGGTAGTAAAATCTTGCCTATGGCCCCAGTAAATATTAACAATAATAGGAAAAGAGGACCATATCGTTCCAGAGAATATATCATCTGAGCCCCAGCATCAGGTAATAATCCAGCTAGAATTTTAGAACCGTCTAATGGGGGGACGGGAATTAAATTAAATACAGCTAATATCAGATTAATCCATACTAGTGGCTCGAGAAGCCTAATTGCTAATACTATATTGTTATTAAATGTATAAGCATATAGTATTTTTAACAAAAACATACCTATAAAAGCCAGTAATATATTCATGGCAGGCCCAGCCAAGGATACTAGCATCATACCTTTTTTAACCCCAGTATTTTTAAAATTATAGGGATTAACTTGTACTGGCTTAGCCCAACCAAACCTGAAAATCAAAAGCATTAAAAAGCCAATCCAGTCTATATGGGGTAAGGGGTTTAAAGTGAGACGTCCTTGATAATGAGGAGTACTATCCCCCAGTCTATCCGCTACTAAAGCGTGGGCATATTCATGAAAGGTTAAAGCTATTAAAATGGCTGGTAACCAAATAAACATATCTAATAGTGAAGGCATTTTAATTTTTCTCCTTTATCCAAGTTTTGATTAAGTCGATTTCATCTTCTGAGCTAATAATTTCGCCATCTAGTTTCGCATAATATAGCCTATCTAATAATTCCCTATAAATTGGGCCTTGTTTTATTCCTAAAGCTTTTAAATCATGCCCGGTAGTTTTTATTTCTACTTTTTCCTTGAGGTCCAAATAATTGACCACATTTTCCCAAGCCTTTTCATTACTGATGGATAACATTAGATAGACTAGGCTTTCTGTATGCCAATTAGCCAGAATCTTATCTATTTCACTAGCTTTTAAATCCAAGTCGCTTTCTAATATTTCTATTGTTTCTGGTATTTTAATAGAATCATATATGACCCCTTCGACATATTTATCCAAATGATAACGTTCTACAATTCCCATTATAGTTTCTTTAGAAAGTTTAGATAAAAAAACCATAAAGTATATTAACCATTTTTGAATATCAACTAATAGATATTTTTCCTTAAACCAAGCGGTAATAACCGGAACCCGTTTTAACTTGACTAGGCTGATTTCTTCTACCTTAACTTCGGGTAAAATATATTGCCATACCCCCACTTCTACCATCCTCTCCAGAGCAGGGATAGGATCTTGCTCATTCAAGATTAAAATTAATTCCTGTAAAATTCTTTTATAGGATAATTGTCCTAAGAGCCTACGTCCAATAGCATCCTTGGCAAACCTTAGTGTGTCTGGCTCTATCGTAAAGCCGTACCTAGTTTCGAACCGAATAGCCCGCATTATTCTAGTAGGATCCTCTACAAAAGAAAAATTATACAGTACCCTGATAAGTTTTTCTTCTAAATCTTTTTTACCACCAAAATAGTCCAATATATTCCCAAATCTGTCTGCATTTAAACATATGGCCAAAGTGTTTATAGTAAAGTCCCTTCTATACAAGTCTTCTCTTATTGATGATTTTTCTACAGTCGGTAATGCAGCAGGAAATTCGTAATATTCAGTTCGGGCGGTGGCAATATCTAGTTTAAAGCCATCAGGCAAAACTATCATAGCTGTTCCGAATCTTTCATGGATACGCGCCTTACCCCCTAATTCCCTAGCTAAACGATAGGCTAAATTTTCCCCATCACCTTCCACGACTAAATCAATATCAAAATTATTTACACCTAAAATTAGATCCCTGACAAATCCACCTACACAATATAAAGTTATTCCCATATCATCTGCAATTTTGCTAGCTGTTTCTAATAATAAAATTATTTGTGAAGGCAATTTTTCATAGATTAGATTCATAACATTATCGGTACTTACATTATTTAATAAGTACAGTGTTTCGTGATCCTCGGGGTAATCATCCCCATGGAAAGTTCTTAAGACATCTGTCCTCGAAACCAAACCTATTAATTTGCCATCTTCCACCACAGGTAACCTACCTATATCTTGCTCTATCATTAGCCTTTGTATTTCTACTACGGGGGTAGAAGGCTCTATATACTGAACATCACTAGTCATAAAACCTTTAACAGGGGCATGTCCCAAATTATGTATTCTAGCTTTATCTATATCCCGCCGAGAAATAACCCCAATCATTTTTTCCTCCTCAACTACAGGCATCCCAGTGTGTCCGTATCTAAGCATTAAACGCCCAGCTTCCTGCATACTTACAGAAGCTGGAATGGTCTTGACTGGAGATGACATAATATCATAGGCTATTAAACCAGTTTTTACTTTTTCCTCCATCATACCAATTATCGCATCAGTAACCTCGGCAATGGTTTTATTTTTAACCACAGCAGAGGCAGCCTTATCATGTCCTCGGCCCCCAATCCCTTGCAGGATATCATTAACCTTAATGGCATTACTCCTACTGCGGGCAACAACATTTATCTTATCTTCCATCAGACTAAGCACAAAAATAGCATCCGTGTTTTCCACTTCAAAGAGACGATAAGTCACCACATCAAGGCCCAAGACGAATTCGTTAGTAGTAGAGCTTGCTACGGTAATATCCAAATTTTTAACATTATAATGTTTGGTGTTATTTAGTAGTATCTGTAATAATTGTCTTTGTTCAGCACTAAAAGGACTTTCCATAAATTCCGCTACCACTGCTAGGTTAGCACCTTTATCTAATAGGTAGCCAGCTGCTCTAGCATCCCTGCCCGTAGTAGAAGGAAATAGTAGGCTACCTGTATCCTCATATATTCCTAAAGCCAAAATAGTGGCATCGAAAGAGGAAATTTCCAGATTTTTTTCTATGATTTTTTCCACTAAAATAGTTGTAGCTGCACCCAAGGTGCAGACTTCCCTTATGCTGGCACTTACATCATCATCGGCCATAGGATGATGATCATATACATAGCGCTCAATTTCTGGATCTAGGGCTAATTTCTTTAGCCTGCCCAAGCGATTAGGTGAAGCGGTGTCTACTATAATCATTTTTTTAACTAAGTCCAGATTAATATCCTTAGGGGTCTTTATCAGCAATAAATCCTTATATAAGGCCATAAATTTTTTTACATTCTTAGATAGGGTGCCAGAAAAAACTTTGGTGGCAGCTGGATATAAAATATTGGCTGCTACCATTGAAGCTAGGCCATCAAAATCCAAGGCATTATGTGAAGTTATAATATCCATTAAATCTTCCTTTTTTAGCTTACTTTATATTAATTATAGTGCATTATAGCACATATTTACTTATTATTACTAAAATGGCTTAAAGCTCGGACAGCTAAAATTAACATTTTTTTTTCGGATAACCGCCCCTAATTCAAAATAAAAACTAGGGTAATAATCCCTAGTTAATTTATATAATATGGCTTTTAATACTTATTTCTCAAGCCGAGCTGGAATAAGATCATTTCTGACCAGGTCTGCATAAGTTTCCCGCTTTACAATTATATCTACTTTACCATCATTTACTAAAATCATGGCTGGTCTAGGTATGCGGTTATAATTACTAGACATGGAATAATTGTAGGCCCCAGTAGCAAAGATAGCTAAAATATCACCAGCTTCTATTTGAGGCAGCTTGATATCCCATATCAACATATCCCCAGATTCACAGCACTTTCCAGCTATTGATACTAATTCTTTTTTTTCCTCTAGGGCCTTATTAGCTAATAAAGCCGTATATTTAGCACCATAAAGTGCAGGTCGAGGATTGTCTGCCATCCCCCCATCAACCGCCACATATTTACGAATTCCTTTTACTTCTTTACTGGAACCAACAGTATATAAGGTAATACCTGCTGGACCAGATATAGCACGACCTGGTTCTATAATAACCTTAGGCATGGGAATATTATGGGCTAAACTTTTTGCCTTTATGGTTGCCATGATAAGCTCCATCAATTCCCTAGGATTAATTAAGTCATCCTCATCAGTATAATAAATACCAAATCCCCCGCCTATATCTAATTCACTACACCCATAACCTGCTTCATCCTTTATTTTAGCTAAAAAGTCCACCATTAGAATAGCTGCATGCTTAAAGGAATCCAAGGCAAATATTTGTGAACCTATATGACA
This sequence comes from uncultured Syntrophomonadaceae bacterium, assembly GCA_964514235.1. Taxonomy (GTDB): domain Bacteria; phylum Bacillota; class Syntrophomonadia; order Syntrophomonadales; family Syntrophomonadaceae; genus JAAYRQ01. Next base: position 108,701 of record CAZEPV010000003.1, on the reverse strand, counting down.
ATGAATACCAGTTAAATTAAGGTTAGGTAATTTAAGCGCAGCTATAACACCTGCCAAAGCTTGCCCATCTGGTAAAGTGAAACCAAATTTCGAATCAATTTGCCCAGTCTGAATAAACTCATGTGTATAGGCCTCCACTCCGGGTGTAATCCGAAGTAAAATCTCCTGCACCTTACCTAATTGGGCACAGATTTTATTTAGTAAATCCAATTCAAAAAAATTATCCACCACAATACGATAAATACCGGATTCTACAGCATACTGCAATTCATCATATCCTTTATTGTTGCCATGAAAATAAATGCGCTCAGCAGGAAAACCTGCTTTTAAGGCAGTATATAGTTCCCCACCCGAAACAACATCCAGGCTTAAGCCTTCTTCATCAATAATCCGAAGTATGGCCATATTGTTTAAGGATTTACTAGCATAAGCTACCTCAAAATTATTTTTCGGTAAAGCATTTTTAAATCTGCGGCAGTTCTCCCGCAGCCCTTTTTCATCTATAACCCATAAGGGTGTACCATATTTTTTGGCTAACTCAACTGTGTCGACATTACCTATTTCAAGATGACCTTGATTATTTATTTTTAATGAGCCAGACAAATACAAAACTCTCCACTCTCCCTATAATTTTACTCAATAATATACTGTATTTGAAATATCATACACTATTTATGACTTTTTTTAAAATAAGTATTGCCAAATTGACTGAATTTTTGCATAATTAGGGTAGGCCTTCATTCCATTTTACTTCCCCCCAAAATATAAATTCAAAATCCGGACCTAAGATGGTCCGGACTTTTTTTACTTATCTCGACTTGCAGCTGCTTCTTGGCTGCTTTCTGTTTTGCCAAGGTTACTTTCCATTTTCCGAAGCTTCTTCTGCAGTTTTATGTTTTTATCGTTTAAGTCCTTAATCCGTTTTGCAATTTTTATTTGCCTAAAACTATCGACAAAAAAGGTTATTATAGCCCCGATACATGCAGAAATGAGCACCACAACTGCCAGAGATACCTCTGGGGATGTCCAGGTGATAAAATTAACAATTACTTGATCAGTATTTTGAAAAACAAATATAGTAATGGATAATAAGAAAAAAACCGCCCCAATTAAATAAGCTTGCATATCTAGCCCCTCCACACACATTATATTATATTTCCTATTGTAAACCTTGTTAAGCCCTTTTCCAATAACACTTTTTAGGCTTGGCTATTATGGCTATTAATTTCGGGTTCTACATGAATTAAAATGTGGGCATAGGGTATCATGTCTTTTATTTTATTTTCAATTTTGTCGCATAAATCGTGGGCTTCTTGGATGCTTTTATATGGGCTAACCACTAAATGCAAGTCTATGTGGGATTCCCGCCCAGCTTTCCGAGTCCGCAGTTTATGGTATTCCACAAAATGCTCCTTATATTCAGCTAAAGTACTTTCGATGATATTAATGGTATCTGCATCTAAGGCAGTATCTACTAAAGGCATAAAGGCTTTTCTGGTGAGATCATAGGCCGCCTTAATAATTAATAAAGCTACTAGTATAGCTGCTATAGGGTCAATAATACTCCACCCCGTAAAATGTATCAAAACCAAAGCCACACAAACACCTAAGGAAGTGTAAACATCTGTCCTCAAATGCATGCCATCTGCTTCTAAGGCGATTGAATCTTCTGCTTTAGCAACTTTTAAAAGATAGGAAGATACAAAAAAGTTAACAAGAGCGGAAGCACCCATGACAATTATCCCCCAACCTAATGCCTCTATCTGTCCACCTTTAAAAATCTTTTTCACTGCTTCATTTATAATCATAGCTGCAGCAATAAATATCAGTAGAGCCTCTATAGTACCAGATACATTTTCAATTTTTCCATGTCCATATGGATGCCTTTCATCTGGTGGTTCTGTAGACTTTTTAACCGCAAAAAGGGCAATAAATGAAGCTACTAAATCATTAGCAGAATGTATAGCTTCAGATATAACACTGATAGAGCCTATACTAAAACCTACTAGAAACTTGGAAGACATCAAAGTAATATTGCTAAATACCGACAACCATGCCGCCTTGACCCTCTTATCCACTTTATCTCCCCCTTAAAAAAAAGGGACTTCATTTGTTAAAATGAGGTCCCACGGTGTTCCGCTGCTTAAATAAAGCCCAGCAATATGCCTGACTAATATAGTATATTAAATTAACTTTTTAATAGTAACAATATTTTATTTTTATGCCTTGTTTTTTATTTCATATAAAATTGGGCTGGCAATAAAGATTGAAGAGTAAGCCCCACTAATGAAACCAATCAACATGGCCAAAATAAATATTTTAATTGTAGTTCCACCAAACAAAAGCAAAGCAATCAAAGCAAAAGTCGAGGTCAAAACCGTATTAATCGAACGGTTTAGAGTCTGCATAATGCTTTTATTTAATAGGGTTATTCGGTCAACTTTAAGTTTTAGCCGCATATTTTCACGAACCCGATCAAAAATGATAATGGTATCATTAATCGAATAACCTATCACCGTTAAAATGGCTGCTATAAAGGAACTACTTACCTCCCATTGGAATATGGAGAATACCCCCAAAACTATTAAAACATTATGAATAATGGGGATAACAGCCGCTATACCAAATGCCCACTCGAACCTAACCGTTATATAAACTAACATTAGGGCAGTAGCTATCAATAGGGCAAACAAGGCATTTCGCGTCAACTCACTGCCGATAGCAGCCCCTACACTTTCTGAGCCTAGAAATTCCACCTTACCAAAGTTATCCTTTAAAGTGCCCTGTAATTCTCGGTTTTGTTCCTGATCGAGTTCAATTGTTCTAATGTAAAATTCATCTCCACCTTTTTGCACTTCGGAATTTTCTAAATTCAAGTCTACTAAGGCAGACCTGACATCTTGGACCTGTATAGATTCCTCCATTTTTACATGAAGTATAGAACCACCTTTAAAGTCTATACCCAGATTAAGGCCTTGGTATGCCAAAGAAATCAAACCGGGAATTATGATTATAAGTGATAACAAGTAGAACCATTTTCTTCTTTCTATAATTTGCATGATATCCCCTCCTTATACCCCGTATAGTTTGGTATTTTGAGCAATGTTGGCAAACAGAGTCAAAACATAACGGGTAAATGTAAGTGCGACTAATAAACTAGCCACTATTCCTATGGAAAGGGTAACTGCAAATCCTTTAATAGGGCCAGTACCAAAATACATCAGGACTAAGGCAGTAATTAAAGTAGTAATATTAGCATCAAAAATGGCTATAAAGGCCCGTTTAAAGCCAGCTTCAATAGCAGCCCGTAAGGTCTTGCCATATCTTAGTTCTTCCTTAATTCTTTCATAAATAATAATATTGGCATCTACCGCCATACCTATTGATAAGGCAATACCTGCTATTCCCGGTAAGGTTAGAACCGCACCCAATAAATACATGACACCTAAAACTATCAAGGAATATAATACAAGCGATATGTCCGCTACTAAACCCGATAAACGATAATAGCCTAGCATGAATAATAAAATGGCAATAAGGCCGATAATACCTGCCTTAATGCTTTTTTCTAATGATTCGGCACCTAAAGTCGGCCCGACTGACCTTTTTTCTAAAACTTCAAAACTGACTGGTAAAGCCCCAGACCTAAGTAAGACTGCTAAATCCTGGGCTTCCTTAGCTGTAAAGCTGCCTGTTATAACCGCATTTCCTGTCGTGATGACACTACTTACATTAGGGGCACTAATAATTTCGTTATCTATAACTATGGCAATGGGCATATTGAGATTTTCTTGGGTGGCCTTAGCGAATAGCTTACTGCCTTCTTTATCAAATTCGATAGTTACCTCGGCCGTTTTACCATCTTGGGTCATTCGGGCTTGGGCATCCTTGAGATGCTTACCAGTAACAAGCACATTACCCTCCTGATCCCAGAATTCTAATTGGGCAGTGTTTTTAAGTATATCAACCGCTGCTTCTGGGTCTTCTTCCCCCGCAATTTCAATAACTACCCTTTTATCTCCTTGGGGATATAGGGTAGTTTCTTTAACCCCTAGACTGTCTACCCGACTACGTAAGATACCCACCGCTTTCTGAATAGTATCTTCCGTTATTTTCTCCCCTTCTGCCTCTTGTGCCTCTAATACAACTCTTAAACCGCCCCTTAAGTCCAGTCCCAAATTTATATTGTTTAACAAAGGCTGGTAAATGAAATAGACTATTAAGGCGAGGGCTAATACCAATGAGGCCACAACCGCAATGCTAGTATTTTTTTGCACCCAATTTATCCTCCTTCACATTAGAATTGTTATAATAGCTTGGCCCCGTTGATTATAAGTTCAAACTGACAATCTAGAAAGCTAGCTGCTCTACGACACATAATCATACGACTTAGAAATATTTCGAAATATTCCATTACGGGACATATTTTAATATCAATTGCCAATTCCATTGTAATTAATTTTCGCTTTTCGTCAATGGAAAGTACTGAATGTTCCACAGCATAATTAACCCTATCATGTATATCGAATGTAGCTACATCGGTATTCCTCACTCGGTTTCTATGTACATGTGACTTGTCTGCCAAAATTAAGGCTGCTGCAACCACATTTACCGGATGCCCATAACCTTCGTCATGATTGCCGATAGCTGCAGCAATTATAGCTATTTCGGCAGGATCCATGCCCATCCCCGCGAGTATTTCTACCGCCATTAAAGCACCACTTTGGCTATGTCCATAACGACTTATGACATTACCGATGTCGTGCATATAACCTGCAATCCCAGCTAATTCAACAAAGCGTTTTTCATAGCCAAGTTTAGAAAGTATCTCTCTGGATAAATTAGATACCAGTAAAACATGAATTGGCCCATGATCAGTAAAACCCATCTGTGCCAAATGTTCATTACCTTTTTCGATAAAGGTTCTAACCATAGGATTAGCTTTTACTTCATCTAAGCTTACCATTAATCCTCATCTACCTTATAGGCAATAGCTTTTGTTAAAATTTCCATTTCGAGATTTTCGGCTACTTTTAGCATAACAGTTTCATCTTTCACCCTAGCAATCTCACCATTTATACCCCCGATAGTAACTACCTTTTCCCCTTTTCTTAGACTATCCACCATCTGGGTATGCTTTTTTTCCTGGGTTCTTCTAGGCTTAATAATAAATAACCAAAATATAAGGAAAAATACTCCGAAATAGATTATTATAGTTAACCAACTTTGATTCATCTTCCTAATCACTCCTTAATTTTTCAAAACTCATTTATACTTCTATATAAGTTAGCTAATTCCTTGTTAATAGATATATTTATTAAAGAAATTAGCATAAAAGCTTTCAAATTCCCCCATTTTAATAGCCTCCCTTATATCCTCCATAAGTTTAGCTAAAAAATAAACATTATGATAGCTAAGTAGTCTTGCCGCTAATATTTCCCCGGCTTTAATCAAATGCCTTATATAGGCCCTGCTATATTTTTGGCATACTATACAATCACATTCATTATCTATAGGGGTGAAATCTTCAGCATAGGTAGCATTTCTAACTGTTATTCTGCCCTTCTTAGTATAAGCAGTACCATGCCTAGCTAATCTAGTAGGTAAAACACAATCAAACATATCTACACCCCTTTTAACCCCTTCAACTAAATCTTCTGGGGCTCCTACCCCCATTAAATAACGGGGCTTGGCCTCAGGTAAAAGGTGATGGGTTAAATCCAAAATTCTGTGCATATCCTCCTTAGGTTCCCCTACACTTAAACCACCTATGGCATAACCAGGAAAATCTAATTCTACTAAATCTAGAATGCTTTGGGTACGCAGGTCCTGAAAAACGTTACCCTGTACTATGCCGAATAAGGCTTGGTCAGCCCTATTGTGGGCCAACTTACATCTCCTAGCCCAAGCGGTAGTCCGCTGGACTGCTTTGTGAGCCTCCTCATAGGAACAGGGATAAGGGGAGCACTCATCAAAACACATGGCTATATCGGCCCCTAATTTTTGCTCAATTTCTATCACCTTTTCGGGAGTTAAAAAGTGCTTAGAGCCATCAATATGCGAATTAAAATAAACTCCGTCATCAGTTATTCTTCTCAATTTACTCAGACTAAAAACCTGAAAGCCCCCACTATCGGTAAGGATACTTTTATCCCAACTCATAAATTTATGTAAAGCCCCAGCCTTTTCAATTAACTTGTCTCCTGGTCTTAAATAGAGATGGTAAGTATTCGCTAAAATAATCTCAATCCCGATTTCCTCCAAATCATCTGGAGTCAGACTCTTGACCGTAGCTTGAGTACCAACAGGCATAAATACTGGAGTAGGGATAGTAGAATGGGCAGTTCTTAGCTTACCTAGTCTTGCATATGAATTTTCGTCTTTTTTTATAATTGTAAATTGTAACATATATGCCTCCAAGCTTCTTTAGTTTATAAGCATGGCATCACCATAACTGAAAAAGCGATATTTATTTTCAATTGCATAAGCGTAAGCATCCATAATATTATCATATCCTGCGAAAGCAGCTACCAACATAAGTAAGGAGGAAAAGGGTAAATGAAAATTAGTAATTAATTTATCAATAGCCTTAAATTCATAACCTGGGTAAATAAAAATATCAGTTTCACCAGTGTGGCCCATAAAACTAGCATAATTATTGTAAATGGTCTCTAAAGCCCTAACTACTGTAGTTCCAACTGCTATTATATTATTACCTTTTAATTTCGTCTCATTAAGAATATCTGCCGTTTCTGCAGATACATAGAAACTTTCCGTATGCATTATATGTTGGCGAATATCTGTACTAGCAACGGGTCTAAATGTCCCTAACCCCACATGCAAGACTATGTAAACAATATTAACCCCTTGGGCTGCGATTTTTGCTAGCAATTCCTGGGTAAAATGCAATCCCGCCGTAGGAGCTGCTGCCGAACCAATATCCTTAGCATAAACAGTTTGATAGCTTATGATGTCGCTTGCTTTAGCAGGCCGATTGATATAAGGTGGCAGGGGCATCTGCCCCACCCGCTTTATAAAATCCAATTCATCCCCTACATGATGGAATTTTATTAGCCTGCCCCCTGGCATATGGAGCTCTTTTACTATCTCTATATAGGTATCACTATCATCACATTTCACTATGGCCCCTTTTTTTAACCTCTTGGCTGGTCTAGCAATGACCTCCCAATATGAACCCAGATTTTTAAGTAATAATAGTTCCACCCTAGCCCCGGTATCTTTAAAACCATATAATCTAGCTGGCAAGACTTTAGTTTCATTAAGGACTAGTGTATCACCCTTATTAAAAAAACGGCCTATGGCGGCAAAATTATCAGTTTGTTTTTTTCCATTATCCCTATCTAGGACTAATAATCTAGAGCTATCTCTTGGTTCTACTGGATAATCAGCTATTAATTCCCTAGGTAGGAAAAAATCATAACTGGCCAGATCATACGGATTATTGTTTTTCTTCTGCATTAATTATCTCCTAAAAAAGTTTATCAATAAGGTTAAAATTAAACTAATAATCAACAAGGAGGTTAGGGGAAAGAAAAAAGTAAAGTTTTCTTTCTTAATATAAATATCCCCAGGCAATCTATAATTACCTATACCCCCTACTTTAGATACAAATAAAAAAACTAGGCCTATCCCTAGCATCAAAAGCCCCATACCAATTAAAAGTTTGGCTATTCCTTCAAAAGCTTGCAAAATACCCCTCCATATTAATGATTAGGTAGATTCTGGGCTACTAATTCCTTAGGTGCATACCGCTCTAATTCACTGTATAGACAGCCACAATAGGACTGACGATATAACCCCAACTCTTTAGAAATAATAACTGTATCCCTATAACCTAGGCGGAAATCTCGGTATAAAAAAGGAATATTATATTTATCCCCTATTATTTCCCCGATCTCCTTAATCCATTTATGCTTCTGGTGCTTGCTGACTAGTAGGCTAGTCGTGAAAAAATCAAACTTACCTCTTTTGGCAATATGAGCCGCTTGCTCTAACCTTAATTGGTAACAAAATTTACACCTTAAGTGTTCCCTATGGGAAATGTTCTGGAAATACTCGACTATATTGTACTTTTCTTCATATATAACTTTCAAATCATAGGTAGCAGCTAGCTTTTTTACACCTGCTTGTCTTTTAAGATATTCTGTATAAGGATGTATGTTAGGATTATAAAAATAACCCATCAATTCAAAGTTTTCCCCTTGCAAACTTTTAATAGGATAAGTTGCACAGGGGCCACAACAGATATGGAGTAATACCCTTTTCACCATTTTCACCATCTATCATATTATTTATGTATTACCCATCAGTAAATAGGTTAGGATTTTCCATGCTATCCATAGGATATCCCATATGTTCATAAGCTCGCTTAGTAGCAATTCTACCCCTTGGCGTTTTTTGAATCAAGCCCAATTTTAATAAATATGGTTCATAAACATCAGTAATGGTATCAGTTTCTTCCGAAACGGTAGCTGCTAAAGTTTCTAGTCCTACCGGACCACCGCTGAATTTCATCATAATTGCATCAAGAATCATTCTGTCCACAGCATCTAGCCCATATTCGTCTATTTCCAACATTCGCAAGGCAAGTTTGGCAATTTCTATGTCTATTATGCCATCACCTTTTACCAAGGCATAATCTCTAACCCTCTTTAGGAGTCGATTAGCTATTCTTGGAGTTCCCCTAGACCTTTTAGCTATTTCAGCCGCCCCTTCTTCGGTAGTTCTGATATTCAATATATTAGCGGACCTAATAATGATATTAGCCAAATCCTCAGATGTATAAAAATCTAATCTACACATAATCCCAAACCTATCCCGCAAGGGGGAAGTCAAAAGGCCTGGCCTTGTAGTGGCACCTATTAAGGTGAATGGCGGTAAATCAATACGAAGTGTCCTCGCTGCGGGACCCTTTCCGATAATAATATCTATGGCAAAGTCCTCCAAGGCGGGGTATAATACTTCCTCTACTACCCGATTAAGGCGGTGAATTTCATCAATAAATAATACTTCCCCCGGCTCCAAATTAGTAATAATAGCCGCCAAGTCACCTGGACGTTCGATAGCTGGGCCGGATGTTTTCCTAATGGGATGGCCAGTCTCATTAGCAATTATAGTAGCTAGAGTAGTCTTACCCAAGCCAGGTGGCCCGCTGAGCAAGACATGATCTAAGGATTCCTCCCGCTCCCTAGCAGCAGCAATGAAAATACTGATATTTTCTTTTACCTTATCCTGGCCTATGTAATCGGCTAAAATTAAAGGCCTAATCGATTGGTCCATAAAATCTTCTTCCAAAAAACTATCTGGTGAAACTAATCTATCTTCTGACAAAACATGACCCCCACTTACCTGTTAAGATTTTTTAGGTTAATTTCCTTTAATACCAACTTCACATTAAAGCTGGTATCTGTTTCTAGTTTATTTTGATTGATCAGGGTATTTATGATCGGCATCAATTCTTGACGATGATAACCCAATACTTCCATAGCCTCCACTATATCGAGAATATTTACATCATCATCAGTAATAGGCGCTGCTACAAGGAAATCAGGTAACTTCTCTTTTAGTTCAAAAATTAAACGGGCTGCACTTTTTTTACCTATACCAGGTATGGTTGTCAGGGTTTTTTCGTCTTGATTAAGAATTGCCCTACAAAAAGTCGCAGGCTCTATGGCAGATAAAATGTTATTTGCCACCCTAGGTCCTATACCCGATACGGAAATAACCTTTTCAAATAGGCTTATTTCATCTTTATTCATAAAACCGAACAATCTATATTCATTATCCGTAATCTGTAGATAGGTATATATCAGTAATTTTTCACCTACTGAAGGTAAAAAATTAAATGCTCGATTATGTAAATAGACCTGATAACCTACACCATTAACCTCCATGACAATGTAATCCATTTCTATTTCAGCTAAAATACCCCTTAAATAGGCAATCATTTAATTACCACCTTTGTATATTCTGTTAAGTTTATAAGAGTGACTATGGCAAATGGCTACCGCCAAGGCATCAGCAGCATCATCTGGTCTAGGTAAGTCTGGCATTGCCAACAACTTTTGCACCATAAATTGCACTTGTTTTTTATCAGCCCTACCATACCCTACCACCGCTTGCTTAACTTGTAATGGAGTATATTCAGCCACTTCAATTCCCCGATTAGCAGCAGTCACTAAAATAACCCCCCTACTCTGGGCAACAGTGATAACTGTTTTAGCATTTTTCTGATAATACAAATGCTCAACTGCTACCACATCAGGGGAATACTTTAAAATTAATTCATCTAAATCCCCATAAATTTTGGCTAATCTTAAGGGCATTTCTAGATTAGCCGGGGTGATAATAGTTCCATAATCTGACATCTGATATTTGCCCGCCCTATAATTTATTATGCCATAACCAGTAGTAGCAGTCCCAGGATCTATGCCTAATATTATCATTAAAAATATTCCACCTTATATAATATTTCCTCTTAATGTTACTTTAAAATATTACAAGATGCTACTTCCCGACCTTTAAGCAATAATAAAAATACGGATAAACCAGACCTTGGGTTTATCCGTAAAATGATGCTAGAGAAATTGCTTAAAAGGCATCCTGTAAAGTCTTGCGAATAATATCATCCGTTAAAGGATAAAAAATACCAGCAGGGTCAAATTTAACTGCCCAGAAGAGGCCCTCCATAACTTCTGCACTTATACCTTCCCTAAACTTAGGCCCGATCCCGCATTTCTTTTGCAAATCCCTGACCTCTTCTGTGGCCAGGGAAACTAATTCCTCTGCAGACCTATGGGATATAAAACCAAGTTTAGAGACCTTTTCTTCGTCTATTTTACTTATTCTTATTCCAAAGGCATCAGCTAATACTTCGGCTCGATTAAGATAGTGGTCAGGGTAATTATCCATCATTATCGGAATTAAGACAGCTATAGCCTCCCCGTGGGAAATTCTTAGTTGTCCACCTACTGCATGGGCTACATTATGAATGGGATAAAATAAACCTGACATGGCGAAGGCCATTATAGCCATATTACTGGCTATTAACATTTGGGTACGGGCTTCCAAGTCCCTACCATCTGAAATGGCCATCGGTAGGTATTTGCGAATAAGTTTAATCGCTTGCACGGCTAGGCCATCTATCATGCTATTTGCGCCTGGTGAACTTATCGCTTCTATAGCATGTGATAAAGCATCAAAGCCCGTAAAGGCAGTTATTTCAGGTGGTAGCCCCAAGGTAAAGTCAGGATCTAAGAAGGCATAATCTGCAGGTAAGTACGGATGGAGCAAATCCCCTTTAACTTTAGCTTCGGCATTATAAATTACAGCAATAGGGGAAGATTCAGCCCCAGTACCTGCAGTAGTAGGAATAGCTATATGGGGAATACCTAAAGGTTTGCCCATAGGACGCAAGTAAGGCCCAATATTACCAGGCATGATTTCTTTAATATCTGTAACCCCCATACCTAATACAGCCTTAACTCCTTTAACGGAATCAAGCACACTACCTCCGCCCACAGCCAAAAGTCCATCTATTGCCAACCCCCTACACCAGCTAGCACAATCATTAATCCTATGCATAACCGCATCTGGTTCAATTTTATCGTAAATTCCCACAATTTTAGGTTGGCCCTGGGCGGTAAAGACATTAAGCACTTCTTCAACAATACCTGCTTTAACAATCCCTGCATCGGTAATTAAACCAATCCTTTTACAAGCCATATCCTCAAAACGCTGCGGTACAAAGGTGCGACAACCTGCACCTACTTCGACTATACTGTAAAAATCCCACATAAAATATTTTGGTATACTCACTTTTAACCCCTCCCTATATTATTTAATCATTTGTTCCGATTAGCAGATTCATCAGCTTATCATTACCATCTGGGGTCAAGTCTTGACATATATGTTTTACCTCACTATAGGCTAAAAGCGAATGATAACTACATTCTCTGCCATAGCCACTTTGTTTATAACCGCCAAAAGGTGCGTCTGGGCGCAATACGTGCCAGGTATTAATCCACACGGTCCCAGTTCGCAATTTTGTAGCTAATTGTTGGGCCCTTCCCACACTAGTGCTGCAAATTCCCCCAGCTAAACCATATGGACTATCATTAGCCATAGCTATTGCTTCATCCAAGTCATCATAAGGAATAATAGATTGAACTGGGCCAAAGATTTCTTCCCGAACGTGGGTCATATCATTTCTACAATTAATAAAAATAGTAGGCTCAAAGAAAAAACCTGCTTCATAAATTCCCTTTGTAAGTCTATTACCCCCATAGACTAATTCTGCACCTTCATTTTTACCCATAGCAACATAATCCATAATAGTTTCTAGCTGCTTTTCATTGGCGATTGGTCCCAAATCAGTAGCCATATCTAATTGGTCACCTATATTCATTTTCCTGATTTTCTTTATCATACGCCCCACTAGCTCGTCTTGTAAGTTGCGGGGCACAAATATACGCGTTCCCGATACACATACTTGTCCTGAGTGGAACAAAAAGGCGAGTAAAGACATATTTACTGCCACTTCCATATCTGCATCATCGAGAATAATTAGGGGTGATTTCCCTCCCAATTCTAAAGTTACCCGCTTAATATCATCTGCAGCTTGTCGGGCAATTATTTTACCAACTGTAGTAGAGCCAGTAAAAGCTATCTTATCTACCTGGGGATGGCTTACTAAGATGCTTCCTGTACTGCCATCTCCCGTTACAACATTAAAAACCCCTGGTGGCACTCCAACATCACTGAGTATCTTTGCTAGCACTAAACTAGTAACTGGGGTAGTTTCTGCTGGCTTCAAAACTATACTATTTCCCATCATTAAGGCTGGGGCAATTTTGAATATGGCTAAAATCAAAGGAAAATTCCAGGGAGTAATGGCAGCACAAACTCCTATCGGTTCACGTTTCCAATAACTGTGCATCGGAGCTACCCAGGGCGGAGAAAAAAAAGTATGCTCAACTTTGGGTAATTCTTTGCCCATCATAGCAGTTAGTAGAAGGGTAGCACCTACTTCAGCTACATCGACTGTGCTGGTTCTTCGTATTGTTGATCCAGAAGTAAGCGCTTCCAGATATGCTAACTCTTCCTTATTGGCTACAACCAACATAGCGGCATTCATTAAAATTTCAGCCCGTTCATCCATAGTTTTATTGGCCCAGACCCCAGAATCAAAAGTTTGGCGGGCCAACCCTACTGCATAATTAACATCCTCCACATCAGCCAAAGGCGCAGTTGCAACCAGGGCCTGATTAGCAGGATTAATCACTTCTAGTAGTTGGTTAGAATTACTGGCAGTCCATTCACCATTAATAAACATTTGATAATTTGTAATACTATCCAATAATAATACCTCCAATCTGATAGACAGATAAAATAGCCTATCTTTACAAGTAGATTGAATAATCTAAATTGTCTATATATTATTATTCTACCATATTCTTCATGCTAAAAAAGTCAAAAAAATAACCCATCTAAAAAGATAGATAGGTTAAGGTGTATAGAAGTCATCAAAAACTACCAGGATGATAAAGCTATATATTCTTGCTCATCACCCCTTTCCCAGCAGAAGTATTACCTGCATTGGTTGCCCAATAATTTGATCTTTAAATAAATTTTATAGATATTCATCCAGATTTTCTAAAGCATCATTTAAATAATTTATATCTTTAAATTCCCATTCGCCTTGCTTTATCTTTTTCTGCAATTCTGGGGGCAGGGATTCCATGTGAATACTAGTCACCTTTAGCAGTATATCATTATTGGCATCCGGGCCCTTGTATATAGCCACACGTTCTTGGTATTCCTTTAAACGGCATTTTTCCTTATCATCTGGACACCAATCATCTATTTCCTGGTGAATAACTAATATGTCATTATTATATTCTATTTTATAGCCGCTTTTAGGGGTATAAATTTCTTGAATTTGGGTTAAACTTTTACCCTCAATAATTTGCCTGTCATTAAATTCTTTTATAACCATGTGGCCACATTTCCTATATTTTTGCTCGAAAATTATTTGGGTATTTTCATCAACCAATTCTCGCTTTTCCTTTAAATCCACTACGGGTTTTTGGTAAATATCTGAACTAGAATAGTTATTATATAAATTAGCAAATAGAAATCCTAGGCAAAAGGAGACCAATAATATAGATATGCTAATTAACCCTTTAGTTTGTTTATTCATGGCTTAATTCACCTCAACTATTATTTTTCACATAAAATCTTTTAAATATACAAGAAAATTAGAAAGTTTGTGAAACACATCACATTTTAAAGATAAATAGCCATAAACCTTAAATTAACACCCTCATCGGTTTTTTTGACATTGCATTTTTTCACCCATAAATGTTTATAATAGTAGTAGATGAAGGTCAAACAAAGGTCAAAACAATTGTAAATCTTTTGACAATTCGGACGGTATGAAAAAGGAGGTAATAAAATGGTTAAATTAGAAAAACTGCCTACAGTTACATGGCACCCTGCGGAAAATATAGAATTCCTTTCTAGCAATATTGAAATAGACTTAACCAAATTTCTTTATTACTATGATGATGAGATACATCAAAATATGGACCAGTATTTTTCTGATGGGACAATATGGGGGACTGATGGTGGAGATTTCAACCCTAACAGAAGGTTGTGGGAAAATGCTAACTATGGAGTAGTGGATTTAGATAAGTGGACAATTAGTGACAGTGCCCTAGAAGAAATATTATATTCTTTCGATAATTGGGCTGGAACAAAGCTAGATATTTTAGGCCCATATGGTGATATTGATTACAATAATAATATTTTCGCAGAAAACTTTGAATTAAATGTGCCAGTTAAAATTTATAGTGAAGATGATGATCTAGTATTTAAGGTAGATGCACCCTGGATGAAAGTTGAATCTTTCGATGATGTAGACCTTTATCCAAGTAAATTAAATTTAAAAAGTGTCTTAGCCATGTTGCCGGTTACAGTGAATTCAAAAGAACTTAAAGCAAGTTTCATTAATGGGGAGTTTCGCTTAGAGGTTCCTAAAAATGAAATATCTGTGGAAGAAAAAATCAAAAATAGCTAAAATTATAAGTTTAGGCAACTAAAAAGGCGGGGTACTTGATAGGAGTTAGTTCAAATTTGTACACCCCGCCTTTTATAATTCAATTTTAATTGGTTTAGTTAGCTAATTTCTCAATTATTTCATCGGGTACCGATACATTTGTATAGACATTTTGTACATCATCATGATCCTCAAACAAATCGATCAGCTTTAATATTTTGGCTACGGTTTCTTCGTCTGTTACTTCGATAGTATTGTCTGCTAGCATTATTAAATCTGCGGTATTTATGGTAAATTTGAGATTTTCCAATTCTTCCTTTACTTCCATAAAATTATCTGGGGCTGTTAATATTTCATAATATTCACCCTCATCTTTAATATCTTCAGCTCCAGCTTCTATAGCCTGGAGCATAAAATCATCTTCATCATTGATATCTTCTTTGTTAATGGTGATTAAACCCATCCGATTGAACATCCAAGCTACACAACCACCCTCCCCCATATTGCCGTTATTTTTGGAAAACAAGTGTCTAATTTCTGAGGCAGTACGGTTACGATTATCGGTTGCTATTTCTAATAGTACAGCTACACCAGCTGGGGCATAGCCTTCATATACTATTTCTTCAATTATATCAGCCTCTGTCTCACCTGTACCCCTAGAAATAGCCCGATTGATATTATCATTAGGCATATTAATTGCTTTAGCTTTTTGGATAGCTAGTTTCAATTTGGAATTGGCTTCTGGATCGCTTCCACCGCCACTACGAACCGCAATAGTAATTTCCTTAGCTATTTTAGTAAATTCCTTACCCCTTTTTTCATCTGATTTAGCTTTTTTATGTTTAATATTAGACCATTTTGAATGTCCAGCCATTTATTTTCCTCCCTTTCAATCTTTTACCACAAGCCTGGTATTAATCTTTTCGTCCTTTGCATATAGGACAGATATTCCGTGGGAAAATGCCTGAGCATAAATTCCTCTTCAATTTTAATCCTATATATTAGTGCAGGCATTGTAGTAGATAAAATGATAAGCATGGCTCCCCATGAGTTAAATATCATGGTGATAGCGATAAATCCTAATATATCACCTAAATATAAAGGGTGTCTTATTTGCTTATACGCCCCTTGGGTAATTAAATTGTGGTTTTCATATATAGCTACACGCGGATTATAAAACTTGCCTATAGAACTAATAGCTTTCGACCTAACTAAACATGAAAGAATAAACAGGATAAAACCAAGATAGATAATATGGGGCTCTAAAGCCCTATTTCTCGTAATGCCTAATTCTACAAAATCTATAACCCCATAAAATAGAGCTACTAAGAATGATAATTGTAGGTATAAGAAGGATTTATTATCTTCATCTTCTATAACGTAGGTATCTGGTGCTTGATAAATAAAAGTTTCGGATATTATAGTCCATAATAAAAATAATGTAAAAAAAGCTACTATAACATAAAAATCAAATCTGGCTAAGTGAAACCAAGCCAACCAAGCTATATAAACGAAAACCCCTACTAATATAATAATCCTAATCAATAAGGGGCGTCTAATATTCATACACATCTCCCCCTTTATTAAAAAGATTCTGGTATTTCGGCTATCGGTGGCAATATCCGTTTATGTTCAGATTTTAGGGATAAAGTTTCTATTATTTCTATCACCCTAGGACTTCCCTTGCCCGTTTTAATATAATTATCCAATTCTGTATAATTAATGCCCATTTCTTCCTCATCGGTCTGCCCCTCCCATAATCCCGCTGATGGGGGTTTAGCGATAATTTTATCTGGAACTTTAAGATATTGGGCTAGGTCATATATTTCGGATTTTATTAAGCCCCCTAAGACTTGTAAATCCACCCCACTATCACCGTGTTTGGTAGTATATCCTACTGTCATTTCGCTCTTATTAGTAGTCCCCATCACTAGGTAATTATGGTTTTGAGCCATATAATACATGACTAGCATCCTTAGTCTAGGCTTTAAATTTGCCCTAGTAAGTTCCAAATTACTTGCTTGGCTTTCTAGGTGATTATCAAGTTGTGTACATAAGATATTATAAATACTATCCAGATTGATTATTCGGTAAGGAATATCGAAATTTTGTGCAAAGTCTTGGGCGTCCATTATTTCCGCTGTGGGAGTTTCACAAGGTAAAATTAAACTAAGACATTTTGAGGGAAAAGCCCTTTTAGCTAAGATTCCAGCAACTGCCGAGTCAACCCCACCGCTATTTCCAAAAACAATACCTTGGGCCCCTGCTTCCCTTACTCTTTCTTGTAGCCATCCAACTAAATAGCTGGCTACCTCTTTATTACTCAAGTATGTAACCTCCAATGTCTACAGACATGTATTTTTCTACTCCATCAGGTGCAATCGCCAAAATTCTTCGACCAGGTCCTAATTCTTTAGCTAACTCCTTTGCTGCACATATAGCAGCCCCAGAGGATATCCCTAAAAGTAGGGCTTCTTTTTGTGCTAATTCCATACAAGCGATAATCGCTGCTTCGTCCTTTATAGTAATTATCCGATCAATGTTTTTTAAATTTAAAATACTGGGTATAAATCCTGGCCCTATACCAGGTATATTGTGATGTCCCGCAGGATTGCCGCTCAACACAGCAGATGTCGCAGGTTCAACTGCAGCTATTAATATCTCAGGTAAAGCCTCTTTTAATACTTTACTAATCCCAGTAATGGTTCCTCCACTACCCACACCACAGACAAAAGCATCCAGATTATATTCCATTTGTTCTAATATTTCGGGGGCAGTTGAAAATTCATGGCTTTCAGCGTTATATTTATTTTCAAATTGTTTTACTAAAAAATACTTGTCATTTTCGTCCGCCATCTTGCGGGCTTGCTCTACTGCACCTTTCATACCTTGGGCAGCTGGCGTCAATACTAATTTGGCTCCATATAGGATTAGTAGTTTCTTTCGTTCATCACTCATGTTTTCGGGCATAACTATTTCGATTGGGTATCCCTTTACCGAAGCTGCCATAGCTAAGGCTATGCCAGTATTGCCACTTGTGGCCTCCAGAATTATGGAATCCTGTTTTAATATGCCTTCTTCTTCCGCCTTATCCAGCATATAAATTCCGGGCCGATCCTTTACACTTCCTGCGGGATTAAAATTTTCTAATTTAACGAAGATATCAGCTTCATCTGGACTAGTAAGATTGTTAAGCTGAATTATGGGGGTGTTGCCAACCAATTCTAAAACGTTTTTTGCAATTTTCATAATTTTAGCCTCCTCATCTAATGTTAAACTAAAAACCAGTTCAGTAATTTATGTCTCTAACAACTTTTTAGCTGTGACGACTGCATTTCTAGCATCTGGAGAATAGGCATCCGCCCCTATACTTTCAGCATATTCTGGAGTAAGAACTGCCCCACCCACCATAACCTTACATTTCAAATTGTGTTTTTTTGCTTCCTTTACGACTTCCGCCATACGTGGCATAGTTGTAGTCATTAGTGCACTTAAGCCAATGATATCTGCCTCATTTTCGATTGCAGCATTAATAATATCGGCTGTTTCAACATCCTTACCTAAGTCGATAATCTTGAATCCGTAATTTTCTAATAAAACTGCCACAATATTTTTTCCGATATCATGAATATCCCCTTCCACAGTAGCCAGCACAATTATCCCTTCATTAAGCCCACTATCTTCAGCTAAATGGGGTTTGATTTTGGCAAAAGCTACCTTCATGGCTTCAGCTGCCATCATTAGTTGAGGTAGAAAATATAATTTTTTATCATATCTAATGCCTGCTTCTTCTATGCCTGGAATAAGGCTAGTATTAACTAAAACCAAGGGATCTAATCCAGAAACTAGGGCATCGTCGACAAGTTTTTCCGTTATTAGTACATTTCCTTCCAGAATAGCTTTTTTAATCTGTTCATCTAGGCTAAGTTTAGCTGTAGGGTTCGCCTCGCCCCCAGTAATAGGCTTTTCACTTTTATTGGTATTTTTTATTCCTTCTAGAAGATCTGGAATATTACAGACTTCACAGATAGGGCTCCTTAAGCCGTCAATTTCTTTGGACTTTGTATCCCTATATGAATTTATAAAATCTATGCAATTTGCGTCCCTATTTAATAAGACTTGGGCTGCCCTAGTAGTATCCATTAGCCGTTCCTCAAGGGGATTTATGATTGGTAAATCCAGCCCAGCTGCCCAAGCCATAGCCAAATATGTAGAATTTAAAATATCCCGCCTAGGTAGTCCGTGTGACACATTACTTAAACCTAAGATAGTTCCTACATTAAGGGATGATTTGATAAGTGATAAAGCTTTAATAGTCTCCATTACTTGGGCCTGTTCTGCACTAGCAGTTTTAACCAAAGTATCAATGTAAATATCTTCGTCCCTTAAACCATATTCCTTGGCCCTATCGTAGATTTTTCTCGCTACTTCTAATCGTTCTGCAGCAGTATCAGGTATTCCTGCCTCATCAATACATAAACCCAAAATAGCAGCCCCATATTTTTTGGCCAATGGTAAAATTAAGTTCAGGTTTTTTTCTTCTGCTGTAGTTGAATTGATTAAGGGGCGCCCTACATAATTTTTCAAGCCTTCTTCAATAGCCTCCACATTTGTGGAATCAATTGCAATGGGAATATCTACTGCATTTTGAATAGCTATTACAGCATCACCCATGGCTTTAGCCTCGTCTATCCCAGGTACCCCCATGTTAACATCCAAGATAGGAGCACCTGCCTCCACCTGGATTTTAGCTTCATTTATGACCATTTCCATTTGCCCATTCTTTATTTCTGCAGCTAGTTTTTTACGAGCAGTCGGGTTTATTCTTTCCCCGATATATGCCAGAGGATTAGCATCCCCGATAACTACAGCCCTAGTCCGCGAGGCAAAACTACGTATCACTTTATTGTTTCTTGAAATTGGGGATAGTCCCCGCAGGGCATCCGCCATAGCTTTAATGTGTGCAGGAGTTGTCCCACAACATCCCCCAATAATGTTGGCTCCTGCCTTCCTTAGCAAAAGGGCATATTCCCCCATTTCTTCTGGTGTATCGGGAAAAACCGTGACCCCATCTATTAGGGCTGGGATTCCGGCATTAGGTTCAACTGATAAAAATACACTTGTATAACGATTCAATTCCTCAATCACGGGTAACAATTCCTTAGCACCACCTGAGCAGTTAGCCCCGATAGCTAAGGGTTGGAAGGCTTCTAATATTACTAAAGAAGTAAGAGGATCTGTCCCCATCATAGTTCGGCCTTCATTTTCGTAAGTCATATGGGCAATAACTGGTAAGTTGGTACTATTTTTCGCGGCAGCCAAAGCAGCCCGCATTTCACCTATATCAGTCATAGTTTCAATAGAAATCAAGTCAGCCCCTGCCTTTTCACAAGCCAGCATTTGTTCACTAAATACAGTGAATAGTTCCTCATAAGTAGTACTACCAAAGGGCCTAAGCAATAATCCCGTCGGACCAATAGATGCTGCTACAAATGCTTTGCTGCCAGCTACATTTTTAGCTAATTTAACCGATTCATAATTTATCTGGTCAACTTCATTTTCTAGCCCATATTCTTTTAGTTTTAGGCGATTACCCCCGAAAGTGTTAGTCTGGATTATATTAGCACCAGCTTCAACATAGTTATAATGGATATCAGTAAGCACTTCAGGGTGGCTAATACCATACAATTCGGGACATTCTCCTGCTTGCATACCACTATTTTGTAGCATGGTCCCCATGGCACCATCCAAAAGCAAGATTTTTTCGCCAAGTAATAAATGTAAATCTCCTAACAAAGTATATACATCTCCCTTTTAATAAAATAAAACCTCCTAATTTATAGAAGGTTTTATATACCCCTCATCTAAACAGGATTTAGCACCTTGCCTATTAAATAAGCGGTTGCTGGGCTTCTTCGGGCCAGTCCCTCCACCACTCGCGATAAGAGTTTTATTATAATATTATTGCTAAGAATTATCTTCCACACTGGTTTCTGCCTGATTTTCCCCATCATCCCTATCTTCTGTATCATCTGATTGTGTAGGCTCATCATCTTCGAGATTACTAGTAGTTTCTGAATTAATATTAGTTTTTTTACTAGGTGCTGGTTCTTCAAATTTCATAGCATCTTCGAATTCCCTTTTTACACCAGTGGTAGTCCTCCTAAATTCATTAAGTGCTCTGCCCATAGATCTAGCAACTTCGGGAAGTTTGCCGGGACCTACTACAACTAGGGCTATTAGCAGAATAATAATTAACTCCCAAGGACCTATATTTCCGATAAAAGCAAACATTAATTACCCCCCTGAGTAAAATTATTTCCGTTTATGTATTTCTAATTGTACTTTTAATTAGGTTTTTTATCAATTTTTTTGTTATTAAAAAAGACTGGAGAATATCCAGCCTTTAATTAGCCCCCTAAACAAGCCCGAAAAAATCAAGAAGACAAAGGACACAAACGATAGACATTATAAAAATGTGCCAAGGCCGCACAAGTAGTACCAAAGAAATAATATGGTTTTTCCCCGATCAGCCCTACAATATCCTTAAAAGTATTATTGGCTAAAACAGTCCCTGTTATTAATAATACATCAGCAAAATCCACTACTCTTTCGGTATCAATTAATCCATCTAGTATCGTAACCCCATAAGAAGTAGTCCCAACTGTATCTATATCTAAATCAGTTACTTTTACCCTTGCAGGACCAAATACCTTAACACAATTTTCTATTATTGCGGGCTGATATCCTATAATGCCTATATTACATAAACCATATTCTTCCTTAATATTTTCACTTATTTTTTTTCCACATTCCTCAGGTTGATCATTAATACAATGTTTAGTTTTTTCCACTAATCCTAATTTATGTGCTACAGCATTTAATGTGGCTACAAATAAAGCATTGTTACCTATTTCATCGCTTGGAAAGTTTAATATCCCTTCAATATTCCCTTGATAAGCTACTGGTGCACTAGTAAATGCTTGTCCTAAACCACCATCTATATCCACCTGTAGCAAGACTTCTTCCCCTTGTAATAGCGGGAAATCGGTTCTAGTTGGATTGCCGATTGCTTCTTCATTCTTTAATGCCCTACTAGTAACATTGAGATTAAGCTCTTTTAACTCTTCCTGTTTATTTAGAATAGATATTAGGGCATCTTTTGCATTCATATACTGCATCTAATTTTTCCCCTTTCCACTATATTAGTCTAATATGTAGGTAAGTTAAAATAATCTATGATAAATTCTAACAATTGTTCAATTTCAGTAAAACTGAAAATAGGTAGTTTAGTCTCAATATGAATATCCGCAACAAAGGCAATTGTATTGGGAGCAAAAATGGGAATAGAATTAATGTCTTCCCTTATGACTTCAATTTTAGGCAGTAATTCCTCTTTAAAACCTTCCACTAAAATTAAATCCACATTTTTCTTAGGTATTTCTTCATATATTTCTTTTAAAGATTTTTCAACCGATTGTCGTTGATAATTAATAATAATATTAGGGGAAGAAAGGTAAACTTGATTTGCCCCTGCTAAAAATAGCTTTTCCGAGTCCTTGGCCGCAGGAATCTGGATATCTTTATGGGCATGTTTTACCACCCCAACCTTATAACCACGCTTTGAAAATAAAGATATTAATTTTGTAA
The DNA here is from genome assembly GCA_964514235.1 of uncultured Syntrophomonadaceae bacterium. Lineage (GTDB taxonomy): Bacteria > Bacillota > Syntrophomonadia > Syntrophomonadales > Syntrophomonadaceae > JAAYRQ01. Next base: position 85,972 of record CAZEPV010000003.1, on the reverse strand, counting down.
GTAAGGTTGTTTTACCTACATCATGTCGACCTACAAAAGATAACGCTGGAAACAATTTAATCCCCCTATATCTATTAAAAATTATATTATTTTAACCGCACTACTTTTAAAAATAGCATATATATCCTGTTCGGGTTCTAGTTCCATGTTTTGGCAGGATCTCTTAGTAATATTTGCGTAAAGTGGAAAACCTACATCAATTAAAACCTTAACTAATAGGTCATTTTCACTAATATCTCTTACTTTCCCTTTTAACATATTTCTAGCACTACTTTTTACCAATCCTTTGGCTAGAATAATATCATCTGGATCAATGCTCACCCTGGCTTCGCCTTCTAAATCTGTTACCAGGCTAATATCAACATTATCAATCTGTATAAATTTTTCACCATTATTTTTCACAATCAAACCCTTGTAGTTATTTTCGCTAGCTTTAGACTTAGCAATATATTCCTCAATATCAGAATCTTGAATACGAAGATTCCTCCCAATCCGATAGGCTACCAAGTCGCCACGTTTAACCATTTCATAAACCGTATATTTAGAAACTTTTAATATTTTGGCAACCTCTTCGGGTGTATAGGAAATATTTTGTTCCATTAAGTATCACCTCAGAATTAAAAAACTCGAACATAAAGCAGCATCAACTATAAACTACATGATTATTATAACATAAAGATAGGCTTACAATTTATCAACCATAAAATAAAAGAACAGACTTGTTAATGTAAATGCTAATCAAGTCTGTTCCCCATAAATACTAATAAGACAATTATTTCAATAAGTAAGCTTGAATTATACTAGTTTAGCATCATAGTCAGCCCTAAAATTCTTTAAAGTAGTCAGGAATGGAGCTGGGGCCGCTTGACCTAAACCACATAAACATGCCCTTGACATAACTTTGCCTAACTTTTCAGTTAATGCAATTTCATCTGTAGTGGCTTCACCACTATTTATTTTTTGTAGATTTTCATGTAACCTCTTAGTTCCTTCTCTGCAAGGGGCACATTTACCACAAGATTCATGTTCGAAGAATTTGGTAATTCTCTCAATAACATCAATCAAGTCAGTATCTTCGTCCATTACAAATACCGCCCCTGAACCTAGTGTAGCACCGATAGCTGCCATAGAATCGAAATCAACCTTCGTGTCTAACAAGGATTCAGGAATAAAGCCTCCCGAAGTTCCACCAATTTGTACAGCTTTGAACTTTTTGCCATCTACAATGCCACCACCCATTGTGAATACAAGATCACGAATGGTAACATCAGTAGGAAGTTCAAAGAAGGTTTTATTAACGACATCACCCGTTAGGGTAAATACCTTTGTACCAGGATAACTAGAAGCACCGATAGATTTATACCAATCAGCACCTTTTTCAATAATTACTGGTACATTGACTAAAGTTTCAACATTATTGACTACGGTTGGCTTTTCCCACAAACCTGCTACACCGGGATAAGGTGGTTTGAACCTAGGTTCTCCACGATGCCCCTCAATAGATTCAATTAAAGCAGTTTCTTCGCCACATACATAAGCCCCAGCACCTAATCTGATTTCAATATCAAAATCACCTAATACTCCTTTTTCTTTAGCTTGGTTTATTGCTGTTTGTAAAACTTCGGCCACATAGGGATATTCGCCACGACAATAAATATACCCTACGGTAGCACCGATAGCATAACCGCAAATAGCCATGCCTTCCAAAAGTGAGTGTGGATCATTTTCCATTATGATACGATCCTTATAAGTGCCTGGTTCCCCTTCATCAGCATTACATACTACATATTTCTGATCTGCAGGAGTTTGATAACTAAAACCCCATTTAGTCCCCGCATTAAACCCAGCTCCCCCGCGTCCTCTTAGACCTGAGTTTTTAACTTCGTCTATAACTTCTTTTTGCTCCATACCACGAGCTTTTTCTAAAGCTTTATAACCACCAGCATTAATATAGTCATCAATACTAAGTGGATCAATTTTCCCATAATTACGCAGTACTATGCGTTTCTCTTCAGCCACGAAATTCCCTCCCTTCAGTAATTATTTGTATTCGGCTAATATACCAGGAATCTTTTCTGCCGTAACATCACCATATGGTTTTCTGTTAATAGTAATTACTGGAGTTGCTTGACATTGTCCTACACACTCCGCAAATTCTAATGCAAATTTGCCATCTGGCGTACTTTCACCCATTTTGATTCCCAGTTCTTTTTCTAAGGCCTCTACAACCTTATCTGCACCAGCTATATGACAAGGAGCACTTTCACATATTCTTATTACATTCTTACCCCGCTCACCTATTTTCAAATAAGAATAGAATGATGCTACTCCATATGCCTCAGCTTTAGAAACTTTAAAAGCCTTAGCAGCAACTGCTATGGCATCCTCGGGGATATAGCTATACTCCTTTTGAATAGCGTTATATGCTTCTATAATACCACCAGGTACTTGCCGAAATTTATTTATAATTTCCTTATAATCCGCCACTATTACTCCACCTCCCAGATATAAATTTTCGTTAATATACATACACAGTTTTTATTATCGTTCAACCTTTTATATAAGACTATATAAAGTATTAAGTAGTAATACTGTTACCTCCTGTCCAGGATCGACGGGAGGATTATTAGATGGTAAATCAATAAGCGCATTACATTCAATCAAGGAACGTACCATACTAGGTTTTTGTCCCGGTTGTACTGACACTTTAAAGCCTTCCTTGTCGTAACTGAGATATCCCCTTACAAAACGTCTAGAACCGGTTTTCTTAGGGAAGCCATTAGTACATTTGGCTTTCACCTTAGATAAATAAGGGTTCAGTCCTTGTATAGCCCTAATAGCTGTTCCTACAAACAAGGCATAACCGACTGCACAAGAGGCAGGATTTCCAGATAGGGCGAAAACCAAAGAGGAATTTAATACCGCGGCACCTGTATGACTTCCAGGTTGGATTGGTACACCCCAATATAATGTTTTTCCACCCATATCTTCAATTAGCAGACGGGCTTCATTATCATTTTCAGAATATGTACCTCCCGAAATGATAATAATATCTACCTGTTCACTTAATTCTAATATAGATTTCTTTAAGGTATTTTCATCCTTGTCTGCTATTTTGATCAATGTGGGAATTGCACCATCCTGCACAGCTAAGGCTGATAATAATGGCCCATTACTATCCCGCATTTGACCTAAATTAGGTGTTTCCTGCCAAGGCACTATATTTTCACTAAGGGAAAGCATAGCTACTTTGGGCTTAGGGTAAACTAAGACCTCAGTCTTGCCAAAGGCTGCGAGTAATCCGACTTCACCAGGTCCTAGTATCTGATTCTTCGCTATCAATAAATCATCTTTATGATAATCTTCACCGATTTGTTTAATGTTGTCCCCTAATCTAATAGATTTAGTAGGATATAAAAAATCATCTACTATTTTGGTATTCTCATGGGGAATAACCGTTACTGTTCCTTCTGGTAAATTGCCCCCAGTTCCAACCCCTATAGCCTCACCTATTTGCAAAGGTATCTTAGACATTTCTCCTAAAGCAAGATTTCCAGTTAATGCGTATCTTTCAAGACTTTCTCCCTCTAGGTAAGCAAGTGCATACCCATCGACAGCTGATTGGCGATTAGCTGGAAGACTAGTTGAGGCATATAGATTTTCGGCACTTACCCGTCCTACTGATTCCAGAATAGAAACAGAGTCATTACCTAAATGGGGGATACTATTAACAATTTTCGATTGTACTTCTTCAACATCTCTATTTACTAGCATTGAGATACCCTCCATATATTTTAGTAAGTAGCTTTTCCGTAAGGACATTGGGGGAAGTGACAGATTTTACAATCTTCACATAAACCACCATGCCCCATAGCCACAATATCAGCATATTCTATCCTGTCATTAGCAAACAAACGGGGAAGCAATATATCCAAAGTCGTTTTACTACTAAATAGGGCCCCACCTGGTACGCCACAAATTGGTACATCATCCTTATAGGCCAACATAAACTGGGAACCAGGTAAAATTGGAGCTCCATAGAAAACAACTTCAGCACTAGTATTTGTAATCCCTTGTGGGGTTACATCATCTGCATCTACGGACATACCGCCAGTAACAAAAATCAATTCGGCTCCTTTATCTAGGAATTTTTCAATCTCTTTCGTTATCAAAGTATGGTCATCTGGCGCCACACTTTGACCAATCAATTGCCCTTTAAAAGGTGCAATCTTTTGAGAGATAACATCTTTGAAACCATCTTTAATCCGTCCACTAAAAACCTCGGAACCAGTCGTAACTACCGCTACTTTCAATGGTAAAAATGGTTTTATCGTGAGCATAGGTACCGCTTCAGCAGTAAGACCCTCAATTTTATCAATTACTTCACGAGGAACTGCAATAGGCACTACTCTAGTTCCAGCAATCAGCTGTCCCTTTAGTATGGCACGATTATTGTGCAATGTTGCAAATACAAGATCCCTTTCATTATTTAGCTGGTCAAGGAGTTTTACATTTACTTTAAGTAAACCATCGTATTCTGCGACAAGATTGACACGTCCAGTGCTAGGTTCAGTTTGGGTTACCCCAGGTCCAGAAGCCCGCTTAGCTAAAAGTAATGCAGCTTCATCTTCGTGAATAAGATTGTTGTCGGGCCCCAATACATATACATATTGTTTACCCATATCCTTTAATATTGGTATATCTTCCCTAGTTATAACTTGGCCCCTACGAAATGCCCGGTATTTTTCGGTTTTAGGTACAATTTTCGTTATGTCATAGCCAAGTTCCATACCTACTGCTTCGTCTACCAGTACCTTGCGCATTTTTTTGCCTCCTACAGTTTTTCAATTTTAACTGCAGCAACCTTATATTCACCAGTTCCAGTAATAGGATCTAAATGATGACTAGTTATATCATTAGTAGGAGTATCAGGATAATGGAAAGACATCCAAATTACCCCTGGTAATACTCTATCCGTAACTTGGACATGAGTTACTACTTCTCCCCTTCTTGATGTAACTTTAACTTGGTCATCAGTTTTCACTCCAAGTTTCTCCGCATCAACTGGATTTAATTCAGCCATTTCTTTATTCCATATTTCCATTATGCCACCCGAATACATGGTAGTAACATTGTAATGTTGCAATATTCTACCTGTACATAACAAGTAGGGATAATCTGCATCAGGCATTTCCCCAGGAGGTATATGCTCTGAAGGTTGGAATAAGCCTAATCCGCGGCTAAATTTGCCCGCATGTAGAAATGGTGTTCCAGGATGATCTAGACTAGGACAAGGCCACTGCAAGCCATTTTTGTCTATTCTAGCATAATTTATACCCGCCATGGAAGGAGATAATGAGGCCATTTCATCCCATATTTCCTCTGGACTATCATAATCCATAGGATAACCCATGCGATTGGATATCTCACAAATAGTTTCCCAATCAGCCTTTTCAGCTAAAGGTTCAATTGCTTTACGTACTCTTTGTACCCGGCGTTCAGTATTAGAAAATGTTCCATCCTTTTCAGCAAAACTAGAACCAGGAAGAATAACATCTGCCAAAACTGCAGTTTCTGTTAAAAACAGCTCTTGAACTACTAAAAATTCCAGACTGTTTAAACCATTTTTAATATGATTAGCATCCGGGTCAGTTAGAACTGGGTTTTCACCTAAAATATACATGGCTTTTACTTTACCTTCTATCGCTGCATCAAACATTTCTGGGATTTTTAAGCCCATTTTGCTAGGTAGGGATACTCCCCAGGCATCTTCATGTTTTGCCCTAGCTTCATCAGAAGTAACTGCTTGATAACCAGAATAGACATTAGGTAGTGCACCCATGTCACAAGCACCTTGAACATTATTCTGACCACGTATTGGGCATACACCAGTTCCAGGTCTTCCAACATGTCCCGTTAACATAGCTAAATTGGCTAAACTCATAACATTTCTAGTTCCGCAAATATGTTCCGTAATACCTAAAGTGTAAAAAATCATAGCTTTATCAGTAGTAGCATAAAGTCTAGCTACTGTATACAAATCTTCTACAGCAACACCAGTAAGTTCGGAAACTTTTTCGGGAGGATAATTTTCTACAATGGCTTTTAATTCTTCATAATTTTCAGTTCTTTCTTCAACAAACTTCTTATCTTCCAAGCCCTCTTTTAGAATAATATGCATAAGTCCATTAACAAGAGGTATATCAGTACCATGGTTATGGCGTAACCAATGGTCCGCTTCATCAACCAGGTCAATATGACGTGGGTCACAGACTACAAGTTTTGTCCCATTACGGGCTGCTTGTCTCATTTTGTAACCTATAACAGGATGAGCTTCGGTTGGGTTGGAGCCAATTAACAACATTAATTCAGCTTCATCACTAATATCACTAATAGGGTTAGTCATTGCACCACTGCCAAATGTAGTAGCCAGACCGGCTACGGTTGGAGCGTGTCAAGTACGGGCACAATGGTCAACATTATTATTCCCCATTACAGCCCTGGTAAATTTCTGCATTAAATAGTTTTCTTCGTTAGTACAGCGTGCTGAACTAAGTGAAGCAAAAGCATCAGCACCATAATTATCCTTAACCTCTTTAAATTTACTAGAGATTAAATCAAGTGCCTCATCCCATGAAGCTGGTTCAAATTTACCGTTCTTTTTAATCAAAGGTGTAGTAAGCCGTTCTTCATTATAAATGTAATCCCAGCCAAATCTACCCTTAATGCATAGGCTACGTCCATTAACTGGACTGTCTGGATTAGAAAGAACCCCCACAACCTTTTCATCTTTAACAGCCAAATCAAAATTACAGCCTGTTCCACAGAAAGGACAAGTAGTCCTAACCCTTTCAAATTCGTAACGTTTGCCCATGCCTACTAATGGTTTTTCCATTAAGGCACCCGTGGGACAAACAGCTACACATTGTCCACAAAACACACAATCAGAATCAATGTAATCTACATCCCCCGCGGTAGTCGCTTTACGATCATAACCACGATACAAGTAGGATAGGTTGTCAGCACCAGTCATTTCTTCACAGGCTCTAACACAAGCACCGCAAAGAATGCATTTGTTTAAGTCCCTAATTATAAAAGGATTACTGTCGTCTATCGCATAATTATGCTTTTCTCCATCAAATGAACTTTCCTTTACTCCATAACGATACGCGTAATCAGAAAGTTTACAGTCCCCCATTTTCTCACATGTCAGACAATCCATAGGATGATCTGCAATCATTAAATCTAGAATCATTTTCCTAGCTTCAACAACTGCGGTTGATTCAGTCTGAACAACCATACCTTCTGTTACAGGTGTAACACATGAAGCAGGTAGAAGAGCATTACCTTGGACTTCTACCACACATAAACGACATGCTCCCATGTTAGATAACTCGGGATCGTAACACAATCTAGGAATATCTATTCCTACACTATCAGCAGCTTCCATAATTGTGCTACCAACTGGGGCTTCAACCTCCCTTCCGTCAATGATAAGCTTGACTAATTTCACTCCCATCACTCCTTCTTTAGTTCTTAATTTTCAATTCCCTAAATCAAAAGCTATTTACAAGTTGTATTCCTAAAACAACCTTACTAAACAAAGTAACCTGGTAATTAATCTCCATCTTTTGATAAACAAGCTATAAGGATTTTTAAATTGGCACATGAATAATAAATATAGCCCTGCAATTGTCTAAACTAATCGCTTTTTTGTCGGAAATGTATTTTTATATCTAATCATGAAGTTTAGACATCGATAATACAGAACCTGCATTTTTAGTGATAATAATTCTTTGTATAACTTAAATTAATGCGTGTAATTAAAAAGCCTTATTTCAATATAAAACTAGTAATTTACTTAGTGAATTTCATCATCTTTGCTTTTATTTTCTTGCCACCAATTTTCAACCGCAAAATTTAGGGGAAGGGTTCTTAAATCTTCCCAAAAATAATCGTCCACAATTAAACGTCTGGTATCTATTTCCTTAAAGTACTGTCCGCAAACCTCACAAACAACAAGCTCCACACCTGGGAAAAGTTCATTTTGCAAATACACGAAGCTTTTTGCCTCTGTGTTTCCACAGTGTATACAACCCGTACGTCTAAAAGGCCTTTCAAAATCGCATACTAAGCAATGTATATTTCTATTCCCATTAGGTGGTTTCAAAACTGCCATTGTAGATATTTCGCCACAGATAGGGCAATCTAATTCCTCGAATAAGCCTGCTTGATCAAAATTATCATGATTTATATTATTACTTACTATTTGAGCAATACCTTTTATAGCCATTTGGAGATGTAATAATAATTCTTGGTCTATTTCTTCCTTTAGTGTGTCCGCATTTATCACCAGATGTTGCCAAATTTCTTTTAGTTTTATATCGGAAATACTAATTTCGGCATAATTGTTTAATTTTTGCCAAAGCTGAATGATTTCAGCTAAAGGCATGTCTTTTACCGGTAAAAATGGAGGGGTATCAGCAATCGCAACTACTTGTAATAAGTCGTTTTTATGTTCAATTTGCCAATTGTTAACTATCTTCTTTAGATTCCTATATTTTTGATAAGCTTCTTCCATTGAATTGTCTTCTGCTGGAACTTGTAGGTCCTTTTCCCTATCCATTTATAATCCTCCCTAAGATTAGGACAGTTTTTAAAACTGTCCTAATCTAATTTGCTTACTGATAACCTTCTTTGTCCTTAACTTCCTTGTACCATAGTTGATAGTGCTCATAAGCAAATCTTCTAGGTATCCGTCCATTAAACATTCCACTCAAAGCTTGGTTGGAATCTGGATGTAGTACACCTAGATAGAAATGAGCAATCAAGAGTGCCGTTAGCAATAAAGCACAGCCAGAATGTATTGGGTATGCCCATTGCACTAGCCACATAGGTAGTGATGGAGCAAGCCAAATTATAAATCCACTAGCCGCAATACAAATCATACCAAGAATAGTAATCATGGAGTTGATTTTTTCCCCGCCATTAAATTTCCCTTGAGGTGGATAAGGTTTATGTCCACCGAAAAATTCCAATGGAAAATTTTTGGCATGACCAAAGTCATCGCGACCAAATGCAAAGGACTCTTTAAACCAACTTCTAAGCTGTCTGCCACCTTCACCAATCGTAAAGCCAAATAGCATAGATACACAAAAGACAACTGCGGCAACTTTGTGAATAACTCGGGTAGTCTGAATACCTCCGAAAATATTCATTGCTGGTTGGAAAAAGATAGATAATACGCCTAATCCCGTAAATAATAGTAGTAAAAATGTTACTGCATGTGCCCAATGGACGAAACGTTCGCCAGGCGTAAAGCGCATTATTGTATTAGATTTTTTAGCCATTTTGTTCCCTCCTTATAGTTGGGTATCGAAATCATCGCTATCTTCAGGTTTCTTGCGATAATTACCCCTTGCGAAATTCGCTAGCACTCCACCAGTAATTGCTAAAGCAGCAGCTCCAATTGCAATTCCTCCCAGTGGATGAACTAAGTCCTTCCAAAGAGTTAGAGAAATTGGTGTCTTTGGTTTCGCTGGGACTTCATAAACTTGTGGCTCATCTAATAATAGATAGAGATAAGTAGTGCCACCCATAATGTTATCGCCATATAGCTGGGCATTAGGATAAGACTCTTTGACTTCAGCCAAGCGAGCCTTAGCAAGTTTTTGCATATCCGCTTTTTCCCCATAATTTAGGGCGCCTGTTTGGCAAACGCTTACACAAGCGGGTTCCATACCGTTTTCCACTCTATCAATACAACCAGTACATTTATAACTTTTCTTACGTACAGGGTCGAGCTTAGGCACACCCCATGGACAGTTAGTATTACAATATCCACAGCCAATACATTTATCTTCATCAATAATTGTATAACCTGATTCAGTTTTGTATATGGCTTCTGCAGGACAAGCCTTCATGCAAGCAGGATCGCCACAGTGATAACACTGGTGTTTAAACATAAACCAATCCATTTTTTCATTTTCATATTTTTCATGATAACTTATATATGTCCAGGTATTAAAGGTATAATCCCCTTGGGATTGGATACCCGAAACAAATTGGGTTTTCTCTGCTGGCAAATCATTCCATGCTTTACAGGCTACGGAACAAGCCCTGCAACCTGTACATAATGAAGTGTCAACAAAAACCATTTTTGGTGTAGTCATCTTAAGCCCTCCTTACGTCGACAAGACAACATTTGTACTCAGGGGTTCCAGCACCTGGGTCACAGACGTTTATTGTCACATTATTCGCGCTAGGGCCGGGATTTAAGCTAGCGAAACCCCAGCTCCATGGCATGCCGACGGTCTCTGTTTCTTTTCCGTTTACCTTTAAAGTTTGAATACGGTCGGTTACCAGAGCACGTACTTCTAACTCACCACGGATAGATGATATCTTAACTTTATCGCCTTCCTTAACACCAAGCTTTTGTCCTAGTGTTTTACTAATTTCAACATAAGGCTCGGGCATAAGTTCATTTAACCAAGGAATATTCCTGGTAATACCGCCTGCACAGAAATGTTCACAGATGGTATAAGTAGTAAGTACATAGGGATAATCCTTAGGATCGCCAAATTCCGTAGATACGATCTTTGCCATAGGATTATTCGGCACTTTTGGATTAAGAATATTAGTAGTTGGACTTTCAATAGGTTCGTAGAATTCAGGCATTGGTCCATCTACTACCATTCCTGCACCACGAACTGGGATTGCAGCTATGCTGTCCGTAGGAACTGGTGATGAAGAAACACCACTAGTATAGCTAGCTGTAAACAAACGTCCTACACCTTCAGGATTCATGCGGAAAGCTTGTTTCCCTTCTGGGGTGTCAGGACCTTTAGTCTTATCGACTACGTCTGGACCATCATTTCCAGTCCAAACACCTTGTACAGGATCCCACCAAACAAGGGCGCGGTCGGGATCAACTGGCTTTCCTTCTGCATCGCAGGAAGCCCGATTGTACAGAACTCTAATATTACCTGGCCAGGCAAAAGCATAGTTTTCATTAAGTCCTAGACCAGTAGGATCAGAATAATCTCTGCGATCGGCTAAGTTTTCCCCAGGTGGTGTAACGCCCGCATATATCCAGCACCCAGTAGAGACGGTGCCTATTGGTGCATTCAAATATTCAGCTAGACTAGCAGTAAGCTTACCAGTATTGTCATTGTATCCATTTAGCTCATTTAGAACCAAGAAAGGATCAGCATGCTCACCATAATCCCAGTTAGCCTTTAGGATAGGCTCATCTTTGGGATCTGTGCTTCCAGCATAAATATCCCGCATGTTTCTAAATATTCTATCTATAATATCTAAGTCGGGTAGACAATCATTGAGTGGTTTTAATGCTACGTCTTTCCATTGAATTAACCGAGATGAGTTAGTCATAGTCCCAGCTTTTTCATAGACGAAAGCTGCTGGTAAGAAAATAACTTCGGTTTGGATTTCGGCAGGATTTAATCCATCCTCAAGCCAGAATTGCGAAGTTTCTATATTGAATATATCAGCCACTACAAGCATATCTAAGCAGGAAAGCCCTTTAGCTACCATCTTGCGATCTGGAATAGAAACCGAGGAATTAGAACCTATATTAAAGAGTATTTTAAATTGCCCTTTTTCCATCCAGTTGAAAAATTGAGGTTGAATAGGCATGTTAGTTGGATCGTTTTTAGGTAGCCAACCGTAGCCATAATCATTTTCCGCAGTAGCATTCTTGCCAAACCAAGCCTTGAGTAAGGCCACCAATGGTTTGTGTTGCACAGAACCAAAACTAACTGCGTAATCATGTAAATTTACTTGGGCATTGGTAGGATAAGGAAGATATCCTGGTAAATTAGCATTCAGATTAGCCATATCTGTAGCTCCTTGTACATTAGGCTCACCACGTAGTGCTTGAATACCTCCACCAGCTTTACCCATGTTTCCTAGTAATAATTGAATAATTGCATAACAACGAATCCCTTGCACACCAGTAGTATGCTGAGTCATACCCAAAGCATACAAAATATTGCCTGGTTTCGCAGCCACAAAAGTATCTGCAATAAGTTTAATTTTTTCAGCTGGAATGCCTGAGATTTGTTCAGCAGTTTCTAAAGTGTATCTTGAATAATGTTCTTTGATTTTCTGGAATACACAATTAGGATCGTCTAAGCTATCAGCCTTAACTGGTTTATTGTCTGCATCGAGTTGGTATGCCCATGTAGAATAATTATATTTTTTACCTGTTTCATCAAAACCCGAAAACAAGCCGTCCTCGAATTTAAAATCTTCATTAATTTTTAAAAGTGCGTTAGTAAAATTGAGTACAAAGAATTCATCATATAATTTTTCGTCAATAATATATTTAATAATAGCTCCAAGATAGGCAATGTCCGTTCCAGGTCTAATTTGAGCAAAAATGTCTGCTTTGGAAGCAGTACGAGTAAAGACAGGATCAACTACAATAATTTTGGCACCTTTAGCCTTAGCCCGATTAATCCATTTCATAGCAATAGGATGTGCTTCAGCACAGTTACTGCCAGCAATCAGGAAACACTCGGAGTTCTGCATATCTTGCCAAGAGTTAGTCATAGCACCACGACCAAATGAAGGTGACAAACTAGCCACCGTAGGTGCGTGTCAAATACGGGCCTGATGTTCGTGATGCGGTGTCCCAATCAAGCGAGCAAATTTCGATAATAAATAAGATTCTTCATTATCTATTTCAGCTGAACCTATAACAGCAATTCCATCAGCTCGGTTAGCTGGAACAGTCTTTTTCTCCCCTGTTTTAGGATCTACAATTTCATCAGTACTTGTCCATGTTTCATCCCTAATTTCGACAGTCTTTTTTGCAATACGTTCGAGGGCTTCATCCCAAGAAATTTCTTGCCATTCACTAGCCCCTGGAGCACGATATAGTGGTGTTTTGGGGCGAGCTTCTGAATAAGCTACCTGCTCAAGACTAGCGGCCTTAGGACAAAGATTTCCTTCATTAATCGGATTATCTGGGTCCCCCTCCAAATGGACTAATTTGCCGTCTTTAATGTATAGTAGCAAACCACAGCCACCGGAACAAAAATGACAAATACTTGTTGCTTTTGTACATCCATCAAGTTTTAAAGCATATCCTCTATTTGCAGCTACAGCCATGTTAATACCCAGCCCAGTTGCAAATGTAGCCAATGACAGGCCACCAGATAGTTTTAAGAAACCACGACGAGTTACTTGCATAACATTCTCTCCTTCCCCCTAATTAAGAGTATAGTTAAGAGTACAGTATTAACTTTTTTATCCCCCCTCTTCATTAAAACAGTACCTATACCTAGTTAAAATAAAAATGCCTTCAGTCTAGACTAAAGGCATAAAAACTCCATCACATGAAAACGCCGCAATCTAACCTTAAAATACACCAAAAATTAAGGCTCCTTTCCGATAATGGGAGGCTAACTCATTTCTAAGCTAACCCAGCGGCTTGCTATCATGGCCAGAGCTTTAGATAGAAAGCTCGGAGCTATATATTTATGTAATATTATTTTGTTAAGTTAAAAATTGTTTATTCCGCACATTCCCCTATAAGACAATTCTATATTAGCATAGAAATTATTTATCCCTATAGATATCTGAACTTATTTTATCACAATAGATTATTATTTGTCATTAATAACTTATTGCTAATATAAAAGAGTATGCTTCTATTCTAATTCATATGTATCATTTCTTTATAGTTCACTTTCATAAGAGCCCTAGCTAATACCATACTGTCCCCCACAATGTAGGTGTTTCATTGCTGCGTAATTATGATATGAAAATATTTTTATTAAAAATGGTGTTAAAATTATTACTTATACTAAAATAGCCTCACATAACAAGGCATAATTTTCATCTATGCTAGACCATGATATATCTTATGTCAACAGATGTTTGGGGCAAATAGGATGCACAAATATTTTGAAGAAACTGGCTTTTTATGATCTTTTGTAATCAAAAAAAAGCTCGCCTCAAATATGCTATTGCAATGTCCATAGGCAAGCTCTTTATATATATAATTTTGTTTTGTAAAAAATACTAGCCCTACCTTAGCTCAGTAGGTACAAAAGCATCTATTATCCCTATCACGAAAGCAGCTAACAAACTACCTATTAATGATACAGAAAGAAAGCTTGGCACTATAAATTGTGCCAAATAAATAACAACTGCTGCGGTAATAAAGCCTACAAAACCTCTAGATTGGGGGGAAACCTTATCCCCTAAAATAGCTTCTGCAGCCCATCCTAATCCCGCTATTACAAGAGCTGCTATTAAGGCTCCCCAAAATCCAGCTACGGTAACACCTGGAATTAAAAATCCTATTAGCATTAAAACTAAAGCAGATACTACAAATCTAACTATTGTTCCAAGCATATAGTAACCTCCTTATATTTTCTCACAATTAGCTTTGCTTAAAAAATAAAAAAATATACCATGTTAAACTAAGAGTTATGAAAATTTAAAGTGGGAGGTCGAGTTTATCTATATTCAGTTAACCATCCCCATATTACCCTGCGATCTACATTTTGCACATATTAAAGCCTCTCCCGAAGCGATAAAGGATTCCTGGCACTTCTCGCAAACCTTTGTATGGCCTTTAATAAAGTTTATTTTAGAAGATGTCGCTACAGATTCAAGCGATACGGGCATTAACTTTAAACTTTTATGAAAACAAAGGTCAGCACATAGGTTGCAACCAGAGCACCTACCACTATCCAAAATAATTTCGCTATCTTTTTCATTATATTCTAGGGCACCTGTAGGACATAATATAGTGCAGGCTTTGCAGAAATAACAGGTATCTACTAGGTGTGGTTGATATAATAGTTTAACTTTTCGACTGGGATCTTCCATTTTTTCATAAAGATATTTTTTTAATATTTCTATACGATCAATGGCTACATAATCTGTTACCCTTTTAGGTGCTGTAGTAGTCTGGGCCTGATTATTTTGTGTCCCCATATAACTTTCTATAACTAGCCCAGGCATTTTGCGAAAACCATTAAAAACCGAACTGAATAATGCTCGTCTTTCTATATTAGTTTCCTGATGTTTTTTTGGCCTTTCTTTAAACTTATTTTCTTTTTGCCTAGCAAGCTGCACTAAATCACGGGCTTCTAATGAAAATTCTTCTATCAGACCATCAACTTGAACTGCACGAGCATTAAACAAATCAATTCCGCCCTTGACAGGACATGACTTACATTCTTCCTCTGTATAAATAAAATAGATAGGAAAATCATATAAACGCATAACTAATATAATTTCCGGGCCAAGGGTACCCAGACAAGGAATTTTAATACATTCATCATTTACAGATAGGTTGCGGCGGCAACTGATATTCACCACTCCCTTATCCTTATAGGCCTGTTCAATTTTATTTAATATCATTATTAAATCCGGCTCTTTTAAAGTCAAAGCACCTGTAGGACATACTGAAGCACAAAGACCACATTCCAAGCAATTATCAGCTAAGGAAAGTGTCTTACTTGAAATTTTAATCCTTTGCTGGGGACAAATATCTAAACAATTACTACACTTGCTCAAAGGAGATCTTATCCTTGCACATTGTTGACTATTAACTCCAACTGGGGACATTTTGTCGGCAATAAAATTCGCTATTTTTTCTATATCCATTATGCACGTCACCCCACTAGTAACTATTATCTTTCTCCTAGTTTGTATCCAATGCCCCAAACCGTTTGCAAATATTTCGGTTTAGAAGGCTCATCTTCGATCTTTTCCCTTATCTTGCGGACAAAAACTGCGATACTCGTCGACTCTCCAACATAGTTCTCACCCCATACATAGGCAATTAATTGTTCACGGGAAAAAACTACAGAAGACAAATCCCTTTTACCGCTTCCAGTATCGAATAAGAGGGCTGCAGAATCACCTAGAATTAAATAAGAATTATTTTGCAAATAAAGCCGCGGTTCTGAAATAATAAAAGTACGGTAACCAATTTCCCCCACAGTAAACCAATCATCATACCATATAGCACCAGAATTTATAGTGATATCTTTTCGAATACCATCCGATATCAGAATTTTAGCCATCTTGACTAGCCTTTTATATCGATAACTAGTAAAAGCCATATATTAATTCCCTCCAGTATTTCGCCTTATCTTCGCTTAATACTAAAGATTAATATCTAAAAAACTGCTAGTCAAATCCAAACCCCGAACAATAGCTAAAAGAGCCTCTAGCCGCTAAGATTTCAAATATACAAGAATTTCATTTAAAACTTCACTGTCAATTTCTAGTACCCGTCCCGTCAATAGGGCAACTGCTGGATAAAAGTAATTTAATTTACTTTTTTGTATATCGGCAGCAAATTCGTTAATCCACATAAGTAAATGTTCAGTCAAAAAAATCTTTTGGTCCTTTAAAAGCCTAATGACCTTTTCATACTCTTCCATTTCAAAGTATTCTATGGCTAACCTAGCTAAGTGGGCCATAAAATCTAATTCTAGGGCAATGTGATCATCAGCTTCATGGGGATATCTGCTAGGTAAAAAATTATACTGCAAATAAGCTTGGCGCACCTTCAATGTACTTTCCTGAAAAATTAGGCGCTCCTTTCCTATATACACAGATTCCCAAGGTGGTGCAGGCAACTTAGCTGGCCCTATAAATAAATAAGTATATTCAGTTTTTAAGAGTTCCATAGTAGCATCGGCATTTTTTTGTATATCAGTATGAAGTTTATCTAACAACACATGAAATTCATTAAATTCATCAGCTTCAGCAATTAAATTCAATGCTTCCAAAGTATGATTATTAAGTACTATTTCTATTAATTCTCTATTTGGTTCATCAGCATAAACACTTTGTAATAATTGATATAAAAAGCTTCTATTGGCTAATAAAATTGCAATACTATCCTCTACATTATCAATCAATTTCCCCATTAAACTCCACCTCTCTTTTTAATGGAATACCAACCGTGAAGATGCTTCCTTTATTTAACTCACTTGAAACTATAATCCAACCACCATGAAGTTCAGTAAATTGTTTAGCTAATGCTAAACCTAAACCAGTTCCACTATATTGGCGGTA
Organism: uncultured Syntrophomonadaceae bacterium; assembly: GCA_964514235.1. GTDB lineage: Bacteria > Bacillota > Syntrophomonadia > Syntrophomonadales > Syntrophomonadaceae > JAAYRQ01. Next base: position 68,899 of record CAZEPV010000003.1, on the reverse strand, counting down.
GACGGAAGAATCACTCTGGGCGAATTTTTCAAATATATAATCTAAATGCTCCTCACGGATACCTATACCCGTATCTTGTACATTAATTAATATTTCCCTTTTAGTGCTATCATAAACAACATTGACTTGGATCTTACCATTCTCAGGGGTAAATTTTACCGCATTACTTACTAGATTAGCTATGATTTGTCGCAGTTTTTCTCGATCCGCCTTAATCAAAGGCACATCCCGCTCAACATTGCTGGCATATTCAATTCTTTTCCTATCGGCTAATGGTTGAATAGCACTATCCACAGCATTTATTACATCTACTAGATCTACTAGCTCTAGTAATAGCCCATTTCTGCCTACCTCCAAGCGTGCCATCTCAAGAATATCGCTTATAATATTTAACAAAATCAGGCTATTAGTTTTAATTTCCTTGACTATCCTTAGGTCTCTTTCAGATTTGAGGTTTTCATTTCTTTCCAGTATTTCGGCAAAAGCAATAATGGAAGTCAATGGAGTCCTTAGTTCATGGCTCATCATAGCAATGAATTCAGACTTATATTGGTTATCTTCACGTAACCTACGATTTGCTTTCTCTAGTTGAATTTGCTGGGTTTCTAAAATCGTATTAGTGTTTGCCAGTTCTTTTGTGCGAATTTGCACCTTATTCTCTAGATCAGTATATAAATTATTCAACTGAATAGTCATATCATTAAAATGCTGTACTAGATCTTTAATTTCACCTGCTGCATCAATATCATCAAAATCGGTTTCTAAGTCACCTCTTTTTATTTTTTCTATTCTTTTTTTAAACCTTTGCAAGGGGTTGGTAAACAACTTGGCAGTAGCAATATAGATAATTATTATAAAAATTAAAGTCAGTACAGAGAAAAAAGCCCCTTCTCGTATGACATTAGCTTGGAAGTTTTTTTGATACATGTCGATAGGCATGATAATACTTACCGCACCACCCAGATCGCCAATCTTCCAACCTTCCTTAGGGTAACCAAGAATATCCAACTCACCTACTGGATCACCGTGACATTCCAAGCAGGTATTATCTATCTTCATAGGAGCCAAGTAACGAAAAGATTCCTTACCCTCATAATTGACAATTGCAAAAAATTCAGTTACATTTCCATCATCTAAAAAAGAATTTAAGGCATTAAGTTCGAAATCATCGGGTATATCAACATTATTACGTGGATTAAAATTGGTATAGCGTATAATGTAATCTGTCTTTTTACCAAATAATTTACCGATACTTTTACCAACTAGGGAACAATGTAGACCCTTAAAATCATAATTGCCCTCAGAATCATAGTTGATTAAGTCTTGATTAATCGCCATAAACTCCCACACTGCATCTAATTGCTGGGACAGTATATAGGCCTTTTCCCGCATTTCCATTTCGTTTTGTTTTTGATATCTGATACTACTCCAAATTAAATTAAATACGAGGGATACCACCAATAAGCCTACCAATAAAATGATGAAACGAGTTCTTAAACGGATTTTCCCTTGCCACTTCCTCATTTCACCACCTCCAACTATTTGTTTGTGCAAATTATAACATGAATTAGGGACTATAAGCTGATTCTAGCACTTGTAAATAAAGTAAAAGGGGAGCACCCTTGAAATACTCCCCTTCAATAAGCAGATTTAGCTAAGACCTATCCCTGTGACTACTAATGAAGCATAGAAGAGATAACGCCCCACCAGGTGTCCTGCGAATAAAAGGAATGCGCTCCCAGCTAATAAAGATTCAAAGGATTTGCTTTGTTCCCCTTTGACAAGCCACAATACCATGACAGTTCCTGATAGAATAGCTATCCATTTTAGTGAGTTTGCAAGCCCCATGCTAGCCAAAATTCCCAAACTACCATGCAAAGCTGCACTTGAATTACCAGCTACTGCCACAAAATAAGGTACTACTATGGCCACCTGCACGATGACAATGGCAGCCACTGCTAAAGCAGCTATTCTGCCCATATTAACCGCTTCCTTAAAGCTAAGTAGCAAAAATAGTACTGCACCTATAGAAATAGTAGCCGCATAAAATTCTACAAAAGTAGCATTTCCTTGCCAGATTGGTACACTAGATGTGCTATAGGTAGCAGCCATAGAAAATACATCTACTAAGCCTACCAATACAGCTCCCCAAGCTAAACCGATTATTGCCCGCCTATTATCAGATTTAAGTATGATGAGTAAAGCAATCAGAACTAGCAAAGCCATAAAAATAGCTGTAAACCAGATTTCCCTACTCAGCCATGACTCTCCAAACTGATATAAAGCCCTTATAGCACTAAAAGGCTTGCCGAGATGGAGTAATGAAGCAAGCATACCAATTACACCTAGTCCTACCGCAGCAAATACACTATTTTTAAATAAAGCATCTTTATTAAGAAGCATGCCAATAGCTACAAAAATCATAATACCTATGGCAGCCTGCACACAAATAGAAAATAAAGTTAAATCTATATGTTCCATTTACTAAACCTCCTTTTCCACAAAATCTAGTTCTAAAGCATAACTTCGTGGCTTAATTAATATAGAAGGCTTTAATGAAGAGGATGTAGGGAGAATTGGAATACTAGTAACTAGGTCTGCACCATGTTTCTTCCTCAATTCATCTAGATCTCCAAATTCCAAGCATCTCATGGGGCAGGCATCTACACAAGCGGGATTTTCGCCTGCATCCCTTATATCCTTGCAAGAATCACATTTTTTGACTATATTTAATTCGTCAATATATTGGGGTGCCTCGTAGGGGCAATTCCAAACACAATATTGGCAACCAATACAAAGTTCGTCATCGTGTTGTACAGTTCCATCTTTAGCATAATGCATAGCCCCTGTCGGACAACCTTTTACGCATTTAGCATCGGTGCAATGGTAACAGGCGCTCGAATAATGATACAATTTCGAATTGGGATAAGCCCCAGTTTCGTAATTGTGGACATTGCGAAAGAGTATTCCTACCCTTAAGTTATTTTTATCCTTACAGGCAACCTGACATGCCCGACAACCGATACACATGGTCATATCTAAATAGAAGCCCAAAGCCATCATAATCCCCCCTTATAAATAATTTATAACTCTTAGTGGCCATAGATGGTCTGGTGTTAATGGATCACCTTTATATTTTTCAAAGTCAACTAGATTAGTATTATATCCCGAAACACCGATCCCAGTTGCAACTGGCGCGCAAAGGGTATTCGCTCCCCCAGCCTTGTCTATACCAGTATCTTCCTCGATTTCGGGCCAAGCACCATTTGGTAGATTAATACAGCCAGGCATAAGTCTATTGGTTAGACTAGCGCGTCGCAAAATCTTACCATACTGGTTCCAAACTAATACTGTATCACCATCTTTGACTCCTTTTTCTATGGCATCTTGGGTATTTATAAATACAGGACTAGTCCAGGCTTCCTTTAACCATGGTATATTATCATATGCCGTATCTGCCCTTCTCAAATAATGCACATTAAATATTTGATAAGGATAATCTCCTTTAATTCTTTTATCAAAATCACTAAAACTTTCTTCATATCCGTTTAGAACCCTGGCATAAGCTGGATATGGCTTTATCTTACTGCGTCCCATTCCGTTTATGACATCGGCATAACTTTGGCAGTATATTTCGAATTTACCGCTCTTGGAGGATAGTGGGTTCCCTCCAGGATCCTTGACGAATTCCTCATAGGAAATATGCCCATAATTATCATCTTCCGAACGTGGTACTTGGTAAAATCCGACTTCCTTCAGCTGTTTTAATCCAATCCTGCCTTGCTGTGGTTTTCCTTCTGCCTTCCCTACATTTTGGTTCCACCAGACTATATCATCCTCAGTAACAGTCACTAAGTTTTCATAATCTGTACCAGCCTCATTGATCACCTGGGCGCCAGCGAAGAAGTCATAATATCTTTGCTCCAAAGAAACAGGAAATGGTATTTTAGGATCCATTCCTAAACGCTTAGCAAGTTCTTCACCAATCCACTGGTCAGTTTGAACTTCATATAAGGGTTCTGTAATCTGGGATGGGAACATCTGAAACTCCCTACTAGTTTGTCTTAAATAACCCTGATCATATTGAATTTCCCATTGGGTTGCGATCGGCAATACTATATCGGCATATTGTGCCACAGAATTCAATGATAGAGTATGTGCTACTACTAAGTCCACCTTGGGGCCTCTATTCCCTTGTTTGTCCCTACTACTGCTGCCAAAGCGTCCCGACAGACATGATAAATAACACGAATATCAATATCCCGCATTCCTTCGTTATTTAAGTCCCTAGTCAATGTTGCTGTACGATTATATTTACCTTCAAGTATGGCATCCCAAACTTCAGGAGCATATATAATGTCGTCGACTGGATTAGGCAATTCAGGCATATCATAATTAGTACCAGCATAAACTAGTGGGGGACCACAATTGCCCGCTTGCTGGTCATGCATACCACCACAAGAATGACCTGGTTTTCCAAAATGACCACCCATGGCAGCTATTGCCATTAGTAGTTGAGGGAAGCTTTCCGCATTATTACAACGCGAAGGGGCATATGAATGTAGTATAGATACTTTCTTGTCCTTACGCATTTCCCTAGCATACCAAACAATATCCTCTACTGGAGTCCCACAGATTTCAGAAGCCCATTCTGGTGTTTTGGGCTGGCCATCATATTTGCCTAGGATATAATCTTTGAAGTTTTCGTCTAATTTGGCATCTGCAGGCATATGTTCTGCATCAAAGCCTACCGTGTAACTATTTAAGAAATCCCAATCTATAATGGGGTTACTTACTGGATCATCTTCCTTTAACATCGTGTAAACTACTGCTAATAGGAAGGCTGTATCGGTACCTGGACGCACTCGAATCCACTTAGCATCAAAAAGGTTTGCACTAACATTATATTCTGGTCCTACATAAATAAAGTTAGCACCAGCTTTTTTTACTTGCATCATATTATATGTTCGATTACCAGTCGATGCCCAAGCAGGGTTGCCCCCATAAAGAACAACGGTCTCAGCCTTACGAAGATCCATCCGATCATTAGCACCTTCATAACCCTTGGGAGGTAGCCCGTAAAGATGAGCAAACCAAAAGGAACCAAAAGAGCCAGTATCCTCTAGAAATGTGTATCCACCGTATGCACTTAATAAATTGTGAAAAAAGTTACTCGCTGCTGCAAAAAAAGTTGGAGCTAGAATTGAATTATTACCATAATTCTCTTTAGCATCCTTTAGGCCATCTGCAATATAGTCTAGGGCCTCATCCCATGATATCCTAACCCATTCATCCCTACCGCGTAGTTCTTTATTACCGCCACCAGGTTCCCAATGTTTTCTTTTCATAGGATATTTAAACGATCCGCGCCAAATACTTGTTGGCGTTGGGAACGTCCCCGCAGGCATCCCCTTTGCTGTGGACGATCGGGACTATCTGGATGGGCATCATCAGTTTTTTGGCGAAGGACTACACCATCTACAACATACACTTTATTTACACATCTGCCCCCACATCCAAACCAGCATGAAGCACTAATCCACCTACCTTCATCTGGTATAGAATGAAAATCGGCAGTCACTTTTGTAAGTGTGTTGCTACTACAACCAGCTAAAGCTAAACCAGCTGTGCCTGCGGCACTAGCCGCTATAAATTTTCTACGCGTCAAGGTTTTGCCTAAAATTTTGTCGATGAAATTCCCCATATTTTTACTTTCTCCTCCTTTGCTAGAATTTAATACTTGTGAGGATTTTTAAAAAATATTAAATCAACCCCTTTTCTAAACAGCGCCTAAATTTATTTCTCTTTATCCTTAGGTGCCCCTTATTTAATTGTTCTATCATGAATTAAGCATAGCAAACCTAACGCTTTAATTACCATTTAGAAATTATTAAGATTTCTTAATAATTATTAATATTGCAATTAAATATAAAACCAACCTACATAAATACTTATTTAAGCAAGTTGGTTTTTGTTGTTTTTTAATTATATTACAAAAAAGACGGGCTACTGCCCGCCTTTTTTTGCTATCTATGCTTTAAGACAGTCCACTACCGACAACCATCGCAGCGTAAAACATATAGCGACCGACCAATTGGCCTACAAATAATAAGAGCGCACTTACCATTACAGTATTTGTCACCGCAGGAGAAATTTCATCCTTAGCACTCCAGACAACTAATACTGCGCCGATTAAAATACACAACCATTTCAATATTCCAGCTGTAGCCATACCATTTAAAATCGCCAAACTGCCTATAATTGCTTCATTAGAATCATTAGCCAGACTAATAAGATTAGGCACAACTACTAGCACCTGTATTATTACCGCCGCAGCTACTGCCGCAGCAACTAGTTTTTTTAATGAGCCTGCTTCCGAAATACTTAGGAAAAGAAATAGTATAGCACCCATAGAAATAGCAGCCGCATAAAACTCTACAAAGGTTACTGTACCATGCCAAAAAGGAACACTTGAACTAGTAAAAACTGAGGACATAACCGCTATGGCAACAAGACCCACTACTGCTGAAAGTAATGATACACCCTTGATTGCAGTCCTATTCTGTGGTCTTTGCATTAAAATTAATACAGCTAAGACGGTTAGGCCTACAAATAGGGAACTGAACCATATTTCCCTACTTAACCAGGAGGAAGCGAATTGGTTGAGTGCAAAAAAAGCTTTAAAGGGACGCCCTAAATGCAAAACGGATGATAATAAACCGATGATACCAAGTCCTGCAGCAACAAACATAGCATTTTTAAAGATTCCATCTTTGTTGATTAATTTTCCTATGCTTACGAAGACCATAATGCCAATAGCAGCCTGCAGACAGATAGAGAATAAGGTCAAAGACATATGTTCCATTTAACCACACCATCCTTTCTTACTTTATTGCTGCCTTGTGAGGGTTAATTACTAATGAAGGCTTAGTGATATTAGAATCAGGAAGACCCTTTATATCAGCAAGTTCCCCATGTTTGGCCCTAAGTTCATCAATAGGTCCGAATTCTAATACCCTCATAATACAAGCATCAACACAAGCTGGGTTTTTACCTGTCTCCCGTAAATCTATACATGCATCACACTTGCCGATAATACCCTTGTCCTCCATAAATTTTGGTGCATCATAGGGGCAATTCATTCGACAATATTGACAGCCAATACATAGATCTGGATTATGTTGCACAGTTCCATCAGCACCATAATGCATAGCCCCTGTAGGACACCCTGTTACACACTTGGCATCTTCACAGTGATTACAAGCCATGGAAAGCCAATAAGCGAAAACATTGCTTTTGAATACACCATTTTCCTCTATAGTAGTTCCACCTGAAAATTCATATACTTTTCTCCATAGTACACCATCTGGCAAATCGTTTTTATCCTTACAGGCGATTTGACAGGTAAAACATCCAATACAGTTTTCTTGGTCAACATAAAATCCATATCGTTTTGCCATTCAAACCACCTCCTACACTTTCTCTACTTGGACTAAGTTCGTGTGCTGAGGGTTACCCCAAGCTAAAGCAGTTGGTTCCCACGTAGTCAAAGTATTAATGTTGCCTCGTATATCAACCCCATTTTCATCGGGGGTATACCAAGCCCCTTGGGGTAAACTACAAACCCCAGGAATTAGGCGTGGAGTAACCTTTGCCTTTACCCTTACCGTACCACGATCATTAAAAATTTTGACCATATCGCCATTTTTAATTCCGCGGGCAGCAGCATCCTGTGGATTTATCCATAACATTTGGGGCTCGGCCTCCTCCAACCAAGAAGAATTGTCAAAAGTAGAATGGATACGACGTTTACTATGGTGGCCGATACATTGTATAGGAAATTTATCCTTAAGAGGATCCTCAGGACCCTCAGGAACAGCTACATACTTAGGTATAGCTGGTATCCTCTCTGGATTGTTCATGTCATAAAGAGCCTGAGAAAAGATTTCAATCTTCCCTGATGGAGTAGGTAATGGATTACCTGCAGGATCTTCCACAAAATCTTTATAGGCAATAATTTTAGTTGCCTCAGTTTTGTATATCCCTTTTTCCCTGAATTCCTCAAAAGATGGAAAATCAGGATGGGCTTCTTGCGCTACTTCCAATGCCTCACGCAGATATTCTTCTTGGGTTTTACCTTCATCAAACTCTTCTAATACCCCGAGTCGTTTAGCTAATTCAGAGCAGATTTCATAAACGCTTTTGCAATCATACATTGGTTCAACTAATTTTTGCCCATAAAGTGCTAAACCCTGCCCTAGAGCACGTGTAGCAATTTCCTCCTGTTCGAATTGGGTTATATCTGGGAGGATAAGATCTGCATATTCCATACTAGGTGTCATAAAGTTATCTATTCCTAGGATAAATTCACATTTGGAAGTGTCCTTCAATAGTTCTGTAGTTCGATTGACATCAGAATGTTGGTTAATCAGGGCATTACCACCATAATTCCATATAAATTTAATGCCATTCTCCAATCGCTCTGCACCCTGCAAGCCGCCATTTTCCTTGGTGTGGTTGCCCCCCTTCTCAATAGCATCGGTAAACATAAAAAAGGATACTTTAGTTTTTACTGGATTTTCCCCCGTAGGGAATGAGCCCATTTTCACTGCAGGGTATCCTTCATATAAGCCTGGATTGGTGCCAAGTTTGCCTATATTGCCAGTCATCATGGCTAAAATAGGTACGGAAAGTGCTTGGAATTCACCATTCATATGTCTTTGCATACCGCGCCCTTGTAGAATGAAACAAGGCTTAGTTCCTGCAATTTCCCGAGCCAATCGTATAATTGTTTCTACTGGAACACCTGTAATAGCCGAAGCCCACTCAGGTGTTTTAGGTTGGCCATCACTTTCTCCAAGGATATAGCTTTTATAAGAATTACCCGCAGGGATTCCTTCCGGCATATGTTCTTCATCAAAGCCTATACAATACCTATCCAAAAACCCTTGATCGTGTAAACCTTCAGTAACCATAACATAGGCCATACCAGCTACCAAGGCACTATCTGTAGTAGGTTTAATGGGAATCCATTCATCAGCAAAAGCTCCCACCGTATCACTATAACGTGGGTCGATTACAATAATTCTGGTACCATTTTTTTTAGCTAATTTAAAATAATATGTTGAATTAAGTCCTCCAACCCGTGTACTAGCTGGGTTGTCACCAAATACTACCATGAGCTCGGCATCTTCAAAAGTAGTCGGGGAACTTCCCCCATACCCTGGGCCAAACATATAGGGGATAGCATACATATAGCAAGCCTGGCTATAGTTACCATAAAAAGTGAGACATCCACCTAATAAATTAAGAAGTCTTAGAGTCGCCCCACCTACATAACTTTGATTAAAGGCACCTGCGATTACTCCAGATGCATAGATTATATACACTGAGTCATTGCCATATTGTTCTATAATCCGATCAAGCTCAGAAGCTGTGATATCTAAGGCCTCATCCCAAGATATCTGCTCCCACTTACCTTCTCCTCTTTCCCCTACCCTTTTCATGGGGTATTTCAAGCGATCAGGATGATAAAGACGTTGGCGTTGGGCCCTTCCTTTGGAACATGCCCTAGCCTGAAGATCATCTGGGGTATCTGGCCCTTCGTTATCGGTCGTAAAACTAAGTACAACTCCATCCCTTACATGAGCATTAATCTGACACCTGCCGCCACAATTATGCCAACAAATTGAGGGCTTTATTTCCGTGTTAAGTTGACTGCTTTCCATCTGCGAAACTGCAGACTGCCCATCTACTCCCGAACCAGTCGGCATACAGCCTACTAGTGTTGACGTTCCTGCTACAGCTGCACTCCATTTCAAAAAGGAGCGACGACTAATTTCAAACCCTTTACTCAGCATTTTTCTACCTCCCATTCGTCCTTAGATTCCTTCGTTAACCACATAGGTTTATCTACATCAATTTTACTTAGATGTTCATAATCCCATTCAATAAAGTCATGGGCTAAACGGGCTAATCCTTGATAGTAGTCAGTTTGTGCACTTTCAAGGACACTATGGGTAAAAAGTGGAGTCCATTTTATCAAATGCAACTTAAGAAATGCCTCCTGTTCTCTTATTAAAAAGAAAGCATCTTCATATTGATTCCTTTTGATGTGTTGGATCTGGCGATTTATTAGTTGTTCCATAAATTCAAGTTCAACAGCGAAATGATCGTCTGGTTCCCGATTAATAAGGGTGAATTCTAGGCCATGCCGACGATAAAATTCCCTTACATTAAGGGTAATACGATCAAAGGTTAGTTTTTCTTCGGTGAGATAAACCGATTCCCAAGGGGGGGCCATCAGGTGATGGGGCCCTACAAACAATTGATTAAAATCATTCTTTAGTTCAGCAACAACTTCCCCTATCTGTTCGGTATTTATTTGATTACACCATAGTTTTAGTTGGTCTAAACCATACAAAAATCCCTCAGTATTCAGTTTTAAAGGAAATGATTCAAAAAGTTTTTCTTGACAAGTGAGTTTAATTAGTTGTGCATCTGGTGGTTTGATAAAGCCTGTACTAATAATTTTGTATGTTAGTGCTCGTGCTTCCAAAAGTCCCATCTCTAAACGAGAAGAGTCCATCCTTGATCCACCTTTCTATTTTGTCCACTTCACAACTTAGTAAAGTCACCTCCTATAAAATTTTATTTAATATACTAATACCATTATGGCATTATATTAATCATACAAGACAATGAGCTTTATTCCCAGGATAAATTTATTAACATTTCTTAATATTAGCAATATTCACATTAATAAAGTGTGTAAAAAGCCGTTGATTGTTAACTGCAACGGCTTTTTACATAATTTTGTTTAATTGTATAAAATCTATTAAATATCTTTCGTATAATCGAAAATTCGTGGCGTGGTAAAATCTATGGCGACTTCCCGCTGATATAGACTGCCTTCCCTTTCTTCCATTACATGGGAGGCTAGTCCAATCTCTATATCCAAATCTTTTAACCAACTAATTTTTTCCGGATGAAATTCCAAAAAATCATATTGCTGGTTAATGTTATAGTTACCGTATCTTTTTCGCTTAAATATTCTTAACACTTTAGGAATATCTCCCCCGAAAACTTTAGCACTTTTATAAAAATAATCTTTATTTGAAAACACCATAAATCTATCGGCTTTGTGTCCAAAGTTCTGCTGATATATCTGGCCAGTGTGTTTATTCTCCAAGGAACAGTAATGAACGCCCATTTCAAACCCCTGATTTACACTGTATTCTAACAACTGCAAACATTCCACTTCACTTCCCTCAACAGGTAATCCCCCCGCATACCAATAGTTATAAAGCACCTTATAGGGGCGCTCTTTTATTTTAAAACCTTTTTCATTGAATACTTCTATATTATTAAATGGAAAACAAAATTCCAATAAGTTTATCCCATATATGCCTATCCGTTCTAGTTCATCCATAATATTTTTCATTTGCTCTAGAGTCCCAGGAATAATGGGCATTTCCACCATAACCCTTGGTATATAGGATATAGCCATTTCAATACGTTTTAATTGTTTTTTAATTTCTTCATTTGCATCATCTATTTTAATACTAAAACGTATTTCATCTAATTTAGCATCAGCTAAGCCCTGCAGTGTTTCTAGACTAATTAAATCCCCACTTGTATATAAACGGGTCTTAGACTTAGGGTATAGTTTTTTTGCTAAAGAAAAAAATTCTAGTGCAGCTTCCTTATACAGCAAAGGTTCACCACCAGTTAAAGCTATATGATCAAGTTTTATTTTTTGCTGATACAGGTCTTCTAATTCCTGACTGCAATTCCTAATATTTTTACGATAATAATCATAGTTTTCTTGGTTTTCATTAAAACAAAAATAGCAATCGCGGGTGCATTTTAATGAGATAAAAAAAGTTATACTATTATTACCCTTTTGACAAGCTAGACAAGAAGGAGAAATAGCATTCAAATATAGACTATGTTCATTATTGCGAAATTTTATAGGTGTCTTAGCTAACTTCTGGCGTAGTTCAAGATTTTCATCGGAAGAATCTTCACTAAAAGCTATACCCATACTTGTAACATCTTCTAGAAACTGTCTATGAATATTCGCATATATATCGCTATATTCTTTGAAAGTTGGATTTTTAATAAATTCATTTTTACCTAATAAGTCTATAATCATATTCATTTATCCCCCTTTCATTGGATCTTATTTACCTATCCCCAATACTTCTTATCTAGAGTTCTATATTTTAATGATTCGGCCAAATGCGGCATTAAAATTTCTTCCGACTGCTCTAGATCTGCAATAGTGCGGGCAACTTTTAGGACCCGATCATAGGCTCTAGCACTCATTTGAAATTTGTGAAAGGCAGTTTTAAGGAGTTGTTCTGATTTTTCATCTATTCGACAATAGCTTTTTACATCACGGGGCAGCATCTGGGAATTGAGCTTAATACTAGAATTTTCAAACCGCTTTTCTTGCATTTTTCTGGCCATCTTTACCTTTTTCTTTATAGAGACTGAACTTTCATTGGCAGTTTTATCAGTCAGTTGTTCATAATTGACCCTACCCACTTCAACATGGATATCCATGCGATCTAAAAGAGGACCACTAACCCTGCCCAAATAGCGATTTATTTGTAGGGGTGTACATGTACATTCCCTATCCGAACCAAAAAATCCACAGGGGCATGGATTCATACTGGCGACTAGGGAGAAGTTAGCTGGAAAGGTATAAGTAGAATGAGTACGGGCCACAGTTACAACCTTATCCTCCAGAGGTTGTCTAAGTGATTCTAAAACATCACGATTGAATTCGGGTAATTCATCCAAAAACAAAATCCCGTTCTGGGCTAGACTAATCTCGCCTGGACGTGGAATTCTACCCCCTCCTATAATACTAGCGCTGGAAGCATTTTTATGTGGAGATCTAAATGGCCTAGTGCTTATAAGGGGGTTTTCTTTATTTAGCATATTGGCTACGGAATATATCCTAGTAGTTTCTAATATTTCTTCCCTATCCATTTCGGGCATTATACTGGGCATCCTACGAGCTAACATAGTTTTGCCACCACCAGGGGGCCCAATTAATAAAATATTATGTAGTCCCGCAGCAGCTATTTGCAAAGCCCTTTTGGCACTATCTTGACCCTTTACATCAGCGAAGTCATAGCCATCATCTAAAGTGATTTTTTCATTATAATCAAAACTAGGCAGATGGGGTAAATTCACTTCTCCATTTAGGAAATTACACATCTGGACTAAATCACTAACTGGATAAAAAGTAACCTCACTAACTAAGCTCGCTTCTTGACTGTTTTCCATGGGCACGATAAACCTAATATTAGGATTGTTAACCTCTGCCAGTTCCAAAGCCATAGGCAAGATCCCAGGAACTTGGCGAACTGTCCCATCTAAAGAAAGTTCCCCAGTTATAAATAACTCCTTATCAATCTGCTTAGTAATCTGCTCAGAAGCTAGAAGTATCCCTACTGCTATAGCCAAGTCAAAATGGCTGCCTTCCTTTTTCATATCCGCAGGGGACAAATTGACAATAATTTTGCGGTTAGGAAAATCGAACCCCGAATTTTTTATAGCTGATCTAACCCTTTCCCTGGCCTCTTTAATGGCAGTCGAAGCCAACCCCACAATTTCAAAATGAGGTAAGCCATTTAATATATCTACTTCTACAATTACTGGACTAGCCTCAATGCCTGCTATTACTAATGTATTAACATGTGCTAACATAAACCTTCTCCCCATGCCTTAATTAATAAGTTTCATTCCCTAAAGCCCACTTCCATTGTTCACTAAGCCAAGCGTAAATATCTTCATATTTCGGTGCAGATAAATATGCTATGGTTCTTTCATCCCCCGCCATAGAATCAATATCGACTACATATATATAGCCATCAGACCAGGTAAAAATATTACCTACAAGGGTAGGAAAGAACCTACTTTCATCGTGTTCTATGTGAAAATTTACATAATAAAGCGAATCATCTTGAATTCTGGCATACATAAATTCATTATCTTCTTTTTCCTTTAATCTAGTAAGAGTGATTCCTTCTATCTTACCCAGCAACTCTTGTATAATTTCATCATCATCGATGGTAAGGCCTTTTTGCTTTATGCCACCCTGAATAATCTCCACCATGGTAATTTTATTTTGATTAGATATTAAATCCTGCATATTTTTAGAATTGTCTTCTGTATTATTACTGCAGCCAGTAATAAACAAAACAAGGAATAAGCAAGATAGGCAAAAAGTTTTTCTCATTTTCCTCCCCTACAGTAATATAAAATTATTATTAAAAGCTCTTTCCTAACAATTCCACAAACCCATTAATTTTCCTTTAGTAGATAGACTTTAGCCATTGGAAAAATGGACGGAATTGCCCCGAACTTGGTAGACAAAATATATTCCCAAACCTATTAAAGCAGGTATAGTAGCCAAAAGATACATCCAGCTATAGCCGACCATTCCAACTATAAGCCCCCACATAATTGAACCGATCCCTATACCTAAATCAAAACCAGTAAAAAATGTAGCATTGGCCCCACCCCTTTTTTTAGGAGATGTTTTTACTATGGCTAAGGCTAGTAAAGCAGGCTGGGTTGAACCAAAGCCAATCCCATAGACTACTGCAGCTACTAAAAACCAAGTCATACTGTTAGCAAAAAACAGCAAGACCATAGCGATAGTAATAAAGCTAATTCCTGGAATTACCACTAGGTCAAAACCACGCTTATCTGCTAATCGTCCTGCAATAGGGCGTGTTATAGTTAAAGCTATAGCATAAATTGTAAAAAATAATCCGATATTGCTAATGCCGAGTTCCCCAGCATAAATAGCTAAAAATGATACTATAGCTCCATATGTCATGGTAATAAATAAAACTACCAAACTAGGAACTAGAGCATCTTTTTCGATTAATTGAAATTTTCTTTGCACAGCTGCAACCTTTTGGTAATTAATAAATAAAGCTAGAAGGATAGCTATAATAATCAATACTGTTGAAAGGGAAAATAATACATTGAAATTGTAATGGCTTATAATGAAAAGTCCCAAAGCTGGGGCTAGTGCCATAGATAAAGTTGGAGCGAGACCATAATAACCCATTCCTTCACCCATGCGATTTCTAGGAATTACATCAGCTGCTACCGTACTAGCCGCTGTACTGGTTAAACCCCAACCAAAACCATGCACAAATCTGAGTAGAAGCAATATTAGCAAAGATGGAACCCACATATAACCGAATACGCAGGCAGTAAAAATAAACATCCCTATGAAAAATATACCTTTACGTCCATAAGCATCTAGAGCATAACCTGTAAAAGGGCGTATTATTACAGCTGCAAAAGTGAAAATACCTACTACCAAGCCAGCATGAGCATCAGTGCCCCCCAAAAACTTGGCATATAAAGGCAAGGTAGGCATTAACATTTGAAAACCTAAAAAAGTAAATAAGCCGATAATACTAATTAGGATAAAATCCCGAGTCCATAAACCATCTTCTTGTTTTAGAGCTTCAATTTCATTAATCATCTATTTCCTCCATTATTTCGTCTATTATGGTTAAAAAATTATAAATTTAAACAGAATAATACTTGGATAAATCATATAAATTCCCCACATTATTTCGGAGTTACTTGCATTCCCCTTATTTTATTACAAATTAAAAAACTAGTGCCATTGTACATAATTTAAAACAAAATGTAAAAATTCTAAATTGATAAAAATATCTTTCAAAAAGTAAGTAAAAAAAGTTGAAAGTATGATGGCTAGTTTGTATAGTAGATATAATAGATTCTTTCGAGAATGAAATTTACGATTTCAAAAGGAGGATAGGAGTAAATGTTAATTTTTAGGAGGTATTTATGGCTAACACAGTAACTGACTACAATCGTGACTGGGATAGAGACTTTGAAGCCTACCTAGTCGAAAACAAAACACTTGCTTACATGATGTTAAAAAATGCAGAGAAATTTGCAGACTACGACATACTTAGTGAAAAGGTTGGTGATGAATGGATTTCAATTACCTGGAGGGAATTTGGAGAACGAATTCGCTCCATTGCCAAAGGTCTCTTGGAAATGGAAATACTCAAGCCAGGTGAAATGGCAGGCATATTTGCCGATAACTCAGCTAATTGGGCAATTTCCGATTTAGCTATACTTTCCATACGATCGGTATCAGTCCCTATTTATGCTACTAATTCAGTTGAAGAAGCCACCCATATAATAAACGATGCCCAAATTAAAATTCTTTTCGTCGGCAATCAAGAACAATATAATAAGGCTAAAGTTATTATTGGCGATAATCAACACCTTAAGAAGATAGTGGCCTTCGACCGAAATATTAGTATAAATGGCAATGATAGCATCTATTTAGAAGATCTCCTAAAATTAGGGCGCTCATCTAACCAAGAAGAAAAACTACAGGAACATCTAAACAATGTTAATCCCGATGACACCTTAACTCTGATTTACACTTCTGGTACTACAGGTATGCCTAAAGGGGCCATCCATACACATCGCTCTTTTATGAACGGTATTTATCCTTCGGTTATGCGTTTTCCCCATGTAGACCCCGAACATGTTTCCTTAGCCATATTGCCGCTCAGTCATGTATTTGAAAGAATGTGGTCCTATGGTTGTATGAGTATGGGTATGCGTATCGCCTACTGTCCCGACCCTAAACAGTTTAAAGATATAATGACCGAAATAAGACCCCATTTTATGACTAGCGTCCCCCGCATCTGGGATAAAGTTTACGGCACTATTCACGAGGGGCTAAAGACAGCATCTCCACTAAAACTTAAACTTTTTACTTGGGCTAAAAGGGTAGCCTTAGAGGTATACCGCAATAAAGCCGCAGGACGTCCTTCTAGTTCCTCCTTATTACTCCAACATCGTCTAGCCAAAACCTTAATAATTGACAAAGTGCGTGAAACTTTGGGTGCGGAAAATTGTGATACTTACCATGCTGGTGGAGCCGCCTTAGCCGCAGAAATTAATGAATTTTTCCTATCGTTTGATATTAATCTAATTCAAGGATACGGCCTAACAGAATTTTTCCCAGTATGTGTAGGTTTTGCTGATAATGGCAGACCGGATGAATGTGGGCCAATGATTGCTATGGTAGATGCACGTATTTCCGATGAAGATGAAATACAGTTAAAAGGCGGTATGTGTATGCAGGGTTACCATAATAGGCCTGAAGATACTGCTGCATCTTTTACCGAAGATGGCTGGTTTAAAACGGAAGATGTAGGTACTATAACTACCATAAATAAAAATGGACAAGAGCTAACCTATATCAAAATCACGGATCGAATTAAAGATCTTATTATCACTGCTGGTGGGAAAAATATATCACCACAACAGATTGAAAAAATGTATGGCGAGGAGCTCTTTATTGAACAATTTGTGGTAATTGGGGAAAAACAACCATATATCACAGCACTTATTGTCCCTAATTTTGTTATCCTAGAAGACTATTGCCAAAACAATAATATCGCTTACACTTCTCATGAAGACTTAGTTAATAATGGTGAAGTTATCAAAATTTACGAAGACATAGTTGCTAAACATAATGAAGTATTAGCACGAGTCGAACAAATAAAAGATTTCACCCTTTTAACTGATGAACTTACCCAAGAAGGTGGCGAATTAACTCCAACTATGAAGTTAAAACGCAAATTCATTGGCGAAAAATATCAAGAAGCTATAAAATCAATGTATCAGTAATTACCTCTAATAGAGTGTAATAATAAATAAGGGGGGGTTGTTTTATTATGGAATATAAAACAATTAAGTTGGAACGACGTGATGCGGTAGGAATTATTTTATTAGACAATGCTAAGTCTATGAACTCTACTACTTCTGCTTCTTTAAAGGATTTGGCTGTAGCTCTAAACGAATTCAATAATGATCCAGAGGTACGGGCAATCGTAATTACTGGCGGCGAAAACATATTTTCTGCGGGAGGGGATATACCCTACATGTCGGAAGCTAGTCCAAGGGAAATGGAGGACTTTATTCGCGATGCCCATCTTACGAATAATTTAATCACCTCATCACCTAAGCCCTATATAGCAGCCATAGGTGGACCTGCTTTAGGTGGTGGAACCGAATTAGCCCTAACATGTGATATACGCATTGCAGCCGAAAATGCTCTTTTTGGATTACCGGAAATTAATTTAGCCATTGTACCCGGTGGTGGTGGTACCCAACGCTTGGGGCGAGCAGTCGGATGGAGTAGGGCTAGATACCTAATACTAACTGGGGAAATATTTGATGCTGCAGCTGCATTGGATATGGGACTAGTTAACAAAGTAGTCCCCACAGCTGAATTAGAGGAAACCGCCTTTAAATTAGCCCGTTCATTGACCTACAAAAGTCCAGCTGCTCTACGTACCGCTAAGGAAGCTATAAACTATGCGGAAAATAACTCCTTAGATGCTGGTCTAGTCCATGAACAGAAAGTATGGTCCTTGCTATTTGCTGGTTCAGATCAAACTGAAGGAATGAAAGCCTTTTTAGAAAAAAGGCGTCCAGTTTACACTGGGGAATAATTTTAAATAAAGTTAATATGATAGAAGATAGGGCTATTAAAATTAAATAGCCCTGTCTTTTTTTATTTATACTTTTATGGGTTCCAAATTCCACTCTAGTAATTCCCTTTCAATCTCCTTTTTAGTAAAATCCTAATTATGATAGGATGGACCAATACCTCTATCCTTTTTATAAAAAGGATATGGAGTTCGGTAGATTTACCCAAGAGCAGGTTCAGGGCCCTCGGGCAGAAATAACCTGATTAATCTGATAGAAGTTTACTTTTTACAAGGGGGTATGCATAGCCAGTTTAATATAATTAGTTCAGCCATGATGCGAGATGCCTTTGAAAAGCCCCATCTGTATAAGGGCTAGTAAGAGTAGCAGGCTACAGTGCCTTATTTGTGGAACTTAGCTACCCACTGCAAATCGACCTTATTAACCGGACCGAGTTATCCTTTGAGTAGAAAAAAGAGGAATGGGTTTGCCATAGGTGATGGTTTGCAGATATAGTACCTTTAGAATAATATATAGTTTATTAATAATGGGAGGAAGAAGATGGCTAGACCTGCTAGAACACATGAAGAGGTGGTTACCTTGCTATTTATAGAGGAGATCAAGCCAAGATAAAATTTTGCGGGGGGAATAAAATAAATGAAAGCTAGAGAAATATTAAAAGGGCAAATGTCCTTTTATAATCAGGGAACCACTAGGAACTACCATTTCCGTATTGAAAAATTAAACCAACTAAAGCAAGCGATAAAGTCAAATGAAACTGCAATAACTGCGGCCCTTTATGAGGATCTAAATAAATCAGAATACGAAAGTTATATGAGTGAAATTGGCATAGTATACGCTGAAATAAACTATGCCCTTAAAAACCTAAAGAAATGGATGCGGCCAGAGAAGGTATCTTCACCCTTAACCATGTTTCCGGCCCAAAGCCGTATCCTAAAAGAACCCTATGGGGTGGTATTAATTATCTCCCCTTGGAATTATCCCTTCCAGCTAGCTTTTGCCCCTTTAGTAGCCGCTATTGCTGCTGGGAATTGTGCTACGTTGAAAATGTCCGAACTAGCCCCTGCTGTTTCCAAGATAAATTCCCACATTATTACTTCGACTTTTGAACCCGAATATATTTCGGCGGTCGAGGGAGGAGTAGAGGCGGCTACCGAACTCTTGGCTTGCCCCTTTAACTCTATATTCTTCACTGGCAGTCCCGCAGTAGGCAAAATCGTTATGCAAGCAGCCGCTAAAAACCTTACCCCAGTTACCTTAGAATTAGGTGGCAAAAGCCCCTGTATCGTAGATAATACTGCTAATCTCGCGGTAGCTGCCCAAAGAATTATTTTTGGCAAATATTTAAATGCTGGACAGACCTGTATAGCCCCCGATTATTTATTGGTACAAAATGATGTTAAGCCACAATTAGTAGAAGAACTAACAAAAGCCCTTTATAAAATGATACCTAAACCTCTATATAACCCGCAATATCCCAAAATTATTACCGAAAACCATTTCGAACGCTTGGTAAATTTAATGGAAGATAGCCAGATAATAGAGGGGGGTGCTTATGATAAGATAAAATGTAAAATCGAACCGACCCTAGTTGAAGGTATAGATTTTAACCATCCCCTTATGCAAGAAGAAATCTTTGGCCCTATTTTACCCATTCTAACCTTTGAAGATTTTGAGGAAGTGTCGGAATTGATCAGCCATAATTCCCATCCCCTAGCCCTATATATCTTCTCCCAAAACCAGCCCAATATTGACCGCATCCTGAAGGAAGTCCCCTTCGGCGGTGGCTGTGTAAACGATACTCTTATGCACATTTCCTCCCCTAGATTACCTTTTGGAGGAGTAGGAGATAGCGGTATGGGCAGATACCATGGCAAATATGGTTTCGATACCTTCAGCAACCAAAAAAGCATTGTCATAAAACCGAATTGGCTAGACATCCCCCTACGCTATCAACCCTTCCCCACTAGCGTAAAGTTGCTGAAAAAATTTCTGCCTTAAAAGTTTAAACGGAAAATTTGGATTCTCCGCCTTTATAACATCGTTATAATCCGCAACCACCCATGTTGAATACACTAAAAGCAGGGTTACTTTTAAAATAGCCCTGCTTAAATTTTCCCAACAGTTTGTAAACCTTTTTAATAATCTCGTTCCAATATCCTTTTTAAGAATATCCTAGTTCTTTCATTTTTAGGATTATTAAATATGACCTCGGGGACATCCTCCTCGGCAATAATCCCTTCATCCATAAATACTACCCGATTAGCAACATCACGGGCGAAGCCCATTTCGTGAGTTACGACTAACATGGTTAGACCACTGTTAGCTAGGGTCTTCATTACTTTAAGCACTTCCCCTACCATTTCGGGATCTAAGGCACTAGTAGGTTCATCGAAAAGCAATGCTTCCGGTTCCATGGATAAGGCCCTAGCTATGGCTACCCTTTGCTTTTGCCCACCAGATATTTGGTTAGGTTTGGCTGTAATAAACTGGGACATACCCACCAATTCCAAATATTCCATAGCGGTTTTTTTAGCAGCTTCTTTATCTTTTTTTAACACCTTAACTTGCCCGACCACACAATTATCCAATACAGATAAGTTATTAAAAAGATTAAATTGCTGAAAAACCATGCCCATTTTGGCTCGGTATACTGCTGTTGTCATTTTATGTTCTAAAATATTTTGTCCATGGTATAATATTTCCCCACTAGTAGGGTGTTCCAGCAAATTAAGACAACGCAGTAAAGTTGATTTACCCGAACCACTAGCCCCTATAATACAGACGACCTCACCTTTACTAACCGAAAAATTAATATCCCTTAAAACCTCATTGCTGCCAAAATTTTTACTTAAATGTTTAACTTCAATTATTCTATTCATGTTATTGACCTCCATCTACTATACGAAATTGGGCTTCAGGCACCGATTGGGAACCATGAATAGTATAGACAGAGGGCCCATCTAGCTTGATTTCTATCCACCTTAATATGCGGGTTACGGTAAAAGTCATAATAAAATAAACAACACATGTAATTAAAAAGGTCTCAAAGTAGCGGAAATTAGCTCCAGCTGCAGATTTAGACATAAAGAAAAGCTCAGAAATAGATATTATACTCAAGACAGCCGTATCCTTAATATTAATAACAAACTCATTACTAGTAGCAGGTAAAATATTACGGATAGCCTGGGGTAGTATTACGCTAGTCATAGTCTGCGAATGAGTCATGCCTATAGCATGAGCTGCCTCAAATTGCCCTTTGTCTATAGATAAGATACCGCCCCTAACTATTTCAGCCATATAAGCCCCAGTATTAATCGAAACGATAAAAATACCCGCGGCTATTAAAGGCAGATGAACCCCGAAAACCATGGCAGTACCGTAGAAAAGAACCATAGCTTGTACCATCATAGGTGTACCTCGGAATATTTCAATATAAGCCAACAATACAAAATCAACTATTTTTAAAAATACCTTTTTAACAAGATTGGTATTATGCTCAATAGGAATAGTCCGAATAACCCCTATTAAAACACCCACAACAAAGCCTATAATAGTACCAGTAAGGGCAATATATATAGTATTACCAGCCCCTCTTAGAAAAAGGGGCCAGTTTTGTTGCCATATAAAAGAAACCCACGCGAAAAATGACGCATCTGCAGACATTGCTATAATTCAACTCCTCTTTTGGTGCAATGATTATTCCTCTGATGATGGCTGGTTCCTAATGGCGTTATCCATTATAGCCATTCTATCTTCCTCAGAAATACCAAGCAAAACTTCATTTATTGCTTCCCTATCAGAATTACCTTTTTTAAGTCCCACCGCGATAGCTACATCATCATCTGAAGCTTCAAAACCCTGCCCTTCAGCAAATTCTACCATAACAAAGTTTTTATTAGCAGCTGATGCAGAAACCCCTTCAGGTCTTTCAGATATATACCCATCTATAATACCAGCTTCTAAAGCAACACGCATAGCGGGAAAGTCTTCCATAGCCTGTTTTTTGTTCACACCTTCTATTTGTTCAATAACCGTATAGTGGAAGGTGTTTAATTGTGCAGTTATATTTGCACCAGTAAAATCTTGAATACTATTAGAATTCTCATATTCAGAACCCCTTTTTACTACCATTACTAAGTCAGACTTATAGTAGTTATCACTGAAGTCTATGGTCAGTTTTCGGTCGGCAGTAGGGGACATCCCTGCAATAATAGCATCAATAGTATCAGACTGTACCGATGGTACTAGCCCATCCCAAGAAGTTTTCACAATAACTAAATCCCTACCTAAGCCTTCGGCAATCCGTTTGGCTATTTCTACGTCATATCCACCTGCAAATTCTTTGCTACCTTGAATAGGCACAGCCCCATTACTATCATCTAATTGAGTCCAATTAAATGGGGGGTATCCACATTCAAGTCCTACCTTAAAAACAGCCACCTCTTTTTCATCCCCGTCAACTACACCCGATTGGTTAGAGTTATTACACCCTGTTGCAACAATAATTAAGCCGAACATTAGAATTGTCACAAAACATAATTTTACTAACTTTTTCATTACCAATAATTACCTCCCGTTATTCCAATATTATAATTAATACAACTATAAAACTTCGATAGTAAAAGGTTTTTTCCTGCCTAAATAGAGATTTAAAGATAAAATCTTAACCCTTAAAAAAACTTCCCCCGTATTTGGAGGAAGTTTTTAATCTTTTATTTAAAAAGCTATATATCAATTTTAGGTGTTACTTTACCCCACTTGAAAGCGTCGTAACCTAAGGGAATTAGACACTACTGTTACTGAGCTTAATGCCATAGCCCCACCAGCTATTATCGGTGATAAAAAGCCCAGTGCTGCGAAAGGGATTCCGATGATATTATAAATAAAAGCCCAAAACAAATTTTGTTTTATATGTCGCATAGTCTTCTTAGAAAGCCTTAAGGCAGTAGTTATACCGCGCAAATCTCCACTCATAAGTGTTATTTGGGCAGCTTCCATAGCCACATCAGTACCCGTACCAATAGCTATACCTATATCCGCTACGGCTAAAGCAGGAGCATCGTTTATCCCGTCCCCGACCATTGCTACTTTCTTGCCCGTCCCTTTTAATTCTGCTACTTTATTTGCTTTATCCTGGGGCAGAACCTCAGCAATAACATTTTTGATGCCCACTTGTTCTGCAATGGATAAAGCGGTATTATAATTATCGCCAGTCAGCATATAGACTTCAATTCCCATATTTTTTAGGGTGCCAATAGCTTCTACAGCATTTTTCCTAACTTGGTCACTTAAAGCAATGATTCCAGCAATATTGCCATCAACAGCCATGATAATCGCTGTCTTTCCAGCCTTCTCCAACCCAACAAGCTCCGCAGCAATATGTTCTGTATTTATACTCCAATCAGACATCAAAGTTCTATTTCCCATAATAATCGTTTTATCCCGATATTTAGCTTTAAGCCCCATTCCTGGTAAAACTTCAAACTGTTCGGGTTCATCAATATCACCTAAGTCCTTTTTAGCTTTATCATAAATAGCCTCACCCAATGGATGTTCCGAACCACGTTCAGCTACCCCAGCTAAATGCAATATTTCTTCAGTAGAATAATCCCCCACCACTATAATATCAGTCACTTCTGGCTTGCCTGTGGTTATGGTACCAGTTTTATCTAAAATTAATGTGTTTACTTCATGGGCAGTTTCTAGGTATTCGCCCCCTTTAATAAAAATACCATGTTCGGCTCCTATGCCAGTACCCACCATAATCGCGGTAGGGGTAGCTAAACCTAGCGCACAGGGGCAGGCTATGACTAATACGGCAACTGCAGCAGTCAAAGCTATAGTCGTATTAAAATTAAATAAATATTGTAAAACAAAAGTTATAATCGCAATAACTATAATAGAAGGCACAAAAACACCCGAAACCCGATCAGCAATTTTTTGAATAGGCGCTTGGGAGCCCTGAGCATCTTCAACCATTTTTATTATTTGGGCCAAAGTAGTATCCTTGCCAATCCTAGTTGCCTTAAATTTAAAGGTACCACTTTTGTTTATAGTTGCGCCCACTACCAAATCTCCTACAGTTTTATCTACTGGGATACTTTCCCCAGTCAACATAGATTCATCTAATGAAGCATAACCTTCGATGATTTCACCATCTACGGGTACTTGTTCTCCAGTTCTAATAAAGATAATTTCACCTAACATTACTTCTTCAATCGGAATATCTATCTCTACCTCATCACGAATAACCCTAGCGGTTCTAGGTTGTAAGCCACTTAAAGCCCTGATAGACTCAGTAGTCTTATCTTTAGCTACCGCTTCAAAATATTTGCCTAGTAAAATTAAAGTAATAATTGTTGCCGAAGCCTCAAAATACAAATCATGACTTTTGCCTATGGACATATTGTATAAACTATAAAAATAGGCTGCCGAAGTACCTAAGGCCACTAAGACATCCATATTGCTCCCCCCGGTCCTGAGGGCAGCATAGGCATTTTTATAAAATCTAAATCCAATTACGAATTGTACGGGGGTTGCTAATGCTAATTGCAAATAGGGATTGTGTAATATCTCCACATTTATTCCAGTTAGCATAAAAACCATACCTAAAATCATGGGTAGGCTCAAAAGGGCTGAAATAATAACTAGGATTCTAAGTCCCTTAGCCTCATCCTCTAAAGATATAATATCCTCATTACCATCCCCCACTAATTCTGCACCAAAACCTAATTTATCAATAGCGGAAGTTATATTTTCTATAGCTAAAACATCGTCATCATATTCTACAACCGCCTTATTAGTAGCCAGGTTAACCGCAACTTGGCTTACACCTTCCATGCGATTTAATCTTTTTTCAATTCGAGCAGAACACGCAGCACAAGACATACCTGTAATATTAAAATCACTTTTTGTTTGCATACTCATTACCTCCTTGTGACCCAATTAGTATCTGCTAATTTTTAAAAAACGACCCTTGGTGATCGCTTTTAGTATATCTCCTTATGCCTTAGCTAATTTACACAAATTATTAAACAATTCAGCTACGGTAACTAAACCCACTCCACCTGGTACAGGGGTAGCATAACTAGCCTTTTCTTTAGCGTCTGGGTGGACGTCCCCTACTAGTTTACCTTCCCCAGTAAAATTAATTCCCGCATCTAGTATTACCGCGCCCTCACTAACCATATCAGCGGTTATAAACTCGGCTTTCCCAATCGCCACTATTAATATATCCGCATTTCTAGTTTCACTAGCTAGGTCAACTGTACGGGAATGGCATAGGGTAACAGTGGCATCCTCCGATGTCATCATATTAGCCACAGGGTGCCCTACTATGGTACTTCTACCTACTACTACCGCTTTTTTCCCTGACATAGGAATATCGAATTCCTTTAACATGGTTATCAATGCCTGGGCAGTAGAAGGAAAAACCCCTTCTTGTCTGCTGATTAACTTACCCAGGTTATAATTATGGACTCCTTCTACATCTTTAGCCGGATCTAATTTATCCACCAATCTATCTGCATTAATATGCTCAGGTAGTGGTTCTTGAATCATAATTCCAGTAATTTTAGGATTTTGATTAAGTTTTTCGATTTCTTTAAGCAAAGTTTCTTCATCACTATTTGCAGGGAATTTTAAGAATTCTATACCCACTTCAGTCTCCTGAGCAAATTTACGTAAACCCCTTATGTATGATTCTGAATCAGGTGCTTCACCTACTTGAATAATAGCCATAGTCATATCAACATCTTTAGCTGTAGCTAGTACTTGTCCTTTAATCTTATCCCGTATTTCCCTACCATATATAAGCATCTTCTTCATTTCTCCTTCACTGCAATTCTACTTGCTATGTCCCTGACCTTTGTGAAATTTACCTATCCTAAGCTATATCCTTAAAAATAATTTCCCAAAATAAAAGGAATCCTCGCTCATATGGATATGGATTTCTGGCGCAAACCTAATTACTTACTAGATATTATTAGCATGAACAACTTTTATTTTTCTAACCTAAAAGTAGCTTCAAATTCGCCTAATATCCTATCAATTCCAACTATAATTATGTACTTATAGCTAGCTGTGTATTATGGCAAGAATCATAGCATAACCCTATCTTATCTTTATTTGACACATTCTGCAATATTCTATTTAATTCGCCAAAGGAACCGCCTTTTTCCCTACCAGTAAATATGTCCGAAATACTAAGAAGGGTAAAAAACGGGAATCTCATTCCTACTGCAATCCAGCTTCAATTTTATTTTCTAATAATATAACCTGCCCTTCTAGTTCTTCAATTTCTATAGCTAGATTTATAAGAACCGTAACTAAAATAGCTATAATAAAGGCAATAAATACAAACATAGCCCAAAAATTCTCTAAAATTAAGGCTCCACCAAAAAACAGGAAAATATAAGTTAATATCAGTGTCATGGCAAATGTTGCAAGAAAGTTTTTCATTTCCTATTTCTCCTTTTGCTTGAATAATAATTTTCTTAAACTTAGTACGCAGTGATTTCAGGATAGATTAAAATGCACCCTCAATATGGTTGATACTAACGTCATTACCCTGGATTAAAATCCCTATTACATCAAAACGCAATTCCTTATAATATTTCTTTTCCTTCTCCAAGTATATAAATACAGCTTTTCTTAAATGTTGAATTTTATTAGGGGTAACTGCTTCCTCTGGAGTGCCGTAAGTGGTGCTACGTCGGGTTTTAACTTCTACAAAAACTAGGCTGCCCGCTTTTTCGCATATAATATCTATTTCCCCATATCTGGTATGGAAATTACGCTTTTTAATTCTATAACCTTGTTCAAGCAAATACTTAGCGGCTATTTCTTCACCTTTTTTACCTAATGATTTTCTCATTTTATCACCTGTACTGTCCATCAATGCGATAAATAAAAGCTAGTATTTCCGCAATAATGGGATATAATTCTGCGGGAATTTCTTCGTATATATTGAGACTCATTAAATATTCGATTAGTTCATCGTCTTCCTTTAGGGGAACCCCAGTCTCTTGAGCAGTTTTAATAATATTTTCTGCCATGTAGCCACTGCCTTTAGCTACCACTTTAGGGGCCACATCTGTTAAAGGTTCATATTTTAAAGCAACCGCTTGCTTTCTTTTTTCTTCTATTTTATCACTCATGCAATCCTCCACTAGATACGGATATCTATAACATAAGGCTTGATAACCTCATCTACTTCTTGTAAGGTAACCCGCATTTCTTCTTTATCTTTAGCTACTTTAATGCCCTGATAATCGACAGTATAGCCCATTTTTTCAATAGCTTTTATCAAGCTATTAACCTGATTAGAAAGATAAATTGACACCCTTGCACTTTCTACCACCCCTTGTAATTTTAATAGACCCTTTTTAAACCAATCTACATGGAAGAGGACATAACCTAGGTTCTTCGTTTCAAGGGATACTACAATTTTTATATTATCTTGTTCTATTAAGGCTTGTTTAGCTAGTTTTTTATCAATTTTTAGCTGGCATAGCCTATATTCATCTTCAACCTTAACTGGAAAGGATAGGTAATAGTAATTAAGGTTGCTATCCCCGATAAACTTAGTCATTACATTAAAGATCCTTTGGCCTGTAACTTCCCGCCCCATTTCCTCAATATTATTTAGCAGGGTATTGACGATAGTCCTGTCCACCCCAGAAATCTCTTTATGAGCTAAAATCTCCTTGATTAAAGCTAGCCCCCTAATAAATTCATTATTATTAGCTAGATTACTCCTTAGACTAGTAAGAATACTATCTACCTGGGCTTGCTGAGCTGAACTTGAAGGAGAAGTTGGGCTTAAAACATTTTCTGTTTCCTTATTCAAAGGTATAATCATACTTTCTAATAATTGGTTTAATAAGGGTAAAAAATTATTTAAAGAAATCGGGGAGGATAGACTACTAGCCGATTGGATAGGAATATTGACTGTCTGCTGTGAACTACTAGTCGTGCCTATAGTTCCTGCCCCGACATTTCCAAGATTGCTGGACTGGGAGGCTAGACTCGATTCCTCAGTTCTAACATTTACATTATCTGGCATGGGGGTGTCTAGTCGGGTTGTAGGATTTTGGGTACCTCTAGTTTCTGAGGCTGGAATAGCCGAGTCCTTAGCTGTACTAGCTGTCTGGTTTAGTTTATTAATAAGATTCATTAAATCTTTAGTTATTTGGGCTAAGTCTATTTTCCCTTCGACAAATTGGACTAGGGCCGTTAGTGATTGGGGGGTTAAAGGTACATTTTTGGCCATGGCTAATCCCACTACTTCTAAATTCCTAGGTGTATTTTCGCCTAAAATATTTATTCCCCTAGCCATACTTTTCAACATATCACTTGTAACTGCTAGGTTATGTTGGATTAGTTTTTTAGCCATCTGGATATTGTTTTCATCAGCATTTATACCAATATTTTTAAGGTTAACGGCTATATTGGTATTCTCTATTTTACTTAATAATTCTGGGGTTAACACTCTTAGGATTACTTTGCCATCCTTCATATCATCTACCAAAAGAAATAATTGTTGTCCTTTATTAACTAAGACTTCTGTAGCCGCTTCAATAAGTCTTCCTTTAATAAAAATGCTAATTAAGCCATTCCCCTTAAGCTCACTAACTTCCCCCTTCAATATTTCCCCCTGATTGAAAGTAATCCCTTTGCCATCTGCACGGGAGACATTTAAAACAAAATTATCTAAAGAGATTTGGCTGTGTAAGTTCACTAAATCCTCCTCCATTTAACTTGGACTTTATCGGTTCAAAACTCTGTCTATGGATTTGGCAAGCGCCTAATTTCATAACTTGTTGAATATGTTGCTTAGTAGCATAACCTTTATGTTGACAAAAACCATAATTAGGGAATAGGATATCGTAATTTTCCATTACCCCATCCCTTTCTACTTTAGCCAAAATAGAAGCAGCAGCAATAGATATACTTAGACTATCACCCCTAATAATATTTTTCTGCTTAATTTTTATATCGTCTAATTTGACCGCATCAATTAGCAACAAATCTGGTTTAAAATTAAGTGCAAGAATAGCAGTCCGCATAGCTAACTTGGTAGCGTTTAGAATATTAATATCATCCAATAAAGGAGGATTGACTAGGCTTACCGCCCAAGTTAAGGCCTGTTTTTTAATATAGGCAGCTAATTTAAGCCTCTTTTTGGCAGTTAATTTTTTAGAATCATCTATTTCAGGCCCGAAGAAATCGGTTGGTAATATAACTGCAGCAGCTGCAACTGGACCTGCAATTGGTCCCCTACCCACTTCGTCTACCCCAGCTATGTAGCGGAAACCTTCTTCATAAGCAGCCATTTCATATCTTCTCATATTAGTCCTATATACCCCTTCTAAATTGCTTATAAGCTAGTTTTGCCATCATATAACCTTGAAAAACTGCATCCTTTATACCCCGCCCTGCAAAAGCATCCCCAATTATATGTAGATTTTCGGTGATATTAGCTAAACCTTTATACAAAGCATGGTCTTTCTCGTAACCCATAGCTAAGATAATATAATCGGCCTTAATACTTTCTTTTAAATCAGTTACTTGGACTTCATTGTCGGTAATCTCCATTACCTTGCTATTAGTTAGGCGATTAACTTTTGCATCTGCTAGGCGTTTCATTAAATCGCGGCGATTCTTCTTTTCCATATCCTGAGCCAAAAATCCAGCTTGTTCAATAATTGTAATAGTATTATGGCGATTTAGTAGGTAATCAGCTATTTCACAGCCATTGCTTCCGCCCCCGATTATTACAACATTACTGTTTTTAATAGAAACTTCCTCGGTTAGCACCTGCTCTATACTGACCACATTACTACTTCCTGATAGGAAAAAGTTGGCCCCTTTAGGCTTGCCCCCCGTAGCTACAATTACCATATCATAATCCCGCTTTACATCTGCAGGCGTAAACTCATAATTTAAATGGAGGTCTACATCTTGTTTTAATAATTCCCTTTTTAAATAATCCAAAAATAATTTAATGCGGCCCTTATAGGGGGGCAGGTGTGCTAAGTTTAATTGTCCTCCCACATCCGAGCCCTTTTCAAAAAGACTTACCCTAAAGCCCAGTTTTGCTAAATAAATTGCACAAGTAAGGCCCGCAGGCCCACTACCAATGATGGCAATCCTATGTTTGGCCAAGGAAGGTGCATAGTATAAAAATTCTCCTTCTCGTCCTATTTTGGGATTAACAGTACAAGTAACCGATTTACCTGAAAAATTACTCCCTATACAGTTGTTACACATAATACATGGTCTAATGTCGTCAATTTTCCCTAAGCGTGCCTTATGTGCCCAGTCTGGATCAGCAATTAAACTACGACCTACAAATACCAGATCCGCACTACCTTCCGCTATAATCTGTTTAGCCACTTCAGGACTTCTGATTACTCCACCAGCTACTACTGGTATCTGGACTGCTTTCTTAACTTGCTCAGCCAAATAAACTCGCCATCCCTCAGGATAGGAAGCAGGTTCGATGCTCTTTAATCCCGATTCATAAATGCCAGCTGAGCAGTTTATCATGTCTGCTCCATTATCTTCCATGATCTTGGCTATGATTGTAGCGTCACTAGGGGTTAGACCACCTTCGATAAAGTCATCAATATTTAGCCGAACTGATAAAGCTAAAGCTGGAATTGATTTTTTTATACCCTTAACTATATTGACTAGAATCCTCATTCGATTAGTTAGGCTGCCACCATATTCATCAGTCCTTTGATTAGTGTTGGGGGATAAAAATTGGTTAATTAAATAACCGTGAGCAGCGTGTATTTCCACACCTTCAAAGCCAGCTAAATAGGCATAATTTGCGGCAATTATAAACTTGTTTTCGATATCTTTAACTTCGGTAATCGTTAATTCACGTGGCATTTCCCTAGTTATTTTACAAGGAATAGGGGAGGGAGCTAGCGGTTGCGCCCCACCAGTTTGGAAACTAGTAGTCTGCCTACCAGCATGAAAAAGTTGAATAAAAGCCCGTGTTGAATATGCTTTTATGGCATCTGCCAGCTTTGCTAAAGCGGGAACTTTATTGAAATTATCTATATTCAACTGCCCAAACGCCTCGCGTCCACTCGGTAGATCTACACAAGCAGCTTCGACAATGATTAAACCAACCCCACCTCTAGCCCTAGCTACATAATAATCAATTAATTCCTTAGTAACTTCACCATTTTGATTAGCCATAGCTACTAACATAGCGGGCATGACAATACGATTTTTCAATGAATATCTTCCCAGCTCAAGCGGACTAAATAAGCTTGTATATTTCATAAATAAACTCACTAACTCCTATTCTTGTATATTTGCAAAATAGGGTTCGCCTAATCTAGCTGTC
This sequence comes from uncultured Syntrophomonadaceae bacterium, assembly GCA_964514235.1. Classification (GTDB taxonomy): domain Bacteria; phylum Bacillota; class Syntrophomonadia; order Syntrophomonadales; family Syntrophomonadaceae; genus JAAYRQ01. The sequence goes on along the minus strand of CAZEPV010000003.1, from coordinate 36,975 downwards.
GTAGTGGCAAAAATTGATTCCAATGTGGCTATATCATTTTCACGCAAATATGGTTCCTCACCTTGCAAAATTAGTTCTATGGTTTTCTCTACTGGCACTACCCTAAAATCCATCTTGCCATTATCATAATAGTGGTGGGAGAAAGTCGGGGTATAGGACACTTCCTCCAAAGTAGTTATATCTGTAAAAAAATCTTTAGTAAATTTTAATTTTAGAACTATACCACTATTGCGTTCATCTCCCCTTTGATGACTAATAAAATTTCCGATTGCATAGGCAACGAATTTTTTATCCCCGTCAATCTCCAATACCTCCATGGGTTGAATAACATGAGGGTGACTGCCTATAATTGCATCGGCCCCATTACTTAATATTTCCTTAGCTAAAAGTTTTTGTTCTGGGGTGGGCTCGGTTGTATATTCAATTCCCCAGTGTAACATTACTACCAAAACATCTACTTTTGGCCGCATCAATTCAAGGTCTTTTAGTATTTTATCCTTATCTAAAAAATTAAAAAAGTATTCATAGCCCTTGGGAATCGGTAGGCCATTCGTTCCATAGCAATAAGCTAAATAGCCCACTTTTACATCCCTAATATCTTTAATCAGCATCTTTTGACTATCCTCTGCCGTCAGATAAGTACCTATAGTATCAAGTCCAGCATCCTTATAAACTTCCATACTCCTAAAGGCCCCCTCAATTCCACGATCTAAAATATGATTGTTAGCTGTAACGATCATATCAAAACCTGAGTTTTTGAAAGTATGAGCTATCTCGTCTGGACTATTAAAAATGGGGTAACCCGTATAACCCCACTTGGCACCTGCCAAAGGAGATTCAAAACATACCGAAGTATAATCACCTTCCCTTAACAAACCCTCTACTTCCTTAAAATAAGAGGCAAAATCATAGCTACCATCAGGCTGCAAGCCTGCTGCGACTTGGGTGTTATGCATCAAGCAATCACCTGCTGCAGTAAGGGTAATAGTTTCTAGCCTAGGTATTTCTTCCTCTTCCTCTAGCCCAATATCTACTACAGGATTAAGGTTAATATCATCATAGCAAGTATGGTAATACAATAGTGTACTAGCAATTACACCTGCAACAATTAAACCACATAAGGGTAATAAAGTTTTTTTCATACGGCTATCCCCATTTCCCTAAAAAGGACTATAAATCCTTCACCTAATTCAAATGTTATTCCTTTATTAGGAATCCATAAATTGTTAAATACGATTTGTCCTACGCCAAATCCTCATATCATGGGCCTGCTTAATCAATTCATCTCGAAAATCGGGATGGGCTATGGAAATAAGAGCTTCCGCCCTCTCCCAAGTTGAAGCACCCTTCAGCTTTACTATGCCAAATTCAGTAGCTATATAATGGACTGACCAACGGGGGGTAGTTACAATGGTACCTGGTGAGAGTGTAGGAGCAATACGAGAAATTCTAGTACCATCACTATTTGTTTTAGTAGATGATAGACAAATATAACCCTTGCCTCCAGGTGACATGTAGGCCCCTTTCATAAAATCCCATTGTCCACCAGTCCCGCTAATCTGGCGATCGCCAACTGATTCCGAGGAAACTTGTCCGAATAAATCTATCTCTAGGGCATTATTGATAGCCCTCATATTAGGATTTTGGCAAATTACATTGGGATTGTTGATATATACACCTGGACTAATAGCGCAGATGGGGTTATTGTCAATAAAATCATATAACCTTTCAGTGCCTAAAGCGAAACTATAAGTCATTCTAAAACGATCAATTGCTTTTTTACTACCATCAATACAACCCGCTTCATACATATCGACAAAGGAATCGTTTAACATTTCCGTATGGACACCTAAATGCTTAATTCCTGATTTAGCAATCATTTCCCCAATTTGATTGGGTAGACCACCAATACCTAACTGAATACAAGATCCCTCATGAATTTCCGCGATAAGGTGGTTAGCAATAGCTTTTTCCACTTCGCTTGCCTTAGCTGGGGGTATTTCAAGTAAAGGAAAGTTATCACCTTCCACAACATAATCCACTTCGGAAACATGCACCATTTCATCCCTGCCCCCTAAGGCTACTGGCATTAGATTATTGACTTCTACAATAACTATTTCAGCCATTTCCGTACATTTACGGGTAGCATTAACTTGGGGTCCGAAATTAAAATAGCCATATTCATTCATTGGGCAAACTTGCAACATATAAACATCGGTTTTTATGCCATCGTTAAAGGTATCATCATAGTAGGAATCCCTTTCATGGAAGGCTACTGGAATGTGATTACACAAACCCCTATCGTGCAATTCGCGTTCATATTTACTGAAAAAATAAGAATGGTAAATAAAATGTTTTCTATCTGGATCATTTTCTGCGCATTCAAGAGCTTTCATAACCGAAGAGCCACGTAACTTAACATCAAATAGCTCATTTTTGCGTGCCGCTAAAGCAACTTCTAATGTAATAGGAAAACCATTAAAGGAATTAAAATCCACCCAATCACCAGATTTAACTACTTTTACTGCCTCTTCCGCTGAAACTAATTTATTTTTGTACTCATCATATACCATTCTAATTTCCCCCTAATATTTTATCTTGCCTGGATATTTAATTACAAATATTATGTTATCATAAAGTGATAGTTTTTTTTATTTTTGCATAAAGAATTGGAGTCAACATTGAGAATTTTACAACTACTTAAAGAAAACAAAACCATAATCACAGGTTTGCTCGGAATTATATTAGGAATTATCATAGCAAACACAAAACCACCCTCGGAATTAACTGTGGAAGCTATGCAAGCACTAGGTATATTCGCTGGTGCCGTTGTCTGGTGGATTTATGAGGTAGCTCCCGACTATGTTACTGCACTTTTAATGTGTACTAGCTGGGTTACCTTTGAAGTAGTACCTTTCAATATAGCTTTTGCCTCATTTTCTAATACTACTTTTTGGCTACTAGTTGGTGCTTTTGGCATCGGGGTAGTAGTAAGTAAAAGCGGCTTGTTAAATAGGATTTCTTTGTTTATATTAAGCAAATTCCCTGCCACCTTTGCTGGTCAGACTGCAGCACTTCTAATAAGTGGTAACCTTATAGCACCTACTATTCCTAGTGTAACTGCTAAAGTAGCTATTGTAGCCCCATTTGCCAAATCTATTAGTGATAAACTGGGCTATCCTGATAAAAGCAAGGAAAACGCAGGAATCTTTTCCGCTATGTTTATGGGTTTTGGGGCTAGTGGACCCCTTTTCCTAAGTGCATCTTTCATGTGTTATACCATGTTAGGTTTATTACCTGAGACTATATCTTCTACAGTGACCTGGATGTCTTGGTTAAAATCATCCTTTATCTGGGGATTTATTGTATTAGTCGGTAGTTATATTACCATCCAACTTTTATATAAGCCTTCAAAACCTGACCAAATGGATTCCACCTATATGAAAACAGAATTTAAAAATTTAGGCCCCTTATCAAAAGAAGAAAAAATAGTTTTACTTGTATTAAGCATGGCCTTGCTCTTGTGGATGACAGAGAAAGTCCATGGCATAGCTGCAGCCATAGTAGCCCTTACCGCCTTATGTGTTTTATTAGGACTAAAAATAATTGACCGCACCGATTTCAGAACAGGTATTGCCTGGGATTCAGTTATATTTATTGGAGGTATCATTAACTTAGCTACAGTTTTCCCTGCACTTAATATTGATAGATGGATAGTTTCCTTAATAGGTCCGCATATGGCTTCCTTGACCGCCAACATTTATTTATTTATTGCTGTTACTGCCATAATCATATATTTAGTTCGCTTGGTTATAGTATCCCAAATTGCAACTGTCACTATTTTTACAGTCTTGATGACTCCTTTTGCTATACAAGCTGGAATTAATCCCTTTGTTCCAGCTTTTATAATATTGTGTTCCGTAAATACCTGGAATGTCATTTATCAAAATTCCACCTATTTAACAGCCTATTATGCTAGCGGGGAAATGGTTGATTTTCCTCAAACTATTAAAATGTCGATAAGTTATATGATTATTTCGCTAATAGGACTACTTTTCAGTATACCCTTATGGAAGGTTCTGGGAATGATACCCTAAAATATAAGCATAAAATATAAAAGTGATAGCTTTTTAAATACTATGTATTTTAGAACTATCACTTTTAAGTTTATTTAATTGTTTATAAGGTCGTATTTTTTATTCTCCAGTAAAAGTAGGTCTACGTTTTTCCAAAAAAGCCTGCATCCCTTCCTTTTGATCGGCGGTGCCATAACACATCGCCCAACCGTGGGTTTCGATTTTAAGACCTTCCTGTAAACTAGTACTCCAAGCAGTATTTAAAGCTTCCTTGGCTAATCTGAGTGAGAAAGGAGGCTTTCTGGTCAACTTTTTGGCCATTTTCATTGTCCTTTCCTCTAATTCTGCTAAAGGTACCACCTGGTTAACTATACCCAATTCATAAGCAGTCTGGGCATCAAAAGGTTCACCTAAAAATACTAGCTCTTTGGCCTTGTTAAGAGACATTATTTGTGGTAAACGCTGAGTTGCGCCTCCACCTGGATAAATGCCTACATTTATCTCCGGTAGAGCAAATTTCGCATTATCAGCCGCAATTACTATGTCGTGGGCCAAAGCACTTTCCAAGCCCCCACCCATACAAACACCAGCTACCATGGCTATAGTTGGTTTAGGCATATTAGCTACCAAATTGCCACTAGTTATTACATCATCCACAAACTCTCTAGATTCCCTAACCGTATAGTTAACAAAGGCCTTCAAGTCACCCCCTGCACAAAAAGCTTTGTCATTACCAGTAGTTATTAATACCCTCACTTCAGGATCCTTAGCTATGCCAAGATAAACCTCATACCTTTCGGCCAACATTTCTTTATTTACTGCATTCAGTGCTTCAGGCCGATTATACTGCACAATTGCAATTTGGTCAGCAACCTTCAAAATAATGTTTTTGTAGCTTTTGTCTTTATAAGACATCTAATCATCCCTTTCCATTCGCAAAATATTCCACTAACATTTACCATCCTTGTTCTATGTTACTATAAAATGTAAATGGAAGGCTAATTTATATATAAAAAAACCGATACTAGCAGTTAAGTATCGGGCTAGATAATTTTTATATTCTTAGTCTAATCTAGACAAAGCCTAACTAGACTACCACGGCGAAATTCTTGCAGAAGTACATGGGCGGTTTTTTCCAGGTCTAGTCCACCACCTTTAACCAGATGCCCCCTTGAGCGGGAAATACCTTCTAGTAATTGACTGTCTTCCCCATCTATTGAATCAAGTTTAAATTTCTCCCTTAGAATTTCAGGGGCCTTAAGCCGCAAAACCTTAATTAAATATAGGGCAACTTGATATTCCTGGTAGGAATTTTCCCCTACAATATCTAGTAGGGCTAGTTTAAGTCCCTGTTCTTCATTTTCTATTTTAGGCCACATTAAACCCGGGGTATCCATGAATTCAATATCCTTTTTTCTTATCCATTGTTTACCTCTAGTCACACCAGGTTTGGGACCAGTTTTGACCATCTTTTTCCCTACCATGGTATTTAAAAAAGTCGATTTACCCACATTAGGTACTCCCACTACCATTATGCGGGCAGGCCTTACCCTCCTACCCTTCTCCAGCATCTTATCGGCTATAGGTTGATATGTTTCTCTTAAAATATTTACTACTTCCTTAGAACCTTTACCAGAAATAGAGTCTATACTAGCTACTGCAAATCCTTCCTGCTCTAAAGCTTCCTTATACCCCCTAACTTGCTCAGCGATAGCCAAATCATTTTTATTCAATATAAAAACAATCGGTTTATGCCCCACTATTTCTTCAAGCTCTTTATTACGGCAGGAAAAGGGTGCTCTAGCATCTACCAGGATAACTACTATGTCTACCAGCTTCATGTTTTCCCTAATTTCCCGTTTAGCTTTAACCATATGTCCCGGGTACCAATTTATCGCCATAAAAATCCCCCTATATATGAAAAGAGAATACCTGCTTAGGTATCCTCCCATTTTATCATGTATTTTTTTAATATCTGCCTTTTTCCTTGACCCTGGCTTTTTTACCAGTTAAGCCACGTAAATAAAATAATTTGGCTCTTCGTACTTTACCTCTACGGGTAACTTCTACCCTAGCAATTTTAGGAGAATGCATGGGGAAAGTTCTTTCTACTGCTACCCCAAATGAAATTCTCCTTACCTTAAATGTCTGGGATAGACCAGCCCCCCTAATTTTTAAAACTGTACCTTCGAATATTTGGATTCTTTCCCGAGCCCCTTCAACAACCTTAACATGAACTTTTACCGTATCCCCAGGCCCAAAATCAGTAATATCCTTTTTTAAGTATTCTTCCTCAATCGATCTAATTATGTCATTCATCACACTACCTCCTTCCGATAAGGTGTTCATACATTTTCTAATAATGCAGCGGACCACCTATGATACACAGAACAAAAGTATTATATCATAGTATGACATAGGACTTCAAGGATAAATTCTTAATCATCATTTAACTCTGCACGAGAGTATTATAAGCCCCCAAATATTTTGTTTTCACCCCTTTAAGTTGCAATTCTTTCAATAGCTTATTTAAAGCATTTATTTTGCCTTTTATATCTATATCGACATAGAATGAATAAGTTTCAGCTTCCTGCCAATCGGGACTAGATATAATTTTAGTTAAATTAATATTGTATTTGGCAAATATCTTCAAGACCCCACTAAGTGAACCCGGATAATCTGGTAAAGAAAAAATTAAGCTTGCTTTATCGGCTGCGACTAATTTGGCCTTACTGTGCGATACGTGGATAAATCGGGTGATATTTTTTTGATTATGAATATCTTGATCAATAATGTGTAAATCATACAATTTAGCTGCTTCCATACTGGCAATAGCTGCTGCCTTCTTGCTTTCGTCCCCTACTATTTGTACTGCTTTAGTAGTACTTAGAGCAATTTCAGTTCTAGCTCCCGCCAGATTTCTTTTAATATATTCTTCACATTGCGCATACACAGCCAGTTGGGAAACTAATAGTTCAATTTCATTTAGTTCATATACTTTACTGGCCATTAAATGCTGCCTTATAGGCATATATATTTCCCCTTTTATACTAACATCATACCTAGCCAAATTTATCATGCTGGTCTCTATTGTACCTGCACATGAATTTTCCAGTGGGATTAATAGGTCACTAATTTCCTTTTTTTCAAGCATTTCAAAGAGTTCATCTATACTATTAGCTACTTTAAGTGGAATTTTCCTGCTCCAATAATTATGGGCTGCCTCCTCACTAAATGTACCACTCGGTCCTAATACTGCGCAAATCATGCACTCATTCTCCTCCCACAAGCTTTAATAAGAGGTTTTAATTCTTTTATCAAGCCTTTGAAATCGTAGGGGGTCAAAGATTGTTCCCCATCAGACCAAGCCTTTTCGGGTTGGGAATGAACCTCAATCATTAAGCCATCTGCCCCAGCTGATATAGCAGCTTTCGCCATCGGATTAACTAGACTTCTAACCCCAGTTCCATGACTTGGGTCGACTATAATTGGCAAATGGGAGATTTCCTTGATTAAGGCTACTGCAGATAAATCCAAAGTATTCCTAGTCCAGGTTTCAGCAGTCCTAATCCCGCGTTCACATAAAATGACTTCTTGGTTACCATTGGCTAAAATATATTCCGCAGCCAACAGCCATTCCTCAATAGTAGCTGCTAAGCCTCTTTTTAAAATTACAGGCTTCTTAATTTGCCCCACCTTTTTTAATAAAGAAAAATTGTGCATATTCCTGGCCCCTATTTGCAATATATCCGCATATTCATTTACTAAATTAATATCCTCACTATCCATAACCTCCGTTACCACTGGCATATTTAGACTCCTACCTACCCGAGCTAATATCTCCAAACCTTTTTCTCCTAGACCCTGGAAACTATAAGGAGATGTTCTAGGCTTGAATGCACCACCTCTCAGCATAGTAGCCCCAAAAGCGCGTACCTTAAAACCTATTTCCTTGAGTATATCTTCACTTTCTACTGCACAAGGTCCAGCTATTATAGTTACTTCCCGACTCCCTATTCTTTGTCCCTGCACTTCTACTATCGTATCTTGAGCTTGGTATTCCCGAGATACTTTCAAAATCGAATCCGCCTTTACTAACAAATTTTGCATATTTTACACCTCCAGAAAATAAAAACTCCCCGTCCTGGATTAAGGGACGAGGAGTTAAGAACACCCGCGGTACCACCCTTATTGGTTTAGATACCCAACTTTACTAGGATACGAAAATAATAATCCGTAATAAAAAAAGCCTCACATCCCCCATGGGACGAGAAGCTATTGCTACCCGCGGTACCACCCAATTTGTTGCCACTTGGCTCCGCTTATTATTACAGGATACACTATTTTGATATCCCCTCCCTTTTAACGGTAGGAGTTCCGCCTTAACCTACTTATTATCTGTTCAGCCAGGTGCTCCAAAGTGAACTTCAATCTGCTTCCTTTTGGAGATGCTTACAGCCGATGGCATCCCCTCTCTGTAAAATTTCACAAAGCTACTTTACCTTTTCATCGCATTTAGTTTTATAAAATTAAAAATATTATAGCACCATAGTTGATCATTGTAAAGAAGAATATTTCAAATTAAGTATTATACCAATATTCACCCAACAAACGGTCAATTATAATAGAAACAGCACTACGTACAGATAAATGGTTGTAGGTCCTAGCCCTTTCTATCGGTTCTAATATATAAGCACAATTTGACATTACTTCCTCAGCTATACCCCAACCAGTGCCAAACAATAATAAAATTACTTCTTCTTGGTGGAATATCTTATGCTTCAGTTCTTGATAAGTAATAGTGTTAGCGTGGACTTTAGCATCAGTAGCAATTTTTATGGGAATTTGATTAGTTTCGCTTTCAATGCTTTTTTCCACCTCCCCCAAAGTTTTTACCACATTTAATAAGTCAAAGGCTTCCTTGCGATCAGGATTATAAGTTCCACCATAACCTTCTTGCCAATAAGCCACAATCTCTTTTATCAAACTATGTTGGTTTTCAGCTGGATGAACCACAAAAAAGCCATTAAGATCATAGGTTTTAGCAACTCTAGCCATATCATGCAAGTCCAAGTTAGTTATTGATGTGGTTATAATATCCTTTTGCTTGTTATAGATAGGGAAATGAAGCAAGGCCATATAAACTCTAGCTTTTCTCAAATCAAATTACTCCTATGCGATGAATTTACAAGTTAATTATTTGCAAATAATATTTCTAGTAAAAGTTTTTTTTCTTCCGTATCAAATTCCCGACTCAAAAGCAAATCTGGCCGGTTTAGGAAAGTATTTAATAAACTCTGTTTTTTGCGCCAAATTCTAATATTTTCATGATGTCCAGAAGTTAAGACTTCGGGTACTTTTCGACCTTTATATTCTAGAGGTCTTGTATAGTGTGGATATTCTAATAGTGCATTGCTAAAGGATTCTTCCTCCACCGATTCTTTGCTACCTAGAACATTTGGCAAGAGCCGAACTATTGCATCAACTAGTGCCATAGCAGGTATTTCACCACCAGTCAAAATATAATCCCCTATGGAAATTTCTTCATCGATCTCTGCTAATATACGGTCATCTACACCTTCATAATGTCCACATAGTATGAGTAAATGATTCCTCGTACTTAGATCAAGAACCTTGGCTTGATTTAGTATTTGACCTTGGGGAGACATATAAATTGCATAAGCCCCAGCCCTTTTATAATCATCAATAGCTCTGCCTACTACATCGGGCTTTAAGACCATACCAGAGCCACCCCCATAGGGATAGTCATCTACCTGCTTATGCCTATCTAGAGCATAATCACGAATATTAATGGTATTTATCTCCGCTAGACCTTTTTCCCTAGCCCTTTTTAGAATACTAGCATTTAAAGGAGATATAAACATTTCGGGAAATAAGGTTAAAATATCTATTTTCATTTAAGTAGCCACCTGATTTTATATATCTATTAACCCTTCTAACAATTCAACTAACATTTTATTAGTTTTGATATCTATATTCTTGATAACTTGTTTAATAGCAGGAATTAGTATTTCCCCATATTCCTCAGATTTAATTACATAGACATCATTAGCTCCAGTCTCCAGAATATCAACTAACTTACCCAAAAAACCTAACTTTTTATCATAAACGTCTATGTTTTTGAGTTGGAAGTGGTAATAATACCCCTCTGGCAAGGGATAAATTTCGTCCTCAGTTACTCTAAGTAGGGCATTTTTATATTCCTGGGCAGATTCTTTAGAATCTATGCTCTCTAGTTTAATTAGAAAAATATCATTATGAGGCTTAGTCTCCTCAACGGTTAGGATTTTAATCTTATCCCCAAAGCATAGCCTTATTTCTTTGAGGTCCTTAAATCTGGCAGGAAAATCAGTCAAAGGTAATACCCTGACTTGACCCCTATAACCAAAAGTCCCCACAATTTTGCCAATACTGACTAAATTACTATCCAAGCTCTTATTCACTCCCAAAAACATCTACATAAAAGGGAAAGGGCTAAAATAGCCCTATCTCAATATTTCTACTACTACTCTTTTTCCTTCTTTAGTAGCTGCTGCTCTAGTCAAAGTGCGAATAGATTTAGCAATTTTACCTTGCTTACCTATTACTTTCCCCATATCTTCTGGGGCTACTCTTAGTTCAAGAATTATAGAGCGTTCCCCTTCTACCTCAGTTACTTCAACTACATCAGGGTTATCTACTAAGGATTTGGCAATAAATTCAACTAGTTCTTTCATTATAGGTCACCCCCCTGCACTTAATAGCTATTTGCGGGATTCAGCGAATTTAGCCATAATTCCTTGTTTTTGCAATATAGATTTGACTGTATCAGAAGGCTTAGCTCCATTAGTTAGCCATTTCAAAGCCTTTTCCTCATCAATTTTAATAGTAGCTGGCTCAGTAGTAGGGTTATAATACCCTATTTCCTCGATAAACTTCCCATCTCTAGGAGCGCGGGAATCTGCCACTATTACTCTATAAAAAGGTCTTTTCTTTGCACCCATGCGTCTTAATCTGATCCTGGTTGCCATAAATTCACCTCCCTTATTTTTATTAACCTATATAGGATTAATGAAATGTATTTCTTCAAAATCCTAATTTAAAAAGGAAATTTAGGCATGACACCTTTTTTCCCCTTTTTACCCATATCCGCAAACTGTTTCATTAATCTCCTTGATTCATCAAACTGCTTAAGCAAACGATTTACATCCTGAACCTTGGTGCCGCTACCACGGGCTATTCTCTTTTTCCTGCTGCCATTAATAATGGCAGGCTCCCGCCTTTCAGCAAGGGTCATAGATTTAATAATAGCTTCGATTCTGAGAATTTCCTTATCATCAAAATCGCCAGGCATACCTTTTAGTTGTCCTTTCATTCCTGGTATCATACCTAGCAAATCTTCCAATGGTCCCATAGATTTGACTTGTCCAAGTTGTTCCAGAAAGTCCTCTAGGGTAAACTCTTGTTCCCTGATCTTTCTTTCCATTTCTTTGGCTTTTTGGGCATCTATATTTGCTTGGGCTTTCTCCACTAAAGTTAAGACATCACCCATCCCCAAAATACGCGAAGCCATACGGTCGGGATGGAAAACTTCAAGAGCATCAAGCTTTTCTCCCATTCCTACATACTTAATAGGGCAACCCGTAACAGCCTTTACCGATAAAGCAGCTCCCCCTCTACTATCACCATCAAGTTTAGTCAATATTAGGCCAGTTAGCCCTAAATCCTGATTAAAAGATTGGGCAATATTAACCGCATCTTGTCCAGTCATAGCATCGACAATTAAAAGGATTTCCTCGGGATTAACTGCTGACTTTATTTGTTTTAATTCACCCATTAGGTCTTCATCAATATGCAAGCGCCCAGCAGTATCTAGAATTATAATGTCCCTATTATTGCTTTTGGCATGTTCCACAGATGCTTTAGCAATATCTACGGGATTATTTTGCCCCATGGCAAAAACAGGGACACTAATCTGTTCCCCTAATACTTGTAATTGTTTAATAGCAGCTGGTCTATATATATCACATGCTACTAATAGGGGCCGTCTACCTTGCTTGACCAAATTACGGGCCAACTTGGCGACCGAAGTAGTCTTACCAGCCCCTTGCAATCCTACCGCCAAAATAAGGGCTGGGGACTTAGTTAAGTTTAACTTGCTTTCGCTTCCCCCCATCAATTCAGCCATCTCATCGTGGACAATTTTGACTATTTGTTGTCCTGGGGTTAAACTAGTTAATACTTCCTGCCCAACTGCTCTTTCCCTAACCTTGCTAGTAAAATCCTTGACTACTTTAAAATTAACATCTGCTTCAAGTAAAGCAAGACGTACTTCCCGCATAGCAGCTTTAACATCATCCTCGGTGATCTTACCCTTACCGCGTAATTTCTTAAAAACATCTTGGAGTCTATCTGACAATCCTTCAAATGCCACCTTACCCCTCCTTTACTAAAGAATCCTATCCTTAACTTCTCTTAAAATTTCTAAAGCTTCAGTTAAATCATTTGTTTTATCTTCATCTTGCTGGTCAATTAAGTTATATACTTCTTCTAGTTTTTCATGGGCTTCTCTAAATTTGACCACTAAGCCCAGCTTATTTTCATAATTAATCAAAGAATGTTCTGCCCTTTTTAACAAATCAAAAATAGCTTGCCTAGAAGTATCCATGTTCTCAGCAATTTCAGATATGGTTAAATCCAACTCGTAATATAGATTTAGGACCTGGCCTTGTTTGGCGGTTAATAAAGGACTATAACAATCCAACAACATCACCATGTGTTTAGTTTTTTCTAGCATTTTTTTACCCCTTATTGTAAAGTTCTTTTGCTTTACAAGACGAGTGTAAACTATTTTATAACCCTAGTCAACCTATTTTAACTAAAAATCCTTGCCTAATACTGTAAAATGCTATAAACTACAAACAAATTTAAGATTAAAAAGGAGAATGATTAGGTGCGAGAAAAAATTGCCCTCTTAACCGATAGTGCTTGTGATTTACCTAAATATCTAATTGATAAGTACAAAATAAAGGTTCTGCCTTTAAAAGTTATTTATCCTAATCACGAATATTCAGACCGCATAGATATTCAACCTGATGAAGTTTATAATCGTATGCCAGAGGAAATCCCTACTACTTCGATGCCTTCTCCTCATGAAATTAAAAAAGCTATTAATAATTTAAAACAAGAAGGCTTTACTCATTTATTAGCCATGCATCTTTCTAGTGAATTATCTGGTACTTTCCAAGCGGTCAAATCAGTAACACAAGAAATAGACAACATGGTAGTTAAAGTCTTTGACACCAAAACTCTATCAGCTGGTACTGGCTGGATGGTATTAGATGCTGCCCGCAATATTGCCAAAGGTTTTTCCTACGATAAGGTAGTGGAAAGGATTGCCAATTTGCAACCTAAAGTTAAGGTCTATTATATAATTGAAACCTTAGAATATCTTAGACGTGGAGGTAGAATAGGCAATGTTGCCGCTATGCTCGGACAATTTTTACATCTAAAACCGATTATTTCCGTAGATGAAGAGGGAAAATATTTTACTTATGCTAAAACTAGGGGTAGAAATAAATCTATAGAAAAGTTGGTTCAGATTGTTGAACAAGCTGTTACCGAAAGAACTATAAACTTAGCAATTATGCACGGTGGTGCTAAACAAGAATTTGATAAGCTAGTTGATAGGCTAAAAGATTTGCCAAATATAAAAGAATTGATAACCTCAGATATTAGCCCAACTTTAGGCGTACATACGGGTCCGGGACTCTTAGGAGTCAGTTATTATGAAGTATAAAAAAGTGGTTATCCTAAAAGGATAACCACTTTTTTTGGCTTATTCGTACATAGCTTTTATTTTATCATCATAATTTTCCATTACTACTTTTCTTTTAACCTTCATAGTTGGTGTTAGTTCACCATCTTCCTCAGTAAACTTACGAGATAAAATAGTATAAGCCTTAATCTTCTCATAATCCTCCAGGTATTCATTAATACGCTTAACTTCACCTTCGATTAATTCTTTTACATAATCATTAGAAATAACATCTTTGCCCACTTCAATACAAGTCTCTACGCCATTTATTTCTGCATATTTTAATTTACTTTCGTCAAATTCTATTCCTTTCTCCCTTACCATAAAAAGAATAATATCATATGCGGGTACTAATAGGGCTGATATAAATTTAAGATTATCACCCAGAACTACTACTTGCTCAATTATGGGGCTATCCGTAAATTTAGACTCGATTTTAGCAGGTGCTACATTCTTACCCGTATCCATAACAATAATATGTTTTTTACGATCTACTATACGTAAAAATCCTTCATCATCAAATTCCCCTAAATCACCTGTTTTAAACCAACCATCCTCGGTAAAGGATTCCTTTGTTTCCTCGGGATTTTTGTAATATTCCTTAATAATACCAATACCCCTAACTAAAATTTCTCCATCCTCAGCTAATTTAGCATCTACACCTGGCACCATTTGGGATAACCATCCTACTTTAGTTGCATTAGGGTAACCATGGCTAATCCCTGCAGCAGTTTCAGTTAATCCCCAGCCATTCAATAAGGGATAATTAAGTGCCATGTAATTATAGTGCAATTCTTCCGGTAAATGCCCTCCACCTGAATAGGATATTTTTAATCTACCACCCAAGAGTTGTTTTAGTTGGCTAAACACCATATCATCCGCCCGTTTAAATTCTGCAGCTAACTCAGCATCTAAAAATTCCGCGGGATCAACTGTAAAGTCTACTGCATTATTCGGCCCCGTACGTTTTTCCAAAACTTTTTCCCCTACTTCGACTGCCCATTCATATAGGGCCTTACCATCAGGATTACTCGTAAAAGCGCCTCTAAACCCAGCATAAATTCGATCCCATAACCTAGGCACAAGCAAAACCCAGGTTGGCTTGATTTCCTGTATGTCTTGAACTAATGTGGTAGGTTTTTCAGCAAAGCCCAACATGCCTCCAACAGCAATCATAGCGAAATAAGAATTATTCCTCTCCCAAATATGAGCCAAGGGCAATAAAGAAAAAGCTACATCTTCATAACTCGCGCTATAGCCACCTTTAGACAAATGTTTAAGGCTGCGGGTTAAAGCCCCTACTAATTCCTCATGGCTTAATAGACTTCCTTTTAAGTCACCAGTTGTACCAGAAGTATAAATAATACTAGAGGGACTTTCTCCAGTTATGGCTTCATATCTGTCTTTATATTTACCTATATTTTCAATGGCATAATTCCGACCAATTCTCCTTAAGTATGTAATATCAATAACCCGATCATCCGTAATATTGGAATTTGAATCCAAAACTATAACTTTTTCTAACTCGGGCATATCATCCCACACCGTCAAAACCCGCTTAGCGATATCATCATTACCTGCATAGAGTAATTTCGATTCCGAGTGGTTTACGATAAAAGCCGTTTCCTGAGCAGATAATGTGGGATAGATAGTAACTGTGATGCCTGCTGTGGTCTGAATCGACCAATCAGCCCAACCCCATCTTTCACTAGTATGGGCCATTAATGCTACAGCCTCTCCAGGTTCTAGACCTAGGCTCATAAGCCCATTACCCATTTCCTCAACAATGTTAGCAAAACCACTATAGTTTAGGGTCACATAAGTGCCTTCTAACTTAAACTTCATAGCTGGTCGATCGGCAAAGTTTTCTACTGTGTTGAAAAACAATTGGGGCAAAGTCTTTACTGTTGCAACAAAGTTGTCAATCAAAACCCATTCCTCCTTTTTTAAATAATTAAAATATTATTAATATATATAATATTATACTAAATCAGCTATATCTTCTATTACAATTTGTCGTATTTATTATATGAGTACATATTAATGTATAAAATATCGGCGACAAGATTCTGTTTGTTATTTATTGCCATAGGCTTATGCTAGTTATTACCAGATAATTTTAAGAAAGGAAGGAAAAGAATTGCGATATCTTATTATAGGTCTAATTGCTACTTTATTATGCTTATTTAACCTTGGGGCGGCCGAAGCTAGCATACTGTCTGAAAACTACACACCAGCAAGCCAGGCTTCACCCGAAGAAAACCTTATCATTAGGAATATAGCTGAATCTTTTGATACATACACCCATTTTTTTATCGACCTAAATATTTGTGGGGCAAATTTTGAAGATAGTCTTGCTTTTTTAACTAGAAGTTTTAACGAAGAAATTGCCTTTAATCTATTAGATTATTATGCCTATTCAAATAATGATGGGAAATTAGTTGCTAAGGCCCAGGAGAGTATACCTATCTTTACAATTAACGATATCCCTCGGACTCGTTTTTGTACAGAGGGAGAAAGGATAACCCTAAAAGTGGATTATTATGATTGCTATGAAATTGGTGATCATTATCTTTACTACATTACTGCCCATGCTGCATACGGAAAATATATTATTAATGATTTATACTGGGAGGAAGTAGATACTGTTAAATGAAAAAAGTTTGCATATTGCAGACCTCTATTCTAAAGAGTAGGTATTAGTTATCTCTGAAATCTACCTACTAAACTGCGCAATGCACTATTACATTTTAGGAAAGCCAAAGACATACTTTGTTCACACTAATGGCACTTTCCGCCTTGTATTATGATAAAGTTATTATGATGATGCGTTGTTACGAAAACTTTACCATAATCCGGAAAACAATTTCCTTGAACTATACACACTTAATGTGTATAATGGTTTTAGGAGTAAGGCGATGAAAAGAAAAGATTTAATTAAACTATTTGAAAAAAACGGCTGGTGGTTAAAGCGTGAAGGCGGCAATCATACCATCTATACCAATGGTATTAACAATGAACCTATTTCACGCCAAACCGAAATAAATGAAATATTAGCTAAGAAGATAATTAAACGCTGTGGGCTAAAATAACTTCATTGCCTACAAAGGAGTGTGTTTGTATAATGCTAAAAGTATATCCTGTTATTTTTACCCCGACAGATTCGGGATATGTAGTTACTGTTCCTGACCTTGATATTAATACACAAGGAAAAGACCTTGCTGAAGCTATTTTTATGGCTAGGGATGCTATTGGATTATGGGGGATAACTACACAAGATGATGGGCGTTCAATACCAGAACCCTCAACTTTAGAACCAGCCCATAAAGCAGGTGAAATAGTATCATGGGTGGATATTGATTTTGATAAATATCGCAGGGCTAATGAATTGAGTACTATGCGAATCAATGTGTCGGTACCTAAATACTTAAAAACATTGGGTGATGAAGCAGGCATTAACTTTTCTCAGACCTTACAGCAAGCATTAAAACAACAACTAGAAATTCCTGAATAGACGAATAATAGCCTAGAAAATTTGTAAATTTAAGCAATCCCCGCCTAGCGGGGATTTTTTTATGCCATAAATTAAAAGGAAGTGTAGAGAAAAATTGAATAAAAGATATTTAACCTTGTTATTTCTAATCATACTTTTATTTGCCAACCCTCTAGCAGTATTAGCTGATGGCATCGGCAACGACCAATAAGACTAAAGAAGTTGAAGCCTTTATCTGTGAGGAAATAAGTACCTTTTTAAATACGGCCGAAAATGAAAGACTATACGCAGCCTGCCTTTTAGCTGTTACGAGTGGTTTATGCCGTGGGGAATTGTTAGGCTTAAAGTTGACTTCCAAGATCCTAAAACTACAAAGAGCAGGGGAACTGTTCCCCCAATCTCAATTGTGGTCAAAGGGCAAAATAAAAGGACTTCCAACATAGCTGAAAGTCCGATTTATTCAATGGTGGGCGATGACAGGCTTGAACTGCCGACCCCCTGACCACCACCCAATATTTCTATAAAACTAATATTTACCATTGCAGTAAAAGGGTTTAGTAAAACTAACCTAGAAATGGGAAGTATAACGCAAACCCCAATATTACTATACATCGCCATATTCTTACGTATGGCATAGGTTACGTTGTTTTTTACTGCACAAGCAAAGCATACTGGTTTTTTTGTTAGGTTTGTGGTGCCTACCCCAGTTCCACCATACAACTAATATTGGCGTTTTTTTAGGGGAAGCAAGCTGTTAAAAATAGCTAAATATTTTCCCCCATGTATGTTTTAGAAAACAAAGGAGGAATTTATATGATGAAAAGATTAAGGTTTATTGCAATAGTGTTAGTTTTAGGTATGGCTTGTCTAATAGCACCTGAAATTACTCCAACTATTGCAAACGAGACCATTGCAACTAGCGACAAGTTAATCGTATTTAAGATTAACGACACTAACTACTACACCCAAACTATCGGCAGTGAGAATATAGCAGTAAATCAAATGGATACTGCCCCTATTATTCACCTAGACCGTACTTTTGTACCAGTAAGATTTCTAGGTAATGCCTTGGGCGTATCTGATAGCAATATTGAATGGAATAGTGCTACCAGAACCGCTACTTTAAAAGGCAGTAATAAACTAGACCTAACTATCGGCAAGAGTGCTATTACCGTAAACGGAGTAAGCGAAGAAATAGATGTAGCCCCTATGATAAGTAATAGCCGTACTATGTTACCTGCTAGGTATGTAGCTGAAGGCTTAGGCTTTACCGTGGACTGGGACGCAGATAATCAGTTAGTAATCGTATATCAAGGTAAAAAGCCCGATTTGAGTAATATCATAGCTAAAATCAAAGGCGATAAACCCGTAACTTCATCCATCGGTGAAATAGTAGGCGGTAAACTAACGCAGGAACAAGCCAAGCAGTTACAAAGCAATATTCACAATAGGGCGAGTGCCGCTAAGTATGAATGGATAGAATGGGCAGAAAATGACCCAACTCATTTAGAATTTAAGAAAGCCATTGAAGCGGAAATGAAAAAAGTAGGCTTAACTCCTGTGGCAATCGACAACAAAATGTTTGCTGAAGATAGAAGGGGTGTTGGGCAATACTTTGTAGTAGCTACCGATAATCAAGTATGGGCAGTTCAAACAAAAACCTTACTTGGTGGAAGGATTGACGCAGCAGTAATGTATCCTATCCTTAAATCACTATAATCTAGGGAGGGTAAAATATTGAAAATAAGAAAAACTAAATATAAGTTCCACAAAGTTATGGTGCTAATGCTGATTTTCAGCCTATTAGCACCTTTTAACGCTCAGGCATCAAATAGTTTATATCATGACACAGTTGATAAACTACTAGAAAAATACGATGAGAGTCACATAGAAACAGGTGGATTTAGTATAGAACCCACTTTAAATACCCCCACAGAATCCTTTGAAGCAGAAATGAACGGTGACAAACTTAAAGCCCTTTTCGCTGATATGTCCTCAACTTATGGTTCTTTAACTTCTGATAAATTATACCGTACCGTAGCTTATCAGTATTGGATAACTGCCACTCCCGAAAGCGGGGATAGTGTATTAGCCTATACTGCACCCTTAAATTACCTAGCAGCCCAAGAAAAGTTTACTGAAGTAGTAAGGGCAACTAACGCATATAAAAACGGACATCAAGATATGAATACTCGTGTTGCTATTCCCCGTTCTACCCTAGAAAGAGAATTAGGCCATTTTCTAGATGAAACTTGGTTTATAATCCAAACGGCAACTATAGAGGTATATAACCCTAAAACTGGTCAAGTACACGACAGGTTTGACGTAGGGCTAGAAGGGCTAGAAGGGCTAACTCTTGGAAACGGAACCCAACTTAGTGGAGCCGCATTAGAACAAAAAGCAAAAGACAATGGCTTTGCAGGATATGGCACACAATGGCAAACAAGGGCCAAAATTATATACTTCAAACAAAAACCCGGACCCGATTTCTTCTCCACCCCCGAAGGTGAACCCGAATGGCAGGAGCATTTTCTAACCAGTGCCAAGACCTATAGAGGTGAAATAGGCGAAGAAATAACCTTCCCCGTAACCCTTCATAACATCGGTGAAACCGCCATAACTGATTTCAGAGCCGTATGGGGCGGTGAAGGGGACAATCCTACTACTGGCTGGAAGGGAGATAACGCACCCTTTATTGCTACAGATGATGGCAGTGATTCAATCACTATCGAAAAAGGCAAATCCATGACCTTTGATGTAACCGTAAAAGTACCCAATGTAGGGAAGAAGTTATATTTTAAGGCCAACGTAGACGGCAAAACCCCTGCTACCGAAAAGAACCTAGACAATAATATAACCGTAATCACGATACAACCAGATGGTTTAGACATAGGCATAAAACTAATACCAAACCAACCATATTGGATAATGCCCGTTGATTTAGGCTACACTTACCCAGTAGTAACGATTCAAGGCAGTATAAATATGGAGAATGAAATGCTATTCCAAGCTGATGGTTTTGCTGAACTGAAAGGAATAAATAAAGAAGAATTTCAGTTTATAAAATTCCGTAATCAGGAGCCTTTGGAAAACTCATTTGGTTTTAAGGTAACGAAGCCAGGCATTTACAAGGTAAAGGCTTGTATTCCTGCCTTTGATGAACATGGAAACGATATATTATTTGAAGTTGATTTTGATAAATATTATAAAGATATTAAACCATCTAATAACTGTGATGAGTTGGCAATCGAAGTCAGGATGGGTGATAGAAAACTTGATCCCCCACCAGAAAAACCACCTACCGATACATCCGAGGACGAAACGGGGACTAGAGTGGGCTTAACTGGCTAAGTCAATCGCTCACTATCTTTAAAAACGAGAAGTTTTCTTATGCTGGAATATAAAAGCCCTTGCCTTTAAATTGGTAGGGGCTTTTATATTGGACTTTTTTAAAATGGAGGGGATGAGGCTTTGTGTTTCAAAAAAATCTTAAATTGGGAAACCGCACCAGAGTTTCTATATGTTCTAGAAATGGCACGACTATTGAGAATTTCAGAAGTGAAAGCATACGCCATGTGTAGTCAAGCAGATTTTCCTTGCTCTAGAATTGGAAAATCCATAAGAAGTTTTTAATTATATTTTTATCCACTCCTGTTATTTCAATAATTTCATTTCTTATACAAAATTCTTGAAAGATATTAAAAACATCTTTGTAATTTTGCATTGTTTTACTGCTTACGTCCTCAAGTGACTTTTGCCTGTAAAAATTCTTTATTGCCATTTGTAGATACATAATTATACCCCCTGAATTTTATAAGTCGAACATTTTCATAAAAGCAATTTGTTCAGAAAAATAAAACTGGCCACCTTTCCTCTTTTTTTTAAGAGAAGGTGGCCAAAAGGCATTTTTTATCTATGGTCACGGCCACCTTTCAAAAGTGGCTTTTATGACCCCCTAAAATACCTATCTTTCGGCAATGGTGGGCGATGACAGGCTTGAACTGCCGACCCCCTGCTTGTAAGGCAGGTGCTCTCCCAACTGAGCTAATCGCCCTAATGGTGACCCCTAGGGGACTCGAACCCCTGATACCGCCGTGAAAGGGCGGTGTCTTAACCGCTTGACCAAGGGGCCAATTTAATGGTGGGCCTACCAGGATTCGAACCTGGGACCGACCGGTTATGAGCCGGTGGCTCTGCCAACTGAGCTATAGGCCCAGGCTTTTACTTGAAACCCTGTAAAACCTTGCAGAAGTAAGTATATAAAATTTCTTCTAAAAGGTCAAGAGCCTTTTCAAAAATCCCAGCAAATTTCTTCCTACTGCGATTTGCAAGTAAAAAGCGGTAACCCTGTTACCGCCCTATTTTCTTTAAAATGGCTCCTCGAGTAGGATTCGAACCTACAACCCTCCGGTTAACAGCCGGATGCTCTACCATTGAGCTATCGAGGAATGCCCTGACGTTGATTATTATATTATCTCTTGAGGTTATTGTCAACTTCGATTCGCGAAAATAAAGTAGTTTTTTTTATTCTATATAGTCTTTAAGTTTTTTACTACGAGAAGGATGTCTTAACTTTCTCAGAGCTTTAGCTTCTATTTGTCTAATTCTTTCCCGAGTCACACCAAATTCTTGGCCCACTTCCTCAAGGGTTCTAGGCTTACCATCATCTAGGCCAAATCTTAGGCGTAAAACCTTTTCTTCCCTTTCAGTAAGGGTATTTAAGATGCCATCCAAGTGTTCCCTTAACAAAACAAATGAAGCAGATTCTTCAGGTGATTCCGCATCTTCATCTGTAATAAAATCCCCTAAATGGCTATCATCTTCCTCACCAATTGGAGTTTCAAGGGAGACGGGCTCTTGGGCTACCTTCATTATTTCAATAACCCTATCCACAGGAATATCCATTTCTTCAGCTATTTCACTAGGTGTCGGTTCTCTTCCTAGTGTTTGCAATAGTCCTCTTTGCACCCTAGATAACTTATTGATAGTTTCCACCATATGGACAGGGATACGAATAGTTCTCGCCTGATCTGCAATAGCTCGCGTTATAGCCTGTCTTATCCACCATGTGGCATAAGTACTAAACTTAAAACCTTTACGGTAGTCAAATTTTTCGACTGCTTTCATAAGGCCCAAATTACCTTCTTGAATTAAATCTAAAAATAGCATACCCCGCCCTACATAACGCTTGGCAATGCTTACTACTAGTCGTAAGTTAGCCTCGACTAACTGTTTTCTAGCCTCATCATCACCTGCTTCGATTCGTTCTGCTAAGCTAACTTCCTCTTTTGCGGTTAAAAGGGGGACCCTACCAATTTCCTTCAAATACATTCTGACTGGATCATCTATATCAACCCCATCTGGAACTGCAATCTTTTCAGTTTCGTTATTATCTTCCTCTCCAACATCTTCTTCATCAACATCTTCTTCATCTGACTCAACATCATTAATTACTTCTATGCCCAAAGTCTGGAAATGTTCAAATATATCATCTATATGATCGGGCTCTAAGTTGAAATTATGCAATTCCTCGATGATGTCTTCGTAAGTTAAACTTTTATTTTTTTTACCTTTCTCAGCCAAGGTATTTATTGATTCAGCTAACTTCTTATCCAGTTTCATTATATCCCCCCTTCCTGGGTAGTTCTCATAATTTCTTTAAAACTCAAAATGAAATTTAACATAGAGTTAAAATCACCATTATCATTTATACTTGCTAATTTATGGTGCATTGCACCCCATTTTTCCTGTTCCCTATTTATCACAACTTGTCTCAAATAATCCTTTAATTCATATGATTCCAAATTAGTAGTTTCAGCGCACATTAAAATCCTAGCCCAAATGGTCTCCATTTCATTTTCCCTTATTAATTCCTCAAGTTGAAGATTGTCGTTATCCGCAAATTCTTTAATAAGAAAAGCTACCTTTTTTAGCTTGGGTTCAGATAAGATATTTAAAATATCGTGCTCTAAAATTATTTCCTTAATATCTGCGTCTTTTAACATTGTAGCTACAATTTTCTCTTCTAAGCTATAGTTATCATAATATCTTTTATTATCTCTAATTATTTGCTTTTTATTCCTTTTTATACCTCCACTATCAGCTTGTCTACGATTCAAATTAAATTCTTGGTAAACTATATTCTCCCTAATTTCTAATTTGCGGGATATAAGTTTTATTACATTATCCTTTTCAATAGCACTGTTTAAATTCATATAGTCGGGGCGTAAGCTATTGATAATTCTAACCTTATCCTTTGTATATATTTCATCTGCCTCATTTATATACCAATTTAATTTATATTCGATATAACTAATCTTATTATTCTTTAAAAAATATAAAAAATCCTCTTTTCCGTACAAATCCAAATATTCATCTGGATCAATTGAGCCTGGTAAAGTTACAACATTTATTTGTATGTCGCTTTTAGATAATATGTCGATGACTTTCAGAGTTTCTCTTTGCCCAGCTTCATCAGCATCATACAAAATTATAACTTCCTCGGCATTTCTTTTAATCAATTCAGCTTGCTCTTTAGTAAAAGCGGTACCTAGTGTGGCAGCTACATTACATATTCCATATTGATGTAACTTAATACAATCTATATATCCCTCCACTAAAATAATCTGGTTCAATTTCCTAATGAAATCCTGGCTTTGATACAAACCATATAAATTTCTTCCCTTGGAAAATATATCGGTCTCTGGGCTATTTATATATTTCGGCATCTGGTCATCCAAAACTCGTCCACCAAAACCAATTATTTCGCCATTATAGGAGAATATAGGAAACATAATACGATTACGAAAAAGATCATAGTTTTTGTTTGCCTTTTCGCTATACCTAATTAATCCAGCTTCCCTTAAATCTTTAGCCAAGTAACCTTGTTTAAGCATATACCTTTCCAAACTATCCCAAGATTCATCAGCATATCCGATTTTAAATGCATTAATCATGGCTTCATTTATGTTACGGTTAGTTAGATAATTTTTAGCCTGGCCCTTTTTCTGCATTAAAGACTGCTGATAGAACTCAGCAACTGCTGTATTTATAGATGTAATCCTTTTTCTGCGCCCAAGACCTTTGGAGAAGGTAGATGATGCCCTTTGAATACCTGCCTTAGAAGCCAAAGTATCCAAAGCACCTCGAAAATCTAGATTATCCCTTTTCATGACAAAGGTAAAAATATCCCCTCCTGTATTACAACCAAAACAATAAAACATGTTTTTTTCGGGGGTAACACAAAATGACGCGGTATTTTCTTGATGAAAAGGACATTTTCCCCAATATCTATTGCCTTTCCTGGTTAAATCTACCGTTTCAGATACCAAATCGACAATATCTATGCGGGATTGAATTTCCCCTACTAAATCATTATTGTTATATCTTGTCATTACCTCACCTACTATTCTATAAGCAAATAATAATTCCTTCTAATTATTCGAAATATGTCTAAATAATTAATATTTATTTCTGAATAACTAGCCAAAAAATCTAGCTGCATCCGGTACTAGAGACTTAGGTATATAAATATCATTAAACATAGCTACACAATAGGCATCACTCATCCCAGCAATATAATCAGCTACAGCCCGCTCTATTCCCTCCTCAGATATAATCTGTCTAAATAAAGGGCTCATTTTTTCGGGGTGCTTTTTAAAATAATTAAAAAGATGTTCAACAATAAACATGGCTCTTGTTCTTTCAGCTAGACATACAGGACCACGATAAATGGTCTCGAACATAAAAGTTCTCAGACCCCTAAAAGCCTGTTCGATGGTGGGATTCATCCCAATTTCACAGCCATCCTTTTTGACTGCTAATTGCCCCCTAGTATGGGAAATCGTATCGGTTACCAATGTAGCTATACGTTCACTATGGGTAAACCCCAACACTTTTAGGTATTCCCTAGGAATATCATCAATAGTTAAAAGGCCAGCCCTTATAGAATCATCAATATCATGTTGCACATAAGCAATCTTATCACTTAGTCTAATAACTTGACCTTCCAAGGTGTAAGCAGGCTTGGCATTGCTTCCATAGCCACTATGGCATAAGATTCCGTTTAGCACCTCTTTACTCAGGTTTAAGCCATTATTATTGCGATGCTGCTCCACTCTAGTCAGTACCCGAATACTATTTTCATTGTGCCTAAATCCAGTGGAAATGAGCTCATTTAGGATTTGCTCCCCAGCATGGGCAAATGGAGTATGTCCTACATCATGCCCTAAAGCAATAGCCTCAATTAGGTCAATATTTAGATTTAAGCCTGCACCAATAGTTTTGGCTATTTGATTAACCTCTAAGGTGTGGGTCAAACGGCTTCTATAATGATCACCTGGTGGGGCTATAAAAACCTGGGTTTTATGTTTTAGTCTACGGAAAGACTTGGAGTGAATTATACGATCCCTATCCACCATAAAACAAGTTCTAATTTCATCTGGTACTTCTTCATATTCCCTACCTTCAGATAAAGTAGAAAAAGTAGCATAGGGAGCCAGTAATTCGGTTTCCCGTTTTTCAATTTCTTTCCTGATCAAGCTCAAATCACCTCCTAAAATAAGAAAATCCCTACGCCTATTAGGCTTAAGGATTCCTAGAATTAGAACATCGTTTCGAAAATAAAGCTAACGTCTTCTCAAGGGTTTAGTAGCTCGGGCTACTTCGATTATCCTTTTACCTAATATTTTTGCCCTTTCAATTGCGTACATATCTTCAGTAGATGGCTTCTGACTGGCGCAGCCAAAGTGACCTGGGCTATCGGTATGGTGACCATCCCCCGCAATAAGCATGCCTTGTACCAAAAACATGTCATGAATGGCATTGATAGTATTCTCTTGTCCCCCAAAGCGGGATGCACCAGACGAAATTGCCCCCCCTACTACATTTAAAAGACTTTTATTTGTTCTTAATCTGCGGGTCCTATCCCAAAAGGCTTTAATTTGACCTGATATTGTACCGAAGTAAACAGGACTACCGATGATTACTCCATCAGCTTTAGCCAAAATGTCTAAGGCACTGCCCAGTTCGGTATTTGCATAACATTTCCCAGAACAGGGAGATGAGCATGCTACACAAAAGGGGGACTTTACAGATTTAAGTAGAGTTTGACAATGTAAAAGTTCTACCTTAGCCCCCATTTCTACACATTCATTAGTAGCCTTTTGGATTAAAGTTGAGGTATTTCCCGCCTTATGTGGGCTACCATTAATTGCAACGATTAAAATATCTGACACATTTCTTGCCTCCCCTTCATATTAATACGACAAAAGTAGTCCATATTCCTTTAACATAATATAATTAAATAAAATATAATTTTATAAATAAAAAAAGACCATCCATACAAAAGTTAGTCTTTTTATTAAGGATTTATTCCTATTATTTATAGTATATTTTCCTCCCTCAATTCTTTAATAGCGTTTTTCACAGCTAATTTAATAACAAAATATAAAATAACCAAAGGAACTACTAGAGAAACTGCCGTTAAGAAAATACCAGCACTTAACCCAGCCACCAATTCCCCCCCTTTAATTTCTGAGAGCATCGCCATTCCCATAAAACAAACTAGATTTTCCTGCATTGGACCCCGATATATACCTTAATAATATTATCATATGATCTAATATATTTGAAGAACATTATGCCTAGGACTGGAGGCTCATATAATATTTGTCCGCTTCTTATAACACTTTATTGCATACCTACCATATGCACACTCTGCTATAATACATAGCAACTTTGCTCTTTCATATACCATATTTTGCTTAACTGAATATATGGATTAACTTTTAATACCCCAATATGTTAAAATTATCATAACAATTTAATATTTTAGTCCTATTGCCATATAGTGTAATAGTCTTAATATTTTAGCAATAATAAATCCCCTAAACCAATTATGGATAATTTTTTTTAGGGAGAATGCGTATGCTTGGTGAAAAAAAACTTAATACCCATATACCTTCAAGAGCTAACCCCCCAAAAAATTTACATTTTACTAAATTAAGTTTTTATTTAGTAATAGGTTGGACTTTGTTGCTTGTGGCTGTCCTAGCATGGAATTGTGTACAGGTAAAGAAGGGAATTGAAGCAGAAGCAATAATTGCACTGCGTATGTCCGTGGAAAATGATCATTCTTTTCGAGCTTGGGCTACCGAACATGGAGGTGTATATGTCCCTATTACACCTACCAACCCCCCTAATCCATATCTCGCTGAGGTCGAGGATTACATTTTACCAGTTCCGAATAAAAATGCCCTTACACTACTTAATCCCGCCTATATCATGCGCCAGATATATGAAATACGCATGGATGATTACAGGGTCTATAATAGGCTAACAAGTCTTGAGGCTATAAATCCCATAAACATTGCCGACTGCTGGGAAACAGAATCTTTGGAAAAATTAGAAGAAAA
Source organism: uncultured Syntrophomonadaceae bacterium (assembly GCA_964514235.1). GTDB lineage: Bacteria > Bacillota > Syntrophomonadia > Syntrophomonadales > Syntrophomonadaceae > JAAYRQ01. The sequence goes on along the minus strand of CAZEPV010000003.1, from coordinate 9,174 downwards.
CAATCAAATCAAAGAAATTATAGATATTACTAATTTTAATGGAGAACCTGCGATAAGATTAATGCAACCATTTATTATAGAGGAAGGCTGTCTCAAATGCCATGGTTATCAGGGTTATGAGATTGGTGATTTACGGGGAGGCATAAGTGCTTCCTTACCCCTAACACCTTATGCTGCCTTAATTAGCTCCCAGCAAATAGCCTTGCTGCCAGGTTATAGTCTTATATGGCTTGTAGGTCTATTTGGCATAACCTGGCTAATGACACGTATAAAGCAATCCACATTAAAGCTACAGAAAAATGAAGCCCGCAATCGAGCTATGGTAAAGGCAATCCCAGATGTGATTTTCCATTATAATGCTGAGGGAATAATATTAGATGCAAAGTTGAATGACAATTTGATTATTTCACAAATAATTACGGATCATGAAATAATAGGGCAAAATGTTGCCGATATTATGCCAGCTAAAAATGCCCAAAAAGTTAGTCAAGCTATAAAAAGAGTCCTCATGACTGGAAAAATGCAATTAATTGAACATTCTTATGCAAATGAAGCGGGACTTTTTCATTTCGAGGAACGTCTTGTCTTGGAAGGGGAAAAAAATGTAATGTCTATCGTCAGAGATGTTACACAACAAAAGGATTTCGAAACTAAACTAGAATATCTAAGTTATCATGATGAACTAACAGGAGTTTATAACCGAAATTATTTTGAATATGAATTGACACAACTTAATAAATACGGAAAATATCCAATTACTATTATTTTATCAGACATTAACGGCTTGAAATTAATAAATGATGCCTTAGGTCATTCAGCAGGGGATAAACTTTTAATAAATTGTGCCCAAGTTTTAAAACAGTCCTTGCGCAGTTCAGATATTTTAGCCCGGGTAGGTGGTGACGAATTTGCGGCCATTTTACCCTTAACAAATGAAAAAAAAGGACGGGAAATTATACTAAGAATCCAGTCTAACATAGTAAAACACAACCAGGAATTACCTAGCCTACCCCTTAGTTTATCATTAGGTTTCGCTACCGCCCAGGATAATAAGCAAAAGTTGATTGATATATACAAAATCGCCGATGATCAAATGTATCAAGAAAAACTAGCCAAAGGGACAAGCGCACAGTGTAAAATGGTGGAAACTTTATTATTCGCAGCGAAAAACGAATCCTATTCTGATTTAGATTATAATAGACTAAAGGAGATATGTAAGAAGATGGGGATTGATATAGATCCCCTTTAGGGTTAAAGACTTTTATCCCTTTTCAAGATATGTTAAGAATATATCTACTATTTAAGGATCAAATTGGGTACCCGAATTAGTCTTTAATTCTTTTCGGACTTCTTGCCCGAAAAGAGCCCTACGATAAGCTCTATCATGTTTCATGGTGTCATATGCATCGACTACCTCCAAAATTCTAGCCGATAATGGTGTTTCTTCACCTATTAAGCCCCTAGGATAACCTTCTTTGTCCCATCTTTCGTGGTGGGATAAAACATAATCAGCAATATGCAATAATTCTGGCACAGCCCGCGCAATTCTGTAACCAATCTCGGGCACTTGTCCATTATTCCCCGCTTTTCATGGGGATGACTTTTAATAGCACAAGCAAGAAAGATGCAAAATTCGCGTCCGCTACTTTCACATTATATGCAGCTTCCCTAAGCCTATCACATTTTTGTAACACTACCCTAGTTGTATTGGTCTATTAATAGGAGGAAACATCTGCTCTGTTTCAATATTATTATTTATAGTTTATTTCCCGATTATGTCTAATCTTGATTATGACTAGGTATATTAAGGCAGATGCAAGCAAAGTAATGGAAATAACCTGGGCTATTGATAAATCAAAGCAAAATTTAATACCCCTGTAATCCCCCCGCCAAAATTCAAGTATAAACCTTAGTGGTGGATAAGTGAAAAGATAAAACAGGAGCTTATTTTCTTTTATTTTAAATTGGGTCAAGAGGAAAAGCATAAAAAGCATTAATGCTTCTATTTCACGGACGGGAAACCTAACCATTTCAATTATATTAAATATATTAAGGTTTACTAGCTTTCCATAACAGCAACCTGCTAAAATACAGCCAATCCTTCCCAAAGCATGAAATAGTAGTAGTGAAGGGACAATTAAATTTATGTATGTAGCCACCCTATATCGGCAAATTTTTAACAATATAGTAGCAAAGACTACAAATCCGATTAATCCGAAATAAAAAGCTAGACCTGCCTGACTAAACTTTTCTAAGATACTTTTTCCCCATAATTCAGGCATAACAAACCAATTGCCAATATTAGCGCAAAGCATAGCAGCTAAAAATGATAAAGCAAATATTAATAAAATCTGATCATTTTTTTCTTGGGTTAAATTAAGTTTTTCTAAATTATTCATAAATAGTAATAATCCTAGAATAAAGCCTGTACACCCCATAAGGTTATATATCGGGAAATCTCCCAAGCATATTAATAAATACTCCATAGCAAACCCCTAATATCTATAATTTATCTAGATGTATGTATATACAGAGTTCCGAGATAGGGTTAAATAAAGACCCGCTTGAACTAAGATTGGCAGATATGATTCATCATATAAGTGCTAGTACATAAAACTAGGTATAATAAAAGCAGCAAAGTTATCCTTATATTCTTTCTTGTGACCATTTTCTAAGTTTCTTTATTTAACTCTATAAAAATTTATCGTAAAATTGTTTCTTGTGCCATAAAGTCTAGCAAATTCAAAGCCAAAATTATTGACTAAAGCTATTATTTCATCTATAGACATTTTATCTGGGTCACCAGCTTGTTCAGATATAGAAAGAATTCCTCTAGGGCGCATCATGCGCCAAAATTCTTTAATGTATTCTTCCTTGTTTTCAACTTCTCCCAAAACTGTAACCATAAATATACAATCAAACTCCTTATCAGCAAAAGGAAAATCAAGCCCATTGCATAAATGATAGGCAGTATTAAATACTTTTTTCTTTAATAATCTTTTCTCCACTAAATCCAGCATTTCTGGCTGAATGTCAGTCACAGTTAATCTACCATTTGGTATAGCTCGGGCAACTCCCACACTAAAGTAGCCAGGACCCGAACCTACTTCTAATACATGATAATTATCTTTTAATTTTAGGCGTTGCAGCAGTTTTTTAGGGGAAAGAAATATATTTCTAATAGGAATTAATAAGGTAAAGGCAAATTGGTAAGGGAATACTCCCTTTCTGGCTATCCCCTTAAACTTCTCTAAATACTTACCTTGCACTAGCCTACCCCCAATTATTTTACCCGCTCAAAACTATCGCCTAATTATAAGACACGATAATGTGGGATAATATCCCCATATGTACCGTCTTTCATTAAAAATCCCTGCGGAATAATACCCAGTTGGATAAATCCTAGTTTTTCATATAAATGCAATGCTGATGCATTTGACTTAACAACCGCGTTAAATTGTAAAATCCTAAAGCCTAAATCTTTAGCCTTTTTCATACTGTGAACCACAAGTTTCTGTCCAATTTGCAGGCCACGCATACCTTTTTTAACTGCATAACTTGCATTACTAATATGTCCACAGCGCCCCACATTATTAGGATGCAGGATATAAACGCCCACTATTTCCTTGTTGCACGTATTATAGGCAAGGCCGGTAAAGGATTGCTCTGAAAAAAATTCATCTCCACTACTTTCGGTCAACAGATCCATCTGTGGAAAAGCAATACCGTCTGTAACCACATCATTCCAAATGTTAATTACTTCCACAATGTCATTTTTATTATAGGCCCTAATTTTTATATCCATTCGTATATCACCACTTGAAAATAATATATGTATTATATCTCATAGCTTTGCAAGTACAACATAAGATAGTCTAATTTAAAAAACTTAAATCATTATAATTTGACAGCTTTATAAAAGGAAATACCAGCAACCGATGTTATTATTTGCCTGTGTCCAACAGCTTGGGCAAAACCCATGGAGATAGGGTCACCATCTTTCCATTCAACTACTAATTTGAAATATTATTCTTTCCGATTATAGTTTAAATTAACTAGTCTTTAAGTTCAGGAAAATAACCTTTTCCTTTGCCATCCTCCGTACCTATAGTATAAATAAGCAATAACACTGCTAATCATAAAGCTACATCCCATCCCCACCGCTATTCCCTTATCACCTAGAAATGATGAAAAAGTATAAGTTAGGGGATAACGGAGAACCCAGAATGAAATTATGTTCAGGATTAATACCTGATACATGGCCCCTGATGCCCGGACTATACCATTCAAAACAAAATTTATACCTAAGAAGGGATAGAAAAAGGCAATCGTTCGTAAATACTCCCTACCGAAATCAACCGAGGCAGGTTCCCGAATAAATAGTTTTATTGTAAAACCAGCAAAAAAATAAACTAATAAGGCTATAAAAAACATGATGAAAAAATTATAGATTAGACCATATCTAGCTACTTTATAAACCCTATCCCATTTATTAACCCCAATGTTTTGACCTGCCATACTATTAACGGCTGTGCCTAGTGCCTGGGCAGGTAACATAATCACACTATCTATACGTTGGGCAGCACTAAAACCCGCAACTACGGGGGGGCCAAAAGAATTAACCACACTCATTATCGCTGCTTACCAGCCGAAATAACTGACATTTGAAGGCCCGAGGGAATTCCCAACTTCAAGATTAGCATAACTTCTTTTTTAGCTGGAATGGTTGGCTTGGAAAAAGGAGCTAATTTGTTCTGTAGGACATAGTAAAATCCAGTCATAAATGCTAAACCTTGTGAAATTATAGTAGCTAGGGCAGCCCCATTTACCCCTAAATTAAAATAGGCAATTAATATGGGGTCTAAAATTGTATTTAAAATCACAGCAGCGAAAACTATTTTTAATGGAGTTTTGCTATCCCCCAATGCCCGTAAAACTGTACCAATAAAATTATAACCGATCAAAAAAACTATCCCTAGGCTATTAATTTGTAAATAAATTTTAGCCAAATTAAGCATGTCCCGAGGTGTGTTTAGGAGTCTTAAAATATATTCCGCCCCAAAGTAACCGAATAGCCCTACTACTATTGCAAGACACATCAGTATTACTACAAAAGCATTTAAATACCTAGCTAGTCCTTTTTTATCTTGCCTACCCTTTTGTTGGGATAATATGGTTAGGGTAGCATTGTTAATCCCTATTATAAAAGATAAGGCCACAAATATAACAATACTTGCTACAGCCACAGCCCCCAAAGCATTAGCCCCTATGAGATTTCCCACCCACAAACTATCTATAAACTGGTAAGACACCTGGAGCAGGTTAGTCAGCATTATGGGAAGAGAAAAATAGACTAGTTGCCTCCATATATTGCCCTCTGTAAAGTCATAATTTTCTTTCATTTAATAGCCACATACCTTTATTCGCTTCTTTAAGTTCGTTCTTTTTGCTAGGTTCATATACTTGTTTTCCAGTTTTAATCCATAGGAATGAGCCCTAAGCCTTTTATAATATCTTGACCATCATCACTTTCAAGCCAGCCGATAATACTTCTAGCACTATGCTCCCTAGCTAAATCACTGCGAATTACTGCATAATAGGCGTCACCTAGGGGATATGAACCATCAGCTATGCTTTTTACCGAAGGAGCTACACCTTCAAAAGATAGCATTTTTAATTCTTCATCTATCCCAGTTATTTTACCCATACCTTTTAAATAAGTGTATAGGGTATAGCCCAAAGCATAGCTATTGGTCGATTTACCATTTATTCCGCCATTATGATAAAAAGCCACCTGCTCTAACATTCCCTCCATGGTTAGCTCTACATAGTTTTTCTTTATAGAAGGGTGCATTTTTTCATCATTTAAAATAAGGTTATCCATCTGGGATTGACTGCCACTATCCGAATTTCGGCAAATGGGAACCAGCTCGCGGTTTGGTCCACCTAATGTGGACCAATTGTTAATAGCATTCTCAAGATATATTTTGCGAACTTGAGCTAGGGTTATATTTTCAGCCTTATTCTCCTTAGGTGTTATAAATACAAGGGCTTCAGCGGCAATAGGGTAAAATTCGAGCTTTATCCCCTTTTGCTTAGCTTGGGCCAAAACATCCGAAGATGCGTAAGGGACAATTATCATGTCTACTGCCCCATCAATCAGTAGTTCATATGAAGGGACTGTTTTGGCAGCCACATCTGGGAAATTCTCATTTTCTTCATTAACATACATAGCCCGATTAATTGCCTGAGCAATCGCCAAGGTCGATGTTGAACCATCTATTTCGGGGTAATTTTCATGAGTAATACCTAACTTGCTAGCTATTCCGCTCATTTGTTTTTTAGTTGATTCATCAGCAACACTAGAATTACTATTAATAGTAGGTTTTTCAGGAACCGTCGCTTCCTGATTGTCTTTACTGTTTGCACAAGATGCAAGGGATAAGCTCAAAGTAAATAGCAACATAAACATGATAATCTTTTTCATTGCAATTCTCCTCACTAACTTTTATCAAAACAATAACTATTATATAATTTAGAATACCAAAATAAGATTAGCAACCATACCCCAATATTCAAATCATTAAATAAAAAGATACTGCCCCTTCAAATTAAGAAAACAATATCTTATGTTGCCCTATTTTTCAAATAAATTGTTATTTATTGTCATTGATTTACAGGCTTAATACTAGTCATCAAAGGCTTTAATCCCTTTCCTTTTCTAATAGTTCCCCAGTATTCACATCATATTTATATTCTATTTCCTGATTTTTATCATTGAGCATTTCTACAGTAAATATGATTAGGCCATTTTTATGCTTTAGGTTCCATTCCTTAATTTTATAATCTTTCCCTGCATCCCCTACAGTCCTATCTATTAATTCTTGTATTTTATCCACATCTTCTAAAACTAATTTACCTTTATTTATAGCACCCTCATTAGGAACTACTTTTTCTTTTATTATACTGCCATCTACTGAATTAACCTTTAATTCATATTTCTTATTAGAATCATATCCTTTTACTTCATATATATAGGAGCCATCCTCGAGTTCAAGCTCCAGCTCATATATCCCTGCATTAGGATACTTCCCCATAAAAACAGTGGAAACTTCTTTTGGCTCTACCTTAATATCCCTATGGACCACATTAGTATTACTAATATTAGTGTTTTGCTTAGTATTATTAAGATTGTTTTTGGCATTTGGGGTATTGGGGGTACATGCAGATAGCGTAAAAACTAAAACTAAGACTAATACTAATAAAGGCAGCCTTCTTTTCTTTGACACCTAATGACCTCCTAAATAAAAATTACTTTTTATGATAGTCTACCAATACTAACAAAATGCTATACCGGCAAATATCGAAATTGACTTCAGGAAAGATTTAATTGTTTTTTCACTTTTTCTTTTAACTGCAAAGTCCTCAGCAGTTTTTCACCTGCCCATCTTGCTTCATCCATGGCTTTTTTACTATGCAATGCTTCTCCAGCCCTATACAAATGCAGGGCTTTAACTATGCTTATCACCCTGTAACCCAAAGCTTCTAATGACCTTGTCATAGCCTCAGCAGTAAATCCCATGTCTGCTTCATTATCCTGCTCGCATACTGCAATTACACTTGCATATTTTACTCCCCAAGCTTCATTTAAACCCATCCAAACGGAACGATCCTGCTCATCAAATATCTCAAAACAATAACATCTATCTATAAAAGCTTTCATATATGCAGTAACATTATAAAAATAAGCTGGGGAACCTAAAATAATTGCTTCCGATTCCAAAATAAGTGGATATAATTTTTGCATATCATCCTTCACTATACATTCATAGGTTTCTTTACAGCCCTCACATCCATTACAATCCTTAATATCATAATCGCCTAGGAATACCAATTCCGTTTCTATGCCTTCCTTTTCCAAAGGTTTTAAGGCTTCTTGCATTAGATAAGAAGTGTTACCCCTCTTTCTAGAGCTACCAACCACACCAAGTACCTTCAAATTACTCACCCCAAAGAATTTTTATTTTATTTAGTTATATAAATCGATTTCCAATAATATAGGCGTGTGATCTTGCCTGGATCCCGAATCAAGCATTTCAGATTTAATGACCTTATCTGCAATACGATCGCTTACCAACCAATAATCTATTCTCCAACCAGAATTGTTTATTTTACTTGTTTTGGCACGTTGATTCCACCAGGTATAGACATCTTTTACATCACCGTGAATATGGCGAAAAGTATCGGTAAAACCTTGTGCTAGAAGCCTAGTAAAACCCTCCCGCTCCTCATCGGTAAAACCAGCGGAACGACGATTATTGTTGGGATTAGCCAAATCAATTTCTTTATGGGCTACATTGAAATCACCTGTTGCAATAAGATATTTCTTTTTATCCAAGCTCGCCAGATAGGCAGCATATCTTTCATCCCAAATCTGGCGATCTTTTAATCGTCTTAGACCATCACCAGCATTGGGCGTATAGACTTGAGTTAAGTAAAAATCATCAAACTCCAGGGTTATGATCCTACCCTCAGCATCCATTGTTCCTGGTGCACCTATACTTGGGTAACTAACGGATGGCTTTAAATGCCCCTTGTACAAGAGCATAGTACCCGCATAACCTTTGCGGGCAGGCTCTATTGAACTATTCCAGGCAATTTCATAATCTGGGAACATAGCTTTTAGAATCTGTAAGTGATTTTCGGTTGGTCCACTACTTGGCAATTTAGTCTCCTGAAAAGCAATAATTTCTGGCTTATGTCCCACAATCGTATCGAGCACATTCCGGGACAATATAGCACGTGCGGAATCACCCGTTAGGGCTGCATTTAATGAATCAATATTCCATGAAATAAACTTCAATACTTTCCCTCCCCTTTTTATCCAGGCTATATATCAACTTTCCTTCATTACTATAGCCTATACAGACAGCAAATGCTTCCATTAAAAATACAGTGGTATATAAAATCAAAACACTTAATAGAGGCATTGCCACTGGCAATAGCTTTTAAAATAAGTCATTCTTAGCTCCCCTGAAATCCCAGAAAGCTGTTTCTCCAATAAATTTTCTATATATGTTATTATAAAAAAAGCTAAATTACAATCTAGATGGGGAAGGGGATCGCGTCAAGTTACTTTGGGTTTTCAAGAAAAAGAATATCCCCTTTAATAAC
>CAZEPV010000002.1:0-193355 GCA_964514235.1 uncultured Syntrophomonadaceae bacterium | reverse complement strand
TATGCCTAAATCTTCATCATTTTTAGACCAACTAATAGTTTTTTGAGCATATTCTTTACTATCCATTGCTACATAAGTTGTTTCTTCACCGTCTGTTATTACTTCTGCAAATGAGAAGTATCCTATATAGGTATTACCATGTACGAATGAACCATTTTCTGAAAGGCTATAACTTGCTTCATTATTGCCTATCATAACATGTGTTGCTTCTGCTGGTGGTGTATAAGCTAAACCTACATATAGGCGGTCTCCATTTCGCAATTTTTCTATATTGGCAGGATTAGCTGCTAAATAAGCATCAAATGTAGCTTCATCTAATGTGATTGTATTTGTAGCAGCATCAAATGTGATACCAGCTGCTATATACTCAGTTGCATAATCAAAGTCATCACCATCATGACCGGTAGCTGGTCCATTTCCACGGATGCCTAATGTTACTGCTTCTCCCGCTATTATAAAGTCACTTTCTTTTGTACCAGTGTAACTACCTGTAGCAGTAAATTTAACTTTTATAAACTTATCGCCTGCTTGTACTTCATACGTGCTGTCTGTTGCATTTGCGATGTTAGTATATTCGCCATCTGCGGAATCAGCTCTCATCCACTGGTATGCTCCTGTAGCTCTAACCGGATCTGGTGTTGCTGTTAATGTTTCTCCGAATACACCTGATCCTTCGACGTTAATAGCACTTACCGCTACTGTAGAGGAACCACCGCTACTGCTACCACCTGATTTAGTTTCAACAACACTACCTGGTGCATTAGCAAAGTTGGAATCATTTGCTTTACTACCACTTGCTTTAGTTATTGTACCTTCACCTTTAACATCTACTTTTGAGTTAAGCACCATTTCTTTTACGGTACTATCTTTGGCTAGGTCGATATTGACATCTTTTAAGCCACTTTGGACTTTAAGTTCGTCAATCTTACTGCCTGTTTGGGTAGTAAGTTTTACATCATCGGTGTTGACGGTTACACTTTTAAATTCACCGTTAAGTATGATTTCTTCACCTTTGGCATTTTCGGATATAGTTATTTTTAATCCTGAATTATCAACTACTACTATTCTTACTGCACCACTAGCAGTTTTTTCAACGATCACTTCATTGTATTGTCCACCATTAATATGGATACTCTCTTTTCCGCCACCGCGGATGTAGGTTTTGCCTTCTACTTTGATGTTGTTAAGGGTAACATCACCATCGCCTACTTCTTTGGCAATTATGAGGTCACCTTTTATTACTAGGTTTTGTAGGACTGTGTCTTTTGCTTTTACGGTGACATTACCATCTACTGTTTCACTACCTGTCTCAGGCCCGTATGTACCCGCTTTAGTGATTAGGCTATAATCTGGGTTTTCTGGTTGAACAACTGGAGATGTAGAAATAGTTTTACTTTTACTTAATACTACAGCTGCTTCCGCTCTTGTTGCATTACCTAGGGGCTTAAAGGTGTTATCTGGATAACCGCTGATAAGATTATTCCCACTAGCGATTGCAACAGCATCTTTTGCCCAACTAGCTATATTGTTGCCATCAGCAAATCTTTTGCCATTACTAGTATCAGTTAGCCCCTTGGCTTTGACTATCATTACGGCCATCTGTTCTCTAGTAATGGGATCATCTGGGCCAAATGATATATCACTATAGCCACTGACTATATTTTCTGCATTGGCTATAGCTATAAAGTCCTTAGCCCAGTGGTCTTTGGTATCGTTGAATACCTTGCCACTAGCTCCCTTTAGGGAAAATCCTTTTACTAGTAAGGCCGCAAATTCGGCTCTAGTTATTTTCCCTTCTGGCTTAAACGAACCATCTGGATAACCGCTTATGATTCCTTCTCCTACCATTTCAGCGATATATGCTTCTGCCCAATGTCCACTAATATCATTCACACTGCTAGCGTAAGCAGCAGGCACTACAAATGATAAGGTAAACATGAGCATTACCATTATCGCGGTAATTCTGTTTTTTCTCAAAGTTCCCTTCCTCCCTTACATATTAAGAAGTCATCTACTAGCTAATTGAGCTGGTCACCCCCCATCTCTATTTCTGCTATTATTTCTGGGGTTAGTTTGCGCTTTTTCCTGTTCTGGTTATTATATTTGGGCTTTTCTATAATAGCTTCGATTAATTCGGGAATAGGGGCATCATTATTCTCATTATTTTCTATTAGTTTATTTTTTGCTTCTTCATATTCTTTAACGTATTTAGCAACCGTTTTTCTATGTATCCCTACCTCTTTTGCAATACTTCGATAGGATTTACCTTCTATGAGTGCGTCAATTATTATTTTTTGTTTTTGATTCAAGGTTATCAACTCCCAAACCCTCCTATGTACTTTTTCATACATAGGATTTTATTCTAGGCTGGGCCATTTTTCAATTATTGGGTTGGGCTATTTTTAGGTTAGCATAAACATAGCATGAATAAAAGCATGAATCAATATCTTTTTTTAGCTACATTTTTAATTTGATAAATTACAAGGATAGTTATAGGAAAGTTGTTGTGAAATGTGAAAATTAATTAATAAAAAGTTATTTTCGGCTTGATCTAATACTAGCAGGCTGATATGACAGCTAACTGTCAGTTAATAGTTTATCATATATGAAACTTTTTAGATTATTTGACGAATCCCCTCGGTGGTTAGTCGAATAATCCCGATATCTTCGCACTTTCAGCATGTATCTATTGTTACATATTGTGTCACGATTAGCAAGATATTGCATATAAATATATGTTTTTACATATGCCCATAAAAAAAGCCAGTACTAAAACTAGCTTTTTGTGCATTACTACTAACTCTTTTATAATGTTTACTTATCTTTGTTTTTCTTGGCTTTATATAATTCCTGATCTGCCAGATTAATTAATTCATCTAAATTATCCCCATTTTCGGGTGAGGTAGCTACACCAGCACTAAATTCGACTTTAATTCCCCCAGGAAAATCTAATTTATATACATTTTCCTGTAATCTTGCCAATATCGATAAAGCTGTTTTTTCACTAGTGTCAGGCAACATTATTACGAATTCATCACCACCAAAACGACTTAATACATCGGTATTTCTAAGGCTCGCTTGTATTTCCTCGGTTACAGCACATAAAATTTCATCTGCTTTTATATGACCTATTTTATCATTAATCCTTTTAAAATCATTTATGTCTAAAAATATTATGCTGGTATTTTCAGCCCCCATTAAATCTGTATTGAATTTATTATACATATACCTACGGTTGGCTAAACCAGTCAGCTCATCTCTGTGTGCTAAGTAATTCAAATCATTGGCCATACTAGTTAAATAATATACGTAGGCCAATATCCCTATGGTGCTAATAATGATCCCCAACCCACATATGCTGGACAGTTGAAATATATCCCCAGATATTATTAATAAAACTCCGATTAAAACGCTATAGGTTACTAGCCTGAGCCTAACACCCTGTTTATCACCTATATGTTTGCGGGTGCTTATTTCGTGTTTTATTAATATAGCTACACATAATAATAAAAAGATTCTACTTATTATAGTTATAGGGCATAGATCCAAGTTCCCCCACCCCATTTATTATTTGCTTATTAAAATCTGTTAATATATCCCCTTGTATTAGACTCCTACCATAGTTAATATGTCACAAATAGTCGTTTAATAAATTGTCCATTTTTCCTAGCAAATCAAGTACTTATGGCCTAATTCATATGCTACCACATTTTTCTTAATTTTTGTGAAAGTTTTAATTGCCTATAAAATAAAAAGGCTAGCCTTACACCTAGCTAGCCTTGTCAAGTTACTCTTACGGTTCTAGTTTATTGGATCTAATCCAGATTTTCATTTTTTGGGCTTCTTTTATTAGCTCATCCCTAAAATCAGGATGGGCTATCTGGATCAATTCTTCGGCCCTCTGCCAAGTCGATTTGCCTTTAAGTTGTACTATACCATATTCTGTGGCTACATACTGAACCATCGAACGTGGCACTGTTATCACGGTACCTAAGGGTAGTGTGGGGGTAATACGTGAATGGATATTCCCTTTTGAGTCCGTATATGTCGAATGTAGGCATATAATACCCTTACCTTTGCTGGAATTAAAGGAACCGATAACGAAGTCTAGTTGTCCCCCTGACCCTGATATTTGCCTAAACCCTATAGTTTCTGATGATACTTGGGTAAGAAGATCAATGCTAAGAGCATTATTAATTGCAATTGTCCGATCATTTAAGGCTATTATTCTAGGATCATTTGTATAATCTACTGGATATGAGGCACAGACTGGATTATGGTCTAAAAACTCATAAAGACGTTTACTTCCCAAAGCAAATGAATATACCATTTTAAATTTATCAATGGACTTTTTGGCGCCAGTTATACGCCCTTTTTCGTATAAATCCACAAAGGCATCCATCATCATTTCGCTATGGACACCCAAATCGTTTAAATCGCTGTCTGCAATTAAGGCTCCAACTGCATTAGGCAGACCCCCTATTCCTAGTTGTAGACAAGAGCCATCCTCTATTTCATTTAAGATAATTTTAGCGATTTCTTCATCTTCTGGAGTAGGTTCAATATCGGTAAGTTCTATTATAGGATCATTTCTTCCTTCTACTATATAGTCAACCTGGGATAAATGGATTGACTCTTGGTTCCCCCCTAAACAAACTGGGATGTTTTCATTAACTTCTGCAATAACCAATTTTGATTTGTAAATGACAGCTGGGGTTACTGAGTTAGCTAATCCGATATTGAAAAATCCCCTCCCGTCCATTGAACTTACAGTTATGAAGGCCACATCGCTATCCGCATATTTTCTGATAATTCTGGGACCTTGTTGATATGTATTAGGAATATAATGACATAAATTATGATCACCTGCATAACGCGAAATAGCGGAAAAATGCAAATCATGTAAAATGAAATGCTTTCTTTCCGGATCTGCTTTTAGTATCTCGGGAACACTAGTAATACTTACCCCCATAACCATTACATTTTCTAGTTCATGGGCTCTTTTTGCTAAGGCCGCATCAAGAGTCTTGGGAAATAGTGCAAATTCCCCATAAGAGATATTGTCCCCTGACTTAACGAGTTTTACAGCTTCCTCTGCTGGAATTACCTTTTGTTCATATTGCCACTTAATTACATCATCCATTGAATCTCCTTCTTTCTTCCATAAAGTATCTGCCATTATTGTATCCTTTTTTGCAATTTCGTATTATATAAGTCCAATTATACCGAATCATGTTATAATACCCTTGTGATTATTTTATCATAATAAATTTAATTGGAGGATTATTTTATTATGGGTGAAAGAAATTATGATAGAATGCTTAATATAAAAACTACGGGGATTAGGGAATGGGGGCCCCACGAGACTAGGTATAACCGTTATGAAGCTACCCCTTATTCTGCCCTTAATAGGCTATTTACCCATTATAAATTCAAAAACACCGAGCATGTACTTGATTTTGGTAGTGGCAGGGGGAGGGTGGCATTTTATATCCATCATAGTTTTCAAATTCCAGTTACAGGGATTGAAATGAATGATAAAACCTATGAGGAGGCTATTATTAATAAGGCTTCTTATAGGCAAAAGGTCAAGCAAATTAAAGCCCCACTTCGTTTTAAATATGGTTTGGCCGAGCATTACTCTATAAAGCCAATTTACAATACCTTTTATTTTTTTAATCCCTTTTCAGCCCACATTTTTAATCAGGTAGTTAAGAATATTGTAGTTTCTTTGGAGGCTAAAGAGCGCCCTATGGATATCATCCTCTATTACCCCATGCCTAAATATAAGAAAATTCTTAAGGCTAGTAGCCCTTTTAAGCTTATAAATAAGGTGAAAATACCCAAAGTACATAATCCCAAGGAAAAATTTTTGGTTTACAGATATTCAAAAAATGAGTCTTAATGCAGGAAATAGGTAACTATCCGCTAAGTTTTTCGACTTGCCCCCCTGACCTGATGGTATTCCTTAATTTTTGCATTTCTGAATCGAAAATTAACATCTTCTTAATTAGTTCTTTTTCTGTATTATTAGTTACTAAGACCTTCCTTATTCCACCACCTTGCATTACAATCCTGCGATCAGCCATCAGGGACATTAGGGGGTCATGGGTTGAGGTAATAGATATTTTGCCATAGCTTGTCAAAAACTCAAAGGCTTTCAATCTATCAATACCAGCGTTTTCTATTTCATCCATTAACACTATACTTACATTGCTTATTAAAGCAACGTCCGCAATCATCAAAGCCCGCGCTTGCCCTCCACTAAGGCTGGTTAAATCATCGGCTGCACCGAAATCTTCCCCAGAAAGTTCATTAGCTGCTGCTAAGACTTTTTCTACTACTGTTTTGACTTCATTTACGCCACGACACTCTGCATGCATTTTTAGGAAATTCCCTACACTAGTATCCATTACGAAGTTCATGTTTTGGGTGACTTGTCCTATAAACTGTTCCTGGTAGTGGGCACTAAAATATTCTGGGGCGGGTATATCATTAATTAATATTTTCCTTCTGGTGGGGGTTTCTCCATAGGCATGTTGTTCTATATCTGATATTAGTCTAGTCTTTCCAGAGCCAGTTACACCTACTAAGGCTATAATTTCTCCAGCGAAAATATCCACCTTTTCAAATTCCTCTTTTTTACTCTTTTTATCGTATCCGCTTAATATGCTAATCTTTTTAATCATGATTATTTCCCCAGTTAATTTCCTTCCTTATATTACCCATCTGATATTGGCTTCCTATTAATTGTTCACCTGTACAATAAGAACAGACTGCGGCTGGCATTGAGGCTTTTAGAGTTCTTCCTTCCATAACTTCTATATCTGACCAGGTCATTATTATTTCTTTGATTTTGCTGGTTCCTTGTCCAGTAAGCCCATTCGCATTAAGTATCTGAGCCTGTGGGTTTACTTTAGACAGCCTATACCTAAATACTTCTCGCTCGGCTTGGGATACAATATCCCCCTTAGTTATAACTGCTATGTCTGCAGTAGTTAATAATGGCCCAACTTTACTTGGCATATCAAGTCCACTTAAATTATCTAATACGCAAATATTCAAGCAGCCTTCTACTGCTGGAGCACATCTGTTACACAGGCCAGCCGTTTCTATTACTAGCACCTGCGATTTTAATTCAGCAGCCCAATTAAAAATTTCTTCTAAATTGGATACATAGTAGTGATCTGGACATATGTAGTCACTCAAACCTAAAGCAACTGGGACGCCTAATTCAGAATATTTTTCATCATCGGTAGTATTTAAACAATCAATTTTACAAATTGCGGTTTTTATTCCTGCCTTTTTCAATGCTTTTATAACGTGATACATAAGTGAGGTTTTCCCCGATGCTGAAGTACCTGTTATTATAACTACCTTCATATACACCCTTCCTCCACAAAAACTTCCATTATGGTCTATACCTTTTCAAAGTAATGGATATCTGCATTTAGTTTTTATTAATTATTAAGATTGCTCAAAAAATTATTCCAACCCTCCCAGATTATCTTATTATTGTTTTCTAGCAATATACTAGGCCAAGCTAGTTGTGCTAGGGCAGGAATAAAGCTTTGTTGCACCAAAAATTCTTGGATTTCTCGCGAGTAGACATAATTAATAATTTTTCTCACTTTAGCTAGTTGGCCTTTTCTAACCACTATAACTAGAGGCATACAATATAATCCTTCTGCCAACCACAGAATCTGGGTGTTTTTATGTCTAGATACCCGAGAAAATGAGAGGTTAACCATACCAAATTCATATTCTCCCTTATCTACCGCATTTACAACCTCGATAGGACTACCTGCAAAAACACAATTATCCAAAAACTCCTTATCCCGTATATTTGTAGTAATTACACGAGCAACTGGTAATTGCCGCACTGGAAACCTAATCTTACCCGCATAGTATTCGTTACGAAAATCCGACCATTTGGTCGGAGGATGCTTTACTATGTTTTTATTATAAATTGTAGCAAAGGGTACCACTGCAAATACTTGGAAATGTTCACCACTATCTCTAAATCCAATATCTGTAAGCTCTGAACCTAGTGGAAAGCTCGGAATCGACTCGAAATTATCTGCTTTTTCGCTAGTGGTTAGGTGGGCGAAATCTAAAGCCATACCGATATATAAAACGGGGAGATTCCCAGATTCATAGTCATTAAGCAGGGTGCTATCATGCTCTAGACGGTGTTGTTCATGCACAACTTGAAATTCATCTTGGTCATAGGCAGATTTTGTAAATTCTTTTATCATATGAGTGAAGGAACGATTAATATTCAGTGGGCAATTGATTAAAATCTTTTCCATAACAAGTCCCTTTCTTTTTCAAAAACTATCCACATTTCAACTGGGTTATGAATAATATCAAATTCGGGGATATTAGTTTCAAGCATTGTTTCCCGCCATTTTGCAGGCTGTTTTGGTCCAATCTTTTTGTTTTGGTGCACTAACCAGTTCGGGTTTCTTTTAAGCATTTCTTCATCTATTTGCTTTTTTATTTCGGCTGTAGCAAAGCCACCCCCAATATAGCCTTTGCCATTAGGAGCTAGGACTCTGTATACCTCATTAAAAGCACTTAGGGGCTCTTCCCAGGAAAACATAGAACCACGGCTTATTATTAATTGGACTCTATCATTTTCCAAAGGAATATTATGTACATTTCCTGACAGTGCTTCTACCCTAGCACCAAGCCCTAGTTGCTGGATATTTTCCTTTAGAATTTCCAGTGCCTGGGGATCATTATCCATAGCATAAACATAGAGATTACTTTTTTGTGCTATATTTAGCCCCAAGTAGCCACTACCACATCCTATATCTAAGCAATAACCTTGCTTAATTTGTGTTTTTTCTAATATCTGTTTGGCAATGATAGGATAGGCAGGGGCAAAAACTTCCCTAGCTATTTTATCGAATTCCCTGGCTTTATTAGCTATTTTTATCATTCCTTTTTATAATTTATTGGCTGTATCTTGCCAACGGCTAGTTAAATTTTTTAAAGGTCGTATTAATAAGTATTCCATAGCAATTAGGACGGTAATTAATACTATAATCCAAGCAAATAATTGATCCGTTTCTAAATAAGCGCGGGCTATGGCTATCCTTTGTCCTATCCCTTCCCGAGCCCCAAGCAATTCTGCCATTACAGTTAGGCGTACTGATGAGGCTAAGGAAAGTGAAAAACCAGCGATTAAACCATGTAACATTCCAGGCAGATATACTTGGCTAATTGTATAACGAACAGGTAATTTGTATATCTTCACCATTTGAATTAGTTCGGGATCTATGGATTTTATACCCTCCACCGTATTAATATACATAATCGGAAATACTAAAATTGCTACTATAAATATGGCTACTTGAGTACCCATACCGAACCAAACCATAGCCATTACTACAAATACGATAGCTGGGATAGACATAAGAAAACTTATCAATGGTTGCAATGTAAGCTCTAGTTTTTTAAAATTTCCCGCTAATAAGCCACTTCCTAGTCCAGCTACTACCCCTAAACTCAAGCCAATAAGCTGGCGCTTAAAGGAAATAATTATGTTTTCTTGTAACTCACCGCTCTTAATAAGCCATAAAAGCACTTCAAAGGTCTTTGCAGGTGATGGAATAATTACTTCATTGTATATCAGAGATAATATTTGCCATCCAAATACTAGCAGTAATACACCTAATAAGTAATAAAAATATTCTTTATCTTCCTTGATAATAGAAGCCTGCATCAGGTAGTTTCCCTCCAAAAGCTTTTACATCATTAGTTTTACTGAGTTCTTGGAAAAATGCTTCAATTTCTGCTTGACATTCTGTAGCTTTTTGTGGTCTAAGCCTAGCATACTTAGTAGATTCCGCAACTGCTGTTGCCTTCATCCAGGGAATATATTTTTCTACTATGGATCCTACTTCTTTGGGGTTGCTATTAACCCTTTCACAGGCTGCAAAGTACTGTGCTTCGAAATTTTCATATTCCTCAGCAGTAAGTTTTTCGTCCTTGACTACTACAATGCCAGCCATCGGCAAGCGGATATCTTCCTGGCCAGGCAATTTGTTCCATTCCTCGGTTAAATCTAACACCCGAAATAAATCAATATTGCTTTTTTGTGCATTTAGGGTAACTACGCTAGAGTGGGGTTCATTTAGAACTGCATGCTTTAAATCCCCAGTTACAAGACGTGATGAGGCTTCTGGCATATCCATATAGGTAATAGTAAGGTCTGTATCAGGATCCATGCCATTCTCAATTAACAAATGGCGGAATATTAGATCGTTTATATTGCCCTGACCGGATATGACAATTTCTTCACCTTTTAAATCTTGCAGGGAGGAAAGACTAGCATCTGTACTCATCACATAGAGCATTCCCCATACTGTGACCATGGACAATTGCACATCAAAACCTTTGTTATAGGTTAGTAGGGCATTACTTATAGGGCTAGCACATATTTGTATTTCCTTAGTAGTTACCATTGAGGTTAGTTGGGCCATGTTTTGCCAGGTTTTGAGTTCGATTCCTGGATTTTCTTCGGCCAATAATACCAGCGGATATGATGCGGGGCCAGGAGCCACACCTATTGACAAGTTAAGTTCCTCCACTTCATCCCCTACTATTACATCCTGGGCAGAATTTCTTTCCCCATCTGTATTACATCCCATCATAAAAAACACCATGACCAAGAATAAAATCAGTGACAATGCTTTCCTTCCCATTCCTCCACCCCTTCATTTTGCTTTAAGCAGATACGGCCGCACTTAATAAAATTTTCTCTAATTCCCCTTCGTTTTCTGTTTGGGGATAAATATTTAGGGCAATCCTACAAGGACTCCCAGTTAAAACTACGATGCGGTCGCTGAGCTTTATAGCTTCATTTACATCATGAGTTACCATTACTTTAGTACAGGGATGCCATTCCTGCAGGGTATGCAAAAGTTCACGCATATCTTGTTTTAAGTTTTCATCTAGGGCTGAAAAGGGTTCATCCAAAAGAAGTAAATCTGGTAGAATGGCAAATGCTCGTCCTATTGATACTCTTTGTTTCATACCACCACTTAGTTGGCTAGGATAATAATCAGCAAAATCCGATAATCCCAGCAAAGGTAATAAACTATTGATGCGTTCTTCTTGTTGACGATTAGTTAAGCCTAAATTATGTAGACCTAATTGCATGTTTTGTTTTACAGTAAACCAGGGAAGCAAGCGAGGTTCCTGGAAAACATAAGCTAACCTTTGGCTATTACTCTTAATTTTTCCTGATTGGGGTTTTATAATTCCAGCTAGGATATTTAGTATGCTGCTCTTCCCCACCCCAGATGGACCGAATAAACTTATAAATTCCTTACCATCACAAGTTAAGTTAAATTGATCTAGAACCCTTAAATCACCGTAATTTAATACTATATTTTCTAAACCAAACAATCCCTAGCCCTCCCCTATGCTATTAATTGTTAAGCAATTTGCTAAATAATTTTAAAGTAAAATTAGAAGTAAGAAACCTGGAGAAAAAATACCTAATAAAAGCAAACTCATACTAACAAGAACTAACTAGAGCCATTATATACTAATCTTAAAGTAATGACAATAGTAATTTAAAAATAGGCAAAAAAATATAGCTACATTCATAATTGCAGCTATATTAAGGCATTTTATTTTAACCAAAAAGACTAATTTGGGTGCTTTCAGGTAAATTCTTGAAACAATCATATCTGCGCAGGACGTCCATGGCGGTTTTATTTAAGTTAGTTTTGGCTTGGAAATCTTCTACCGAGACAAATTCCCCTTCTTTTATGGCATTTTCTATCCCCCGTGCTGCAGTTACGCCTACATTGGGTAAGGCAGAAAAGGGGAGCAGCAAGCCATTATCCTTTATTATAAATTTACTTGCAGATGAATAAGTGATATCTACTGGGTAAAAATTAAAGCCCCTCGCATACATTTCCAAAGCGACTTCTAGTATAGGCAAAAGTTTCTTATCCTTCGGGCTCGCTGCATAGCCAGCGTTTTCTATTATTTGAATTTTGTTTTTCACCCTTTCATAACCAGCCAAGATGGTTTCTGCATCGAAATCCTCTGCTCTAATGCTAAAGAAGCTGGCATAAAATGCTAGGGGATGATAAACCTTAAAATAGGCAATCCGATAAGCCATGGTTACATAGGCAACAGCATGGGCCTTGGGAAACATATATTTAATTTTTTTACATGATTCTATATACCAGGTTGGAACTTGATGGTCCTGCATGATTTCTTCATCTTCCTTAGTTAAGCCCCGTCCCCTTCTAACTTGTTCCATAATTTTAAAGGCGATTTTTTTATCAATACCCTTATAAATTAAAAAGGTCATTATGTCATCTCTAGTACAAATAACTTGACTTAATTCGGCTATCTGGTTTTTTATCAAATATTGGGCATTGTTTAACCAAACATCGGTACCATGTGATAATCCACTGATTCTAACTAATTCGGCAAATGTTTTGGGACGTGTAGTTTCTAGCATTTGCCTAACAAATTTAGTCCCGAATTCTGGAATCCCAAAAGTACCCACAGTGGAATTAATATTTTTAGGCTCTAAGCCTAGAGGTTCCACCGAGGAAAACAGGTCCATTGTTTTTGCTTCGCTCAGGCTGATAGTTGTGGCATCAATCCCAGTTAGGTCCTCTAGTTCTTTTATTACCGTAGGATCATCATGACCTAATATATCGAGCTTTACTAGTTGATCTTCGAGAGCATGGTACTCAAAATGGGTTGTAATTACACCAGAAGCTTTTTTATCAGCTGGATATTGTAGAGGGGTAAATTCATAAATGTTTTTATCCTGGGGTACTACTATTAATCCCCCTGGATGCTGCCCCGTAGTCCTTCTGACCCCAGTAATCCCTTTAACCAAACGATTTATCTCTGATTTTTTTATATTCCTAGCATGTTCGTCCATATACTTTTTCACAAAACCAAATGCTGTCTTTTCTGCTATGGTAGATACTGTCCCTGCCCGATAGACATTGGCACTGCCAAATAACTCCTCCACATATTGGTGGGCCTTACTCTGGTATTCACCTGAAAAGTTCAAATCTATGTCTGGAACCTTATCACCAGTAAAACCTAAAAAGGTCTCAAAGGGTATGTCAAACCCTTCTTTAATTAAGTCTACATTACAATGTGCACAAGTCTTATTAGGTAAATCAGCTCCTGAACCAATGGAAGTAGAAAGGATAAATTCTGTTTCTTTACACTCTGGACACCTATAATGAGGTGGTAAAGGATTAACTTCGGTAACACCTGTAAGATAAGCGACTAATGATGAACCTACCGACCCCCTAGAACCTACTAAGTAGCCATCTTCATTAGATTTCTTAACTAATTTATGGGCAATCAAATATAAAACGCTAAAGCCATGGCTAGTAATTGAATTCAACTCTTTTTCTATCCGTTCAGCCACCATTTTAGGTGGTTTTGCCCCATACAGCTCGTAAGCTCGATCCCAAGTAAGTTGGTTAACATCTGCAGCCGCCCCTTCGATTTGCGGAGGATAAAATCCGTCTGGAATAGGTTTTATCTCCCCTATTTCTTGGGCGATTAAAAGAGAATTGTCTATTACTACTTTTTGGGCATTATTTTCCCCTAAATAGCTAAAATCATTTAGCATTTCCTCGGTTGTTTTAAAATATAAGGGTAGCTCATTTTCTACATCTTTATATCCTTGCCCTGCCATAATGATACGCCTATATATCTCATGTTCGGGATCCAAAAAATGTGCGTCACTAGTAGCCACAACAGGTATATTCAATTCATCGCCTAAAGCTAGAATTTGCCGATTAATTTCCCTTAAAGCGTCCTTATCCTTGACGAGACCATCCCTAACTAAGAAATCATTATTTTGCAGAGGCTGGATTTCTAAATAATCATAAAAGGTTGCAATTTTTTTAATTTCATCTGGGTCTAGATTATTGACAAATGCTTTGTACAGTTCACCTGCTTCACAAGCTGAACCTACTATAATACCTGCCCTATATTCCTCCAATACATCCCTTGGAATCTTGGGATGACGATAAAAATAATCTAGGTATGATATGCTGACTAACTTGTATAAGTTCTGTAATCCTTCCTTGTTTTGGGCTAGTAAAATAATATGATAGGGTGATTCCTTCTTATTTTTATTAACTAGGTAAGCTTCCACACCATAGATGACTTTGATATTATATTTTCTGGCTGCTTGGTAGGCTAGGGGAAAACTCTGGATACATCCGTGATCGGTAATAGCTATTGCTGGGTGCCCCCATTTAGCTGCTCGTTTAATTACCGCATCTATTTCGGTTAGGCCATCCATAGCACTCATTTTGGTATGTAAATGCAATTCAACCCGCTTTTGGGGGCTTTTATCTTGCCGTTCGGGTTTTTTACCTATTAAGTAGGAATTAAGAAATATAATAACTTCACCTACATAGTTATCATACCTTACGCTTCCTTCTACCTTTACCCAATCCCCAATTTGAAGAAGGTCATCTGCATAATCATCTATAAAGTTTTTTACTATAATACTATCTTGATAATCGGTTAAATAATAACTAATAACATAACGACCGTCTCTTAGCTGGGTATTCTCCTTATGCCATATCTCCCCTTCAACTACTGCCTTTCTCATACCTTCTTCTACATCAGATATTTCCATGGATTTAACTGTAGAACTCAAAGAATTCTGCTTGACCCTTTTGGTGTTCCTGCGATTGTTTGGGGTTAATTCAGGAGTAGGCATACCTTCTATCAGTTCTATTTCCTTTTTGGGGATAAATCTTTCCACATTTTTTTCTACCTTAACATTGTCCGTATGGATAGCTCTGACTATTACCCTTAATAAATATTCTTCCCATAGCCAATTAGCTAGTTTGTTACATGTTTTGTTTTCTATAAGATATGTAAATGCCTTCTCATCTTTAGTTTGCAAATCTATTCTGAGGCCATCGACCTGCCAAATAATATGATTCTTGATTTCTTGGTTGGAAAAGAAAGAGGATGATAGCTCATCCCGGTGTAGATTAATTATGTCATTTACTAAGTCTGGTTCACAGGGGATGGGTATGATTTCAATATCATTTAAAAAATTAAAATTTTTTAGTAATTTATTTTTAACTATATTAATTTCTTTTTTATTGATAGGAGAATATATGCCAACATGTATCCTCCATAATCCCCTATGGCTAAACACTTCAGCTTTTATAAGCTCGCTATGGAGCCATTTATCAGAACAAGATTGGTTAGTATGTTTACAAAAAAAATTATAAAAGTCTCTAGACACCTATGCCCCCCCCTTATACCCTATCAGCTAATTAAGCCTATCTATACTTATCAAGCCACTAATACCTGTCAATTCATGGACTACCTCATTAATCAAAACATTCGGGGGTAATTGCAGGAGTAACTCTATCTCCAAATAATCTTTTTCTTCTAGATGGGACATATTAATATTCTTAATATAGACCCCTAATTCACCCAACATTAATCCAATAGTACCTATCTGTCCAGGCTTATCTTCTATTATTATCAGTAAACCTTTATATTCCCGCATACCCGTAAATTTTTGCTCGAATCTGACAAAATAAATAAGAATAAACAAGATAATTACCGTTGAAAAAACCGCTGGAATATATAAGCCCGCCCCAACTGCTAATCCTATACAAGCCACAGCCCATAAACCTGCTGCAGTAGTCAAGCCCCGAACAGTTACCCCTTCGCGCATAATTGTGCCAGCACCTAGAAACCCTATCCCACTAATAACCTGGGCAGCTATACGACCAGGGTCTGCGTTTACAGTTTGATAATACTGAAAATACATATCTAATGAAATAATCATAGCTAAAGCTGAACCTACACAGACTAAAGTGTAGGTTCTAAGCCCAGCAGGTCTGTTTAAGCTTTCTCGTTCTAAACCGATGAGTCCGCCTAAAATACAGGCTAAAGTTAATTTAAAAATTATTTCGTATACTGTCATCTCATCACCCAAACTATAATATTAAGGGGCGATTATAGCCTTTACTTTGTCTAAAACATTATCTCTTTCTATTAGTTCAGCTTGTCTTTTCCATCTTTTCTTGATTTCGACCTTATTTTCCTGCCAGGATTTGGGGCCAATTGTAATTCTGATGGGAACCCCGATTAAGTCTGCATCTTTAAACTTTACTCCCGCCCTTTCATCCCTGTCATCTAATATAACTTCTAGACCAGCTTGACTTAATTCATCATATATTGAAATAGCAGCTGCATTCAATTCTTCGTTTTTAATATTAATTGGCACTATGATTACATGATAAGGAGCAATGGGTATTGGCCAGATTATGCCATTCTCATCATAATTCTGTTCGATTGCAGCGGCCATAGTACGAGAAACCCCAATGCCATAACATCCCATAACGAAAGGCTTGGCCTCCCCTTGTGGATCCAAAAATGTTGCCTCCATAGACTCCGAATACTTGGTGCCCAATTTAAAAATGTGGCCGACTTCTATACCTCTGACTAATGATAAAGGTTCCCTGCATTCGGGACATAAATCTCCAGCAACAGCATTCCTCAAATCTACGATTTTTTCCGGTACAAAATCACGACCTAAGTTAACGTTAGTATAGTGGTAATCATCTTCATTGGCCCCACAAGTAAAATTACTCATATTTGTAACTTCCAAGTCCGCATAAATCTTCACGTCTAGACCTACTGGGCCCAAAGAACCAAATCCTGCACCACATTCTGCCCTTACTGTAGCTTCATCAGCCATAAATAAGTCATCACAGGCTAAAAGATTTTTTAGCTTTATTTCATTGAGCTCTCTGTCACCTCTTAATATTACCGCTATTATTTCACCATCAGCTAAATACATTAGGGTTTTAACCTGTTTAGTGGCGGGAATATTGAAGTTATCAACTATATCTTGAATTGTCCTTTGCCCTTCAGTGTGTAATTTATCTAGTTCCAGCATTTCCTCTTTTTCTCTTTCGGTTGAAAGACAAGTCGCTTTTTCGACATTGGCAGCATAATTGCAATTTTCACAATAGACAATCTCCGATTCGCCATTATCAGCTAAAACCATAAATTCGTGACTTTCATTGCCACCAATGGCCCCACTATCTGCCTCCACAACCCTGAATTTTAAGTCTAGCCTTGCATATATTCTATTATAGGCTTCATACATCTTGCGATAAGATATATCTAAGCCCTTTTCATCGATGTCAAAGGAATATAGATCCTTCATGATAAATTCTCGACCCCGCATCAAACCGAAACGTGGTCTAATTTCATCCCTATATTTATTTTGAATCTGATATATTAGTAAGGGTAAGTCGCGGTATGATTGGACATCAGCATTTACCAGCGATGTAATTAATTCTTCATGGGTAGGTGCCAAGGAAAAATCACGATTATGTCTATCCTTTAAACGAAACATCTCATCACCATATACCGACCAACGACCTGATTTTTCCCATAATTCTCGAGGTTGAATTATAGGCATTAATACTTCTTGGCCCCCAGCCCTATCCATTTCTTCCCTTACTATCTGCATGATCTTTTTTATTACTCGGTGCCCTAAATTCAAATAGGTATAAACACCTGCCGCATTTCTCCTAATAAAACCAGCTCTCAAAAGTAGCTGATGGCTAATTATTTCTGCCTCATTGGGTACTTCCCTTAATGTAGGATAAAAAAGTTCTGTAGATTTCACCATAAGTTCCTCCCTAGTATGAATTATGAATTTCTTTTATAAGCTCATCGACTAAATTTTCCTCGTCTACCTTTTTAATAATTTCACCTTTTTTAAACAAGAGTCCCAAACCCCGTCCACCTGCAATACCGAAATCAGCTTCTTTGGCTTC
This sequence comes from uncultured Syntrophomonadaceae bacterium, assembly GCA_964514235.1. Classification (GTDB taxonomy): domain Bacteria; phylum Bacillota; class Syntrophomonadia; order Syntrophomonadales; family Syntrophomonadaceae; genus JAAYRQ01. The sequence goes on along the minus strand of CAZEPV010000002.1, from coordinate 175,503 downwards.
ACCAGGTCCATTGACTACACAACCCATTACCGCAACCTTAATAGGCTTGTCTAAATCACGCAATCTGGCATCTACTTCTTCGGCTATTTTAATCAAATCAATTTCACACCTACCACAAGTGGGACAGGAAACTAATTCTATACCCTTTTCACGCAAATTTAGGTTTTTCAAAATCTCATAAGCCGCCCATACTTCCTCAACAGGGTTAGCGGTCAGGGATACCCTTATAGTGTCCCCGATACCCTCATTAAGCAAGATACCTAAACCTATCACGGATTTTATTAAGCCCCTATCCTTAGTACCTGCTTCGGTAATACCTAAATGCAAAGGATAATTAGTCTTGCTGGCCATTAACCTGTAAGCTTCAATTGTCAGTGGAACCGAGGAAGCCTTTAGGGAAACCTTTATATCAGTAAAATTTAGATCTTCCAGAATAGCTATATTTTCCATAGCACTTTCGACCATGCCTAAAGCATTTATTTCCCCATATTTACTTAAAATCCTTTTATGCAAAGAACCTGCATTTACCCCAATTCGTATAGGCAACCCTTTATCTTTGCATATATTTACTACTTCCCGAACCTTGTATTTTTCCCCAATATTGCCTGGATTTATCCGCAACCCGTCTGCTCCTGCTGTGGCGCTGAGCAAGGCTAATTTATAATCAAAATGAATATCAGCTATTAAAGGAATAGTAATATGTTTTTTGATTTCGCCTATACTCAAGGCAGCATCCTGATCGACTACTGCCACCCGTATAATTTCACAGCCTGCCTTTGCCAGATCATCTATTTGTTTTATGGTTGCGCTGACATCCCTAGTGTCAGTAGTAGTCATAGATTGGACTCTTATAGGATTAGTCCCCCCTAGCCTAACAGAACCGATTTGTATAACATTTGTCTTATGTCTCATTTAAATCACCTTCAAAATAGCTTTGCTATATCATTGAAAGTTACAACGATAATCAAAGTTATTAGTAATAAAAACCCTATCCAGTGGATAAAACCTTCACGCTCTGGTTCTATGGGTTTTCTGCGAATGCCCTCAATAGTGGCAAAGACAATTTTGCTACCATCCAAGGCAGGAATAGGCAGTAGATTCAAAATGCCTAGGTTAATACTCAAAAAAGCAGCAAAATTAAGTACAAATACAAAACCGATTTGGGCTACCTCACCAACTAATTTGGTAATCCCAACTGGTCCTGCCAAATCCTGCATAGAGGCCCCCCCAGTAATCAGGGTCCAAAGCCCAGCTAATAGTAGTGCCGTTAATTCATAAGTCTGGTATAAGCCTAATTGAATAGATGCGAGAATAGACTGTTTGCTGTATTTAACTAAGGGCAAAACCCCGATAATTGTAGTATCTGTGCTGGTATCTATTTCGGGTTTTACATTAATAGCAATATGTTCATTGTTGCGATTGACTAGTAGTTCTAGATCAGTAGCTGCTTGGCTAGTACTTATAAATTGGGTAAATTCTTCCCAGCTATTAATTTTGCTACCATTAATTTGTAGAATTTCGTCATTTACCCGTAGGCCTGCAGTATAAGCGGGTTTTCCTTCTAACACTTTCCCCAAAATAGGCGAATTCGTTGGTTCTGGTATACCTATAAAAGCATAAATAACTATAAAGATTATTATGGCCAAAACAAAATTCATAAATGGTCCCGCAAAAGCAACCGCAATTTTTTCCAGGGGTGTCCTACTACTATAACCAGTAGGTTCGGAAAAATCATCGCCATATTCTTCGCCTGCCATGCGAACAAAGCCGCCTAAGGGGATTAGACGGAAAGAATATTCCACTCCATTTTTAGTTATGGAAAACAACTTGTAACCAAATCCCAAAGCAAACTCATGTACAGGTATACCTATTTTTCTAGCTACAATAAAATGGCCCCATTCGTGTACTAATACCAAAACAGCAATTATTAAAAGTGTTATTATAATTGACATTTATTGTCCCCCTTGATTTGCTAATTCTAGGCCTTTATTTCTAGCCCATTTATCTATTTCCAAAATGGTTGGTAAGTCTGGTTCTATTATAACCGAATGTTCCATCATTACTTGCTCAACTATATGAGCTATCTGAATAAAGCTAATCTTTTCATTTAAAAATAAATTAACTGCGGTTTCATTGGCAGCATTCAATACAGTAGGCATACTTCCACCGATATTTCCAGCTTCATATGCTAATTTTAAGGCTGGAAACCTAAGAAAATCAGGTTTGGCGAAATTAATTTTACTTAGCCTGGTAAAATCGAGTTTGTCTACTTGGGTAGGCATACGATTCGGATAAGTTAAAGCATATTGAATAGGAATTTTCATGTTCGGGGTACCTAAATGGGCCAGAACTGAACCATCGTTGAATTCTGCCATCGAATGAATTATGCTTTCGGATTGGATTACAACTTTAATATTTTCATAAGGGGTAGCAAATAGATGGTGGGCTTCAATTACTTCTAATCCTTTATTCATCAAAGTAGCAGAGTCAATTGTAATTTTCGGCCCCATGCTCCAATTAGGGTGTTTAAGTGCCATATCCACAGTAACTTCAGTTAATTCTTGGCTGGTGAAGTCTCTAAATGGTCCTCCCGAAGCGGTTAACCATATATTCTCCAGATATTTTTCTTCACCTTGAATACATTGAAAAATTGCCGAGTGTTCACTATCTACAGGAATCAATTCCACATTATGCTGGGCGACCTCCCGCATTACAATATGGCCTGCAGCTACTAAAGTCTCTTTATTAGCCAAAGCAATTCTTTTTTTAGCTTGAATAGCTGATAAGGTGGGTAAAATTCCTACTGCCCCACTCAAAGCTATTATGGTTGTATCAACATCAGCATAGCTAGCGGCTTCCGCCAGCCCCTCAATTCCTAGGACAAAATCAGAAATATGCCCCCACTTAAATTTAAGTTCCCTATAGGCTGATTCTGAAGTTACTGCTACTATCTTCGGTTTATATTTTTGGATTTGTAGGGATAATTCATTTACTTCATCCTTGGCAGCTAGAGCCACTACCTCATATTTGTCAAAGTAGTTATCTACTACCTCTAAAGCCTGGGTACCAATGGAGCCCGTAGAGCCCAATATAGAAAGTTTCTGTTTATTATTTATCACCAGTGTTTCCTCCAACTTATACTATCAAAAATTCCAGCCCGAAAACTGGCCATGATGACTACTATTGTGACTGGTCCTAATATCATACCTACTACTCCCCCCAACCTCAAGCCAACGTATAAGGAAAACAAGGTTGCCAGGGGGTGTAGACCGATATTATCTCCAATTATTTTAGGTTCAATCATTTGCCTTACTACTGAAATAGTACCATATAATATAAGTAGACTTATACCTAGCCCCGTATTGCCAGCTATAAATTCCCAGATTATCCAAGGAATGAAAAGGGTTCCAGGTCCTAAAATAGGTAAAATATCTAAAAGACCTACAACTATACCAATCGTCAAAACATATTTTACCCCTAATATTTTCAGTCCAATCATAGTCGTAATAGTAGTAATAGTAATTAAAATACTATAAGCCTTGATAAAGCCTACCAGCGATTTTAATAATTCAGTAATAACATTCCTAGTTTTTGATCTGGCAACTCCAGGAATGATTTGCAGGAAAAATCTTCTTAATAAAGCCCTATCTTTAATAATAAAAAAGGTAGCTACCGTAGCAATCATTAAAAATACAAACATACTAGGCAAAGTAGCCACAACCTTAGCCAAGGAATTAACTGTACTTTCCAAAATGCCCCGCAATATTAGAATAGCATTTTGCAGATTGTCTTGAATAGCACTTTGGACTTCCAAAGGTAAATTTAGCTCCACATAAAGAAGTTTGAAATCACTAATTGTATTAATAAATTTCTGAACTACTGTATCAGAATACTTGATTAACCTCGGGGACATACCCGATATCTCGTTAATTATTTTGGTAATTAGCAATGAAACAATATAAATAAATCCACCTACAGTTAAAATTAGACTTATGACAACTGCTAGACTCCTGTTTAATTTGGTCTTTGTCTCGAAAAATACGACCACCGGTTCAATTACTACTGCTAAAACTATAGCCAATATAAAGGGTAAAAGTAAGCTAGGAATGTAAGATATGATTCTACCTAAGATCGGAAACACATAGGAAAATAATAAATATATAGCAACTAAAGCCATTACTAGGATAGTTAATTTGGCTAGAACTTTCAGATATCTATTTAAATCAGGATCTAGCATACTTCCCCTCCTTCAAACTACAATATTTAGGTAATTAATCCTATAACTTTTAGGTAAAATAAGTAAGCAAAGCAAAAACTACAGGTAAAACTAGAATAAAACTATCAAATCTATCTAAAATACCACCATGTCCGGGAATTAAACTACCTGTATCTTTGACTGCAAATATTCTTTTGACACTGGAGATAAATAAGTCCCCTGCCTGGGCAGCGATGCTAGCCATAATACCTAAAATTATTAGATTAAATAAGTTATGATTCCCTATTTGGGCATATTTGTAGAAAATAAGAGCTGTAATTAGGCTTAAAATTATACCCCCAATTGAACCAGCCCAGGTTTTATTGGGACTCAATTTCGGTGCTATTTTTCGTTTCCCCCATAAGCTACCGAAGAAATATCCCCCAATATCGCTAGTCCAGGTTAGCAAGAATATAGATAACATAATCAGAAAAGCATGTGGTTCTTCTAGGATAAGCAAAGCAAAACTAAAAGAAAAACCTATGTATAAAGCGGGAAATATGCTCAATGTTATATCTACTATAGACACTTTAGGGTATTTTATAATCAAATATATGACTAAAAAAACCATAAAAAGAACTAAAGATAGAATTAAACTCTTATTATATAAATAAAACATGGTAATCAGGAATAATATAACACCTACTAAAATTGGGGGGTTATATTCCTTTTTAAAAATTCGGTTGAATTCGTATAAGCCACCTAAACCTAAGAAGGTAAAAAAAGCTATCCAATATACTCCCCCTGCATAAAGGATAGAAAGAATCAAGACCACACCAATTAAGCCACTAATAATTCGTTCTTTTAACATTATTCTCATCCTGTTTTACACTTAATCCGCCAAATCTTCGATCTCTTTGTTGATAATCATATATAGCTTGCCATAAATCTTCCTCAGAAAAATCTGGCCATAAAACATCGGTGAACCATAGCTCACTGTATGCTATTTGCCATAATAAAAAATTGCTTATCCTTTTTTCGCCAGCAGTCCTAATTAACAAATCTGGGTCGGGAATATCTTTAGTATACAACAAGCTGGAAAACATTTCTTCTGAAATACTGGTGGAGGAAATCTCCCCAGCATTTATTTTAGTTAATAATCCTTTAATAGCTAATAATATCTCATCACGGGCTCCGTAATTTAGAGCTATATTAAAAACCATCCCCTTATTATGGGCAGTTTTCACAATGGCCGCATCTATTTCATCTTGGCATTTTAGTGGCAAGCTTTTATGATCACCTAACATATTGATCTGCACTTCGTTTTGATGTAATTCGTCCAATTCTTTATGCAAATATTCGACCAACAAGTTCATCAAATAATTTACTTCTTCTTCGGGCCTTTTCCAATTTTCTGTGGAAAATGCAAAAACAGTTAAGATAGGTATCCCTATTTCAGATGCAGCAATAACTACTCTTTTAAGGGCAGTCATACCAGCAGTATGACCCATAGTGCGGGGCATAAATTTTTTTTTGGCCCACCTGCCATTTCCATCCATTATTATGGCTATATGTTGGGGCAATTTATTAGCATTAATCATCTTTTTTACTTTTGATGTTTTACTAGACAAAATATCCCCCTTTTCGAAAAGAATGATTAGATAAATTTTTTTAGTATAAAACCCCCTAATTAGGGGGTTTACTATACTTACAATTTCTATTAATCAAAAGTATACTAGACTTCCATTATATCCTTTTCTTTAGCTTGTAAGATAGTATCTACTTCTTTTATATATTTATCGGTTAGTTCTTGTATATCTTCCATAGCTTTTTTGTTTTCGTCCTCAGATATAATTTTATCTTTTTCACTAGCTTTCAACATATCATTGCCTTCTCTTCTGATATTACGAATGGCAATTTTGCCCTCTTCTGCTTTTTTACGTACAATTTTAACTATTTCTTTTCTTCTTTCTTCGGTTAGCTGTGGAATTGCTATGCGAATAACATTACCATCATTTGTGGGATTAACTCCTAAATCGGATCTCAGTATAGCTTTTTCAATTTCCGGCATACTAGATTTGTCCCACGGTTTTATTACTATTAGACGTGCTTCAGGTATGGTTATATTGGCTAATTGATTAATCGGTGTAAGCTCACCATAATAATCTACCATAATTTTATCTAGCATTGCTGGATTAGCCCTGCCTGCCCGCAAAGAAGCCAAATCACCTTTCAGAAATTCCACCGATTTTTGCATACGATCTTCAGCATCTATTAAAATATCACTAATCATAATATTACCTCCCTACATAGGTACCTATATCCTCACCCATTACTACTTTCATGATATTCCCACTTCTCGTTAAATCAAAAACAATAATAGGTATTTCATTATCCATGCACAAAGAAGCTGCAGTAGAATCCATCACCCCTAATCCTTTATTAAGCACTTCAATATAATCAAGGTCTTCATATTTCCGTGCATTTGGATTTTTTAGGGGATCAGAATCATAGACCCCATCAACTTTTTTAGCCATTAATATTACATCTGCTTCTATTTCAGCTGACCGTAAAGCTGCGGCTGTATCTGTTGAGAAATAGGGGTTACCTGTTCCTGCAGCAAATATAACCACTCTGCCCTTTTCTAAATGCCTTATTGCTCTACGCCTAATATATGGTTCTGCAATCTCTTTCATTTCTATGGCTGATAAAACCCTAGTACCCATATCTAAACTTTCTAAAGCGTCCTGTAGTGCAAGTGCATTAATGACAGTTGCCAACATGCCCATATAATCTGCAGTCGCACGATCCATTCCTTTGGCACTACCTGCAACACCACGCCATATGTTACCCCCACCTACTACAATAGCTACTTCGACACCTAAATTGGCAACTTCCACAATCTGTTTAGATATAGATGTAATGATCTCATGGTTAATCCCATGACCATCATTGCCAGCTAAAGCTTCCCCACTTAATTTTAAAATGACTCTCTTATATTTGGGTTGATGCAAAATACTACCCCCTGTTTAAGATTTCATTTGGGACATTACTTCAGTAGCAAAATCTACAGTTTCTTTTTCGATTCCTTCCCCGACTTCGTAGCGGGAAAAACGGCGTATTGTAATATTTTCTCCTATCTTCGCTACATTTTCATGGACAAGTTCTTGTACAGTCTTATCAGTATCTTTAATAAACTCTTGCTCTAGTAGGCATTTTTCCTTAAAGAACTTCTCAATCCGTCCCTCGATCATCTTATCTATTATTTTTTCTGGTTTGCCTTCCTCTAAAGCTTGAGCCCGTAAAACTTCCTTTTCACGTGCTATAACATCTTCTGGCACCTGTTCCCTGTCTAAATATTCTGGATTAGAAGCTGCAACTTGCATTGCAATATCGTATGCTAATTGCTTAAATTCATCTGTTTTAGCCACGAAATCCGTTTCACAGTTTACCTCTACTAAAACTCCAATTCTTCCCCCACCATGAATGTAAGATATTACGGTACCTTCACTAGCCACCCGACTTGCCTTTTTAGCAGCTTTAGCTAAACCTTTGGTCCTTAACTCATCTATGGCTTTTTCGATATCACCATTAGTTTCCACTAAGGCTTTTTTGCAATCCATCATACCTGCGCCTGTTCTTTCACGCAGTTCTTTTACCATTGCCGCAGTTACCAAGTTTAAAACCTCCTATGTAATAATTTTTTATACTTAATAAACTTCTAAATGTGTATTATTTAAAAAAAGGGGGGGGCTATTTAGTCCCCGCTCCTTTTGATAGAATCATTTAAACAGCACCTTGTTCACCTTGTCTACCTTCTATTACAGCATCGGCAATTTTAGCGGTTATAAGTTTAACTGCCCTTATAGCATCATCATTCCCTGGAATAATATAATCTATTTCATCAGGATCGCAATTAGTATCTACTATGGCAATAACAGGGATATTTAATTTCCGTGCTTCAGCTACCGCAATCCTTTCTTTACGTGGATCGACTATGAAAACAGCCCCTGGCAGTTTTTCCATGTTTTCAATACCACCCAAGAATCTTTCTAATCTTTCGCGTTCGTTGATTAATTTGGCGACTTCTTTTTTGGTTAGAACCTCAAAGGCGCCTTCCTCTTCCATCTGCTCAAGCTGCTTTAACCTTTGGATTCTCTTTTTTATAGTTTTATAATTAGTCAGCATACCTCCCAACCAACGCTGGTTTACAAAGTGCATATCACACCTTAAGGCTTCTTCTTGGATGGTTTCTTGGGCTTGTTTTTTTGTGCCGACAAAGAGAACATCTTTCCCTTCAGCAGCTATCTCCTTGACGAATTCATAGGCTTCCTCAAACTTTTTAACTGTCTGTTGTAAATCAATAATGTAGATGCCATTTCTTTCCATATAAATATAGGGTGACATCTTAGGATTCCACCTCCGAGTTTGGTGACCAAAGTGAACCCCAGCTTCTAAAAGTTGTTTCATAGTAATTACTGACATCAATATACCTCCTTATAGTTTTATTCCTCCGCTAATTTCATCCAAAGTAAAAAACTAAAACAAATTTTAGCACTATCTACTTCGTCCCCTAGCGTGTGTAATTACCAAAAATTAATATACCATACTAAATATCCTTTTTGCAAGATTCTATGGCTATTTTCCGTCTATAAATAATGTTTTTTGTATTTTATCCCAAAATAAATATTAAAATACTGTTATTTCTTCAATAAAAAACCTACTTTCATATTTTTCAAAAGTAGGTTTATATGGCGCTAGATTTCCTAGTTAAATTGAGCAATAAATTTATTTCACCTTGCCCTCTATCTAGTTTTTTGGCTATTTCCTTGGCCTTATAACCCTCTTGTTCTAGTTTTATAACTTCCTGCCAAAGATCCTCATTATTAATCACATTGGATATATCATCTCCAACTAAGGCTAAAAATTGAGGTGGGTTCTGGGGGATGATCTGGCTGGCTAGGGTGTTATCAATATTGTTTGCAGCCAAATAGTTAAAATTAAAACCTAATGAATCTAGAAGAAGGTTAATTTGTTTATCGTCCAAACCGTATTTTGTGGCTAGTTCAAAAAAACTTGTTTCAATATCCATATTTAAGTCTGGTATTTCTTCATCTTTGACCAAATTAGATTGAACACTATTAATTTCAAGCTCTAATTTATCTATCATATTAGAGGATATTTCTACAGCATCTTCCATTAGAATTTGTAAGTCTGCTTTTAATTGTTTAGCTTCACTTATGGCGTCATTAAATTCAACTGAAAGGTATTCAAGGCTATGCTTCTGCTTAACCAGGCTATATATTGCAGCCCCAATTAAGAGAATAGCAATAGCGATTAAAATCTCAACTATTTAAACCACCACCTAAATTATAATATCGATACCTATAGCTTGTTCTTCCGATTTCGGACCATTTTTATTATCCTTGTTTCTTTTAGGTTGTTTTCGGTTTTTTGCTTCTTCTTCCTCTTCTTTTTCCCTTAGCACCTTTTTTGATTCAGTCTCCCGATTTCGATTAACCATCTTGGATATTGTTTCTGTCTGCTGCGCAAGTTGTTGTAAATTTTCCTGTTGTCTACTACTATTCTGAGTCTGTTCAGCTTGTTGAAGTCTAGAGACTTCCCCAACTTTCTGCACTAGGACTTGCATATCTATACTTCTAATAGTCATTTAAAAGTCCCTCCCTAATCTAAAGAAGCTATCCTTACCTCCCCATCTTCCAATATAAAAGCTGAATATTTTATGGGATCATTTACAATATAATTCGATTGCCCAATAGTAATTCTAACCCCAGGATAAACAACATCAAGTGCCTTGACTTTAGCATCATGACCCCGAATAAACTCTTCCTCAAGAACAATTATACGTTTCTCTATTTCCTTCATCTCAGTACGTACTGTTTTAAAATCATCTAACATTTTTACTAAAGCGAGTTTTCTTTTCGGGCTTAAATTCTCGGGGGATACACCTGATCTTTGGTAAGCTTGTAAATTGTGATTGAGATTATCTATAAGCTTCTTCTTTTCATTACGGGTTTTGGTTAAATAATGGTATTCCTCCCGACGATGGGGATTAACACCTACTTCAACTATTGTTCTAGTAGCTAATTGCGAACCTAATACCCTGGATTCCACTCCTTCTGCTGCTTGGACAATGCCTCCTAAAATAGTAGCTTTTCTATCCTTAACCCTTACACTGCCTCCAGCTCTAATAATCGATTGCATTATAGCCTCTCTAATCAAGATATCACCATCAGCTTCGATACGTGAATTTTCAGCAAAACGGGCTGTAATATCGCCCCCAGCTTTAACTAGGCCCTTATTACCAGTAGTAATACCGCCTCTAATCAATATATTTCCCTGGGCTATTACTTGAGAACCTTCCACAAAGCCCTTGATTTCAACATCTCCTCCTGCCTTGACCTCAAAACCAGAGTTAACATTGCCATTAATAACCACATCACCCACAAAGTCAATGTTGCCCGAAGAAAAATCCACATCACCATGTACTTCGAAAACTGGGTCAACTACAATTCGATTATCCTTTATGTTTACATTGCCATCAATAGCTGCAAATACTTTAGTCTCATTATCGTCGCAAAAAGTATTTTTTCCCATTGGTATTCTTAGGTCCACACCATTTTTAGCTGCTATTTCGCGACCAGTAACGTTAATACCGGGGGTTCCTTCAGTTGCCAAAGTCTTTTCGGCCAATATTTCCCCCATTTTAACATTATAAATTAAACCTAAATCATGATAATCCGCTATACCTTCTTCATCAATTTTGGGGCCTATTCGCTCGGAAAGTAGAGGGAATTTGAAATCCACTTTAGCATTTTTCCCGTTTACTGCTTTTCTACCCTCGGCAAATAAAATTTTTTTGCCCCAATTTTTTTCGAGTAATGCCTCATTTATTCGTCCATCTTTAAGACCCTCTACTACATTAAATTCCGCTAATCTTTGTTTTACTAATTCTATGGTAGCTGGCTTTCCTTCCCCTACTGGGGGCAATATTTCTATAAAGGCTTTCAGCTTGTTATTATTAAATGTTATTTTAACATCGCCGTCCTTAATAACCTTTTCCTCGACCACCTAAATACCCCCTTATATATTATATTACCAAGTTTTTCTTTTTACTAAGACTTCCCCTAAGTCTTAGTATAGCTTTAGTGTGGAGCTGGGATATCCTTGATTCGGATAAATCTAGAACCGCACCAATTTCCCTTAGGGTTAGGCCCTCGTAATAGTAGAAATATACAACCATTCGTTCTTTTTCAGGTAGCCTAGAAATAGACTGGGCTAATACATCTTTCGTGTCGGATAATTCTAGTAATTCCAGAATATTGGGGTTTGTATCATCTTCTAATAGGTCAACTATACGCCTTTTTTTGTCACCAGAATCACCACTAGGTAAAAAATCATCCAATGATATTATGGTAGTAGCAGCTATATCCTTTAGTGTGCGGGCTAATTCCTCCTGGCTAACACCCATAGCCTCCGCTACTTCTTGATCAGTGGCAGTTCGGCCTAATTGCATTTCAAGAGCAGCGTATACCTTTTCTACTTCTTTGCTTTTCTGTCTAACCGCAACAGGCACCCAGTCCATAGAACGTAATCCATCAATCATTGAACCTCTTATCCGTGTAATAGCATATGTTTCAAATTTTATGTTTCTTTTATAATCAAATTTTTCTATAGCATCTATTAATCCTTCAATCCCGTAGGAAACTAATTCATCAAATTCTACTACTGATGATAAATTAATGGCCAACCTACTAGCTACATATTTTACTAAATGGGAATAATAAATTATAAGTTCATCACGTGCCTCAATTAAGTTTTCTTCTTTATATTGCACCCAAAGACTGTTAAAATCAGCAGTCATTAAATAATTCTCTCCCCATGACCTATTGTCCTTATTAGCAGATCACCAGACTTAGGATCAAAAGTTATTGTCCTACCATAATTGCCCCCTGCATCATGCGCCAATATTCTAATTTTATGTTTATTAAGGTTTTCCTCGACAGCCTGGGCATTTCTTATGCCTATTTTCATGATATCACTTTCGCCGGAGAATTTAAACATTTGGGAGCCACCTGCATACTTAGCTAATAGCCTATTACGGTTGCAGCCTAGTTCTACTAATTCATCAATTAAAAGCACAACCGCAGTATCCGCAAATTTCGCATGGTTAAGATTGCTTTTAGCCAAAGAGCTGGAAGGTAGCATTATATGTGCCATCCCACCCTTGCCTACGCCCTTATCGAAAAGACAAATGCCGATACAAGAACCGAGCCCAGCAGTCATTAATTTGTCTGGCGCAGTTGCTAATTTTAGATCTGCCATACCCACTTGAATTATTTTCCCCATTTAAAAGCTCACCCCAAGTGCAGATAAAATTTTGTTTAATGAATCAATTTCAGGAAGTAAAAAGAAATAACCTACTACATCTGTTTCATCTTTTTTAAATTCAGTATCTAGTACCAGCACATGATCTGCCACTTTCCCAAACTGTGCCAAAATCGCATCAATAATGGCTCCTGCCATATCCATTCCTAGAGCTGGCACAGAAGGTGTAAATTCAAGGTTAGTAAACATAGATAAGGCATTCAAGTAAGTACCAGATAAAATATTACCTAATTCCATTAGGGCAGACATTTCCATTTCGCCAAAATTTTCCGAAGTCGTTTCCCCAATATTTTTGCCTAAGAGCATATCACACAAGATAGCAGCTTTATTAATTGGAAGAATAAATAAAATATTGGCTGGTGCAGAACCAGTAACATTAAAAAAAATCCCCACTACATGTGAATCAGCCCCACCAATTGATTCCGGCACCTCTGCAAATGGAAGTATATTAGCCTTGGGGACGTTCATGTCAATTTTATCATTAACCATTTGGGCTAAAGCAGTTGCAGCATTACCAGCCCCTATATTGCCAATCTCCTTTAATGCGTCAAGTTGAATTGGGGATAATTCGCTGTAGTTTTCAACCACTTAATTCACCGCCTCTTCTATACCTCTAATATTTTCAACAAATCCAAAAGTATTAATAATCTATCATTTATCTTGGCAATACCCTTTATATGTTCCATCTTTAAATTACTATAAACATCAGTAGTTTCCTCAATGTCATTGACATTGAGTCTTAATACTTCTGAAACTTCATCTACTATTATGCCCACCTGCATATAGTCAAATTGAAATACAATAATCCTTTTCTCTTCATCATCTCCATGGCTCTCTAAAGCAAACCTTTTATGTAGATTCATAACTGGGACTATATTGCCCCTTAGATTTATAACCCCTTCAATATAATCTTGGGTTCTTGGGACTCGAGTAATTCTGAGTAAGCGTTCTATTTCTTGGACATTTAATACGTCTACAGCATACTCTTCTTGTCCAAGCTTAAAGGCAACTACTTGATATTCTCCATCAGCCGTTTGAAATATATGGTTTTGGGTTACATTTACTGTATTATTCATTTAATCACCCCACTAAAATAATGTTGCAATATCGAGGATTAATCTCACATTACCGTCCCCAGCTACTATAGCACCCGCTATTCCGGGGATACCACCTAAAATTTTACCTAATGACTTGATAACAATTTCCTGCTGGCCTATTAATGTATCAACGATAAGCCCTATTTGCTTATCTGATTTGCGAACTACTACTACATACATATCTTGTATTTCATCTGTTGTCTGGGAAATTTCCAAAAGGGTAGACAATCTGAAGATAGGTAGTACATTACCACGCATCATCATAACTTCCTGATTTTGTACCATTTTAATGTCATCTTTGGTTATCATAGTCGTCTCATCTACTGAACTTAAGGGGATAGCGTATACTTCGTCTTGAACTGTAACCATTAAAGCTTGAATTATGGCTAAGGTTAAAGGAAGTTTAATCTTGAATTTTGTGCCTTCCCCTTCTTTTGTGTCTATAAATATTTCCCCATTTAGGGATTCAATTTTAGATTTAACTACATCTAAACCTACACCACGACCAGATACATCGCTAATCTCTTTAGCGGTACTAAAGCCAGGGTAAAATAATATTTCAGCAGCTTCCTCAGGGGACATCCTTTCAGCCTCTTCAGCAGTAATTAAGCCTTTATTAATAGCCTGTTTTTTAATTCTATTAATATCTAGGCCGCGCCCATTATCTTCAACTTCTATGTATACATTATTTCCTTCGTGACTAGCCTTAAGCATTAGGTAGCCCTGGGCAGGTTTGCCAGCCTTAGTTCTTTCCTCGGCTGATTCCAAACCATGATCAACAGCATTTCTCAATAGATGTACTAAAGGGTCCCCTATTTCGTCTATAACGGTTCTATCAAGTTCAGTCTCCTTGCCTTCCATGACAAAGTCAACTTCTTTATTCAGTTCTTTAGCTAAGTCTCGAACCATTCTAGGAAAGCGATTAAACACTTGTTCAATGGGAACCATACGCACTTTCATAACTACAGATTGTAAGTCACTACTAACACGATCAATCTGTTCAATAGTTTCACTTAATTCTACAAGTTTATTATAGGAGGCTATTTGTTCTAATCTGCCCTTGTGCATTACTAATTCGCCGACTAAGTTCATTAGGTTGTCCAATCGTTCTATATCTACCCGCACGGTCTGTTTGATTCTATGGACCCGCTGAACCCCATCACTAGTGCTGGCAAGCTGATTAGCTGTCTGTGAATCACCCATATTAATTGGGGTATCATCAAGCGTATCTGTTATGACATTACTAGCCCTTACTATTAGATCTGAACTCAGATCTATCTCTTGTAACTCTATTACCTTAACTTCAGATATTGCATTTATAGCCTTATTTAGTTGTTCACGGCTAATATGGGTTACGACAAATAAATCAAACTCGGTTTCAAATTGCCCCTCATCGAGCTCTTGCGCGGGCGGCACAGACTTAATTATTTCGCCTTCTTCCTCCACAGCTTTAAAAACCATAAAAGCGCGTACTGATTTCATAAGTGAGCCAGGATCAACAAATACTTTAATATGGAAAATATTGTAGCCTTTACTATATGCATCTTGTAAAATTGTTAACTCAAATTCGTTAAACTGAAAACCCTCATGCATAGGTTCACCTAATGTTTGTGTGCTGTCTTTAGTCCCTTGTCTTTCTAATTCTAGATCCCCATTTTGTCGATCTTGCTTGATGTTTTCTAACAAAACAATTAAATCTTGGTTATCAAAGGTACCTGAACCGGTTAATTCAATATTATCTACCATTATTTGAATTCGGTCGAAACATTTGAATAATATATCAACTACAGTTGAATTAGCCACCAATATGCCATCTTTTAAATCTGATAATACATCTTCCATATGATGTGTAAGATCAGCTAAGTCATCGAATCCCATTGTTGAAGACATGCCTTTAAGTGTATGGGCTGCCCTAAATATTTCATTTAAAGCTGACAGGTTATCATTGTTTTTCTCCAAGTCTAACAATTTTTGATTTAAGCTGCCAAGATGCTCCTTGCTTTCCTCCAAAAAAACATCCAAGTATTGAGACATATCCATATCCATATTTATTCACCTCTCACATAATCCTCATGAAACATTTTTATAAAAGTTTTAGTATTTCATCACCTATATCAACAAGTGGTGTAATTTTATCCACTTTTCCAGTTTCTACTGCCGCCCTAGGCATTCCATAAACAATACAAGAAGATTGATGTTCTGCTATGGTATAACCACCTTGGTCTTTAATCCTGGTCAAGCCCTCTGCCCCATCACGCCCCATCCCTGTCATAACTACACCTACCATATGCCCCCAAAATTCCTCCGCAATTGAATTAAATAGAACATCCACAGAAGGACGGTGCCCCCCATAAGGTGGTGATTGATTTAGGGAAATATATAATTTTCTGTTTATAGCTGATTTGTTTGCTTTTACTCTTAAGTGATAATTTCCTGGTGCTATGTAAACATAACCCGGTCTGATTTCTTCCTGATCTTCAGCTTCTTTGACTTGTAGACTAGAAATCGTATCTAAACGTTCGGCTAAAGATTTGGTGAAGCCAGCTGGCATATGCTGTACTATTAATACGGCTGCATCAAGAGAACCTGGTAAACTAGGGATTACCTGATGTAAAGCTTTAGGTCCCCCAGTTGAAGTTCCTATGGCAACTAACTTCGTTAGAGTTGTGGACTTGGCTTTATGTAATACACTTGGCCTAGTCTGATCCTTAAAAATCTGTTTGGTATTATAAGAAATTTGACCTATACTATTAAAATTCTGTAAATTTTTCTTTGTACCTGCTGCAATTTTGATTTTTCTTATTAATTCATCCCGAACTTTGTCAATATCTAAGGAAATTTGCCCAGAAGGCTTGGGAATAAAGTCAACCGCCCCTAAGCTTAATGCCCTTACCGTTTGTTCTGCCCCCGCTTGGGTAAGACTGCTAAGCATTATTATAGGGGTTGGATTTGTGCGCATAATTTCTTCTAAGGCAGACAAACCGTCCATACCAGGCATTTCAATATCCAATGTGACAACATCAGGCTTTAATTCCCTAGTTTTTTTAATAGCATCTTTACCGTTGCGAGCCTTTTCTATTACCTTCATGTGGGGATCTGTATTAATCATATCGGAAATAACTTTACGCATAAAAGCCGAATCATCAACAACTAATACTCTAATTTCGGGCATCTAATCCCCCCTTTCTGCCTTGACTAGTTTAATTTGTTTTCTTAACAAGCAAAAATCATGACTTTAGTTCTGTTTTTAAATTACTTGGCCCCACCAGTTAGTTTTTTAAAAAATCCCCTAATACCACCGCGATTTGCTATTGGTTGCTTAGCTTCAATTGCTTTAGTTTTCAATAAGTTTTCAGCAAGTGTGCCAATATTCCTAGCAGCTGCACTTCGGGGGTAAAGCTTGACAAATGGCTCTTGTCTTCTTATACCCTCTCCTATTAATGATTCATTTACTACATAGCCTAGTGGTACTATATTAATATTTAAGAATCTTTGACTGACTGCTTTGAATTTCTCTGCTACTGTAAATCCTTCACTATTATTAAATACTCGATTAACTACTAAATAGACAATACCCGAAAATTTTTGGTTACTCAAACCCTTCATAATTCCATAAGCATCAGTAATGGAGGTGGGTTCTGGCGTCGTGACTATAATCACATCATCGGCTGCTAATAAAAATGTTAAGACATTTTCCGATAAACCTGCCCCAGTATCTATAATCATATAATCGTACACACCATCTAATTTACCTAACTGAACCAAAAGATTTTTAACCCTATCTTGGCTCAGATTGGCTAATTCATAGATTCCTGAACCACCAGGAATAATATCTAATCCTTCTTCATTCGTAATCGTAATATCTTTAATAGTCTTTTTACCACTAACAACATGGTACAAGTTGAATTTTGGAACTATGCCCAGCATAATATCGATATTGGCTAAACCTAAATCAGCATCAAAAAGCAAGACCTTTTTACCCCTACGGCATAACTCTATGGATAAATTTAGGGCTATAGTACTTTTGCCAGCTCCACCTTTCCCACTGCCAATTACTATAACTTTCGATTTATGTTGATTTTGCAATATTTCCTTTTCAATTTTTAGTCGGGCATTTAGAGCCATTTCTCTTAACTTTTCGGCTTGATCTTTCATGATATTTGATCACATCCTAAAAGCCTTTTTGCCAAATCGAATGAATCTGGGATTTGGATATCATCTGGAACATTTTGCCCAGTAGTTAGATAGGCAATCGGTTTTTTTATTTCATACAAGGCATTTAATATTTGTCCATAATTATTAGCTTCATCTAGTTTGGTAAATATGATTTTATCTATTTCAAATAAGTTAAATCTATTATAAATGTTTACTAAATCACCGCTATCAGTAATAGCACTCAAAACTAACATTATTTCGTTAGGATTCGAAGCATCGACAAACTTTTTTAACTCAGCCAAATGTTCGGCATTATAAGGACTACATCCAGCCGTATCGACTAGAATTACATCTTTATCACTGTATTCTACTATGGCCTTTATTAGTTCATCGGGATCAAAGACTACACTGATAGGTATATTGATAATTTCTGCAAAGGTCCTGAGCTGCTCTGCTGCTGAAATTCTAAAAGTATCCAAGGTAATCAGTGCCACATCTTTATGGTCTATAAATGCAATATTAGCCGCCAGTTTAGCTATGGTTGTAGTTTTACCCACTCCAGTCGGACCTACGAAAAATATTACATTACCCTTTTTATCGTTTTTAATTTCAATCGGCTTTATTTCGCTGATATACCTTTGTATAGCGGCAATTATAGTTTCTTCGGCCTGAAATTTATCTATAACTTCATAATCAGAGAACTTGTTTTCGACAGTACTTACAATATGTAAAGCTATATCCTTATTGATGTTATTCCCTACTAGCGCATGATAAAAGTCCCTAAGTTCTTCAGAAAGGCCCTTAATTAATTCCACTTCATGCATTTGTAGTTTTATATCGGTCATCATAGTTTTTAGGGTATTTAGTTCATCTAATAAGTCCCCCCCTAGATAGGAGTTCCCTATTTGGGTTTTTTGGGAAAGTCTATGTTCCGCCTGTTTTTCCTCAATTTGATTAGCCGCTGTTTTTCTTAATTTGTCTAAATTGACCTGCATGGTTTCGTCTATAGCGACGGTTATTTCTACCTTTGATTTGGCAAAGAGGCCCAAGAAACCTCCGGTTTTGATTTGTCTAGTTTGTAATATGATGGCATCATTACCCATTTCTGCTTTAGCTTGTTTCATGGCAACTTTATAATCGTCTGCTACAAATTTTTTAATTTTCATATTGTCACCATCCCAATAACTTCAACATTTATGTCACTGTCAATTTCATTATAAGAAAGTACTACTAAATTGGTAAGAAAACGATCCAACAATCTTTTAAAATAGATTCTTAATATAGGTGCACATAATATTATAGGAGTTAAACCCTGGTTAATTAACGTAGTGTGTTGTAAAGATATATTTTCTATTAACGATTGGGCAATATCTGGATCTAGAGCTAAATATGAACCGAATTCACTTTGTTGCACCGATTCTCTAAGTTGTTCCTCTAATCCAGGTTCTAGAGTTAATACACTCAGATTCATATTGTTGTCAAGATATTGTTTAGTAATTTGCCTTTTGAGAGCCTGTCTAACATATTCAGTCAATACATCATTATCTCGGCTAATTTTGGCATAGTCAGCTAATGTTTCTAAAATAGTTACCATATCGCGGATGGAGATATGTTCTTGTAATAGGTTGCCTAGTACTTTTTGAATATCTCCTAAACTCATCAAATCGGGTATAAGTTCAGAAATTAGGGCTGGATTACTCTCCTCCACAAAATCAATAATATTTTGAATTTCTTGTCTGCCTAGTAATTCAAAAGCATGTCTTTTTATTACTGTAGTCAGATGGGTGGCCAAAACAGAAGGTGGATCAACCACGGTATATCCTTTTTGTTCCGCAAATTCCTGATCTTTGGTATCTATCCATTTAGCAGGTAAATCAAAAGCAGGTTCCATTGTATCCAATCCTACTATCTCCGTATCATTTTCAATATCTGGCCCGATTGCCAAATAGTTATCTAAAATTAGCTCCCCATCAGCAATTTGAATGCCCTTAATCTTAATCGTATAAGAATTAGGTTTTAACTGCATATTATCCCTAATCCTAATTGGTGGAACTATAAAACCTAATTCCACTGCACACTGCCTTCTAATCATTACAATCCTATCTAACAAATCCCCACCCTGTTCTGCATC
Source organism: uncultured Syntrophomonadaceae bacterium (assembly GCA_964514235.1). Taxonomy (GTDB): domain Bacteria; phylum Bacillota; class Syntrophomonadia; order Syntrophomonadales; family Syntrophomonadaceae; genus JAAYRQ01. Next base: position 155,516 of record CAZEPV010000002.1, on the reverse strand, counting down.
TACTAAAGGAATCAAACCATAGCCCAATTCCATTTCCATTTTCTCTACCTGGAGTAATTCCATTAAGTTTTCTGGTTTTCTGATTTCTTCAGCTTCCTGGATATCTTCTGTTTCAATTTCCTCGACTACCTCAGCTATAGAGGATCTAAATGTAAAGAACAATAAACCGAAAAAGGCTGCTAAAGTATACATAGGTAACTTGGGTAAGCCTATAGTGCCTAATAATAAAAGAATTACAGCCGTAACCCCTAAGGCTTTCGGCTGGCTTAATAACTGTCCCCCTACTTCTCGGCCTAGGCTGAATTTAGAGGCGCTCCTAGTTACAACAATACCCGTTGCAGTAGAAATTAACAGGGCTGGTATTTGGGTAACTAATCCATCCCCTACAGTTAAAATTGTATAGGTTTCAGCTGCTACCCCTAAGCTCATTCCTTTTTGGGCCATACCCAAGGTAAGCCCACCTACTATATTTATAATAGTAATCACTATACCCGCTATAGCATCGCCTTTGACGAACTTACTAGCTCCATCCATAGCCCCATAAAAATCAGCTTCGTCCTGGATTTTTTCCCGCCTGTTTCGAGCCATATTTTCATCAATTAAACCGGCGTTTAAATCGGCATCAATAGCCATTTGCTTACCAGGCATAGCATCAAGGGTAAAGCGAGCTGCCACTTCTGATGCCCTTTCGGCTCCCTTAGTTATAACGATAAACTGGATAACAACTAAAATAAGGAATATTACAAAACCAACTACCATATTGCCGCCAACTACAAATGAACCAAAAGCCTGAATAACCTGCCCTGCTTCAGCATGTAATAAAATCAGTCGGGTAGAGGAAACATTAAGTGCTAAACGAAATAAAGTCATTATTAACAATAAGGAAGGAAAAACTGAAAACTCTAAAGGATTTGAATTAAACATGGCCACCATTAAAATTATTAAAGCAAAACTAATATTAAAAGTTAGTAATATATCCAAGAGGGTTGGTTTCATAGGAATTATCATCATTAAAACAATAGTAACTACTAATACAGCAATTAATATATCACTATTATCTAATAATTTTTGCAGCCAACCTGCCCTTACTTCCATGTTTTCTCCTCCTAAAAACTACAAGGCTACTGTTTTTTGTTTGTAAACAAAGGCTAAGACCTCTGCTATGGCTTGGTAAAGTTCTTCAGGTATTTCAACCCCAATATCCAAGGCATAATAAAGTGTCCTAGCTAGGGAAGGATTTTCCACAATAATAATATTATGTTTTTCCGCTACTTCCCTAATCTTCAAAGCCATAAAATCTTGGCCCTTAGCTACGACTAATGGGGCCTCCATTCTTGTGGGATCATATTTTAAAACTACGGCGAAATGGGTGGGATTAGTTATTACTACATCAGCCTTAGGTACTTCTGCCATCATCCGCCGCATAGCAGCTTCCCTTTGTATTTGTTTTTGTCTCGATTTGATATAGGGATCCCCTTCAACCTGTTTATACTCCTGTTTAACATCGTATTTACTCATTTTCAATGATTTTTCATGTTCATAACGTTGATATATGTAATCTAAAATCCCTATTATAACGAAAAATATACCTACTTTAAGGGCTATTTCAAATACAATAGTGCTTAGGGCAATTAAAGTCTCAGTTAATTCCATATCGACAAATCGGGGAAAAATATATAAGTATTTTTTAAATACTGTATAAACTATAGTGCCGGTTACTATTACCTTGAGTACAGATTTCGTCAATTCAACTAAAGCCCTTTTGGAGAAAATTCTTTTAAATCCTTCCACAGGGTTTAATCTTTCTAGTTTTGGACTTAGGGGTTCTGCACTAAAAACAACCCCTACCTGTAAATAGGTAATGATTAAAGCAGTTACAACAGTAGTCAAAAAAACTGGAAATAATATTTTACCCAGTAGAATAGATACTTCAATTAATAATTCATAAATATAATCATTATTAAATTCTTGTAAACTTCTGTCCAATATGTATAAAGAAGTAAAATCACCTAAAAGCTTTACCATGTATGGAAAGACTACAAATAATACTACTGCACCAGCTAATAGGATAATTGCTGAATTTAAATCGGTACTTTTAAAAACTTGGCCTTTTTTCCTAGCTTCCTCTCGTCTTCGCGGTGTGGCAGGTTCCGTTTTTTCTCCAGTAGAGTCATCAGCGAATAGTTGTAAATCTAGGATTAAAATTTTCTTATCTATTTCTGTGTCCATAAAATTTATTACCCCATTAACATAATAATACGATCAAGGTATTCGTAAAATCGGGCCAAAAGGTTAGCATATAGCCAAATATAAACAGGTAACATAAGTAAAAGAGCAACTAAACCTACTAATATTTTTAAGGGTAAACCCACTATAAAGACATTCATCTGTGGCACAGTACGTGCTATGAAACCCATGGCAATATCAGTAGTCAAGACTGCAATCACAATAGGAGCGGCTATTTTAACCGCGATAATGAACATAAATATACTTATTTCTATTAGAAGTTTAGTAAAGTTTGCATCCAAACTTAAGCCTAAAACGGGAATAAATTTATAACTTTGGGCAATAGCTTGTAGTAAATAATGGTGGCCATCTACTGCTAAATAAACTAGTAAGGCCAAGGTCTGAGTTAAGTTGCCCAATAATGGTATTTGCGTACCAGTTTGCGGGTCTACTACGTTAACAATCCCAAATCCCATTTGCATATCCATTAATTGCCCAGCTAACTGAATAGCTCCGAAAAGTATATATATAACAAAACCTATTGTATAACCAACCAAAACTTCGATAATTATTGCGGCTAAAAAATGAACAGGGTTCAGAATTACTTGGCTATATTGAATAGGTACAAAGTAAGCTAAAGTGGCAGCCAAGATCACAATAGTTAGTACCTTAATCCGAACTGGTAGTTGCCTGCTCGCAAAAATGGGGGCACTTAAAAATAAACCTGAAATCCTGCCAAATAATAATAAAAATGTTTCTAAAGCAAATGGCATAACAATTACCTACTACAAACCAACTAAACTAGGAATAGCAATAAACAAATTATGGGCAAAAGAAGTAACAATCCCTAGCATCCAAGCTCCGAAAATAATTATGACTAAAAACACTACAACTATTTTAGGAACAAAAACTAAGGTCATTTCCTGTATCTGCGTAGTTGCCTGCAAAATACTGATTAATAGTCCAGTTAATAAGGCTGCCCCAAGTATAGGTGTGGCAACCAATAAAGCTGTGAGTACCGCTTCATTTGCGATCCCCAAAACTACTTCTTCATACACAGAAATCCACCTCTTCCTTATCTAAAGCTGAGTAATAAAGACTGGATTACTAAATTCCAGCCATCAACTAATACGAATAATAATATTTTAAATGGTAAAGATATCATCATAGGGGGTAGCATCATCATACCCATAGACATGAGTGCACTAGCTACAACCATATCAATTACCAAAAAAGGCACAAATATAATGAAACCTATTTGGAAAGCAGTCTTTAATTCACTAATAATAAACGAAGGAATTAGAACATAATTAGGTATATCATTGAAACTATTAGGCCTTTCAATATTAGCCATTTTCACAAAAAGGGCTAAATCCTTTTCTCTAGTCTGTTTAAACATAAAAGAACGCATAGGATCCATCCCTTTTTCAAAAGCTTCTATCTGTTCTATTTCACCTGCCATATAAGGCTGTAAAGCATTAGTATTAACTTGCTGCAAGGTCGGGGCCATTATAAAAAACGTTAAAAATAAAGCTAGTCCAATCAAAACCTGATTGGGTGGCATTTGTTGGGTAGCCAAAGAAGTTCTAATAAATGACAAAACGACAACTATACGAGTAAAAGAAGTCAACATTATAACTATGGCTGGGGCTAAAGTTAGGACCGTTAATAAAATAATAAGCTGAATGATAGAAGATAAGTCTTGGTTATCTCCCTCTCCGCCTATACTTAGATTAATATTAGGCAGTTGTATAGGTTCAGCTAGCACCACTGGTGAAAAAAAAGCTAAAAAAAATAAAATTAATAAGAGCATATTTATAATTTTAGCCTTATTATTAATCATTTCATCACTTCTTCTTTTGTGTCATTTTTGGTATTGTGTTCTGATAGTTTTTCCAACCTGGAAAATTGTTCATCCATCATAGTGCGAAATTTCTGATTATTGCGAGGTGCCTTTCGCTCCTTAAATCGATTGATAATATAATCTTTTACTTCTTGAATATCCAAGGAGGCAGAAGTCTCCGTAGTAGACTGACTTAAACTAATATCTTCTAGTAGTTTTGGATTATCAATTTCAAATAGGAAATTAATATTATGGTCAGTTACCCCTACAGCAAATAATTTCTCCCCTACCTCGCACAGAACAATACCTCGATTTTGGCCTAAAGTTACTTCATCAACCACCTGTATCCATGTACCTTGCATTTTATTAGTCATTTGCCGTCCAAACATCCTGATTACTAACCAGGTTGCCAATACAATTAAGCCTAAAACTATCACTAATTTAAAAAACTCCACCCATATCTTACCAGGGGTATAGCTTTGTTTAGTTTCCTGTTCATTCAATTCCGCATTAAGAGCTTCCATATCATCAATGGCTAAAACATTAAATGAAATTGAGCAGACCAAGATAATTGCCATAAATATTACTAAGTAGTGTTTTTTATGTGACATCATTCAAATCACTTCCACACAAAACTAATCAAGTGCTTTACCTACTGCCTCTAGTACTCTTTCAGGTTGAAATGGCTTAACTATAAAGTCCTTGGCACCAGCTTGAATAGCGTCTATAACCATAGATTGTTGTCCCATGGCACTACACATTATTATCGTAGCAGCGGGATCAAAAGATTTTATTTCTTTAACAGCAGCTATCCCATCCATTTCTGGCATGGTAATATCCATGGTTACTAAGTCTGGCTGCAAATCTTTATATTTTTCCACAGCTACTTGACCATTTTCGGCTTCACCGACTATTTCATATCCATTCTTTGATAAAATATCTTTAATCATCATTCTCATAAAAGCCGCATCATCAACTATTAATATTTTCTTTCCCATCATAAACCTCCTCAGTTGCTATTGAAGTTTATTCATTCTGTCCATTGGACTAATTATAGTAGTTATTCTAATTCCATAATTTTCATCAATCACTACCACTTCACCTTTAGCAATTAACTTGCCATTTACCATTAAATCAACTGGTTCTCCAGCCATCCTATCAATTTGTATTATGGCACCTTGATGTAAATCTAATATATCCTTAATAGTCTTTGTAGTCTTACCTAGTTCTACTGTTACATCTAAGGGTACATCCATTATAAGACCAATATTTTGGGGGGTTTGGGCAACACTGCTCTCCCTTAGGGGTGCAAATTGTACTGGTTGTACTGTAAGTTGTTCCCCTTTTTTCACATTCGAAGGTATATTGTCGTATATCCCCTCTTGATTCCAGGTATCATACTGAGATTCTGGGGGTTCACTGGCTACCTCTACAGAACTTTCATAAATCGGTTCAGCAATTTGCTGGGTCGGTGGTGGTACAGGTTCCTCAATTACAACATCTACACTTGATTCCTCGACAGTGCTGGCCATCAGCATACCAATCATATTTTTGACTGCTTCAATGGGAATTATCTGCATAATTTCACTGTCGATCAGCCCCTCAATTTCCATTTTAAATTTAATAGTGACCATATCATGAAAACCTGAGGATATTTCCAATTTTTCCTCTGCAAAATCCATTATAGTCAGGTTGGGGGGTGCAATTTCAATTCTGGTGTTGAACATAGAAGATAGGCTGGTAGTTGCTGAACCCATCATCTGATTCATAGCCTCTCCTACGGCACTCAATTGAAATTCATCTAACTTTATTTCTTCACACTCGCCTTCCCCCCCCATCATTAAATCTGCAATTATACAGGCATCTTCTTCTTTAATTACTAAAATATTAGTCCCATATAAGCCCTCTGAATAGCTAACCTCCACCACTACGTAGGGAATAGGGTACTCTGATTGCAGTTGTTCCCTAGTTGTAATTGTAACATTAGGTGTAGTAATGGAAACCTTTTTACGCAATAAAGTCGAAAGGGTAGTAGCAGATGTACCCATGCTAATATTGCCAATTTCCCCTAAGGCATCCTTTTCAAAATCGCTAATACTTGCATTAACAGCTTCATTAGCACTAGGTTCACTTTCAATATCACCTTTTAATAAACTATCTATTTCTTCTTGTGATAATAGACCATCATTCATCTTCATTTCCCTCCTTTATGATTTGGGAAATCTGCACCGAATATTTGTTACCGAAAACACCCGGTTTCCCAAGAAATTTCGCTCTTTGTCCAATAACAACATCAAGTTCCTCATAAATATTTTTGTTTAATGGTATAACATCACCAATAGATAATTCCAGTAAATCTTTAACCGTAATCACTGTCCGTCCTAAGAGTATTTTAACTGGTACATGAGTATTTTCTAACTTATTCCTAATTGCGTCTGAATTTTCTGCGGAAAGTTGTTTGCTAGATGAAGCATAATAAAAATGCACACTTAGTTTATCAATTATAGGTTCTAAAACTAAAAAAGGTATACAAATATTAATCATGCCCAAAAGATCACCCATGCGGGTTTCTAGGGAAACTATTATCATTATTTCCGCTGGAGAAACTAATTGAGTAAATTGGGGGTTTGTTTCCACCCTTTCTAATACGGGTTCAATTTCTATAATGCTACCCCATGGTTCTTGTAAGTAATCCAACATCCTTTGACCTATTCGTTCTACTATGGTTTGTTCTATTTCGGTAATAGCCCTAATCTTTTCTGGAGCATGTCCTAGACCACCCAATAAACGATCTAACATAGCAAAACCCAAATTGGGGTTCATTTCCATAATTGCATTACCCTCTAAAGGATACAAAGAAAAAATGTTCAGTATAGTTGGGTTAGGGATAGAGCGGATGAATTCATCATATGTAGTCTGCTCCACAGATAGGACTTCCACTTGAACAGGTGACCTTAATTGGGCGGATAAATAGGTCCCTAAAGAGCGGGCATAGTTTTCATATATTACTTGTAAGGTATGAATCTGATCTTTTGAAAATTTGTTAGGCCGCCGGAAATCATATACTCTAACCCTTTTTTTGGTTTCTTCCTGTTTCAATTCGTCAGCATCAACTGAACCACTAGTTAGAGCAGATAAAAGCTGGTCTATTTCATTTTGAGATAATACATCAGCCATTTATAATCCTCCTTAAAAAGAGGTACTATTGCATAATAAAGCTAGTAAAATAAACATTTGCTACTGTGTCGCTACCAAGTTTTGCATTTAATTCGTTTTTTATTTCATTTTTTAGGTTAGTACGATTATTCACATCTAAATCAGCCATAGTTTTGGCAGATAAAATACTTAAAATGCTATCTTTGATTATAGGCATAAATTCCGTTATAGTATCTTGACCTTTTTTGCCTGATACTTCAACAAATATTTCTACTTTTATAAATCTAGTACCCGCTATATCTCCAATATTAGTAGTAAATTCTCCTACCTCCACTAAATTACCAGTTAAAACCTTTTTGCTTTTGGTCTCATCCTTAGGTAAAAGAGGATTCATTAAGTTTTTCATAAGAAAATAAGATGCACCCATAGCAATCAAAAATATGATTAATCCTACTACTATTATTTTAAAATCAAAAGCAGATTTTTTTTGAATTTCTGGACTAGTTTCTTCGCTCACGAGATTCCCCCCTATACCCTTACTTTTTTAGTGTAGTATTCATAGCTCTACGATAATATATTATCGCTGAGTGTATGTCCCTAATATTTTCTTTTACGACCAATTTCTTCCCTGTAGTCAATGTTACTACAGTATCGGGGGTTTGTTCCATTAATTCGATTAAATCTGCATTAATGGATATTTTTCCCCCGTTTAATCTAGTTAAATATATCATAAATTATACACCTCAGTTAACTTTTCGGGGGAAAAATCCCCCGAAAAAGTACAAAATTACCGTTTTAGATTGACTAATTCTTGTAGCATCTCGTCTGAGGTCGTGATAATACGGGAATTTGCCTGAAAACCCCGCTGAGTTATTATCATATCGGTAAATTCTTCCGATAAATCGACATTAGACATTTCTAAACTGCCGGGGATTAAGGCCCCCATACCTTGGTCACCAGGTGCCCCTACTAAGGGATCACCCGAGTTGTTAGATACCTGGTATAGGCTAGCCCCTACTTGCAGTAACCCTGCTGGGTTTTGGAAGTTCACTAGAGCTACCCTAGCTAAGTTGCGGCTTTCCCCATTATCATATACCCCTTGGATGGTACCATCGATTCCAAAGTTATAGGTAGTCAGGTTACCCATGGTGTAGCCATCTTGGTATTCTGCCCAAGCGGTTGACTTAGTCTCCCATTGGGTGATATGACTAAAATCGATGTCGAATTCAATATCTTCTGCACCTTGGGCAGACCTGTCAATAATCAAGTTGCTTCCTGATAACTTTGTCGGTTGGGGCAATAAACCCTGATCATCGAAAACTAAATCGGTTATTCGTACAACATCAACACCAGGTATAGCTAATGGAGTTTGACTAGTGATATTTATTTGGTCAAAGTTATTTTTAGTTGGTCCGCCAAATTCTGGATCAAGCGAGATATCGCATGCCCAAGTACTATTAGCAGGCGGTCCAGCATTTACATCGTACTTAAAAAATCTAAAATATAAGGTTTCCTTATTTCCCAAGGAATCATAGACTTCCTTAGAAGTAATAACAGTTTCGTTTTCATCTGGTATATCGGCTGCCAAATTAAATGTGTCTGGATGCACTTTAGTATTCGAATCCAGATTCCCCGTAAACTTCATTTCCGTAGTAGCCCGAGGGGGAATAGACTTAAAATCAGCTATATCTATAGGTTCACTAGATCTAACTGTATCTATATTCCAGTCCTCATCAGCCATCCAGCCATGTACCCTATACCCATTGGATAAACTAATTAAATTGCCTAGTTTGTCAAAATCAAAATTACCAGCCCGAGTATAGAACCTTTGTCCACCATTATCGACGATAAAATAACCATTACCATCTATAGCTAAGTCTGAGGCCTTGTTAGTAGAACTAGCAGGGGCTGGAGTATGAATCTGATCAATACTGGCGATGGCCATACCTAGACCTATTGCCATGGGGTTAGTCCCCCCTCTGGCATCAGTAGGCCTGGATGCTCCCCGCATACTTTGATATAGAGTATCCTGAAAGACTACCCTACTTTTCTTATAGCCAGCTGTATTAACATTAGCTATGTTATTACCTATGACATCCATTTTCGTCTGGTGGTTTCTCAGTCCAGAAACCCCAGCGTACATTGAACGCATCATATCATATATGACCTCCTATTCTTTTTTCCAGGTGTATCTGTCAATCTACACCCCTAAGGCTTCCTCTAAGAGGTCCAGCCTTATATTATTACGGCACTGTCAATATTGGTAAAGACATTTTCTTTTAAGTTAGCTCCATCTACTGCCGTAATAACCGTGTTGTTTTTCACACTCACCACTAGGGCCAAATCCTGCATCAAGACTAATGAATCACGAGCACCTTTTTCTCTAACTTTGGCGACTGCATCATTCAGCCTAGTCAGGTCATTTTCATTCAAGTGAATATTACGCATCTCCAACCTTTGTCGGGCGTGATTGGAGAATTTAACCTCTTGATTTAGCTTGGCATCTAGCACCTTAGCAAAATTAGCTTCACTAGATTTCTTTTGCTTAGCAGGCTCATTTATCTTAGGTGTAATTGGTCTAACCTGATTAGGAATAAATATTTTATTATGCACCTAGTTCACCTGCCCCATTTTCATCATCAATATCATCATTAGGTTGAAGGGTTTTTAATAGTTCATCTAATTTCTCTAATATCTTACTTAAAGCACCTTGATTAGCATCGGGTATTTGCCCTAATTCTACTATTTCATCAAAAGGCACCTTGTCATTACCTATGATAAATGTAGGTCTGCCTTCCAATACCACTACCGAATTAATCTGTCCAGCTAAGATATACTCATTTTCGGGGGTATCGTCCTTTATATTAGGGTTAATATAAGCTACTTCTCGTCCTATCATCGAACTAGCTTGCTGTAATAAGATGCTAGGCATTAGCTGGTTAGTAATGCTACTAGCCATATGGTCAAAAGACTTATTTAGGTTTTGCATCTGTTCTAGGGCACTGAATGAGGCCATTTGGGCAATAGATTCCTTACTATCCATAGGACTTAAAGGATCTTGGTATTTTAATTCGGTAATTAAGATTTTCAGAAAATCATCCTTACCTAAAATCCCATTATCCTTTTCCGCTATATTTTGACTATTTGCTGTGTCCCCCCTAATAAAGGGTGACTGGCCATATATCGGACTAATACTCACAATTCTCACCTCCTAAATTAGAAAACTTACGGTTGTGTCTTCGAGTAACTGATAATAGTCTAACCCCGCTAAGTTTTCCACTTCTTCTGCTAGATGGGGATTGAATTCATAATTATCGTCTATTTCACCATTGGCTTGATAATTGTTAAATCCCGACTTCTCAAAATCCCATTCTTGCTTAGTTTCCGAACCGTCAAACATACCGCCATTATTAAGCTGGACATTGACTTCGGTTCGCTCTACTTTAATCCCTTGGGATTCTAAAGACTGGCGAAGTGTATTAAGATTACTTTCTAGTAAATGCTTTACTTGTAGGTTTTCGGTTATAAACCTTGCAGTTACTAGGCCTTGTTCTACTGCAATCCTAATCGTCATTTTCCCTAAAAACTCTGGCTTTAAGTTAATCTTCATTTCAGAAACATTTTGCTTTAATACTAGTTCCGCTTTTTTGACTATCTGATCCATAACTTCCTTAACTTCCACTGGCTTGTTGTCCACCAATACTAGACGACTGTCGGTCCTAACATTATTAAGCTCTGCCTTATTAAGATTTAAGTTAGCCCCTTGGTCATTTTCTGCCGTATTAGGAGCCTTAGCTTCAGTTGTTAGTTGGTTATTAGTGCTAGTACTATCAGCAGTTTTTAAGTTATTAAGCTTGCCTACTTCTGTAGAAATTAACTTTTTAATATCGGTCTTACTAGTAGAGTCCTCTTTAGTAACCTGAGTGTTTATTAGATTTTGCAGCCTAAAGTCTTTAGGTTTTTCCTCTACCTTGTTATTAGTGATAATTTCTGGTACATTGGGGATGTTATTGCTTATTATTCGATTAGCTGCCTGTTTTTCTTCAGTATTATCCTTTGTCACATTTACTAGGTTTGCTTGATTAGCTGCCATAGTAGATACTTTAGGATGGTCTGTTAACATTTCTTCGCTATTATCTGCCTCATTTTCAGTAATTACTATTTTCGCTAATTCAACATTCACATAGGCAATAATTTCTTCCTCACTTACATCTGTCTCCTCTACTTCTTCCAAAATTAGACCAATTATAGCTTTTAATTCTGCATTACTCAGCCCTGGAGGAACTTCTAGCTCCCCGCTGTTTTTGTCTAGAAATTCATCTAATTTGCTAATACTATTGCTTTCAGACTTTTCAGTTTTTGATATAGATTCATCTTGTCCTTTATCAGTATTAGTCGTAATTAGATTTTCTTTAGACTTAGTCTGATTATTTAGGACTTTGGCAAAATTAGTTTTAGCTTGGTTTTTGGGTTTTGGTAAAGGTTTACTGGCTAGGTTAAATAAACTATTATCACTATTAACCATAGATGTTAGCATATTCATTTTTCCTTAATTCACCTCCTTTAATAATCTCCCTTTTGAAAGGGGCTAAATATAAGGACTAATAAAAAATCCTTATGCTTAACCCCTCTAATTGCTCTGACTAGGGGGCAGTAACTAGCATCTTTCTTGTAACTTCAGCCGCCTTGTCACCAGGCATATTTTGTAGAATATCTGCTGCAGCGTCTGGCTCTAGCTCTACTAGAATACCTATAATATGTTCTACTTCTAACTTGGTGATAATTTCTGCGGCATTCTTCGCATTCATTTCAGCATAATATTTGGCTGTATCCTTATAAACTTTGGCTTGGGCTTCCTTTTTCATCTCCGCATTTATTAATTGCTCATTTAAATTAATTATTTCTTCTTTAAGCTGATCTTCATTATCCATTACTGCTTTAAGTTGCCCTTCTATGTAATCAGTGTCTGTTTGCACATTTTTTAATTCTTGATTTTTTTTGTCTATAGTTTCTTTAAGTGTGAGATTCTCTTCCTCTAGCAAGACAATTTTATTAGGTTCTTTTTTGATTTTATCTTTTGATACAATTTCCCCTATAATAGGTATTTCGTTTAAAAAAGGAGGGGACTTTAATATATCTAAAAAGAATAGCAAATAAAAAACCCCAAATAATAATCCGAAAAATAAAATAACAGACAATATTATTTTAAGTATATTTCCCATTTGTCTCACCCCAACAATAATTAGTTCTTCCTAAAATGATTATTAATAGCTATTTCATCGATTTCTTTTTGTTCCTCTAAGCTAAGTTCGTGTAAATAATTATGCCATTCTTTTTCCCTCAACTTGGTTAATGTTTTGGTTTCCTTTTTACATTCAATTAAGATATTCCTGGCAACCTCAACTCTTTCTTCTGCTGCTGCCAATTCTAATTGCAGTTCATAGATACGGGCCCTAAGGATAGGCAAATAATCCTTAACTATCAAAGTATATTGAAATGATAGTTTTTCAACCGAATCTTGTAAAACTTTTAGCTTGTCTTTTTTATTATTTAATTTATGTATAATATCATTTCTTTCGGCAATTTTTGCAGCTAATTGTTCCATAGCTAATTTTTCTTGACTGGCGGAAATATCTAACTTTGTCTGCAATTTGAATCTGAATTTCCTCATTTATATCCCTACTCAATTAATAAGTTCATTTAGTAATTCGAGGGTATTATCAAAACTAGCCTCTTTATATATATCTTGTCTTATGAAGTCGTAACATTTATCAATTAGACCTATTGATTCATCGATCATGGGATTAGAACCCTTTTTATAAGCCCCTATTTCAATTAAATCTTTGGCTTCTTCATAGGTCGCTAGAATACTGCGGAATTTATTTGCCTTTTGCAAGTGTTCATTTGATATTATATCTATCATTACTCGGCTAATGCTTTCATTCACACTGATGGCTGGATATATATTCAGTGCCGCTAAATTACGGTTTAAGGCAATATGCCCATCTACTATACCCCTAACTGCATCGGTAATCGGTTCATTCATGTCGTCCCCCTCAACTAATACAGTATATAATCCCGTAATGGTTCCAGTTTCTGAGGTTCCTGCCCTTTCCAAAAGCCTAGGTAGTAAAGCAAATACAGAAGGGGTATAACCTCTAGTAGCTGGGGGTTCGCCTATAGCTAGGCCCACTTCACGTTGGGCCAGGGCAAATCTAGTCAAGGAATCCATTAACAACAAGACATCTTTTCCTTGATCTCTAAAAAATTCTGCTATACTTGTGGCAACGAAGGCCCCTTTTAATCTAATCAAAGCAGGTTGATCTGATGTAGCAACTACTACTACTGACTTAGCTAAACCAGCCTCACCTAAATCCCTTTCCAGAAATTCTCTAACCTCTCTCCCCCTTTCACCAATCAAAGCAATCACATTTATATCAGCTTCTGTATTCCTAGCTATCATACCCATCAAGGTACTTTTACCTATACCACTTCCAGCTAATATTCCCATTCTTTGTCCTCTACCTACAGTAGTTAATCCATCGATTGCCTTAACTCCTACAGGCAATATCTCGGTTATTCTTTTTCTCTTTAAGGGGTTGGGAGGTTGGTTCATCACAGGATAACTTAATTTAGCATTAATTCTCCCTCTACCATCAATGGGTTCCCCTAGACCATCTAATACCCGACCTTGCATTCCTAAGTCTACATTTACCCTCAAGGTGGTACCAGATGCTATTAATTCACTGCCAGGACCAATTCCTTCTATATTCCCTAGGGGCATAAGTAATATTTTGTTTTCCTTAAAGCCTACTACTTCAGCAGGTATCTCAGTGCCATCGGCATAGTTAGTCTTTATATAACATAGTTCACCCAGACTAACCTTAGGGCCAGTTGCCTCAAGAGTAAGCCCAATAGCTTGCGAAATCTTACCCTTTAATTGGCAGGTAGCTATCCTTTCTAAGGCAGCAAAATATTTTTCAAAATTTATTGCACCATTTAACTTATTCATCTCCAGACACTTCCAATAACCCTTTTTCTATATTGGCTAATTTAGTTTCAATCCTGGCATCGACAGAACCACTATCACTTTCTATTAAGGGGCCTCCACTAGAAATGCGATTATCTCCTTTAACATCTACTCTTATTTCTTCACTACCTATATCTGCTAGAAGTTCATTTTCAAGCAGTTCCAGGAGCCGGTCCATTTCACTAGGATTAACATACACCCTTACGTTTTGTGGATTATCAAGATGGTTAATGGCCTCTTTGACTATATTCATAATGGAGTCAGGGTTAGTTTCTAATTCATTTACTATTGTTTTCTTGGTAATGGCCATAACTAACCTGACAATATCTGATTCAACACTTCTTAAAATCTCTAGTTTGGTTTGCCTAGCTTCCTCCACTATTAGTTGGTTTTGTTCTATGGCCCTTTCCCGATCAAACTTAATCTCCTCATTGGCTAATTTCAAGCCTTCTTCATAGCCAGTTTTTTTTGACTCTTCTTTGAGTTGTTTAGCTTCAGCGTAAACTTCACTTCTGACAACATCTGCTTCATCTTGGGCATTAGCCATGATCTCTCGGGCCTCACCTTGGGCCTTTTCTAATAAGTCTATAACCATCTGTTCGGTTTCTTTAATTATTTTCTGACTTTCATCCTCTAACACAGCAAGTTCATCGATTTCATTTAGGTAATCAGAGCTTTCAGCGACTATAGTTGGTTTATATGTTTCAATTTTGGCAACTTCAATTACCTTTGGTTGAGATGATAGTGATGAGTTTTTTATTACCTTAGACAATTATTTCATCCCCTCCACCCCTGGCTACTACAATTTCACCTGTATCCTCTAATCTCCTAATAATATTAACTATACGTTGTTGGGCTTCTTCAACATCGCGCAATCTGACTGGTCCCATGAATTCGATATCTTCCCTTAACATGCCTGAAGCCCTCTGGGACATATTGTTATATATTTTCTGGGCAACTTCATTACTAGCACCTTTTAGGGCTAGAGCTAGATCCTGGGTTTCTACTTCTCTTAAAACTCTTTGTACAGAGCGATCATCAATAATAACAATATCTTCAAATACAAACATCAATTTCTTTATTTCTTCAGCTAGCTCTGGGTCTTGTACTTCCATAGCTTCCAGAATAGTTTTTTCAGTACCCCTATCAACCCGATTAATTATTTCCACTACAGATTTTACTCCACCTGCAGCGGTTAACTCTTGAGGCCCCAAAGATAACAATTTGCGTTCAAGCACTTGCTCAACCTCTTTTATGACTTCTGGGGAGGTAGTATCCATAATTGCTATCCTTTTGGCCACTTCAGATTGTCGTTCTGGAGGTAGGGCTGATAAGATTGAAGAAGCCTTTTCAGGTTCTAAATATGCCAAGATCAAAGCGATAGTTTGGGGATGTTCCGATTGAATGAAATTCAATAATTGGGAAGGCTCCGTTTTGCGCATAAAATCAAAGGGGCGGACCTGCAAAGATGCTGAAATTCTGCCGATAATTTCCATAGTCTTTTCTTGACCATAGGCCCTTTCTAGTACCTCCTTAGCATAGGAGATACCCCCCTGACCTATATATTGACTAGCGACAGCCATTTCAAAAAACTCCCTATAAATCTCGTCCATTTTTTCGGTAGGAACCTGACGAATACTAGCAATTTCTAGAGTTAATTGTTCAATTTCTTCCTCACTCATATGTTTAAATATAGCAGCCGACTTTTCAGAACCTAAAAAAATCAGAAAGTTGGCTGCTTTTTGTTTACCAGTTAGCGCTTTTCTAGTAGTGGCCACCTATATCACCTCGTATCTTCAGCTAACCATATTTTAATTACCTGGGCTGCATTTTCCGGATCCTCATCAATTAAGTTATCAATTTCCAGTTTTATTTTCTGGGCTTCTTTTTCTTCAGGGGTTAGAGCCTTGTCTATTAAATCTTCAAGTTTTATTTCTTCTTCAACTATAGCTTCAAAATCAGCAGCTTCACCTTCGCCTTCAGCCCCTAATCTTCTTCTCCTGATTAGAATAAAGACTAGTACTGTAATTATCACTCCCAAAATCCCGAATAAGAATGGGGTATATGGTGATCCGAATAGGCTCTCCACCACAGTAGCTGTTCTTGGCTCTGGGACGGGCTCAACATAGAAATCAATAAAGGCAATAGAAATGTTTTCTTCCAAATTAACATTATCTTGTTCTCTATTTTCCCTTAAGCCACAAGCAGTAGCCACTACATTTCTTATGGTATTACTTTGTTCTGCTTCAGTTTGACCTAAGTTGGTATCTGCAACAGCTGCATTATTTACTAATACAGAGACAGTTAAATAATCATATTTGACATCCCCTTGGGAAAACTTTGTTATGGTTTCAGTACGATTTAATTCATAATTGCTGATCCGATCACTTTTACTAGAGCTGCTTTCTCCTCCTCCAGTAGCTGGTTCAATATATTGGGGAATATTATCATCTACACCTATAGGAGCCCCAGGTTCCATAGTGCTATCTGAGGACTCCCTAGATACTTGTTCACTTCTTATAAATGGTCCTTCGGGATCATGTGTATATCTTTCGTCCAATTGTTCTATATCATCAAAATTCAGCTCTGCACTTACTCTTACTACCGAATTATCTTTACCCAAGGTTTTGTCTAGCATGGTCTGAATAGCAACTTCCTTTTCCTTTTCATATTGCTTTCTCATGGCTAGTTGTAATTGTACTTGTTCAGTAGCATTGGCATTAGAGCTCAAAGCATTTTCTGATAAAAGGGTCCCATCCTGATCTACTACCACTACGTTTTCTGCTTCTAATTTTTTTATACTGTTGGCTACCAAATTAATAATAGCCACCACTTCGCGGTTGGATAGGGTCTCATTATCTCGAGTCCTTATGACTACCGATGCTTTTGGTGCTTCCTCATGCTCTATGAAAAGAGACTCCTCAGGTAAAGCAAGGTTAACTTTAGCAGCACTTACTTTATCTAAAGCCTGTATAGTTCTAGCCAGTTCTCCCTGCAAAGCCGATTGATATTTTATTTTTTTATCTGCTTGAGTTTCACCGAAACTACTTTCTGAAAAGAGTTCCAATCCAGCTTCACCACGGGGTAAGTTTTGGCTAGCTAAATTAAGACGTGCTTTATATTTTTGGGCAGCTGGAACGAGAATTGTACTTCCATTATCTTTAAGGTAATAGTTAATTTTATCTTCCTCTAATTTTTCGACTATTGCTGCGGCATCTTTTTCAGCTAATTCCGTATATAATACTTCATACCCTTTATATGTATCTTTAGTAAGGAATAGTATAGCCACGGAAATAATAATTAATATGGCTGCACCCGAAATTAGGACTTTTTGATTTAGGGTTAACCTATTCCATAGTTCCCTAATATCCGTAGCGTATTGCCTTAATCTATTAATAAAAGTCTCCATTTAAAAAACTCCCCACAAGACAATTTACATTTGTATTCTCATAATTTCCTGGAATGCTTCTACAATTTTATTCCTTACTTCTATAGTCAGTTGCAAGGCTAAATTCGCTTTTTCATATGCTAGCACTGTGTTATGCAGGTTTTCCTCTTCTCCTAAAATTAATTGGGAAGCACTTAAAGTAGCTTCCTTTTGCAAAGTATCCACTTCGTTTAAAGCTGTCTTTAAGTAAGACATAAAATTACTGGGACTATTTTTAGTAGTCGGGTTATTTTCAAATTGGTTTTTATTAATAAAAAAACTAGGTTGTATTATATTAGTCTTCAAATGTCACCCTCCTATCTTCCAATATCAAGTGCCCTTAAAGCCATACCTTTCGTAGCTTCCATTACTTTAGCATTTGCCTCATAAGACCGAGTAGCCGAGATCATGTTAATCATTTCCTCTACTATGTTCACATTGGGATAATTAACATAGCCTGCTGCATCCGCATCTGGGTGAGCGGGTTCATATACCCTCCTAAAAGGGGCTTCATTTTCATTCAGACTTCTTATTTCAGTTACCCTGACTCCTTGTCCCGCTGCAGATAATTTATCTCGTAAAATACTATTAAAATTCTTGTGTGGCTGAGACTTTTTGGCTTCAAAGAGAACTATTTGCCGCCTATAAGGTCCATTAGCTCCATCTACCCGAGTAGTTTCTGCATTTGCCATGTTACTAGCTATAGTATCCATTCTAAGCCTTTGAGCTGTAAGTCCAGAGGCGCTAATATCAATCGCATTCAAAAACTTCACGTATGCCTACCCCCTTCCCGTTATAGCCAAACGCAGTAACTTTATTTCTTTATCCATAGTTTGGGCTAAAGCATCATAATGTAATTTATTTTTGGCCATTTTAGCTGATTCTACATCAATATCTACATTATTTCCATCATTCCTGTAACTAATTTTGCTAATCTCTCTAATTTCTGGCTCCAAATTAAGATTGGATTTGACAAATATGTGGCGCTTATTGGTCAAACGCATATCAAGATTCGCATTTCCTCTATGTAAGGCATTTTGTAGTTTTTCTTGGAATATTACTTCCCGTCTATTAAAATTTGGAGTATTTACATTAGCAATATTATCAGCAATTACGGTATTTTTTAAAGTAGCAGCATCCATTGATTTATTTAATAAAATTGAAGTAGGAGAATTAAATAATCTCTCTAGCATCTTATCACTCCAGTCTTGATAAATATCGGCTTTATTATCGTTTATTTCTACTTTTAATCATAATTTCCTGCAAAATAATATTTTATTTATCTTAAAGGCCTATTTATTCAGACAATTTCCACACATATTATATTTCATATCTTGATATAATACACCACTTTTTTACTCATTTGGTCCATTCGTTTAGAAAATGACCCCTTTCTCCCCAAAAAAATATGACTAACCGCCTAGTTAGTCATATAAAAATTCTATCTTTATTAAGTTAATAAAAATAAATTTTTAAATATTTAATTCCTCTAATAAATAGTCATTTAAAATTTTTATATAAGTTCCCTTCATTCCTAATGAACGAGATTCAATGACTCCTGCACTCTCAAATTTTCTAAGTGCACTTACTATAACTGAGCGTGTTATTCCTACCTTATCCGCTATCCTGCTAGCAACAAGCAGACCCTCTGGTCCATCTAATTCCGCCATAATATGATCGATGGCTTCCTTTTCAGAATATGATAAGGTTGCTATGGCTATTTGTACCGAAGCCTTTTTGCGGGCCTCCTCCTCTACCCGTTCTGAACGCATCCGCATGATTTCGTTAGCAACTACAATAGCACCGTATTCTGCCAAAACAATGTCTTCGTCTGTAAATTCTTGGTTCTCTCGCATTAAAATTAAGGTGCCAATCCGTCTGGCTGAACCGAAAACAGGAGTTATTGACCAAATTCTCGTGGAACAATCACATGAAACATTATCGGGATTAAAAACACATTTGCGCCCATCCTCTAATACTAAATTGGTCATGGTTTCAGTAACATTCATGAATTCTTGATTAAAACTTTCAGGAAATCTCTCTGAATGATTTGTAAGTTGTTCAATTTCAACACAAGAAGCATTTTCAACGAAAGCGTACCCACCTATTTGTCCCCTTCTGCCTACTATGAATACACTGCAATTAAGATTTTCAGATAATACTTCCGCCATTTCAAAAAAATCAACAGGGTGACCACTAATTTTTTGTAGTATCTTATTTAAAGCCCTTGATTTTTCTAGTAATGTTCTTCCCACTCGCATAACCTCCTACAAGATATATCTACTTAAATCATCATCTTCAACTATCTTTTTTAACCTTTGTTCAACATAATTCATGTCAATAATAACTTCTTGCCCACTCATATAGGGGGAATCAAACAATAAATCTTCCAGTACTTTTTCCATAACCGTATGGAGCCTTCTAGCTCCAATATTTTCCGCCTTATTGTTGACTTCCCAAGCTACATCTGCAATATATTCGATTGCTTCACTTGTGAAAGTAATATTGACATTTTCCGTAGAGATTAGAGCTGTGTATTGTTTAGTCAAAGCATTACGTGGTTCAGTTAAAATTCTTTTCAAATCACCTTTATTTAAATTTTCTAATTCTACCCTAATCGGAAATCTCCCTTGTAATTCGGGAATTAAGTCAGAAGGCTGACTTATGTGGAAAGCCCCTGCAGCTATAAATAAAATATGGTCAGTTTTAACAGGCCCATACTTGGTAATAACAGTTGAACCTTCTACTATCGGTAAAATATCTCTTTGTACCCCACCGCGGGATACGTCTGGTCCACTCCCACCCTCTTTACCAGCAATTTTATCGATTTCATCTAGGAAAATGATGCCATCTTCCTCGACACGCTTAATAGCTTCCCGATGGACTTCATCCATATCGATTAAATTTTGGGCTTCCTCGTTAGTAAGAATTGTTCGGGCTTCCCTAATTTTCATTTTACGTTTTTTCTTGTTTTTAGGAATTAGGTTACCTAACATATCATTAAAATTAATACCCATTTCCTCCACACCAGCACCAGAAAATACTTCCATAAAGGAGGTGTTTTTTTCTTCCACCTCAATTTCAATTATTTCATCCTCTAATTCCATTCTAGCCAGTTTTTGTCTAATAATTTCTCTCTGCTCTTCTATTAGATGTTTTTGATTTTCATAATCTTCATCTTTTGATTCTGGTTCCCCAGGAGAACCTAAAAATAATTCAAATGGATTTTTTACTGTCCTAGTTTTTCGGCGGGGGACAGGTATTAAATACTGTGTAATCCGTTCTTCAGCTAGGTTTTTAGCTTTTTCATCCACCTCCTCCATTTTCTCTTTCTTAACCATTCTAATAGCAGTCTCTAGCAAGTCCCTGATCATAGAATCAACATCCCGACCTACATAGCCTACTTCTGTAAACTTACTAGCCTCCACCTTAACAAAAGGTGCTTTTACGAGTTTAGCTAACCTCCTTGCTATTTCAGTTTTCCCCACCCCTGTAGAACCGATCATGATAATGTTTTTTGGGTATATTTCTTCACTCAATTCACCAGGAAGTTGTTTTCTTCTATATCTATTCCTTAAGGCGATAGCTACTGCTTTTTTTGCATTACTTTGTCCAATTATGTGTATATCTAGTTCTTCTACAATTTGCTTTGGTGTCAAACTCAACATTCTATTAGCCCCCTATTCAATTGTTTCTAGAGAAATATGATTATTAGTATAAACACAAATCTGGGAAGCAATAAGTAGGGCCTCATAAGCAATTTCCTGGGCTGACATTTCCGTAAAATTTAATAGTGCTTTCCCAGCGGCTAAGGCATAAGAACCCCCAGAACCAATAGCTGTAATACCATCGTCTGGCTCAATAATTTCCCCATTGCCTGAAATGATAAATATCTTTTCTTTATCAGCCACAATTAGTAAGGCTTCTAACCTTCTCAAAATACGATCAGATCGCCACTCTTTGGCCAAATCCACGACCGCCTTAGTCATATTGCCATCAGTCTTTCTTAGCTTTTCTTCGAATTTACCAAACAAGGTAAAGGCATCGGCTACTGAGCCCGCAAAACCTGCAATCACTTGCCCATCAAATAAACGCCGAATCTTATTAGCCTTATGTTTCATAATAGTATTTTCACCTAGTGTAACTTGGCCATCACCAGCAATGGCGGTCTTTTTATCCTTTTTTACTACTATAATTGTAGTACCTTTAAACATATATTTACCTCCGTGGATGTGTTTCATTATGTATAGCTTTTATTTTTTCTTTGGTAAGGTGTGTATATATTTGGGTGGTAGAAAGCCTAACATGTCCCAATAGTTCTTGGACTGATCTTAAATCAGCCCCATTATTCAATAAATGAGTAGCAAAGGAATGCCTTATAGCATGAGGACTAATTTTTCGGTTAAGAGCAACCATATCTACATATTTATTTAATATATTGCGTATGCTACGATCTGAAAGTCTAGTCCCAAATTTATTTAAAAAAAGAGCTTCTTCTGCCTCAAGGTTGGTCTTGAGCAGTAGGGGACGTGATTCATCCAGATAGTTAAGTAAGGAAAGTCTAGCAAATCGTCCCATCGGTACTATTCTTTCTTTGCTACCTTTACCCCATACCCGAATCAAATCAGCCTCAGTATCAAGATCTAAAATATCTAGATTTACCAGTTCACTAACCCGAATACCTGTCGCATACAGAAGTTCAATTATAGCTTTATTTCTGATTCCCAGAATTGAATTATCTGGAGCCTGCAACAAGATATTAATTTCTTCTGGGTATAGAAAATGAGGTAGCCTTTTTTCTTGTTTTGGCGTAGCTACTATTGCTATAGGATTGCCCTCTAATACGCCAGTCCTAGTTAGGTAAGCTACAAAAGATCGAAGTGAAGCCAACTTCCTAGCTATAGTAGAGCGGGAATAATCTTTTTCCTGCAGCTTGCTTAAATATTTTCTTGTATTTAGATGAGTTATATCATCACCTTTAATTTCTTGAAACTCGATATTATATTCACAAGATATAAAATTAAAAAACTGATATAAATCAGTTCTATAATTATTTAGGGTTAATTGAGATGAATTTTTCTCAATCCGTAAGTATTTTAAAAAATTGTCTATCTGATTTACTATCATCTTTTAACCCCTAAAATTATTATCTATTAAAAAAATCGTAGCATAAGAAACTTTTTTTTACAACTGTTTCAAAAACAATTCTGAAAATTTTAACATACTATTTAGAGATCTTTCAGCATAAGCCTTATATCTTATTTTTTTATCTTTAATTTTAGGTGATATGTTGGGGAGAATGCCAAAATTAGCATTCATAGGCTGGAAATTAGAAGGATTGGAGGTAGAAATGAATTCGAGTAATGAACCAATCATAGTATAGACTTCAGGTGTTATTAATTTTTGACCATTTAAATGCAGAAGGGCATTATAGCCAGCAATAAGACCTGTTGCAGCAGACTCCATATAGCCTTCTACGCCCGTTATTTGACCAGCAAAAAACCAGTTTGGGTTTTTTTTCATTTGCAGGGTTTTATGGAGAATAAGTGGGCTATTAATATAGGTGTTACGGTGCATAGCGCCATAACGAACAAAATCAGCCTCGGCTAGCCCAGGAATAAGTCTCAGGATTCTATCCTGTTCACCCCAGCGCATCCGAGTCTGGAAACCTACCATACCCCATATATTACCGGCTTTGTCTTCTTGTCTTAATTGCAATACCGCATAAGGGGTTTCTTCATACCTTATGTCTTTTAAACCTACAGGTCTCATGGGGCCAAAGCGCAGAGTATCAATCCCTTTAGCAGCCATAATTTCAATGGGCATACAGGCATTAAAATATTTTTTATCAATATCATGTCCCGCAAAAACATCTGCCTTAATTAATTCATGATAAAATATTTCATATTCCCCTTTGGTAAAGGGACAATTTAAATAATCATCACTTCCCTTACCATATCTCGAGGCCTTAAATATTTTACTTTTATCCAGGCTTTCATAAGTAAGGCTTGGGGCAATAGCATCGAAAAAAGATAAGGCTTCTTCCCCAGTGATCGTATTTATGTAATCGGCCAAATAATCCGAAGTCAAGGGGCCCGTTGCAATTACATATATTTCATCCTCTTTTAGCGTGACTATTTCTTCCCTTATTACTTCAATTAAAGGGTGTCCGTTTATTTTTCGGGTAACTAAGTCAGAAAAAAGATGTCTATCTACAGCTAAAGCTGAACCTGCAGGAACTTTGGTCACCTCAGCTACTTGTAACAAAAGGGAATCAAGCATTTTCATTTCGGCTTTTAATAGGCCTTGGGCAGTATCTGGCAATAGTGACTTCAAGGAATTACTACATACAAGTTCAGCAAAATTACTAGTAGTATGCACAGGAGTATTTTTATGGGGTCTCATTTCCCATAACTTTACTTTAACCCCTTGGTTAGCGATAGTGAATGCTGCTTCACATCCTGCCAAACCAGCCCCTACCACATTAATAAATGATATTTTATGCTTTTGCATCTTGTTTGTATTTACATTCTGCATTTTGACATATTGCATACGGTTCTTGTCCTTTAGCTGATTTTTCTACCATTGCATCACCACATTGGGGACATTTCTCACCTGTCGGTTTATTCCAGGTTTTAAAATCACAATCTGGGTATTTGCTACAACCATAAAACCTACGACCTTTTTTACTTTTTAATTCAACTATTTCATGGCCACATTCTGGGCATTTAACTCCAATTTCTTCGTTTAGGGCTTCAGTATGCCTACATTCCGGGAAACCAGAACAGGCCATAAATTTACCAAAACGGCCATACTTTATCAACATAGGTTTTCCGCAAACTGGACAATCTTTTCCAGCTTCTTCGTCCTTAATTTCAATTTTTTCGATTAATTCACTAGCCTTATCTAATTCTGCCTTAAAAGGACCATAAAAATCCCCCACTACCTTTTTCCATTCCAACTGACCTTCCTCGATTAAATCGAGATCTTCCTCCATTTTAGCGGTAAAGTCAACATCTATAATATTGGAGAAGTTTTCCTTTAATAAATCCACTACTATAAAACCTAATTCAGTAGGAACAAACTGCCTGTTTTGTCTTTCCACATAATATCTTCTCAAAACAGTATCTATAATAGGGGCATAGGTACTCGGTCGGCCAATATTTTTTTCTTCCAAGAATTTAACTAAACTAGCTTCCGTAAAACGTGGTGGTGGTTGGGTAAAATGTTGTTCTGGCTTTAATTCCACTAATTTTAATAAATCTCCAGCTTTTACGGCTGGTATGGGGTTTTTAACCTCATCTTCCTCATTATCATTATAAACTTTTTTATAGCCTAGGAATTTTATCTGGGATGAACTAGCTCTTAAACCGTAATCCCCCGCATTAATTTCCACTGATGTAGTATCAAAAATAGCTGGAGTCATCTGGCTAGCTGCAAATCTTTCCCAAATCAATTTATAAAGCCTGTATTGATCCCTAGACAAAAATGTTTTTATACTATCCGGTGTTCTAGTAATCGAAGTAGGTCGAATGGCTTCATGTGCATCTTGGGATGACTTACCCATTTTATAAACATTGGGATTCTTAGGGGCGTACTCTCCTCCATATGTTTCTTTTATAAAATCAATGGCTTCACTTGCTGCCGTTGGAGCCACTCTTACTGAATCAGTACGCAGATATGTTATTAGACCAATAGTGCCCTCTTTGCCTATGGGCAAACCTTCATATAATTCTTGAGCTACTCGCATGGTCCTTTTGGCGTAAAAATTTAATCTTTTGGAAGCTTCCTGTTGTAAAGTACTGGTTATAAAAGGAGGACTAGGCTTTTTTCTTTTTTCCCTTTTATCAACTTTTTTAACTTCAAACTCCGCCTTATTCAAATGGTCGACAATCTCATCTTTTTCGGCTTCATTTGCTATACTAACTTTTTTACCCTTATAGGTGGTTAGACGGGATATAAAGTCTTGTTTTTTGGCATTGAGTACAGCCTCAAGACTCCAATATTCTTCGGGAACAAAGTCACTTATTTCCTTTTCCCTTTCACAAATAAGCCTGATTACCACTGATTGCACCCTACCAGCACTTAACCCTTTGCGAACTTTGCTCCATAACAAGGGGCTTAAATTATAGCCTACTAGACGATCTAAAACCCTACGGGCTTGTTGGGCATTTACCCTGTTCATATCGATAGGGCGTGATTGTTTAATGGCTGATTTAACTGCATCTTTGGTAATTTCATTGAATTCTATGCGGCAGGGTGTCTCTGGCGGGATTTTTATAGCATTTTGTAAATGCCATGCAATAGCTTCCCCTTCTCGGTCAGGGTCAGTAGCAAGTAATATTTTTTTAGCTTTGGCAGCATCGCCTCTTATTTCTTTTAGAATGTCCCCTTTCCCCCGAATCGTTATATATTGGGGATCAAAATTATTTTCGACATCAATACCTAATTTGCTCTTGGGCAAATCCTTAACATGGCCGACTGATGCCTTAATCTTATAGCCTTTGCCTAAAAATTTATCCAATGTTTTAGCTTTGGCTGCAGATTCTACAATAAGTAAAGTATAAGTCAAAATTATCACCTCTTTAGGATTTAGTTAAAAAATCACTAACTTTTACATAATAATTGCCTGGCATTGATTTTACCATTCCCTTAAACTCTAGATTTAACAAAATCATATTCAAGTCTCCTACTGAAAATGAAGTAATATTTATTAATTCATCAAAATGCATTGGTTCAAAATCTAGTAATTTCAGTAAAGCAGCTTCCTGTTCATCTATTAAAGGTAGCTCATCTTGTACTATTTCCGCAGGTTGTATAAGCTTAATATCATAGTATTCTTCAAAAATATCTGCAATACAATTAACTAATTTTGCTCCTTGTTTTATTAGATTGTTGGTACCTTCGCTATTCTTGCTGGTTATAGGTCCAGGTATAGCAAAGACATCCCTACCTTGTTCTAAAGCAAAGTCAGCCGTAATTAAAGCCCCACTTCTCAGTTTAGCTTCAACTACAATTACCCCATAACTTAAGCCCGAAATAATTCTATTTCGCATAGGAAAGTTCCCCGGGTTAGGTTGGGTAAAAGGGGCAAATTCAGATATAACTAAGCCTTTATTACATATTTCATTATACAATTTAGTATTATCCCTAGGATATATAACATTTATTCCGCTACCTAGTACAGCAATAGTTCGACCATTAGACTCTAAGCTACCTTTATGAGCTTCTGTATCGACACCCCGAGCCATACCACTTACAGTTACGATACCCTGGTCAGCTAACTCCCGACCGAACTTAAAAGCCACCTTTTTACCATACATAGTAGCAAGCCTAGTACCTACTATGGCAATTGCATCTTCATTTAAAAGACTAATTTCTCCTTTCGCATAAAGTAAGTAAGGTGGGTTATCTATATTTCTAAGCATTTTAGGATATTCTTTTTCGTCAAATGTTACAACTTTAATCCCACTCTCTTCTAAGGATTCAAAATAGGAAGCAGCATTATAACGGGATTTAATTATATTATCACAAATAGTAGGGGATATTATGTTTTTTTGCAAATCCTTTAGATCAGATTCCAAACAAGCCGTAAAGCTGTCATACTGTTCCTTTAATTTGAACAAAGTCCTACTGCCAATTCCATCCACATTATGAATAGCGCATAAACTAGCCTTTTCACTAATATTCATATTTACCCCCCATTGATGCTTATTGCAATTCATCCCCATAATGCTCTGAAATCAACCTATGCAAATTAATACCATAAATAAAATGTTTAAGCAAGGATTAACTTCAATTTTATTCCATTTCCTTTCTCGGTCGCAATGACATTGTTTAACACTTTAAAACTTGTTTTTTGGGGAATTATATTATTGCAATCTCTTTTAGGAGGTCTTAATTTGAAAAATCAATCTTTTGTACCATTAATTTATATTAATGGTAAAGTACAAATCCCTTTGAAAGTGGAAGATGTTTTAGACGAAAATATCTATGAAAATGTATGGTTAGACAGTGATGATAAGGAAACAGATATAATACATTTAATCGAGCAGAATCGTATAAGTAAGTAAAAGGAAGCTTAATCAAATTCAATAACATGAGTATGAATATTGCCTTGATAATCGTGGGCCTTGACTAGAAATTGACCAGACCCATTCTGTTTGAAATTTTTTAAAGTTATTTTTTTCCTCAGGTCAGGTGAATCAATTTTTTTCCTAGTCATTTGAATCAGGGAATTAAACCCTTGGGGAGTCTTTATACCAATTTCCCAAAAGAATATTGGTCTTTCTTTTTCGTATGGCAATATTATTGTCCATAAATCTTTCGCATCTTTATTTAGGCTAACCTCCAATGATTTTTCTGGCGTATAATTAACTGTTTCCAATATAAATGGTCTGGCTTTACTATTTACCAATCTGTTATAAGTAGTTGATATAGCTATATTACTTTCATCACATACTATCCATTTACGTTCTAGTTTTTCTGCGGCAGCAGCTGTTGTGCCTGAGCCCGCGAAAAAATCGCCTATTATACTATCTTCATCTGAAGCAGCCTTAATAATTCTTTCTAATAGGGCTAGTGGTTTTTGGGTTGGAAATTTCAAATTTTCATATGCAGTTGGACTTAATATTTTATTAATATCCGTCCACCAATCATGCATTAAAGCCCCTTTTTTGTTAAGTTTATAATCTGGTCCTTTAACTTTAGTTAAGCCTCTTTCTTTAGTTTTTTCGGTATAGGGGCGATATACTGGATTAAAAATGTAATTTTCACCTTTGCTGTACCAAAAAATCGTATCATGTTTGCGATGGAAATGTCTTTTCGCATTACTACCACCCCCATAACACCAAATAATTTCATTGACAAAGTGTGCTGGGGAGAATATTTCATCTAAAAGTATCTTAATATAATGCCCTACATGCCAATCTACATGGACAAAAAGACTTCCATTATCGCTTAATAAACGGTGGCACATTCCCAATACTTCCCATATATAATCTAGATAGCCCTCAAGGTTAGGCCAACTATCCACGAAAACACGACGCTTAACTAGGCTAGAATTCTTATCCCTCTTAATTTTTATTTCGGAGGTATAATTGCTTTGGCTAAAATAAGGAGGGTCCAAATAAATGAGTCCAAACTTTTTTTCATAGCCCCGATTTAATAAATCTGTCATTACAGTTATATTACTACCCTTTATTATTTTGCCATTTAGTAATTTGTTTTCATAGTTTAAGACTTCATTGAAATCCAAGCAACTATTTTGGATCACATATGGATAAATTGCTTGACTTTTTATGGTGGAATAAGAAGATAATTGGTATTTAGTTTTGTTTTTGCTACCCCAGATAAGTTCTACCCCATTGTTTTTATTCATCTAAAATCCCCTTAAAAATATTAAAGGAAATCTTAAATAAGATTCCCTTTAAAGTTTAGCATTTTAAAGAAAAGTAAACTAATATTTGCAGATTCAAGCTGCAATAAGCAATACTATTTGCTAGTTATATTTATTTGTATGAGATTATCATGGGTAAAAGCCCGCTCTATAGAAAAGAAATCCGTAGTCAAAGGTACCAACAAGGTTAAAATTACAGCCATTAGTATTATAATTACGAGATTTCTTGGCATATTAGAGCCCCCCTTATATTACTAAACATATTTCCTGAGTTGCTTTAAAGCTGCCTTTTCCAAACGTGATACTTGGGCTTGTGATATGCCGATTTCTTCGGCAACTTCCATCTGAGTTTTTCCATTAAAAAATCTTAATGAAACTATATGTTTTTCGCGTTCATTTAGTTTTTTCATGGCTTCTTTAATAGCTATTTCCTCCAGCCATAAATCATCACTACTCTTATCATCACTAATTTGATCCATAACTAGGATCGGATCACCGCCATCATTATAAATCGGTTCGAATAGGGATACAGGCTCCTGGATAGCATCTAAAGCGAATACTACCTCTTCCCTAGGTACATTTATTTCCTGGGCAATTTGGCTCACTGTAGGTTCTTGGGAATTATCTGAAGCTAGTCTTTCCCTTACTTGCAAGGCTTTATAGGCTATATCGCGTAATGATCTGGATACCCTAACTGAATTATTATCCCGCAAATAGCGACGGATTTCCCCTATAATCATAGGAACAGCATAAGTAGAAAATCTTACATTTTGGCCTAAGTCAAAATTATCAATAGCCTTAATTAAGCCTATACACCCTACTTGAAACAAGTCATCTACGTATTCTCCCCGATTAGAAAATCTTTGTATTACACTCAGAACCAATCTTAGATTTCCTTGAATTAATTTTTCTCTAGCTTCGATTTCACCCGCTTGCATAACCTTGAAGAGGTTTCTCATTTCTTCATTTTTAAGTACTGGTAATTTGGAAGTATTTACACCACATATTTCAACTTTGTTTATCAATACTCCACCCCTTCATCTATTAAGTTTCTTAATAAAATTATTCTCTTTAACTAGTTATATTATTCAAGGATTGAGTATTAATTACTTAAAACAGAAGGCCCTAAATTTTAAGAGGCTATTCTATTTTCCTAATTTCCCGCTGCAACCTTCTAAGAATTCTTTTTTCTAATCTTGAAATATAGGACTGAGAAATGCCTAATATGTCTGCTACTTCCTTTTGAGTTTTTTCTTCCTCACCAGCTAATCCGAACCTAAGTTTAATAATAGTTTTTTCACGACCATTTAACTTATGCATGGCTTGCCATAATAAGTTCTTCTCAACTTCACTCTCTATTTGTTTATAAATCATATCATTTTCAGTCCCCAAAACATCTGATAGTAACAGTTCATTACCATCCCAATCGACATTTAATGGTTCGTCTAAGGATACTTCACCCCGGTTTTTTAAATTTCTTCTAAGATACATTAGAATTTCATTTTCTATGCACCTAGAAGCATATGTAGCCAATTTTATGTTTTTTTTGGGTTGGAAAGTATTAACCGCTTTGATTAGGCCAATTGTACCTATAGATACCAAATCTTCAATATTTATGCCCGTATTTTCAAATTTTTTGGCTATGTAAACTACTAATCTTAAATTGTGCTCTATAAGTGGTGCTTTTACAGCCAAATCACCTTCGTCTAGCCTTGAAATTAAAATACTTTCTTCATTTTCCTTTAAAGGTGGCGGTAGAACTTCCGTTGAGCCTATGTAGTGGATATACTGAACATCTTTCCTCTTAAGATACCAATTTAATAAGTAGTACCAACATTTGGTGATTTTGCCTCTTAGATTCAAACCCAACATAACCAACCTCCTAATTTGATTGAATTATATTAAATGGAATGAGCATCTGGTAGTCCCCTTCATTGCTTAATCTGTCTAAATATATAGCTACAATAATATTTTTATGTATAAATAGCTTTTTAAGGGTAGTAATAATAACTTCATCGGCTCTAACTCCTATTAATAAACCATTCCTTTTACCAATTGATGTAAAAGGAATAAGCCTTAGCCTACTGGCCCAAGAAGATTTTGTAAGATTATTTAACATTTCTTCCTGATTATTTGTGTTTTCCATAGCTGCTTGTATATCATTTGGCAAACAAGACTTAATAAAATTATATTCGGCTACTAAAACTGGTTTATTCGTTAAGGGGTCTTTTAGACTATTCCCGGTGTCTAGAAAACCATCACCTTCACAGAAAAATCCCGCAAAATTGAGTTTAACTTTGTATTTAAAAAGATTAGGTATTAATTGCTTGCTTAGATATCTTTCACCAAAAATGACTAGCAAAATTACTGCTAAAATTCCTCCACCTAGCCATAAATAGGAAAATGAAAAAGTAAATTGATTAGTTCTATAAAAAAAAGAACTTGCCATTGTAGCCCCAGCCACGAAAAAACTTATAGAATAAAAATATAAAATAGATTTTTTGAATACTTTTATATTGGTCGGAAATAAGCCTACTCTGACTAATAATATGGAAAAAAGGAATTTCATGGGTAAGGAATACCAAAACAAATCCAAGAAAAGATATCCTACCGCATATAGACTGCCTAGAATAGAAGCTATAATCAATCTGGGGTAAGATAACCTTATACCAACTAACTTACCAGTAGCCCATAAAATAAAAAAATCCATAATAAAATTAATCAAAAAGGTTAAGTCAGCATATACCACTTGTTCATTCACAAAATCACCTATTATTTCAGCTTTTCCCAACATTTCTTAAATAGTATGTGATTAGAATCAAAATCATGTATTCCATATTATACCAGGTGGCTTTTGATTAAAATGTAAATTAGAGTAATAAGAAAAATAAAAAAATCGGCATATTAATACCGATTTTTCATTTATTATTTTTATATTATTTTTGTTTTTATTTGCGGCGTAGAAATGGTGGAATTTCTAAATCAGTTTTATCTAACAAGGATGCAGGAGTATTAGATAATCTTGTTCTAGTAGATTCATGGGCTACTTGGGTACGAGGGGTATTAAAACCTGTGGCTATTACTGTTACCCTTACTTCATCTTCTATAGATTCATCAATATTTGCCCCAAAAATAATATTTGCTTCCACATCAGCAGCTTGATGAATAATTTCAGCAGCTTCATTAATTTCGAATAAGGTTAAATCACTACCCCCACTGATGCTGAATAAAACTCCTTTGGCCCCCTCTATAGAAGTTTCTAGCAAGGGACTAGATATAGCTGATCTAGCTGCCTCTGAAGCACGGTTTTCACCAGAGGCATTGCCAATACCCATTAATGCAGAGCCCGTATTTTGCATGACAGTTTGTACATCAGCAAAATCACAATTGATGACACCTGGAACAGCAATTAAGTCTGATATACCTTGTACACCTTGACGCAAAATATCATCTGCAATTTTAAAGGCGTCATTAAATGCTGTATTCTTATCCACTACCTGGAGCAGTCTATCATTAGGGATGGTTATTAGGCTGTCAACTTCCTCCCTTAGAGATTGGATGCCTTTTTCTGCTTGGGAAGTTCTCTTTCTCCCTTCAAAGGAAAAAGGTTTGGTCACTACCCCAACTGTCAGGGCTCCTTGTTGTTTTGAGATTTTAGCAATTATAGGAGCCGCCCCAGTACCTGTACCACCACCCATTCCAGCAGTAACAAATACCATGTCTGCATCAGCTAGTACCTTTTTTATGTCATCTTCATTTTCTTCGGCAGCCTTCATCCCTACCTCTGGATCTGCACCTGCCCCTAAGCCTTTCGTTAGTTTTTCCCCTATTTGAATTTTTTTATCTGCTTTGGAAAGATATAAGGCTTGGGCATCAGTATTTACGGCGATGAACTCTACCCCTTTTAAGCCAGCTTCTATCATTCGATTGATAGCATTGTTGCCCCCACCACCAACTCCAATAACCTTAATATTTGCGAATTGTTGCATTTCAACATCAAAATCTAAGGGCATCTAAAAACCTCCTCCGCCTTAACTAAATAATTCTTTAAAATAATAGGAAATTCTATCAAATATTTTTGCCATGCCTTGGTTCTTTTGATAAGATATATCAACATATTTAGTACCACTTTTAACCGCCCCCAAAACACAAGCATATTGGGGATCTCTATATTCAGGAGATAAATTAGCTATATTATCTGGATAGCCTAATCTTACTGGAACATTAAGATATTCCTCCATAAGTTTACTAATACCTATTAAATGGGCACCCCCACCTGTCAATACAATTCCGCCAGGCATTTTTCCTATACAAGCGAATCTATTTAATTCCGAAAAAATCAATTCTATAATTTCATAGACCCTAGCAGAGATTATTTCCGCAATTGTATGACTAGACACTTGATTTGTTTCGGTTCCCTGAATATTTCGGATGGTAATTTTATCATCTTCATTAATTATATTGATATTAGTCATTCCATGTTCTTGTTTAATTCGTTCGGCTTCCTGGATGGATGTCCGAAGTACTATAGCCAAATCTTTAGTAATATAATCGCCCCCCACGGGCAGTACAGAAGTATAAAGTAAAGAACCCATTTCAAAAAAAGAAATGTCAGTGGTTCCTCCCCCTAAATTCACCAAAACTACACCCATTTCCTTTTCCGCGGGGAATAGAACTGTTTCCGCCACGAGCAAAGGTTTATAGAAGAATTTTTTGACTGGTAAATTTATTCTTTGGGTACTCTTTTGTAAATTCTGGATAGCTGCAGTTGCTGCAACCAATATTGCAATTTCGGCTTCTAGTCTACTTCCTGCCATACCGATGGGGTCCTTTACCCCATCATAACCATCTATAATATATTGCCTTTCGATAATTTGGATAACAGTTTTATCAGGTGGTAAAGCAATATTTTGCGCTGATTGTAATACCCTTTCTTTATCCTCGAGGCTAATTTCATATTGCTGGTTGCCTACCGCAACTATAGCATGGTTATTGACACAAGTGATATTACTTCCTGAAAAGCCAACTACAGCAGAATAAGCCTCTATTCCAGTTAATTGTTCTAACTCAAGTAATGCTGCGTCAATCGATTTTGCTGTCCCTTCTATATCAACAATATTGCCTTTTCTTAGCCCAATTGCTGGTACCTTCGCAATGCCTAAGACATTTATTCCGCCATCATAATATACTTCAGCTACCCCTGCCTTTATAGTGTTTGTTCCAACATCAAGACCTACCGTGATATTTCTCTTCTTGATATTAACCTACTCCTTATACAAACTCTTAATTTAAAATACCACAAAGGCAGCTATATTCCTTTATTTTAAATATAAATAATTTAGTATTTTTTCAATAGATATCGACGTATAATCCCTAGATTCTGAAATAATCTTACCCCAAATACAATAACGGCTGCTAAATATAATTCCACTCCTAATTTATCCCCTAAATAGGCTAGACCAGCTGCCAAGAGGGTATTGACCGTAAAACCACTTATAAATATAATATTGTCAAAAGCATCCTCCATATAAGCGCGAATCCCGCCGAAAACAGAGTCTAAGGCTGCCAAAACTGCAATAGACATATATTTAGCCAGCATAGCAGGTAATAATATCGGCATTTGAAAACCAATAATAAGACCAATTAATAAACAAAATAATACCAATAACCACATACTATTCAGCAGCCCTTTCTTTATATGGAATAGGTGAGCCGTATGTAAACTTCATGCGCCCACTATAAGCAGGAATATTTATTTCCTCGGCTTTTTGTATATTCACGATATAATCTAGGTTTTTCAAGAGCATTAAATGTCCACCTGTCATAGTCATACCACTTTCCAACATATCGGGATCCCCGATCGCCTTAATTTCGAAAGGTGGAGCAACCTTAACCCAGTTAATAAGTATTAAAGTACCAGCACATCTTATTTCAGACATGGATATTATCCGTTCTCCATTAACGGAAATGGCCTCTGCGCCCGATGCTTTTAAATCGTTAACCACTAATAATAAATCCCAATCGTGTACGATAGCATTATTGGGGTTGTCCCCTACTTTTAAAGCGCGGGGACTATCATCTAGCCTAATAATTACTCCAGGCCCTTCTATTTCTAGCATACCGGCCGCCAAACTAGCACCTTGCAGTTCTTCCTGTATATCTGCCATAGCAATATCGTATTCCCTAACATTTTTAAGTTTTTCCCTTAGTTCTAGGACTTCATCAGCCAAAGCATCCCTTTCGTCTACGGCCTTATCGAGTTTTTCAGTTAATTCTGTTACCCTACCTGGAAGCATATCGGGGCTGACCTCGGGGGTGCTTTTAAATTGAATGGCCATCATGATACCTAAAATCAAACATACTGCGGCAATAGAAATTAGGGCCCCATTGTTATTTTTCATAAAAAACATCCTTTATTCCTTCATTTTGACTATAGGTTGACCTTTAAATCTTAAATCAATATATTCCAAAACATCAGTACCAGACTCTTCAAATTCAGCTTCTATTTTAAATACTTCTTTAATAAAAGTAGTCTTTTCCTCGAATCTTTCCATATCGCCAAATCTTATTTCTGTCCCATTTATAGTATAAATGATAAGTTCTTCTTTATCATTATAATAAAAATCAGATATTAATTCCTGTTCAAAATCACCCAATTTATCCCATACATTTTTTATTTGCGATATCCCTATGGGTTCGAGTGCTTGTCCAAAATTTATGCGTTCAGGAAAATTGGCTAGGTTAATAAAAGGGTATATGGAAAAATCCACCATAGTTTTCTTATCAATTACAATTCCCTCATCATCAATACAGAGGAATTCATTTTGAAATGGAACAATTGCCCATGTGTGACGTTCCACAACTTTAATCTCTAAAGTTCTAGGCAAATGTCTAATGATTTGGACATCCTTAACTATCGGATGTACTTTGATAGTTTGGGCAATCAATTTAGGCTTAATTGAAAATATGTTTTGTCCCATATTTAGACCAGAGTAAGTTAAGACTTCTGCTTCGGAAATTTGCTTTAAATCTGTGGTGTAAATTTCATCGATATTAAAAAAAGAACTATGTAAAAAAAGAAATACAGACACCAAAGTAATCAGTAGAAAAATAAAAAAGCTGAAAATTCTACGAAATGTTTTTTTAGTCAAACAAAACTCTCCTGTTCCCATTAACTGCTAGAAATTATAGCAGAAATCAGTGGTAAAATCATTAACTACTAATATTAATTTAACGGGCTAGGCCTAAGAGCCTAGCCCGCTAGACAAGAGCCTACCCCTATTTTTAAAGATAATCAGGATCTAACTATCAAAAAGTTTGAGACTTTTCTGCTAGATTAAAATTCGCTTTTCGTCCAATATCAGCACCTAAACTTTTTAATTTTAAATGTAAGTTATCATAACCCCGATCTATATGTTCAATTTGGTTTACTTTGCTTACACCTTCGGCAGCTAATCCCGCCAATACTAGGGCAGCTCCAGCCCTTAGATCTGTTGCTTCTACTGATGCACCTTCAAGAGAATTTTTCCCCTTAATTATTGCTACACGTCCCTCTATCTTTATATCGGCTGCCATTCTTCTTAATTCTTGAACATGCATAAAGCGATTTTCAAATATTGTTTCTACTATGATGCTAGTTCCTTTTATGGTGGATAAGAGTGCCATCATTTGGGCCTGCATATCGGTAGGAAATCCTGGATAGGGCATGGTTTTAATATCCGTATTCCGTAGCCTTTTGTTAGCTTCAACAGTTAACCCCTTATTGGTGGGGCTTATTTCCACCCCAATTTCCCTTAGCTTAGCTATTACGGGCTGAATATGCTCCATAATAACATTATTAATTTGTATTTTCCCTTTAGTTATGGCTGCAGCTACCATAAAGGTACCTGCCTCTATTCTATCTGGAATAATCCTATATTCAGCACTACCTAATTCGCTAACCCCATCAATTCTTATGGTATCAAAGCCAGCTCCTACTATTCTGGCTCCCATACAATTAAGGAAATTTTGTAAATCCACTATTTCTGGCTCTCGGGCAGCATTTCTAATAAATGTAGTTCCCTTAATTTTTGTTGCTGCCATCATAATATTCTCAGTTGCACCCACACTAGGGAAATCTAACAATATTTCAGTACCCTGCAAATTGGCAGCTTTGCCTTCCATGAATCCGTAACCATCTGTTATCTTAAAACCTAAACTTTCGAATCCTTTATGGTGTAAATCCATAGGTCTAGTCCCTATGGCACAACCGCCGGGATATGCAACCTTGGCTTCATTAAATCTAGCTAATAAGGCCCCCATGACCAGATTTGAGGCCCTCATCCTTCGTGAAATATGTTCTGGTAGTTTTGTATAGTTTACATCCTGGCTATTTATAATTAAAACATCGCCATCACGGCGTATTTTAGCCCCAAACAAATTGAGTGCCTCAGACATCACATGTATATCCTCTAAATCAGGTACGTCTCTTAGCACTACTTCCCCATTAGAGATTAGGCTAGCTGCCATAATTGGCAAAGTAGCATTTTTAGAGCCACTAATTTTTACTTGCCCAACTAATGGTTTCTTTCCCCTAATTACAAAATGTTCCAAATAAACACCTCCCTTAGGAATGTGCCTTGATTTTCATTTCTGGAACTATTTTCAATAAATCTATACCAACTGCCCATATATCCCCTGCACCCATGGTAATCACCAAATCATCCTTTTGTGCATTTTTAACCAAGTAATGGCATATATTGTTCATATCAGGGATATAAATTGCATTGCAACCAGCCTGAAGTGCTGCATCATATACAGTTTTACCACTAATACCAGAAATAGGTCTTTCCCCAGCAGCATATACTTCAGTAAATACTACCAAATCCGCATTAATAAAGGCCTCTCCTAATTCTTTACCTAATGATTTAGTGCGGGAAAAGCGATGTGGTTGAAATACTGCGATTACTCTTCCCCTATGAAAACTCTGTGCTGCATCAAGAGTAGCTTTAATTTCTGTAGGATGGTGGGCATAATCATCAATTACTACAATCCCATTTTGTTTTCCTACTATTTCAAAGCGCCTTTTGGTGCCATGATATTTTATTATAGCCTTTTTTATATCAGTAAATTTTATCCCCAGCTCCATGGCTATTGCAATAGTAGCCAATGCATTTAGGGCATTATGTTGGCCTGGTACTGATAATTCAATTAGACCTATTTCTTGACCTTGCCTATATATATTAAATTCAGAACCTAAGCCTTTTGTTCGCCAATTATCAAAATAATAATCACAATCTGGATTTTTCCCGTAATATAAAATTCTTTGTTGCATATTTGCTGTAATATCACGAATATGCTGATCCTGACCATAGACTACCGCCCAGCCATTATCAGCAATTCCATTTAAAAACTGTTTAAAGGCATTTTTAATATTATAAAAGGATTTATAAAAATCCAAATGGTCGTTTTCGATATTGGTTATGACTCCTATATATGGCTTTATTTCAAGGAAAGAAGCATCACTTTCATCTGCCTCTACAACAAAATATTCACCTGAGCCCAATTTTGCATTTAAATTGCTGTCTTGGAATTCTCCCCCCACTGCAAAAGTAGGGTCTAAGCCTACTTCAGATAAAATCATATATAACATGGCTGTAGTAGTTGTCTTGCCATGTGCCCCTGCTACTGCTATTCCTTTCTTTTGGTTAACTAAGTGGGCTAACAAGTCCCCTCTTTTTAAAACAGGTATATTTTTACTAATGGCCTCTACTAGTTCGAGATTATTATCAGGTATGGCTGAGGAAATAACTAAATAATCAACCCCTTCCTTCACATGAGAGGAAGCATGACCGTGATATATCTCTATGCCTAAATCTGCTAAATTTCTAGTGGTATTATTAATTTGTAAGTCTGAGCCACTAACTTTAAAACCTTGTTCATTTAATATACGGGCAATTCCACTCATTCCTGCTCCAGCTATACCTACCATGTGGATCCATTGCCCAGAAAAAGCAGTCATTTCTTCATCCCCTTTTAATATGTGAATATATTACATTGTATTGTATGCAAAATTAACAATAATGGTTACATTCTAGGTAGCTTGTACCAGCCACTTCTTTTTAATTGACAATTATATTAACAATGTCCTGCAAGGCATTAGGCTTTGCTTCTTTTAAAAGATTATTTTTCATGTTCCTAAGTTCAATTTCATTATAGCGCAGTTCCTCGACTTTTCTAAAGAGAGTATCCCCATCTAGAAACTCATCAATAACCATCTGGGCAGCATTTTTATCCATAAGTGCCCTAGCATTTTTTTCTTGGTGGCTTTCAGCTGCATATGGATAAGGAATTAGGATAGCTGGTAATCCCAGTATGGTTAATTCAGCTAGGGTGCTGGCACCAGCTCTACATATAGCTAAATCCGCAGCCGCTAAGGCCTCTTCAATATTATACAGATAGGGAAACAATGATAAATTGCATTTCAATTTATTTAAATCTATATTGTTTTTTAATTCGTTTTCAATCTGATTAAAGCTATTATTCCCAGTAATCCAAATTATTTGCAGATTATAGTCCTCCTTATATCTTTCTATTAAATCCATCATAGCTCGATTAATACTAGCAGCCCCTCTGCTCCCGCCAAATGCTAGTAAAGTAAACCTATCATCTAATTTTAAATTTCTTTTAGCCTGGGAAGGGTTTACATTTAAAATTTCTGGGCGGACTGGTAAACCAGTGATGATAATTTTTTTTGCATTGATATCTTGTTTGGCCTCTGAAAAAGTTAACAAAGTATAATCCACCCTTTTGGCCAGGTGGCGATTAGCCAAACCAGCGATAGCATTCTGTTCATGGATTATGGTCTTACATTTTAAAAAAGTAGCTGAAAAAACAACTGGAAAGGATACATAACCCCCAGTCCCCAATACCACATCAGGCTGGAATTCCTTTATTATTCCTCTAGCATCCATAAAGCTTTTGGGAAATTTCATTAATGTTTTAGAAGCCTTTAACATAGATGATCTATCCAAACCAGTAATATCAATGGATTTGAAATTATAACCAGCCTTAGGCACAATATCACTTTCTAGACCTTTTTCGGTACCTACATATAATATTTCCACATCGGGAATTAGGCTTTCAACACCCTTGGCAATAGCCAAAGCTGGATAGATATGCCCCCCAGTGCCACCACCACTAAGTATTAATCTCATTCTTAATAGCCCCCTTTTTTAACGACTATTGCTATACCTGGAAATATTAAGTAGTAGACCCACACCAGCCATAGTAAATAACAAGGAAGAACCCCCATAACTTATAAAGGGTAATGTTATCCCAGTTACAGGTAAAGCCCCAGAAACTACTCCTATATTTATAGCTGCTTGAAAAACTATCATAATTGTTATACCTGTAGCCAAAAGACTTCCAAAAGTATCAGGGGCTTTTATAGCTATTTTAAATCCACGCCAAGCGAATAATAAAAATAAAACAATAACAAAAAACACTCCGATAAAACCCAATTCTTCACCTAAAATAGCGAAAATAAAATCGGTGTGCTGTTCAGGCAAATAAAAAAACTTCTGCCTGCTCCTACCTAATCCCATGCCAAATAGTCCCCCAGAGCCTAATGCATAGAGTGACTGTATGGTCTGGAAGCCTTCATCACTCGGATATTTCCAAGGATTGAGAAAGGCAATAAATCTTATCATTCGATAAGGTGCTAAAATAATTAATGTAGCTAGGGCACCCACGCCTGATAGGGCTAAAAAAGCTAGGTGTGACGCCTTGGCACCTGCAGCTATAAGCATGAAAAAGACTGTAGCTGAAATAGCAAAAGCTGTGCCCAAATCAGGTTGGGCTACGATTAATCCACCTACTACAGCTAATAAAATTAAATAGGGTAAAACTCCTGATTTAAAAGATTTCATTTTATCCAAGTTTACTTCCATCGTTTTGGCTAAGAACATAACCATGGTTAATTTAGCTAATTCAGATGGTGTAAAACTTAAAAATCCGATCCCCAACCACCTTGTAGCACCTTTAGCTGAACTACCCAGAGGTGTGATGACCAGTACCAAACATATTAAAGTAAAAACCATTAATGGAATAGCAGCACCTTTGAGCTTAAAGTAATTTATCTTCATGATGACTATCATGGCTATCAGCCCAATTACAACCCACATCAACTGTTTTTTAAAAAAATAAAAGGCATCATCATATTTCATATTAGCAGTTACAGCACTAGAGCTAAATACCATGACTAATCCCAGGCTAATTAATATTAAGGTTGTAATAAATAAGACAAAGTCGAGTGGTCCCTTTTTTAATCTCATTCACAGTCCCCCCAGATAAAACTTACTTTCCCTCACAAATAGCAAAGACCAGCTCACGAAACAAGTCGCCCCTTTGCTCATAATTATCAAACATATCCCAACTAGCACAGGCAGGAGACAGAAGAACTACATCCCCTACTTGGGATAAATGATGAGCTAGTCTAACCCCTTCATCCAAACTATTTACTTCATAAATATTTTTATAATTTTGGGCTATGGCTGCGGATTTAATTTCTTCCTTGGCTTCACCTAGCAGAATCAGTGCTTTTACTTTTGGGGATAATGCTCGGGCAAATTCATCGAAACTCGCCCCCTTGTTCCTGCCTCCAGATATAAGTATAATTGGTTCGGTAAAAGCTTCTATAGCTTTTAAGGCCGATTCTGGGTTAGTTGCCTTAGAGTCATTAACATAAATTACGCCATTATTTTCTGCAATTTCTTCCATACGATGCCTGACACTAGTAAATGATTTTAATGCTGTTGCTATATGCCTTGGTTCAACTTGAGCCGCCAAGGCCATAGCACTTGCACAAAGAATGTTCTCCAAATTATGTTTTCCTTTTAATAAAATCTCATCTACATTACATATATTTATTAAAGTCTTATTGATATTAGCCATTATAATATTATCCTTAATAAAAACACCTTCTTTAAGGGTCTGTTCACTAGAAAAATATATAATAGAAGCCTTTACTTCTTCAGCTAATTTTCTTAAAATCTTATCTTCAAAATTTAATATGGCATAATCACTTGCATCTTGATTAGTGAAAATGTTAGATTTGGCCTTTATGTAAGCTGACATGGTCTTATGGCGATCTAGATGATCTGGGGTAATATTTAAAATACTAGCAATACTGGGCTTAAACTTGTTTATCGTTTCTAATTGAAAGCTAGATAACTCCACAGATATAATACCCTTTTCCATGCTATCAGCTATCAATGTTAATGGAGTCCCTATATTTCCGGCGGCTATGGCATTGATTCCGCTTTTCTTCAGAATAGATTGTAATAATGCAGTAGTAGTAGTTTTACCATTGGTTCCAGTTATGGCAAACATCTGTAAGTCAGGTTTTTTTAAAAGATAAGCCAATTCTATTTCCCCAATAACAGGAATTCCCTGTCTAATGGCAACCCGTACAGGCTCAATAGTAAGGGGTACACCAGGGCTGAGCACCAACATATCATATCCTTCTTTTTTTACATCAGGATAAGTTCCGACTAGGGTTTCGATTTTATTTGCCAGAAGTTCCTCCATGATTTCCCGCATGGAATCGGGCCTTTTTATATCACATGCAATGACTATGGCACCTTTTTTAGCTAAAACCATAGCTGAGGCTACTCCACTTTTCCCTAGACCAATTACCAGTATTTTTTTATTTTTAAAATCTATCAAAACAACACTCCCTCGTACACATCAACCAATACCTTTCAGTCCCAATAGGCCGATTAAAATAAAAGCCAATGATAATAACCAGAAAAATCCTACCACTTTAGTTTCGTGCCAACCTTTAAGTTCAAAATGATGGTGTAATGGACTCATTAAAAATACTCTTTTACCACTTGTCTGATAAACAAGCACTTGAATAATTACACTTAGAGCTTCAATTACATATACCCCGCCAATTAAGACTAAAGCCAATTCAGTTTTTGTTAAAGCTGCTATAGCTGCTATAGCCCCTCCTAGAGCCATAGAGCCCGTATCACCCATGAAGACCTTGGCAGGATAGCGGTTAAAAACTAAAAAGCCTAAACAAGCACCTGCCAAAGCAAGACAAAAAATAAGCAGACTATAATTTCCAGTCATTATTGATATTATTCCCATAGCAATAGCAACTAAGAATGTAATCCCACTAGCTAGACCATCTAAGCCATCGGTTAGATTAACTGCGTTTGAGGTACCCATTAATACCAGAATCAAGAAAGGTATATAAAAAAGACCTAAATCTAGTTGATGGCCTATAAAAGGCACAATTACAATAGTACCTCGATTGAAATATAGGATTAATAACAAGCCAAAAACTATACCTATTAATAATTGAAGTCCTAGTTTTTCACGGGCTCTTAAGCCTAAAGATCTTTTCAAGACAACTTTAATATAATCATCAAAAAAGCCTATGGCCCCGAAAGCAAGCATAACAAATACCACCGCCAAAACCATAACATCTGCCCCCGCCATTATAAAATTAGCCACCATTACAGCAGTAATTATCATAATACCCCCCATAGTAGGGGTGCCAGCTTTGGCGTAATGTCTTGCGGGACCTTCCTCCCTAATGCTCTGCCCGACTTTCAATCTAGTTAAAAAGGGAATCAGAATCGGCCCCAGAATTATTGAGATTGTTATAGCTATTAATCCAGCCCAAAAGGATTTAAGTAATATCCCTGGCATCGACTTATACCCCTATCTTTTGTAATATAGAAAATTAAACATTGAGCCAATCATTTATCAGATTTTCCAACTCTAAACCCCTGGATGCTTTGAATAAAACCACATCTGTCTTTTTAAGGTTATGACGTAAGTAAGACAAAGATTCAGATTTATTGGGAAAATGATAAATATTTGATTCATCCATACCTTCGGCAATAGCCCCTTTAGCTATAAATTCAGCCCTATTACCTATAGTTATAAGTTTATCCACATGGTTGGCGACTACATATCCCCCTACTTCCAAATGTCCCTTTTCTTCATAGGAACCTAATTCAAACATATCCCCTAATACTGCCACTAACCTATTGTTGCCTTTAAGGTTTGAAGCTGTTTCTAGTGCAGCTTGCATAGAAAGTGGATTGGCATTATAGGTATCATTTATTAATATTCCGCCTTCTGGTAGATAGGTGATTTGTAAGCGGTTCTCAGTTGGTACATAAGACCCAATTTGGCTAATAGATTCCTGCAAGGGAACCCCCAAAATATAGGCGGCACCTATAGCTGCCACTATATTCAAAGCTAATTTTGGTGCCGATATTGGAAATTTTAATTTTGCTTTCTCTTGTAGAATTTGTACAGTGATAAATAAGCCAGTTTTATCACTAGAAATTTCTACTAATTTGAAATCACAATCATCATTATAGCCAAATGTATATATTCTACAAGGATAAGTATTAGCCCTTTTTAGTAATGGTAGGTTATCACCATTTACTAGGGCGAAATCTTGGGCTGATAAGGTTTCTAATACCTCACATTTGGCTTTTAT
This sequence comes from uncultured Syntrophomonadaceae bacterium, assembly GCA_964514235.1. GTDB lineage: Bacteria > Bacillota > Syntrophomonadia > Syntrophomonadales > Syntrophomonadaceae > JAAYRQ01. The sequence goes on along the minus strand of CAZEPV010000002.1, from coordinate 110,928 downwards.
AACATTATCAATATTGCCTAAGTGCTCTAGGTGGACCAATTCAGCATTAGTAATAATAGCACAAGTAGGTCGGGCAATATTAACTAAACGTGAAATTTCTCCTAAGCCCCTCATGGCTACCTCAACTACAGCTAAGTCGTGTTGTTCCTCTATTCCCAGCAGTGTCAAAGGAAGCCCAATATCATTATTATAATTCCCCTTAGTAGAAAGGGTCTTATATGTAGTTTTTAAGCAATGATGGAGCAGTTCTTTAGTGGTAGTTTTGCCCACACTCCCAGTAATAGCCACTAAGGGGATCTTAAATTCTTGTCTGTATGCCTTAGCAATCTGTTGTAGTGCCTGTAAGGTATCTTCAACTAATATTAACACTTTATCCTTTAACTCTGCAGTCTTGAGCTTGTCTAGCGAAGAAACTATCGCTACACTAGCCCCATTACTTAGGACTTCAGCCACAAAGTCGTGGCCGTCAAATCTGTCCCCTTCAAGGGCTATAAATAAAGTGTTTGTATTTATTTCCTGACGCGAATCAATAATTATTTGTTTGATAATTGGACTAGCCTGCCCTAGTTTACGGCCTTGGCAGCTTTTTATTATAAAATCTAGTGCATATGCAGACATTTAACCTAACTCCCTTAATACTTCCTGAACTACCTGGCGATCATCAAAATCTATAGTTTTATCCCCTATTATTTGATATGTTTCATGGCCTTTACCTGCTATTATAACCACATCTCCCTCTTTTGCTATAAATAGTGTGTGTTTAATGGCCTCCCTACGGTCAATAACTATTGCATACCTAGAGTTTTTCACCATATCTAGCCCAGGTATTATATCGTCGATAATAGCTTGTGGGTCCTCGGTTCGGGGGTTATCAGAAGTAACCACACAAAAATCACTATATGAAGCAGCTATCTGCCCCATTAGCGGGCGTTTAGTCCTATCTCTATCCCCACCACAACCAAAAACTGTTATTAGTCTATTCTGGGTGATTTCACTAGCTGTCTTTAAAATATTTTCTAAACCATCAGGGGTATGTGCATAGTCAACAATCACCAGAAATTTCTTATTGACCTTGACTAATTCAAACCTACCTGAAACACCTGGAAATTTAGCTAAAGCCTTTTGGATAAGGCTTATTTCGATACCTTTTTTTAAAGCAAAGGCTATTGCAGCTAAAGTATTATAGACATTGAAGATTCCCAAAATCTTGAGTCTGATAGGGAAACTTTTTTTATTATAACTTACTGTGAAGCTAGTTCCAGTATAATCTGTTATAACTTCAGTAGCCCTAATATCAGCTGGTTTATTTATAGCATATGTAATAGACTTGCCTGCTAATGCTTCTATAAAAGCATCAGCACTTACATCATCTATATTAACTATGCCAAAACTATCTTTTTCTTGCCCTAACATATTAAAAAGTTTTAGTTTGGCATTTTTGTAAGTTTCCATATCTTTATGATAATCCAAATGTTCTTGGCTCAGATTGGAATATACAACACAATTGAATTTCAAGCAATCTACTCTATTCAAATCCAGAGCATGTGAAGAAACTTCCATTACTACATGATCTGCCTTTGCTTCAAGAGCCAAACTAAGAAATTCTTCTATTTCTGGTGCTTCTGGAGTTGTATGTGGTATGTTTTTTTCAACTTCACCGACTTTTGCATACAAAGTACCTAGTATACCAACTTTTTGTCCAGCCTCTTCTAATATAGCCTTAATCAAATGGCTAATAGTAGTTTTGCCATTAGTCCCAGTTACCCCAATCAAATTAAGATTTAAAGAGGGATATTTATAAAAATTCGCCGCAACTTTAGCCAAAACCTTACGTGTGTTGGGAACCCGTATAACACTAGTCTTGGGTAATTCAATCCCCTTATCTTGAACCAAAACAGCAATTGCCCCATTATTTATAGCCTCTTGAATATAATTATGTCCATCAGTCTTAAAGCCTTTAATACATATAAATAAAAAATTAGATTCAACTTTACGTGAATCATAGGCAATGCCTTCAATTTCCAGATCAAGATCCCCATGCAATAAATCAAAATTTATATCTTTTAAAAGATGACTAAGTTTCACGATAGACCCTCCTTTATCTTATTCACCAACTGGTTGAAATTTTACCCTTATACTCGAACCAACTGCTAGTATTTTACCTGGTTCTGGGGATTGTTCATAAGCCAAACCATAACCTTCTGGAATAAGATGTAGTCCTAAATCAGCTAATATTTTAGCTACCTCTTTCATAGATTTACCTTGTAAATTGGGTATAGTTACCTCGCCTGAATCCTGATTGGGTTCCAAAGGCGAAAGATTAATAATAACTTGCGCACCATATGCTAATTTAGTATTAGGTTCAGGGGTCTGTTGCCAGACAATATTGCCCGTACCACTTACTTTCACCTTTAGTCCCCTGCTATTCATAATTGCTGTGGCTTCACTTAAGGGTAAGTTTACAACATCTGGTACTACCACCCGATTTTCTACTACTTTTTCATCCGAATTTTCTATAGTTTCGTATAATGGTACTTCTAAATATCGTAAGGTGTCCTTTATAATCTCACGAAATGCGGGAGCTGCAACCCAACCACCATAATAGGGGTAACCCTGAGGTGCATCTACCACAACTATACAAGCAATTCTAGGTTCATCAGCAGGGGCAAAGCCAATAAAAGAGGCTACATATTCATTAGTCATATAACCACCAGTAGGGGATACCTTTTGGGCTGTACCAGTTTTACCAGCTACCCGATACCCTTCAATATAAGCATTCCTTCCCGTGCCATTAGTTACTACCCCCTCTAAAATTGCCCTTAATTCTTTCGAAACCTCGGGGGAAATAACTTCCTTGATTACTTTGGGGTTATAGGATTTAATTACTTCACCATCATTATCGATAACCTGTTTTACTAAATGGGGCTGCATTAATTTTCCATCATTAGCAACTGCCGCAACGGCATTTAATAGTTGTATGGGTGTAACTGCGTTTGCTTGCCCCATAGACATAGTAGCCAAATCAATTTGCTTAGCTTCTTTGGGGTTTACCAGGATTCCTAGGGCCTCACCTGGCAGATCCACACCAGTTGCCTGGCCAAAACCAAAATCACCTAGATACTTGAAAAAAGTAGCTATCCCGATATCTAATCCTATTTCCACAAAAGCAACATTACAAGAATTCTCCACTACCTCTGGAAACACTTGACTACCATGCGCTTTCCTATCAGAACATCCTATAGTTTCACGGCCTACCTTGACATAGCCAGGACAAAAAAACTTTCTATCTGCAGAAACCACCTTTTCTTCCAAGGCTATGGCTGAAGTAACAATCTTCATGGTTGAACCTGGTTCATAAGCATCGTTAATAGCGAAATTACGTCTGTTTTTGACTGGGTATTCCCCATACTTGTTCGGATCAAAGGTCGGACGTGAGGTCATGCCCAAGATTTCGCCCGTTTTAGTATCTATTACAATTGCACAAGCTGATTTGGCATTCCTTTCCTCGAAAACTTTGGATATTTCTCTTTCGATTATATATTGTATTGTTTCGTCAATAGTCAGTACCAAGTTGGCTCCATCAATAGGCGGAATAAACTTGTGAGTTGCCTCTGGTATCGGCCTTCCACCCCCATCATGCTCTATAATAATTCTTCCCTTAGTTCCACCGATTAAGTCATTATAAAAGAAATCAATACCTTCAAGCCCAGTATTATCAACCCCAGATATCCCCAGAATATGGCTAGCTAAGCTTCCCTTGGGGTAATGTCTACGGCTTTCCTCGGTAAAGCCAATTCCAGGTAAATCTAATTCACGCAGTAATTTTGTTTTTTCGGGCTCTACTTGCCTTTTTACCCATTCAAATGAACTTCTACGCGTTATTCGCTTATATACTTCCTCTTCATCCAATTCCAAAACCTGGGCGAGTTTTTGGGCGATTTCTTTATCAGTAATATTTTTAGCTATTATAACTTCAGCTGGTATAGCATAAATCGAATCAGCACTAACCGAGATAGCTAGGTCATTGCCATTGCGGTCATAAATGGTTCCTCTTTTTGACTCTACAGGAATATCACGCATTCTATTTTGTAAAGCCTTTTCAGATAATTCTGCACCACGGACAAATTGTACCCAAAAGACTCTGGCACCTAAGAAAAATAAGACAAGTGAAAACAAGAAAAAAAGCGTAGCAATACGCTTTCTTACCATATAATTTGTACTTTTCAAAGCTATGCCACCTCACATTTTATAATTAATCACTCTGGGCAAGTAATAATAAATTTGTATAAATCTTATACAGGGGTTTTTTTTCTAATTGTGCTAGTTCATCATTATTAATACCTAAATCCCCTTCCGCCTTAGTAGTTACCATTGGCGTAGAAAAGGCTATAGCTAGTTGTTGCTCTGGCTTATGCATATCCAATTGATTAATCGCTATAAACTCGACCTTATCTAGGGAACAATTCTCCTGAATGCTATATTGTAATCCAGCATTTTGGGATTCATAAAATTTAATTTCTTTTTCCAATTCAACTATTTGATATCCCAATGTAGCACCTTTAATACATAAAAATACTAAAATTAATGCATAAACAAAAGTGAAACCTGTTAGATTTATAATTAACTTTCTTCCGTAGTTAACTTTTTTGTATGTTTTTTTAACTTTTCTTAAGGGAGTTGGCTCTTCCACCGCTTGCTCCCAATGCTTAGACCAATCATACTGTGCCTGTACCATACTATTCCGTCCTCCCCATATATAGAACTATATTTTTATAGCTACACGGAGTTTTGCACTCCTAGCCCGTATGTTTTGTTCATATTCTATTTCACTGGGTAGCCAAGGTTTTCTATTCTCCAACCTAAGTGTAGGTTCATGATTACAAGTACAAATGGGTAGCCCAGGCGGACATATGCAATCTTTAGTCTGCTCCACAAAAAAGTGCTTTACTATCCTATCCTCCAAAGAATGAAATGTAATAATACATAGTCTGCCATCGGGGTAAAGGCTTTGTACAGCTTGTGGTAATACCTCCTCCAAGGCATCTAATTCACCATTAACCGCAATTCTGATAGCTTGAAAGCTTTTTCTGCCTGGATGTTTAGCCCGTTTATAACTCGCTGGGACTGCTGTCTTTATTATTTCTACTAACTCCAAAGTAGTCTCAATAATTTTTTCGGTACGATACGCTACAATAGCACGAGCAATCCTTCGGGAATATCTTTCCTCTCCATATTCCCATAAAATCTCTGCTATTTCCTTTTCAGTGAAAGTATTAACTAATTCTTGGGCAGTAAATTCTTGCTGCCTGTCCATTCTCATATCTAATGAGGCATCCTCATGGAAACTAAAACCCCTATGGCCTTCATCTAATTGAAATGAAGAAACACCCAAATCAATTAAAATTCCGTGGACCTTATCTATATTAAGTTCCCTTAATATAGACGATAAGTTTCTGAAGTCATTGTGTATATAGATAATATTGGGTGTATCTATCTTTTGGCGGGTCTTTTCTATGATTTCCGCATCTTTATCCATAGCTATAATTTTTGCGTTTTTTTCTAACTTACTTAATAACTTCTTGAGGTGTCCACCCCCACCTAATGTGCAATCTACATATATACCGCTAGGATCAGTTACCAAATTCTCTATGGCCTCATCTAATAATACTGGTATATGCAAATAATCCAACTCCTAAATGCCTAAATCTACTAAGTTTTCCGCTATTTCCTCAAAAGAGGAACTAGCCATTTCATTATATTCTGCCCATTTACCAGTTGACCAAACCTCTATTCTTGAACCTACCCCAATGACAACGGTATCCCTTTCTATTTCTGCATATTCTCTTAAGTTCATTGGAATCACAGTCCTGCCTTGTTTGTCTATTTCAAGTTCGGCTGCCCCAGAAAAGAAAAAGCGTACAAAGGAACGTACATCTGCCCTGCTAACTGGTAGTTTATTTAATTTCCCTTCTATCTCTTGCCATTCACTCAAAGGGTACAGAAATATGCAGTTATCCAAACCCTTGGTCGCTACGAATTTTTCACCTAATTCATCCCTGAATTTAGAGGGAATAGTGATTCGCCCTTTAGTATCTAACGAATGCTGATGTTCTCCCAAAAACATAAATAAACTCCTTTTAAGGTTTAGGGAATACGCTCCACTTCCCTCCACTTCGTACCACAAATATTCTCTTTAGTAAACTAGTTTACCTTCTTTGTGAAATAAATAACTATGTCAGCTGGCAATTATTTTTCTAGATTTTTTTCTAATAAAGCTTATTATATCGGCTTTTTAGATAAATTTAGCCTTTTTCAACTTTTCCAAAAATTATACTATAGTCCTATTTTGTCGTAAGACCTTGGTTTGGAAAATTTGGGTGTAAGATAAGGCAAAAGAAACTAATGATTAAATGTGAGAAATGAGATGTTCAGGCCAAATGGAAGATGAGAAAGGGAGCATTTACACTAGCCAAATTGAATTGGAAAATATCCAGGGGCGCCAAGTCTTGCCATGTCTATGGTAGGCTTCTAGGCGATAAACTCCATTTTGTTCGACTTTTATGGAGAAATAATCTCCGTATAATTGTTTTATCTGTTGACCATTACGCATTAGAAGAAGCTTGGCTTTATGGGGTAGCTTGATTATAAAAGCCATTTCATTCTCCAGCTTTACCTGACTGCCCATAGGAAAAATTTCATCTTTATAATTTAAGGTAAAGCGAAATCCTATAGAATCCTTAAAATAATCATATCCTACCCATGAATTGCCCGATTTTAAAGCTTTATATACTGCTTTTTTGTCTGGGGCAAATTCTTTTCTTAATTTTTTATCTAGCAATATGTGCATATTGATACACTTAAATGAATAGTAATAGGGGCCCATTGTGGCTAGGGTTATGGGACCAAGTTTAACCTTGATATTATGGGCATCAGAACCTCCGTAGGCCATTACTTTTTGACCACTGCTTTGCAATTCGTCTAACCAAGCCGTTACTTCTGGATAGGGCCCAATTAAAGCCTTATGGGGATTGAATAATAGGTATAAAGCTGAGAATATGTTTCTAATCCCGTCTTTCCATTGGGATAAGTAATTCCATATTTCTATCCCTTGAAAGCCCGTGACATTATAATCGGTCCAATTAAAAGTTATACCTTTTTTATACAGTGGTGAGCCTTTTTCAACTGGATGGGCTATTATCCCAAATCCCCCTTGGGCATTAACAGCATCTATAACCACTTGGGGGTTTGTAGTATTGTTAGGCACAACTTTTTTAATATCCAAGGCTAAATAGTGGTTACAAGTATCATTAATTTCCTCTCCAATTAAAGTAAGAACTCCATAATTATAACCTTCTTCCCCATTATCTAAGCCAGCTAGTGTTTCGTGGTCAGTAATAATTATAAAATCAAGCTGGGCTTTACTAGCTAATTTAGCAATTTTATTTATCCCATATCCCCCATCGGAGTAGGTGGAATGCATATGTATGTTGCCAACATATTCGTACATCATTATCCCTTTCCCTGAATGCAGCCTGTTTTATGAATTGCGCTAGATATCATTAATATATCGCGTTGAATATATAAGTATGCAGGAACCATTGCCGAAACATGGAGAAAACAATTTATATCTTCCCTAATTCATTATATTACATACCGGTTCTTAATATCATTATTGCCATAAATTTACCCCTAAAAAGTTATTTGACCTAATAAAAAAGGTGGCGGGATTGTTCCCAGCCACCTTTTTAGAGTTTATGTTTTATTCAACTACTTTAACTACTAGGTTTTGACTACCATCATCAAATGAAATGGTTAGAGTTAATTCTGTTCCAGTTGGAACCATATTAATTGGCACAGGAAGTAGATCGGTAAGTTCTTTCTTAATGGTTAGTACATCGCCATCTACTACATAATGGGTGCCATCTTTAGGTTCGATATTTACGGCTCCACCTAAAGCAGTACCTTTCATACCAGTAATTTCAGAAGCAGGACCCCAAGTAACATCAATTACGATGTCAGCAGGTGCATTTTTGTCAAAATCTACAGCAGTTGGAGCAATAGCTAGGTCAGCTGCAGGCTCCTCTTCCACTGGTTCTTCCTCTACTACAGGTTCCTCCTCGACTGGTTCTTCTTCAACAACAGGCTCTTCAACTACAGGTGCATCACCTAGGATAACAGTTCTAGTGTCATTATCCCAATCAACGTCTACACCTAGGGCCTCACCTAAGGCTCTTACTGGCAAGTAAGTCCTGTCATTGTAAACGATAGGACTAAGTTTTACGTCCCCATCCATGGCTACAAAATCCTCACCGTCAACAAGGAACTTGAAATCGTGGGCTAGATTAGCTTGGATCGCTTCGATGTTAGATCCAGCAAAAGCCCCTGCAGCAAACACCAGTAAAGCGGCTACTGCAATAAGTAGTACTACTCTTTTTTTCATGAATAATTCCCTCCTATTAATATTTATATTCTAGGCCTCTTCCTCTACAGGTGCCTCGAATAACTGTTTTGGTGGTCTTCCTAAAATTATTAAAATGACTAAGGCCACCGCTAAAGCCCCAAGACCATAATTCATTGCTTTAGCTTCCTTGTTTACTTCGGGAGTTTGGAAAACATAGGCTACAGTGCCGGAAGCACCTTCTGGTTTACCTAAGAAGGTGTCTGCTTCACCAGCATTAAATTCTAGTGCAGCTACTATAGCATCTACTGATTCAAAGGTTTGTAAGCCATCAGATATGGCCTCTTTGGCACCGCCAGCACCACTACCAATTTGCCCAGTACCTTCTTGTAATTGCACGATACCTGGAACCATTTGACCATCAATAGCATCTTGCAAATAATCTAGGGCATAAAGTAAGCTACCAGGACTACCATTTAACATAACTTTAACTGGATTTCCTCTTTCGTCCAATTGGCCTAAACCAATAACCATCATAGTTAGTCCCTGGTCTACCTTATTTAGGCTATCCGACATTACACTTGCTCCTAATTCTAGGGCAGATATGCTAGCTGGAAATGGCATTGTACCTGTAGCGGTTACTAAAGTTCCACCATCTCTAAATACAGCAATATTTGTATTAATTGCTTGCAATTTAGGTTCTATGGCCCCAGTAATAATCTGTTCCGCAGGGGTACCAGCAACTGCAGCTTTCAATGCATTAACATCATTGTATAAACTAGTCGATAAGGCAGGTGTCTGTCCTTGGTCTGCAGATGTTCCAATGGTAGTCTGCAAAGTTGACAAAACTAGTTTTTGGGCACCAAAAGCTGGAATAAATTTTTCATCAACATTTTCTTTCAATAGTCCTACTGCATCTTTAACCCCAGGAGTATTGCCACTTGCATCCGCACCCTTCAGGGTATCATATGTAGCTTTATTAAAATTAGGGGTTTGCATACCGTATCTTATGGTTTTTAGGTTATCCTTTAGGGTGCTTAATCCTCCACTAACTTGATGTAGGCCATCTTTGAGAGAGGAAAGACCAAATAACAAGGTTTGGTCTTTGTTAGGTGCACCGACTCCAGATTCGATTTGATCAAATCCATCGTATAACATAGCTAAACTCTCTTGCACAGTACCTAAATTATCTATTTCTGCTGTGGTTGGTACTATGGGAATAACTCCGATTTTAAAGCTAGGTAGTTCTATGTCTTTAGCATCTGCTTCTAAAACTGCATATTGTTTAGCAGGGAACTTAGGTGGAACCAAGGGGGCAGTCCAACTTACTTGGGTGACTCCCTGCACATTAAGCAAGACCCCTTCTGGTGATTCCCCTTCTATTCCTGGTGCTACAATGTTGGAAAATTTCCTATTATCAAATTCCCACCCAGATAAAGATACTACATAAGGAGTAAATATTTCAGTTTCCTGTTTTATTACTTCCCCATTCGAATCAGTAAATTCTAATTCTGTCATTTTGCCAGTAGTATTCTCTAAATGACATACAATTTTCAAATGTCCAGATTTACCAGTTAACTTAGAAGGCGCAATTTTATTACCATCTAAGAAGTATTCCACATTTATCTTAACTGGTACCTCTATATTGCCAATTTCCTTTTTATCAAGTTCTGCCAAATAGTATATGTCACTAAAGGCATCCCCTTGCGGAATATTAGCTTTCATTTTCAGATTACCATCTTGAATAGCAATCTTTTCGGTACTATACAAATTACGAACTGAAGATAATTTATATTTTGATTTATCTTCAAAAGCAACATTTCCTTGACCTAAAACCCGGATGTGGTTTAGTACTTGGATGTCTGCAATTTCACTGTTGTCGTTCAAGTTTAATATAACTAACTCATTATCTAGTATCTTTTCCGGATTTCCTTGAGCACTGACTGAAAGTGGTGCTATTACTAAACTTAAAGCCATGAATAGAATAAATATTCTTTTTAATTTAGTAGCTTTACGCAAAATTCTCCCTCCCCTCTATTATTGATTTACAGCCATAGCAATTTTAATGACTAGCAATGATAACACTAAGCCGATTAACAAAGTAACACTAACCCCAACAGCCGCTGGTAAAGCTAAGCTTCCTAATGCTGAGGTATCAGTCATATAGGTTCCGAAAACTGCTGCAAAATAACCAGCCCATCCTAAAAACATGGCATCAATTCTCATACCGGTAGTAGATAAAAGGATTAAAAGGAATAAAGAAACGGCTGATACTATGGTTAAATAGATTAAATGGTCCGGTGGAAGTGGCATTTTGGTAGCTAATATAATAATTCCAATTAGACCTACAATTACCCCGATTAGTAATGATATACCAGTTCTTAGGTAATCACCAAATGGACCGATTACGGCAAACATAGCCATCGTAATTGCAGCTAAATAGAATGCAGTAGCACCAATATACCCTTGGAAAAATACAAATATTGCAAAAAATATTGCAACTATTAAGCCTAGACCTATAGCCTTTTTCATTTAGTCACCTCCTTTACCGAGTTTTTCCGTAAAGTGCCATGATTGAGGTGTTACCAATACTGCGAAGGACGATACATCTGGAATAAAACCAAATAAAATATTAATATAACTCCTGCGATATGTAGTAAAAATAGTATGACAATTATCTTAAAAGCATTACAAAAATTAACCTTCCTAATAATTAAGGTAAGGTATATTTTACCTAAAGCCTGTATAGTTCAGTTTCATCTAAAAATTTTATACCCTTTTCAATAAATGTATCTCGAGCTTTAGCAAAATCTTCTACTTTGAATATAACCAAGGCATCATTTTCCGATGTACCTAAAAATGCATACAAGTATTCGATATTTAAACTGGCATCCGACATTTGTTCTAATACATCAGCCAATCCACCTGGAGAATCTGGTACCTGTACTGCAATGACTTCTGTTTCGCTAACCGTAAACCCTGCTTCCTTTAAAATATTATAGGCCTTTTCTGGATCCGAAACTATTATTCTCAATATACCAAAATCGGAGGTATCAGCTATTGACAGTGCCCTAATATTTATATCCGCTTCACCTAAAACTCTAGTTACATGGGAAAGGCGACCTGCTTTATTTTCCAGAAATACAGAAATTTGCTTTGCCATATTATTCCTCCTTATAATTGTCTTTTATCTATGACCCTTTTGGCTTTGCCTTCACTTCTTTCAATAGACTTAGGTTCAACCAACCTGACTTTAACCCCTACCCCTAGGGAACTTTCTAGTTCCTTTTTAATATGAGATCCAAGTTCCTCCAGCTTCCTAACCTCATCACTGAATACTTCTTCCGATACTTCCACCTGGACTTCTAGTATATCTAAAGTACCTTTTCGGTCTACAATCAATAAGTAATGGGGTTCTACACCTGGTATTTGTAGTAATACACTCTCCACCATAGATGGAAATACATTTACACCCCTTATGATTACCATGTCATCTGACCTGCCTAAGACCTTTTGCATTCTAACATGGGTTCGGCCACATGAACATAAGTCAGTAGTTATTGAGGTTAAATCCCCAGTTCTATATCTAAGCAATGGTAGAGCTTCCTTAGTCACTGCAGAGATAACTAGTTCCCCTTGTTCGCCTTCAGCTAGAACATTTCCAGATATGGGATCAATAATTTCCACAATAAAATGGTCCTCTGCTATATGTAAACCAGATTTATAGGAACATTCGATAGCCACACCTGGCCCTATTATTTCGCTAAGACCGTAAATATCATAAGCATCTATTTGTAAACTTTTCTCTATCTCAGCGCGCATACCTTCAGACCATGGTTCCGCACCAAATATTCCTGAATTAAGTTTAAGTTCTTCGGGTTTCACGCCCATTTCCTGCATCTCTTCATACATAAACAAGGCATAAGATGGTGTACAAGTAAGAACGGTAGTTCCAAAATCCTGCATCAGCATTATTTGCCGTTTAGTATTGCCACCCGAACTAGGTATTACAGAAGCCCCAAGTTTTTCAGCCCCATAATGGACCCCCAAACCCCCTGTAAATAGGCCATAGCCATAGGCATTTTGGATTACCGAACGCCTATTGGCTCCTGCACTACATAAAGCCCGAGCCATTAATTCAGCCCAAATATCTATATCTTTTTTGGTATAACCTACTACTGTTGGTTTCCCAGTTGTGCCAGATGAGGAATGAATCCTAATTACTTCACTCATAGGTACTGCAAAAAGATTAAATGGATAATTATCCCTTAAATCTTGTTTAGTAGTAAAAGGTAGTAAATATAAATCTTCTAGCGAATTAATATCATCTGGTTTAATTCCTGCTTTGTCCATTTTTTCCTTGTAATTCGGTACAAAAGCATACATACGATAGACTGTTTCCTTTAATCTGCGAGTTTGAAATCTTTCTAATTCATGCCTTGGCATACATTCTTTTTCAATATCCCAATATGACAAATATTCTACCTCCTCAATTTTTTTCCTGCTTAAACTTTTAGAATATTTACACACTATAACTTGGCTATAGATTTAATGCTTAATCTATTAAATTTCTTATTACTACACTAGCTAATAAAAGTCCTGCTGTTCCAGGTACAAAGGAAATAGTCCCTAATCTATTATCCCCATTACCTTTAGCTTCAAGGGGTTTTTCAGTAGAATAAACCACAGTAACACCTTCGTGGATATCATATTTACGTAAATGACCGCGTACTTTTTTGGCCAAGGGGCATGTGGTAGTGTTTTTTATATCTTCGATTTTGAGTAGGGCAGGATTAAGACGATTAGCAAGTCCCATGGCACTCACTAAAGGAATGTCATGGGTAAGACAATATTTAATTAGTTGTATTTTATCTGTAATCGAATCTATAGCATCTATTACATAATCTATTTTACCTGCTAATATTCTGGATTGATTTTCCTGATTAATATAATCTGTATACTTACTAATTATAACATTAGGATTAATATCTAAAAGTCTTTTTTCCATAACATCTGTCTTATATTTACCGATAGTAGAAATTAATGCTGGCAATTGGCGATTTATATTGGTTTCTTCTACCCTATCTGCATCTACTATGAGAATATGTCCTATCCCAGCCCGACATATAGCTTCAAGGGCATAGGAACCTACCCCACCTAAGCCAATTACAGCCACAGTAGAATTATGTAGTGTATTTAGATTGTTTTTTCCTATAAGTTGTTCGGTACGTAAAAAAATATTTTGCATGGTTTACCCCTAATATTATAAATGAATATAAAAAAGCCCCACTGAGCCGTAGTAAGTCGCGGAGTTTAAACCTGATTTGTTCAGGTGGGTGCCCTCCTGTATATAATTCTTAATCCCATAGGGCATATAAATTATACACAGAGCCGAAGCTCCCTTTAATTTGGTGTTGGCAAAAACTTAGCGACACACTCGCACACAGTAGGGATTTCCTACTTCATATTCCTCTGACTAGCTAAAATAATAGCACAAAATTATTCAATCTTCAATAATAGAGAATATCCATAAAATCCAGTAAAAGTAATCTATTTCTTTTGAATCTTAAGGTGCAATTCATTTAATTGTTTTATAGTCACATCAGAAGGTGCTTCTGTCATTAAGCAATTTGCGTTTTGTGTTTTAGGAAATGCTATGACATCTCTAATGCTAGCACGATTAGACATTATCATTACTAACCTGTCAACACCGAAAGCTATACCCCCATGAGGTGGAGCCCCATATTCAAAGGCCCCCAACATATAACCGAACTTACTATTTACCTCGTTTTCGCTTAGGCCTAGTGCAGTAAACATTTTTTTCTGCAAATCCCTGTCATGAATTCTTATACTGCCACCACCAATTTCAGAACCATTTAGAATTAAATCATAAGCCCTAGCCTTGCATTGAGCTGGAGAGTCTTCTAATAAAAGGATATCTTCTTCCCTTGGGGCTGTAAAGGGATGATGAACTGCTACATAACGCGATTCATCAGGATCAAATTCTAATAAAGGAAAATCTATAACCCAAGTAAAGTTAAGTTGATTTTCATCTATTATCTTTAATCTTTTAGCTAAATCTAGGCGTAAGAAACCTAAGACTTTGGCCACTATATCTCCGCTATCAGCACTAAATAACAACAAATCACCTGGCTTAGCATCCAAGGCTTCTATAATAGCAGCAGTTTGTTCAGGGGTAAAAAATTTAATTATGGGAGATTTTAGCTCCTCTTCTGCTACTACAATCCAGGCTAAGCCTTTGGCACCATTATCAATGGCAACTTTAGCTAGGTCGTCTATTTCCTTGCGGGTAAAGGATGCGCAGGTTCTGGCATTTAGGCCCCTTACCACACCACCATTCTTAATTGCAGATGAAAACACTTTAAATTCAACTTCTTTTACAATCTCTGTAAGATCTACAATTTCCCAATCAAAACGTAGGTCAGGCCTATCTGAGCCATACTTTAACATGGCTTCATCATATGTTAATTTGGGGAAAGGTATATTAATATTACGTCCCATAACTTCCTTAAATAACTTAAGCATCATCTTTTCAATTAAGTCAAATACATCTTCCTCATCGACAAAAGACATTTCAATATCTAGCTGGGTAAATTCTGGTTGGCGATCTGCCCTTAAATCCTCATCCCGAAAACATCTAGCTATCTGAAAATACTTTTCTAGTCCTGAAACCATTAATAGTTGCTTAAAAATTTGCGGTGATTGGGGCAAAGCATAAAAATCCCCAGGATGTACCCGACTGGGTACTAAGTAGTCCCTAGCCCCTTCGGGGCTGCTTTTAGTTAGGATAGGTGTTTCTATTTCCACAAAATCGTTTTCCGCAAAATAATCCCTAATTGATTTGAGCACCTTATGGCGCAGTATCATATTGGCCTGCATCTCGGGCCTTCTCAAGTCTAAGTACCTATACTTAAGTCTAAGACCTTCATCAACATCTATGCCATCTTCTATATAAAATGGCGGAGTTTTAGCCCGATTAAAAATCTTCATATCTTCAGCATATACTTCAATTTGGCCTGTTTTTAAATTGAGGTTGGCTGTTGCTTCTGGTCTAGCACTGACCTTTCCTTTTACTGCCACAACATATTCACTTCTAACTTGCTCGGCTAAATTAAAGGATGCCAAGTCCACTTCAGGGCTAAAAACCACTTGTACTATCCCAGAACGGTCCCTTAAATCCACAAATATTAAGCCCCCGTGATCCCTTCTAGTATCAACCCAACCGTTTAGAACTACCTCTTGCCCAATTATTTCAGAATTGAGTTCGGTAGCATTATGAGTCCTTTTCATCTAGCAAATATCCTCCTAACCTTTACCTAAAATATTTTTTATATGGTTTACAATATCTTGGCTTAACACTTGAGATTGTTCAGCTTTAGCCATATCGCGTACTGTAAAGTAATGGTTTTTAACTTCATCCTCACCTATAATGATAGTGATTTTCGCCCCTAACCTATTAGCATGTTTCATTTGGGCCCTCATACTACGATCAGCATAATCCTTATCTGTCCTTATATTTGCACTACGTAATTGGCTAGTTAATTGTCTAGCAAGATGGTCATTTTCTAGATCGGAAACAATAATAAATACATCTGTCAAAGAATCATCTACTAGTTGCACATTTTTAGATTCTAAAGCCAGTAAAATTCTTTCCAGACCCAAGGCAAAGCCTACCCCTGGAACATCTGGGCCACCACAGGCCTCGACTAAACCATTGTATCTACCACCCCCGCCGATGGCACTTTGAGCACCGATCCCAGGAATATGTATTTCAAAGGCTGTATTAGTATAATAATCTAAGCCCCGAACCAAATTATCATCATGTATATATTCAATATTATTATCGGTAATAGCTTGTTTAACAGTCTCATAATGAATTTTACAATTTTCACACAAGGAATCTATAATCGCGGGATAACCAGCAATTGCATTTTGACAAGACTCAATTTTACAATCTAGTACCCTTAGAGGGTTTTTGTTATACCTGACCTGACAATCCTGACACAGTTTTTCCCTAGCTGGGGTAATGTGTTTTATTAATTTATCACGATATATTTGGCGACATTCAGGACAACCAACAGAATTTAGATGTAGTTCATATTCCTTTAATCCCAAACGATTAAGAATATCAAGCAATAAAATAATTACTTCCGCATCCAAATAGGGGCTATTGCTACCAAATACCTCCACCCCGAATTGCGTAAACTGTCTATATCTAGCGGTCTGGGGACGATCATAACGAAACATGGGCCCCATATAATACCACTTAACAGGCAAGGCCCCAGCATATACACCATGCTCAATCAAGGCCCTAGCGCAGGTAGCTGTCGCTTCTGGTCTTAGAGTTATGCTCCGTCCAGCTTTATCTGTAAAAGTATACATCTCCTTAGATACGACATCTGTTGTTTCGCCGACACCCCTTTCAAACAATTCAGTATGCTCGAAAATGGGGGTTCTTATCTCATGATAGCCGTAAATCTCGGCTACTGATGTCAATATATTCTCCATATAGTGCCATTTGAAGGAATCTGGTGGCAATATATCAATTGTACCCCTGGGGGCTTCTATGCGCATATCTTCCCCTCCGAACTAAATTATTCCTGGGATAATTCTAATTTAAGCCCCTAAGCTTGTCAACTTTCCGAGCTACTAACCCTTCCATAGAATTAAAATAGGCTTGGGGTTCCTTAGGATTATAGATGGATTCCAAACTCCAATCCGAAGGATTTACGAACTTACTAGCAGCTCCACCCCCAAATCCAATTATAGTTTGCTTTTCTTCAATCATTAAAATATTATAAAGACAAAAATTGTTCGGTATCGAATAGCCTAGATTTTCCATATCCCCTCGCATGTATTTTTGCCTATATAGATAATAAGGTATATAGCCCGCCTCGGCTAAAATATCATGAAAATACTTTACCCCCATCTCCACTTCCCTTATTCTCATTTCCATTCTATTTCTTTCATTCTCTGCCATAGCAGAGCCTTTTTTCAGGGCTAAAGTATGCACTGTTACGTTTTCCGGTATAACTTCTAAAATCTTTTTAGCCGTAAGCTCAAATTCCTTTTTGCTTTCCTCAAATAAGCCTACAATAATATCCATATTAATTATGTCAATACCCGCTATGCGTGCATTCTCTACGGCATCCAAGGTTTCTTGACTTGTGTGTTTCCTGCCGATTCGGTCTAAAGTATGGTCATTCATAGTCTGGGGATTGATACAGACCCTATTTACACCCCCATCTTTTAAAATCATAAGTTTAGATAGATTCAAGGTGTCGGGTCTCCCCGCCTCTACCGTAAATTCCTTAGTAGCATCCGATATTAAGTAATAATTAACTACATCTAAAAGAAGGGCTAAATCAGATTCGGTAAGAATTGTAGGAGTCCCACCACCGATATAAATTGTTTCTACTTGAATATGGTTAGCTTTTAAATAAGAGCTGATCTGCTTTATCTCGGTAAATAGAACCTCTAAAAAGTGAGGTAGCTCCTGGGCATAATTTCTTAATACCTGTCCCGGAAATGAACAATAATAACAGCGGCTAGGACAATAAGGGATGCCAATATATACACTTATTAATTCGGCCTTTGCAGCTTTAGCTGGCAGATAAGGCCGATTATTATAAGCAACCCTAGTTAATAGGCTGGCTTTATCGGGGTGTAAGTAAAATTCTTTTTCTAAGGTAAGCCTAATTTCATTTGCTGTATAATCGGCATCTAGCAGGCGGTGTACTAATTTAAGGGGTCTAACCCCAGTCAGGACTCCATAAGTGCTAATGGGTTTTCCTTGATGCTTACTTAATAAAGTAAAACAAAACCTACGCATATCCCTGTTTATCTGATTATGCTGATTGTCTTTAGCCAGAATATATGCCTTTTTTAGGCTAGTAGCATTAGAGCTGCTTACAATTAATCCTTCCATAATAAGCTGGTCATCTTCTTCGCTGGCATGCATTTCGATATGTAAATCAGAATCTATTTTTTTCTTCTTAGTCAAAATGCAAGCTGGAAAAGCTAATCTGATTAGTTCGTGAACCACCCTATACAAGTAGTCAGAGCTAAAATTATAGCTTATTAACATAAAAATCCCACCAATATTAATAGAATTAAAAAATCTCCCATCCCTAGTATAAGGATGAGAGATTCATATATATAATTATACATCTTTTATTTTATAAAAAAGGATTATTTTTACGTTCAAAACCGATTTGGGTAGCAGGACCATGTCCAGGGTAACATACTACATCATCATCATAGATTAGGAGCTTTTCCTTGATATTGTTAATTAGTTGCTTATGGGAACCTCCTGGGAAATCAGTCCGACCAATAGACATCTGAAATAGTGTATCCCCTACAAAAATTATATCTCCCGTTTTCAAACATACTCCACCAGGACTATGCCCAGGTGTATGTATGACTTCTAGCTCAACCGTATTGCCGATTTTTATTATATCGCCTTCTTTAATGAATTCATCTGCAGGTGGGCTAGTTACTTTGGTACCCATTAAAAAAGAAAAATTAGCTACTGAGCTAGTAAGCATTTTAGCATCTGCTTCATGGATAAGGATTTTGGCTCCTGTGGCTTGTTGGACTCCCCTATTTCCACCAATATGGTCAATATGTCCATGAGTATTAATAATATAAATAGCTTTTAGGCCTTCTTCTTCTAACAAATTAATTATGCCTGGGGCATTGCCAGCTGGATCTATTACAGCTGCTTCTTTTGTTTCTTCACAAGCAACTATATAGCAATTTGTTCCCCTGATATCTAAGCCTTTTAGGATCATTGCAGCACATCCTTTACTAAATTATTTTTTCACTATCAAGTAATATGGTACAGGGGCCATCATTAATAATATTAATTTGCATATCAGCCCCAAATATTCCTACTTTTGTCTCGACACCACATAGTTTAGCATAATCTGCACTATAATTAAATAAGGGTTCAGCCAATTCAGGTAACTCTGCATTAGTAAAACTAGGTCTACGGCCTTTTCTGACATCACCGTATAAAGTAAATTGACTAACCAAGAGTAATTCGCCTTTTATATCTAACAAGGAAAGATTCATTTTCCCCATTTCATCAGCAAAAATTCTTAAATTAATAATCTTATCAATTAAATACCTAGCATCACTTTCACTATCCCCTTGCTTAATGCCTAAAAGCACCATTAGGCCTTGGTCTATAGCTGCAACCACTTCATTATCAACCACTACTGAACTGCTAGCAGTTCTCTGTACAATAGCCCGCAAAATTACTCACTCCTAGCCTCACCAGGCAAAACCCGCTTAACATCTAATACATCCCTAACTGTTTTAATTCTTTGCATAACAGCATAAAGCTTATCCATATCCTTAATTTCTAATTTGAAATTCATGATAGCTATCTGCCCCCTAGTAGCTCTAGAATAAACAGAATTAATCTGAATTCTAGTATCTGCTATAACATTCATAACATCCGTAGTTAATCTGGGGCGATCAATGGCTTTAACTTCTATTTCTACGTTATATATCCCTTTATCATCTGACCATTCCACTTCTATTAATCTCTCTCGTTCATTTTTTAAATAATTAAGTAAATTAGGACAATCTTGACGATGGACCGATATACCCCGCCCCCTAGTAATATAACCCATAACCGCATCCCCAGGTAGTGGATTACAACACTTGGCCAGTCGGGTAGCTACATCATCTACTCCCCTAATTTTTATAGCAGCTGAGCTGGCATCCTTATCAGAATAAATTACATTTTGATTAATAGGAATATCGGAAATATCCTCCACATTAGTATCTTGAAAATATATCTCCTTTTGTTTATTAATCACCTGATTAATACCTAGGACCCCATCACCAATAGCAGCATACAGATCATCCGTAGATTTTAGACTAAATTTTTTAACAATCTCCATTAATTTATCTTCCTTGAGTAAATCCCGTGGATCAAAATGAAGTTTTTTTAGCTCGCGTTCTAACATATCACGACCTTTAATAATGTTGCTCTCCCTTTTTTCACGTCTAAACCATTGTTTAATTCTACTTTTGGCTGAAGAGGTTGTCACGAAATTAAGCCAATCACGGGTAGGACCAGGTGAATTCTTGGCGGTAATTATCTCTACTATATCGCTATTTCCCAACTCGTAATCTAAAGGAACTATCCTACCATTTACTTTAGCACCAACACATTTATGACCAACTTCAGTATGGACACGATAAGCAAAATCAACGGGACATGCACCTTTGGGAAGTTCTATGACTTTACCTTTAGGTGTAAATACAAAAACTGTATCATCAAACAAATCTATTTTAAGGGATTCCATAAATTCATTAGTATCTTTAATATCTTGTTGCCACTCTAACATTTGTCTTAACCAAGATAACTTCTCATCGAATTTCTTTTCTTTGGGGCTGGAACCTTCCTTATATCGCCAATGAGCAGCAATTCCATATTCTGAAGTGCGATGCATTTCCCAGGTCCTTATTTGTACTTCAAAAGGTTCCCCACCTTTACCAATTAAGGTGGTATGCAATGATTGATACATATTAGGCTTAGGTGTAGCAATATAGTCTTTAAAACGACCAGGAAGTGGTTTCCACATAGTATGAATAATACCCAAGACCCCATAGCACTCCCTAACCTCGTCAACGATTACCCGAATAGCTATCTTGTCATATATTTCATCGATATCCACTTGTTGTTGAATCATTTTTTTATAAATACTAAAAATGTTTTTGGGTCTGCCTGCAATATCAGCACTAAGTCCAATCTGGTCAATCCCATGTTTAATTTGTTCAATTAATTCACGGACATATTCTTCCCGCTCTTTCCTCTTTTGCTTTAGTCGTTTGGCGACTTCATAATATATTTCTGTATTTAAATAATAAAAAGCTAAATCTTCCAATTCCCATTTGTACATGAAAATACCCAAGCGGTGGGCTAAAGGAACAAATATCTCCATAGTCTCTCGGGCTATTTCTTTTTGCTTATATTCATTTTGAAATTGCAAAGTTCTCATATTGTGCAATCTATCAGCTAACTTAATGATAATAACTCGTATATCTTTTGCCATGGCCAAAAACATTTTTCTTAGATTTTCAACTTGTGCATCTTCCTTAGACTGAAAATCAATACGGCTTAGTTTGGTAACTCCATCCACCAATAAGCCGATTTCCTCCCCAAATTCAGCTTCTAAAGTCTCTTGGCTAACTGATGTGTCCTCTACAACATCGTGTAATAGTGCAGCACAAAGTGTAGGCACATCTAATTCTAACTCAGTTAAAATCAGAGCTACGGCTAAGGGGTGTTGAATATAGGGTTCACCTGATATCCTTTTTTGACCGTGATGTGCTAATCTAGCAAAATTGTATGCTTTTTCTAATAGATTAATATCAGCAGCCGGATCATATTCAGTTACTCGCTCAAATAGCTTATTAATATTTATTTCCCTCACCATTTCAGCCATTGGTAATCATCTTCTCCCATTCTATAAAAGCTGTCTTTTCAGCAATTCCTTCTAAGTAGTAAGGTGAACTAGAAATGTTTAATTTTTTGTTACCTACCCTAAGAAATTTTATTTCAATAGTAGTAGCCTGATTTTTTATTTCACATAAACCCAAGTCTGCCAAAATCCACAGTACAGGCAATATGTTGAAATCCTTAGAATTTTTATTAATAAAGTTAGCTACCTTTAAGTTCAAGTCATTAACATCACATTTAAGTCCTTCAGTCTGCAAATTTTTGAAATAATTTAAAACCTGTCTGACTGTATCGGTATTAGGGTAATTTTGGGCCAAGTATTTTTTATTACTTTCAATATTAGCCTTATCAAATAGGCTAATCAACTTTATTTCCTCAGTAGCACTAATTTGATACATAGCGAGCAGGCCCTCATAGTAACTAAAAGGCACATCAGCCAAAAGCATTTTATCTATATTCTCTATATCATCACCATAAATATCATAGGCACCATCGAGTAGTAAATAGGCTCGGTTAGAATCATTAAATTGCTGCCTTAAGTTCCTACGTTTGCGATAATCATCCTGCCCTGCCAAAACGAATATGTTTTCCAGCTTATTTGTCAAGTTTTTAATAGTAGTGGGGCGGTTAGTATAGACAACAGCCCGCTTTTCTTCACTTATATCCATTTCTTCTTTTACGATATTAATTTCTTTAGGTTCAAAAAGATAGTTGACTTCTATCCCATCTGACTCAACTAAAGAAGTCGATAAATCAGGCCAAATGTCCACCATATATTTCAGATAATCTGGTAACTTATTATGCAATAAAAAATAGTCCAAATAAGATCTAGTAAGTAAGAAAATGCCTAAATTACCTTCTTGCCACTCCTTAAGCACCCGATTGCGGTTTTCTATATAAATATTACCATGCAACCTTTTAATTAAACTAGGATTAAATACTTTCCTTAAATCAAGATAATGTTTCATTAGGGTTCGACTGGTTGGATAAATTAATGTAACTGGGCGCTTAGCCTCCAATTCACTTATAATTTTCTTTATTATAGCTTGAGGTTTTTTAAAAACATTCAGCAGATTGGGATCATCTGGAATAATCGTCGGTTTAATATTTCTAATTCTAAGTTGTATCTTCCTTTGGCCCAGAAATTCGTTTTCTGCTATGGTAAAAGCCATATCATATTTTAATAATTTGAAAGGTTGCTCCATATAATACGGCCTATTAAAGGCTATGGCATCAAGTGAACCTGGCCACACTTGGCATTTAAAGTGATCCTTGTTTTTACCTACTAAAGTTGAGTTGGTTATTTCTAGGTTCCTAGCCAAAAACTTAGGCAGCGGATTACCTTCCCCACAAGGTTCAAGTAGCTTTAGTTCCTCTATTAACTTCTGATTAATGTCACCTATGTCCAATTCTAAGTCTATAGTTTCCGTCTTAAAGTCGGAAATCTCATCTAGTAACTGGCTATAATAAGCTAATAAATCTTTTTTGAAATTAGCGAAATCATTTTTATGTAGACTAAGACCAGCTGCCAACTTATGTCCACCAAATTGCTCTAAATGCTCCTGGTTTGCAGCTAGGGCTTGATACAAATCAAAATTCCCCATACTACGGCCCGAGCCCCTCCCCAAATCACCTTCCCAGGATATCACGATTACAGGGCGGTTATATCTATCAACTAAACGGGAAGCAACTATCCCGATTACACCCTGATGCCAGTTGTCCCCTGCTAAAACTAAGATTTTTTCCTGGGCCAAATTAAGCTCAGTTTCAATATGCAGGGTAGCTTCCTTTAGAATCCTATCTTCTACGCTCCTGCGTTGATTGTTTAAGTCAGATACCTCCTGGGCTAGTTTGACCGCTAGCTGGTAGTTTTTAGTTTGCAACAAATCAATAGCTAGGGAAGCTGAAGCCATTCTCCCTGCTGCATTTAAACGGGGGGCTAAAATAAAACCAATATGCCAAACGGATATAGTTTTATCACTTAGATTAGCCACCGATAATAAAGCCTTTAAGCCTATCCTTGAGCCATTGCTTATTTTATTCAAACCATATTTAAGAAAAATCCTATTATCACCTCGTAGGGCCACTATATCCGCTACAGTGGCTAAGGCAACTAAATCTAACCAAATATCATTATCATGGGGTACAATATCGTGATTTAATGCTAGCGCTAATTGATAAGCTATACCAGCACCACATAAATCCTGGTTCTTTTCCTTATTGTCTAATTTGGGGTTAATTATTGCCTCGGCTTGGGGAAGTCCCATACTGGGATTATGGTGATCGGTAATTATAAAATCCAGGCCTAGGTTATTAGCTAATTCAACCTCCTTTATAGAGCTTATGCCACAATCTACCGTAATTACTAAATCATATCCTTGGGCAGCTATATCCTTTATTGCTTCGATATTTAATCCGTAACCTTCGCTAAATCTATTCGGTACATAATAGTCAGCATCTAAACCTAGCATCTGCAAAGACTCTAATAAAATTACTGTGCTACATATTCCATCAACATCATAATCCCCATAAATTAAAACTTTTTGCCTATCAGCAACTGCTCTTTTAATCCTGGCTACTGCCCTATCCATACCGCTAAGATCATAGGGAGCTGATAAACCATATAAATTACCATATAGGTAATCTTCAATTTTATCTTTAGTATCAATTCCCCTTTGGATAAGCAATTTAATCAAGGTTGGTGAGATATCTAATTTATTTTTTAGTAATTTATAAATAGAGCGATCATAATCTTTAATTTCCCAAATAATTTCCACAAAATTTCCCCCAATTTATACAAAGCTCCTTATATTCTATATATTATAGGCCATAAGGAGAAAGTTTTTAACCTGTCGCAATGGCAGCCTATTGACTAATAAATATCAGTCTACTGCCCCAGCTCTCTTTCCCATTTTGTACTTCCTTTTTTGATTAGTGCAAAATGTATTTGAATTGTAGCCAATAAAATGTCCCTATCATCGTAACAATCTACCTGCCAAGCTGATACATTCCTGCCTTTGGATAATATCTGAGCTTCTGCCCTTACCTTCCCCGATTTTACTGGCCTAAGAAAACTAACCGATAAGTTGGTTGTAGCCGCTGGAACCATATCGTATGTATAGATTAACCCCACCATTGCCACACTATCAGCAAGGGCAACTAATGCCGCACCGTGTATGGTGCCGTTGGGGTTTAAATGGTGTGATTCTACCTCCATACTCCCTATGGCTTTGCCCTTCTCTACATGGGTATATTTAATTCCATTTAGTTCCTGATAGGTTCCCTTGAGTACTGCATTAAATTTCGTTAACAATTAAGTCCCCCCTAAAAACTCTTTATTAATTAATCTACCATAATACTACTAATAATGACGAATCTTTTGTTATATATACACTTTTACTTCATATACATATTTAAAATAAAGATTTTGGAGGCATAAAGAATGGCTAAAATTAGAAATATCTTTCCAGGTGGTAACACTTGTTATGGTTTTTATTCTTTTTATGATTATATGGTTCCACTTGACGTAGGTCATAAATATATTTTAAAGGGTGGTCCTGGAGTAGGAAAATCAGTCCTAATGAAAAAAATAGCAGCTAGATTTACCCAGCAAAATTACGATTTAGAATACCATTGGTGTTCCTCGGATAGTAATTCCTTAGATGGTATTGTAATTGGGGATAAAGAAATTTGTTTTTTAGATGGTACTTCCCCCCACATTGTAGAAGCTAAATTCTCTGGGGCTATTGATGAAATAATTGATTTAGGTAAGTTTTTGAATCGGGACTTATTAAAAAATAATAGGGAAGACATAGTAAAATTAACTAGACAAATCAGTAGGTCTTTTACTCGTGCATATGGACGTCTAAAAGAAGCTAACATTGCTTACACAGAATTAAAATCATACTATGAGGAAGCTATTGATACCAGTGCAGTCAAGCGGAATATAAGGCTTTTGGCGGATGATTTTTTGCAATTAAGCAGTAAAAAAGAAAAAGCAGTTCGACATTTGTTCCCTGGAGCTATTACACCAGAAGGTTTAATTAACCATGTGGATACTATCGTCACTAAAGATACTACTTTATTTATGGTTAAAGGCAATCCTGGCACAGGCATTAAAAATCTGTTTGCATATGTCCTTAATTTAATAGAAATCAATGAATTCTATGCTGAAATCTTCCATAATCCTTTCAAGCCAGATGAAATTGACCTAATACTACTACCAGAAGGGGAATTAGCTTTAGTAGATGTGACCAACTATTTTTTCGATTATACTAGCAAAATACCCAGCAGCAATTTTAAAAGACAGCTAGATTTTAATATGTTTATAGATGAAAGTAAACTAGGTATATACGCTAAGAGTATTGATTCTGCCCTAAATCGGATTGAACTAGGCATAAAAGAAGCAATCGAATTTATAGGGAAAGCTAAAAAACTCCATGATAATTTGGAAAGTTATTATGTAGATGCTATGGATTTCACCAGTTTAGAAAAATATCAGGAAGAATTAATTAAGGAAGTAGAGGATTTTCTATATTAATAATCCCCTGACTATATCCCCTTTATTACCTATCTTGGGCGGTATATCTAATATAATAGGACTTATAATTTTTAGTTCTTTATATTTTTTTAATAGTGTATAATTAATTTCGCTTTTCCTAAATGCAAGGGCACTTAATTCATGATTTTTTGATATTAGGGCCCCTTGGCAGAAATACCTTACTTTTTTTGTAGTCAAATTATCATTTTCGAGTTTAATATCAAACCATTTGTTGGATAGTGGGGCCATACCTTGCATTTGCTTTAAGGCTGGCTTTATTAAAATATTAAATAATATATAACCTGCATGAGGATTACCCGATACATTAAATATTAACTTTTCACCATAGTTAGCGACAATTGTCTTGTTACCTGGCCTCAAGTCCAGTCCTTTTACCAGGGCTTTAGCCCCGATTTTTTGTAGTGCTTCTGGAATAAGATCCCAGTCCCCAGCAGCATTACCCCCTGTTATAATGATTAGATCACTTAGGCTAAGCCCTTTTTCAACTTCCGCACAAATTAAGTCAATATCATCAATCAATTTTCCATTTCCTATAATAGAATGACACCCAGCTAGTTCCAGCAAGCTCAAAAACATACTCTGGTTACTATTATGGATTTCCCCAAATTCTATGTCGCTACCAGGCATTTGTAATTCGCTACCCGAATTGATTAGATAGCTTTTGGGTTCAGCAAATATGTGGACTTCATCAAGGCCAGTATTAGCAATTTGTTCGATAATTAATGGGGTAAATGCTTGCCCCTTTTCTATTAAGAGTTGCCCTTTTCTAATCATATCCCCCTTAGCTTCTATATAGGAATTTGCTTTGGGAGCAAAAAGGATTTCTACATCTCTTTGTCCTTCTTTAGTGTCTTCTTGTTTGACTACGGCCCCAGTATTGAGGGGAATTGGAGCACCTGTCATTAGTTTTATGGTTACCCCTGGGCTTAAAATATGTTTATTTTTATCCCCTGCTGGTACTCTGCCTGTCTTTTGCAAAAGAAGGGGGAATTTCCCCGCACAATCTTCTATGTTAACAGCATAACCATCGACTCTAGATCTTGGAAATGCGGGAACATCAATAGGCGCGAAAATATCCTGAAAAGCTACCCTATTAATCGCCTGATTAATGGCTACTGTTTCCTTCCCCATAGTCTTTATATGGCTACTAATCTTTTCCAAAGCTTTTTCTAGGGATAAATTAGTCTGATTAATATTATTCCACTCCTTATAAATCATAGCTTAAAATTATAGTTTTCCTAGCAGCTTTTGTCCAATTTTTTGCGCTTGGGAAATTACTTCTGTTTCATCGAATGTTTTTATGACACGGTTTTCCATAATTATTTGCCCATCAATAATTACTGTGTCTACATCACTAGCCTGGGCAGCATAGACTAGGTTGGCCATTAAATCATATCTGGGTGTCATATGGGCCTTGGCTAAACTTACTAAAATTAAATCTGCCTTCATCCCCATTTTTATCTGCCCTAATTCCTCCCCCACTCCCAAATTTAAAGCCCCATTACGGGTAGCTATTTCTAGGGCTTGGTGGGCTGGTACAACAGTTGGGTCCATCTGCTTAACTTTCTGCAGTAAGGCGCAAGTGCGCATTTCTTGTAGCATGTCTAAGTCATTATTGCTTGAAGCCCCATCTGTGCCTAGGCTAACGGGAATACCCAACTTAAGCATTTTATGCACTGGGGCTGTTCCGCTAGCTAACTTCATATTACTTTCAGGATTATGAGCCACTCCCACCTTTTTTTCCAGTAGGATTTGCATATCTTCATCGGTAAGATGTACACAGTGGGCAGCCAAGACCTTTTGGTCCAAGAAGCCTAATTCATTAAGGTGTTGCACGGGGCTTTTACCATACTCCGCCTGTATATCATTAAATTCAGTAAGAGTTTCACTGACATGAATGTGCAGCATCGAATTAAGTTCCTTAGCTAGATCGATAACCCTTTGTAAATAATCAGGTGGACAAGTGTAAGGGGCATGGGGGCCTAACATAAATGTGATACGTCCATTGGCTGCACCCTGCCATTTTTTATGTAGGTTAATGCTATCGGTTATAGCCTGATCCCGTTCGGGGCCTACCCCTACCATACCCCTGGCTAGAAATCCCCTAATACCACTAATTTTAACCGCCTCTGCAACTTCATCCATAAAAAAATACATATCCGCAAAAGAGGTAGTCCCGGATTTTATCATTTCTGTAATAGCCAACATAGTCCCCCAGTAAACATCTTCTGGACTAAGCTTAGCTTCTAAAGGCCAAATTTTTTGTTCCAGCCATTCCATTAATGGTAAATCATCTGCATAACCCCTCAATAAAGTCATAGCTGCATGAGTATGGGTATTGATCAAGCCAGGTAGGGCTACTTTATTGCTACCATCCAAAATTCGGATATAGTTATTCTTAGGTGCTTCCCCCAGGCCTAGCTCCTTAATTAAATTGCCTTCTATAACTATGTAACCTTTTTCAATAGTGTTTGCTACTTCCCCCATAGGTAGTATACTTATATTTTCGATTAGGATATCCATAATCTACCTCCTTAAAATACAATTTATTCTCCCACTTTAGTCTGACCATAATACTTAAATTCTTCATGCAGTTGTAAAATGTCCTTTTTAGATAGGCTATTAATTTTACCTAGTCTAGCTGCATTTATAGCAATCATAGCCGTTTTTTCGGCAATAAAACAAACCCGTAAGGCATCGGATAAAGTGGAGCCTAGAGCTACTAGACCGTGATTAGCTAATAAGACCGCATTTTCTTGATTAGCTAAGCACTTAGCAACCTCATAAGCCAAAGCTTGACTGCCACACAAGGCATATTTAGCAACTTCAATGGGATGTCCGATTACTTGGGCGGTTTCCTCTAAAATTACGGGAATAGGTTGATTCGCCACCGCAAAAGCGGTCACATATGGACTATGCACATGGACTATGCCATTGACATCTAGCCTATTTTTATATATTTCTATGTGCATCCTAGTTTCAATTGAAGGTTGATACTGACCTGCTACAACTTCCCCTCTTTTATCTACTATTATCATATCTTCGGGACTTAGGCTATCATAATCCATTCCACTTGGTGTAATAACAAATAATTCCTGATTAATACGCTGACTCACATTTCCCCAAGTTCCCATGACCAGATTGCTTTTATAAATCTCGATAGCAGTTGCATAAACTTCATCTTTTATATATTGATAATCCATATTTTACCCCCGCAAACTTAAAATTTCTTCGGCAAAGGGCGGTTTTAATACTCCCTTTTCCGTAATAATTCCTGTAATCAGATGGTTAGGAGTAACATCGAAAGCCGGATTAAAGACTGCCACCTTAGGTACCGTCAACATGCTCCCCATGATACTTCTAACTTCATCAGCATTCCTTTCCTCAATTGGAATTTCCTTACCCTTACTTATGGCAAAATCAATAGTAGAAATAGGAGCTGCAATATAAAAGGGGATCTGATGATGTTGGGCCAAAACAGCTAAGGAGTAAGTTCCAATTTTATTAGCTGTATCACCATTTGTCGCAATCCTATCGGCACCTACTACAATAAAATCCACTTCCCCTTGTGACATGACGTAACCCGCCATATTATCAGTTATTAGGGTAACTGGAATATTGTCTTGGGTTAATTCCCATACTGTAAGACGGGAACCTTGCAAGACTGGTCTAGTCTCATTAGCCCATACCCCTTTGACTTTGTTTTTTTTAGCTGCGGAGCGAATTACCCCTAAGGCTGTCCCATAACCACAAGTGGCTAAATGCCCCGCATTACAAATAGTCATAATTTTACTTGGCTGGCTAATCAGCCTTTGTCCATATTCGCCAATAGCTTCATTAGTGGCCACATCTTCCGCAAACATAGCCTCAGCTTCAGATTTTAGGGCATTAATAATTGTTGGCAAGTCCGCCGCAAAATTAGCCACAAAGACATTTTCCATTCTTTGCAGAGCCCAAAATAGATTAACTGCAGTGGGCCTAGTAAGGGCTAATAGGTTCTTAACTTCAGCAAAATAGACTTTTAGTCCGTCTTTATTGCCTTTAAACTGGGCTAGGGCTAAAGCTAGTCCAAATGCGGCAGTAACCCCAATTAATGGAGCCCCTCTTACCTTGAGTTGCCTAATAGCACCTGCTACTTGTTCTGGACTAGTAAGTTTTTCATGTACTACTTTTTCGGGTAATTTAGTTTGATCTAAAATTACTATACTATTATTTTCAAAGTAAATATTTTTAATCATTTTACATCCCTGTTTCGCTCAATATTTTCTGGCAATCACAATTATTAGTTTCATCTAAATATTTAATGGTGTTCATAATTAATACCCTAACATCAGCAATTTTAGTTTTCATAATTTCCACCACTTCACTATGAGTCAATATAGTAGGGGAAATACCCGCAGCATAGTTAGTTACAATGGATATATTCCCATAACACATACCCAATTCCCGAGCTAAACAAACCTCAGGCACGCTAGTCATACCTATGACATGTCCACCCAACATTTTGAACATCCTTATTTCGGCAGCTGTTTCAAAACGCGGTCCTTCGGTACATACATAGACCCCGCCATTATGGACTTTTTGGTCCTGTTCTTGGGCCGCCTTTTTTATGGCTTTCCTAACCCTAGGACAATATGGGACTGTCATATCACAATGTACTACACCTTCCTCACCTTCAAAAAATGTATGCTTTCTTACTTTTGTAAAATCTAGAAATTGGTCAGCCAATATAAAATAACCTGGCTTTAAATCAAAATTGAGTGAGCCTACTGCTGCTGTAGCAATAATCCTTTCCACCCCTAAATCCTTTAAAGCCATGATATTAGCCCGATAATTTATTAAATGTGGAGGGACACTGTGCCCTATTCCATGTCTGGGAATAAAAGCAATTTCTTGGCCAGCAAATTTCCCCACTGTTACTTGTACTTGACCGAAAGGGTTTTCTTGGGTAATTTCTTTAACATCGTCTAGTAATTCTGGATCATAGACACCTGTTCCACCTATAATTGCAGTCTTAACCATATAATAATTCCCCCTAATCTTTCAATTAACCGAATAAAGCTTGCGTAAAATCCTCTGCAACAAAATCTCTTAAATCTTCCATCCCTTCACCTATTCCTACTAATTTAACGGGGATATCTAATTCTTGTGCTATGGCAAGTACAATGCCACCTTTAGCAGTGCCATCTAGTTTAGTCAAGACAATACCTGTAACTGAAGTAGCTTCTTTAAAAATTCGGGCTTGACTAATGGCATTTTGTCCTGTTGTAGCATCTAAAACCAGTAAAACTTCATGTGGAGCTGCGGGGATTTCACGTTCAATAATATTTCTAACTTTCCCTATTTCTTTCATTAAATTAGTCTTATTTTGAAGCCTACCTGCGGTATCAATAATCAAAATATCACTCTGGCGCGCTTTGGCTGCACTAAGGGCATCAAATACAACCGCACCAGGATCTGCCCCTGCTTGGTGCTTGATAAGGTCTACCCCGATTCTATCGGCCCATACTTGTAATTGGTCGATGGCTGCCGCCCTAAAGGTGTCCCCTGCTGCAAGTAAGACCTTCTTTTTTTCCTTTTTATATCTATGAGCCATTTTAGCGATTGAGGTTGTCTTGCCTGCCCCATTAACACCCACCACTAGTATAACTGTAGGTGAGGCAGAAACATTTATATGAGCCTCAAAACCAGCTAATAAATTGGCAGCCTCTTCTATAAGTAGATTGACAACTTCATTAGAATCATTAATTTTTTGCTTTTTGGCCCTACTTTTAATGTTAGCTACCAAGGCTAATGAGGTATCAACACCTACATCTGCTTGGATTAAAATTTCCTCTAACTCCTCCCAGAAATCCTCATCTAGTTTTCTGTTGCTGGCGATTAGGCTAGTAATTTTTTCGTTTATGTTGGCCCTAGTTTTGCTTAAGCCTTTGATTAATTTTTCAAAAAAGACCGTTTTGGCACCAGAATTTTCGGTTTCTTGGGCCGATTTAGGTTCATCGAAAATGCCTTGATTCGTTTCCCAGTTTTCTAGACTATCTTCGGATTTCTTATTTTTAAATCTGTTAAATACCGACATTCTATCCCATCCTTTAAAATATTTAACCTGCTAAGCCTTCCGCTTCAGATAAATCAAGGGTTAAAATTGTGGATATGCCCTTTTCTGGCATAGTTACCCCATAAAGATTATCACCAGATGCTATCGTAGTCTGGCGGTGGGTAATAATTATAAACTGCATATTTTGGGCCATGTTTTTAAGAAAATTGGAGAACCTCACTAAATTAGTTTCATCTAATGTGGCATCTATTTCATCTAATAAACAGAATGGAGCTGGCTTTAATCTTAGTAAAGCAAAAATAAAGGCTATACAAGTCAGAGCCCTTTCCCCACCCGACAAAAGATTTAGGGACTGAGTCCTTTTGCCAGGCAATTTAACCTGCATATTAACCCCAGCGGTTAAGGTATCTTCAACTTCCTCTAGAGTGAAAAAGGCTTCCCCACCTTCAAAAATTTCTTTAAATGTATTACTGAAACTTTCGTTAGCCATAAGGAAAAACTGCCCAAACTCCTTAAGCATTATCTTTTCAGTTTTCTCCAGCAATTTTTCTAATGTTACCTGCCCTTCAGTTAAATCATCCAATTGAGAGCTTAGAAAATCCACCCTTTCTGATAGTACTTGATATTCCTGAATAGCACCTAGATCGACTGAACCAAGCAATGATAAAACTTCTTTAATTTTTGCCAAGTCAGCTGCAAAAACCTTAATTTCCTGGTGGGTATATGAAACTTCGATATTTTCAGGTATTTTGAAATCAAAGATATCTTGCCATTTTTCCTGTAAATTGCTTAATTCAGTTTCAAGTCGGGTTAAATTTAACTCGTAATTATGTATTGAAGATTCAACTTTAGATATGTCCTGCCTAATGGGGTTTATTAAGTTTTTGAATTTATTTATTTCATCCATATAATTTGCTGCTGCTATCTGTTTGGCCTTAATAGTCTGATTTTCCTGGACTAATTTCGCAGTACAATCTGCATTAGCCTTAGTCAGCATCACAATTTGGGCTTCTTCCTTTTTTATGGTATCGGTAAGCCTATTTTTACTTGCTATAGCATTATTCATAGAATCATAATAGGAATCTTTAACTTGCATAAATTGTCCCATACTATGTTCAATATTGTTTAGTTCCTGTTCTTTAGCCAGCAAATAATCCTGATAGGATGATAGCCTAGCTTTTCCGACTTCGTAGTCCCTTTGTCGACTATCAATTTTCGCCCTAATTAATTCTAATTGTTCAGAAGTCTTGGTACTTGTCTCCTGCATTTTAGCTAAATCACTTTGTAAAGATATGATTTGTTCACCCAGACTATTTTTATTTTGGTTCAATGCTTCTATTTCATTTAATAAATTAGTTCTAGTGGCTATTGAATTGTCTAGTTCATCTTTGCTGGCTTTTAATTGCTTATACAAGAGCTCTAATTTAAATTTATTTTCAATATTTGTGTTTGTAACTATGGTTAACTTGTCTTCTATATTAGCCAGCTTTTCATCTAAAGCAATTTTAGCAGCATATTTATCTGCTATACTTTTGCGCAAAACTTCTGCCTCTTGGATAAGCCTTTTTTCCTCATTTTTTCTTTTAAGTGGACTATTAAATGCACCTTTTTTATGACTACCACCAGTTATTGCACCACTAGTATTAAGGATTTCCCCATCCAAAGTAACTATTCTAAATGCTAGGTTATATTTTTTGAATAGATAGATGCTAGTAGGCATATCTTCGACTATTAATGTACGACCTAATATATATGAAATCGGTTTTTGGAATTTGGTCTCATATTCGATAAGTTCAGAAGCAATGCCCAATACCCCTTTTTCCTGTCTAAGTTCATTTAATAAAAGAGGATTTAATTTAGCGACTTTTAATATATCAAGAGGAAGTAGGGTTACCCGTCCCATTTTATTTTTCTTAAGGAAGTTTACAATCTTCTGAGCATCCCGTGTCTTTTCTACAATTATATTTTCTAACCCCCTGCCAGCTGCAGTTTCTATGGCGACTTCTAAGCCATCTGCTACTTGGATTACTTCACCTACGATACCCATAATGCCAGAAAAACTGTTTTGTAAACTTAAGACTTCTTTGACTGCTGCAGAATACCCCAATAATTTCTCTTCACTATCTTTAATGGTCAGTAGGCGATTTTCAATTAAACGCAGTTCATTTTCTAAGTCTTCGTGAGCTTGTACTATTACTTGTAACTTTGCTAAGCAATCTGCCTTATTATCCTGTAAATTGTTTTCTTCTATAGATGTTGCTTGTATTGCAAGTGTCAAATCATTTATCTCTTCTTCCATTTCCAGGAGACTATGACGGGAAAAATTAATATTATGAGCCAGTTCATCCTTTTTTATAGTAAGTCTAGTCCTTCTTTCCCGTATCCTGCTTATGGTAGTTTCCTTTTCATTAATATCATTTTTAAGCATAGCTTCATCTTCCAGATGAGTGAATATGTAAGCCTTTTCCGCTTCAA
Organism: uncultured Syntrophomonadaceae bacterium; assembly: GCA_964514235.1. GTDB lineage: Bacteria > Bacillota > Syntrophomonadia > Syntrophomonadales > Syntrophomonadaceae > JAAYRQ01. The sequence continues at coordinate 75,935 of CAZEPV010000002.1, read as the reverse complement.
ATTTTTCTTTTAATAAATCAATTTCATGTTCAAAATTTCTTAATTCATTAATGATTTCATTATATTCGTCCTTTTTTTGTTCATATGCTAATTTCTGGGCCTGAAGATCACTTTGTCTATTGGCAACTTCTAGGGAAATATTAGCCAGCATTTCCTTATATTTTGCTTCATCTATTTCCGCCGTTTTCAGCCCTTCGGTATAACTTTTAATCCGTTCCTCGCTAATCCTAATATCACCAATAATGCTATGTTGTTTGTTTTCCGTTAGATATACCATTTCTTTAAGATGGTTAAGCTCTAGCCTAGCCTCAGCTAATAATTTTTCATTATGGTCCAATTGGTCTGTATTATCAGTTTCAAGATTTTTTAAATCAGTCCACTGCTTTTGCAATTTTTCCAAATTAGTTAATTTATTAGTGTAATCCTTTAAAACTTTATTTATTTCAAATTTCAATAATTCTTGTTCTAGTCTGACCTGTTCCTGGGATAGTCTTATATGTTTTTCTGCTTTTTCAGCCTTCAAAGCCAGGTCTTCCTGTTGCAGAGTTAATTCAGCTAAAATATCGGCCAAACGTAACAAATCTTGTTTAGTATCTGATATACGCTTTTTCACTACATCCCTTTGGTGTCTATATTTGATTACCCCAGAAGCCTCCTCCAATATTAGACGGCGATCTATTGGTTGCCCATTTAAAACTTGTTCTAGTTCTCCCTGGCTTATTATGGAATAACCCCTTTTGCCTAATCCAGTTCCCATAAATAATTTATTAATATCTTTCATTCTTACTTGGGATTTATTTAATAAAAATTCACTTTCACCTGTTCTAAACACCTTACGAGCCACGGTCACTTCACTATAATCGACAGGTAGTATATTATCTATGTTATCTACTGTCATCTCTACACTAGCCATACCTAGGGCACGAGTTTTGTCAGTCCCGTTGAAAATAACATCTTCACCTTTTTGTCCCCGTAAATTGCGGACATTTCCTTCCCCTAATACCCATCTTATTGCATCAACTAGATTGCTTTTTCCGCATCCATTAGGGCCTACTACTACATTTATACCCGGTCTTAAGTATATCTCTGTATTATCGGCAAAAGATTTAAAACCTTTGAGTTCTAATTTTTTAAGATACAACTCAAAATCCTCCGTATCAAATAATTTTTACATCACCTGTAGTAATACGCATAATCTCATCATCCACTTTTAATACCATACTACCTTGTTCATCTATATCCATACATCTGCCAGTAATAGTATCCTTAGATTGCTGTATAGATACATCCTGCCCTAAATGTAAACATTTTGCCTTAAATTCCTGTCTTATTTGCTCAAAACCATCTTGCAAGAATAAATAGTAATATTCCTCTATATAAGATAAAACTTCGGTTAAAATATGGCTATTTTCCATTACTCGATGATTCTCAATTAACAAAGAAGTAATTTTTTCATCTTCTATTACCCAAGCATCCGATGATATATTAACATTAATTCCGAATCCAGCTATAAGATTATCTACCCTATCCAACTGTCCACTTCCCTCTAATAGAATTCCCGCAACTTTTTTATTGCCTATGAAAACGTCATTGGGCCATTTTAATTGGCTAGGTTTTTCTATAAATTTGTCTAAAGCTTTTCCTAGGGCTAAGGCAAAAACCAAAGATAATAGGGCTAGTTTTGATAAAGGTAATCGAGGTTTAAGGATAATGGAAAACCATATCCCACCCAATGGGGAATCCCATTTACGCCCGAGACGCCCTTTACCAGCTCTTTGTTGCCCAGCTACTATTACTAGACCTTCCTCATTATTGCCAGCCAATTTTTTAGCCAATTCATTAGTAGAGTCCAAAACTGGATAATACATTATTTGCCTTATGAGTTCGGCCTTCCCTAACCCTTGCATTACTTCACTAGGTATAATTATGTTTTGCCAATTATTGAGACGATAGCCCCGCCCAGCTACCCCATTAATATCATATCCTTCTTGCTTTAAAGCTTCAATATGTTTCCATATTGCTACCCCACTTATGCCGAGTTCTTCTGCCATCCTTTTCCCAGATACATAATCACCTTTTAAATTATACAAGCTAGTTAATATTCTTACTCTCATCTTGCCCTTCCTTTCTAGGCATTGATAATTATTTAAACAAAAATATTGTTAAACCTTTATTATCAATCTGGAATAAAGGCTTATGCAAAGAAAAGCCCTTCGAGGGCTTTTAGGACAATTTTTCTTTTACAATAAAACATAATCAAAAGGCTATGACTAAATCCATTTAAAATACCAGGGTAAGTTTATATCTTAGAAAAGTTTTTTAGATAATCCTCCCTTTGCAAAATATGTGAGGGTATATCCCCACTTGTACTTATTCCCACACTGTTTAGTGCCATATTTTCAGTCCCATTAATCTTTATATCGTCTATCTGTAAACTATTTTTTAATTTAGCAATATTATTTTTCCGATTTCCAAGCATTTTCGAAAAGTCTTTGGGGTTAATATAAATAGTTAATTCATTCCCCAGCTTAATAGTTTCCTGGAATTGCCCCAATAGGTATTGGACCATATCATAAAAAACTTCTTGCATAACTAGTTCACCAAAGGCAGGGTGAAATGGCCCGGCTATAAGGGCATCACCGCTGGACAATTCTTCACTGGGATGCAGGCCCATTCGGATCACTTTTATATTATGAGCCATAAAGCGCAAGTACATTTCCTTAGTTATAGTAACTGCCTGGGTAAGGTCTAGTGGTTGGTATTTTCCATCTGCATATAACTTGGCCAAAAAGGTTTCCTTAATAACCAAAGTAGGATAAATTCTAACCATATCTGGGACTAAAGAGATAGCAGCCCAGGTACTTTTTATATCCAAGCTATAATTATCACCAGGTAGTCCCACCATTAATTGTAATCCCAGCATAAAATTATGTTCTTTAATGAGATGAGCCGCCCTAAAAACGTCCTCTACCTTATAGCCTCGGCCCGACTTTTTTAAAACTCCATCATCCAAGGACTGGACTCCTAATTCAATAGTTTTTACCCCATATTCCTTTAATAATCCTAGTATGGAATTATTTATAAAATCTGGTCTAGTGGATAGCCTAATTGATGCTATTTTTCCACTTTTGAGATATGGCTGGATAAGCTCTAAGTATTTAATCTGTTCATCTTTATCAATAGCAGTAAAGGTGCCACCGAAAAAAGCAAGTTCAACTTCACTAGCTGCAGGCAAGGTTCTAAGGTGTTCCTCTATTATAGTTTTTATTTCTGGTAGTCCAGGCGCTTTTAAAGTTGCAGCTATTTTCTTTTGATTACAAAAAATACAATCAAAAGGACATCCTAGATGGGGAATAAAAATTGGGATATTAAAATGTCTTTTCATTATATTTTTAATCCTTAATCAAATTATTTAATAAATCATGGGTTAGGACATATTCAGCTGCATTTTGCTCTGCTTCTTTTTTACTTTTTCCTCTTCCAGTTGCAAGAATTTTATTATTATAGAAAACCCCAGCTACAAAAACCTTGGCATGGGCAGGACCACTTTCCTCAACGATGGAATAAGTCACATTTTGTCCATGTTTACCTTGTACATATTCTTGTAAACGGGATTTATAATCATTATAATCCCCACTAGCCGCTGCTTGAATACTTTGACCCAGATGTTTAATAATATATTGACTAACTAGATCAAAGCCTTGGTCAAGATAGATCGCACCGATTACTGCTTCAAAGGTATCAGCCAATATCGATTTCCTTTTGCGTCCCCCAGACATTTCTTCACCTTTGCCAAGTAATAGGTATTTCCCTAAATCAATATCACGAGCCACATTGACCAAAGCTTTTTCGCATACCACCTTAGCCCTTATCTTAGTCAACTCACCTTCAGCCTTTTCCCTATATTCGTTATATAAACAATCTGCAACTACAAAATTAAGTACCGCATCACCTAGGAATTCAAGCCTTTGATTATTAACAGTCGCATGTTTTTCTTGGGAATATGAGGGGTGCATAAGGGCTGTCTGCATTAAAGTTTCATCTTTAAAGTCAAGGCCATTATCTTCCAGAAATCGCCTAGCACTCATAATACTATTACTCATTTTATCCCTTCCATATAATTAAACAAGGCGCTGACCAATAGTCCCATAGTTGGGAAATCTTCCAAATCTTCTTCTGGAAATTCTACATCATATGTATCCTCTAGGGCCATAATCATTTCCACCACATCAATTGAATCCGCATTAATTTCCTCAAATGTAGTTTCCATAGTAATGAGTTCGGTTTCAATATTTAACTGTTCAGCTAAATATTTCTGAGCCAATTCAAAAAATTCTTGCATCCTAAAATATCCTCCTTCATTGCAATTTAAAATATCTTACATTATCCCCAACAATTCTTCTTCCTGTAAAAGAACTATATTATTAATATAACATTGTTTTGCTACATTCATAGCATTATGTACTGCATTGCTTTTTGAGCTACCGTGACAAACTACGCTAATGCCTCCAACCCCTAATAAGGGCGCACCACCTACTTGGGTATAATCTAGTTTCTTGAAAATTCCTGGCAGAGTTCCGCTTTCCTTAACAATATTCTCTGCTATAAAACTGGCTAGCCCCTCTACAGTTTTTAATACTATATTCCCCGTAAAACCGTCACAGACAATTACATCTGTTTTGGGAGTAAATATATCTCTGCCTTCAATATTCCCTATAAAATTTAGCCCTTCTTGTTCTTTTAACAAATTATATGTTTCTATAGTTAAATTGTTACCTTTACTTTCTTCCTGGCCATTATTTAATAGGGAGATTCTTGGGTTTTCAATACCCATAACTTTTTGGGCATAAACTTTACCCAATATAGCAAATTGTAACATTTGTTTAGCTTTACAATCAACATTTGCACCTACATCAATTAATAAACTATAGCCATCATTACCTCTTGGAATACTGGTTATAATAGGAGGTCTTTCTATCCCTGGCATACGCCCTAAAATAAAAATTGCTGCAGCCATCTGGGCCCCCGTACTGCCACAGGAAACCAGAGCATCTGCTTCGCCTTCCTTTACTAATTTGGTCGCCACTACTATCGAAGCATCTTTTTTTCTCCTTAAGGCTAAGGCAGGTGATTCATCCATTTCAATAACCTGGCTAGCTTCAGTAATGCTTACTCTAGTCACATCATATTCATGTTTTTTTAATTCCTCTTCTATTATGGCTCTTGGACCCACTAAGTTGACTTGGCTATTTTCTGCAGCAGCAAGCCAAGTTAAGGCACCTTTAATTAATTCAGTTGGACCATAATCTGAGCCCATGACATCGACAGCTATACGCATAATAAACCTCCTTAAAAACAAAAAGTAAGAATAGCCATTTGAGACTTTACTTACTTTATGTTTAATACTCCATTTTATTTATAATACATTACGATCTTTATAATATCCACAATTCAAACAGGCACGATGGGGCATTTTCAATTCACGACATTGAGGACATTCAACTAGGCCCGGTTTATCTATTCTTTTCCACACTGCCCGTCTTTTATTAGTTCGGGAACGTGAGTGTCTTTTCTTAGGAACAGCCACAGTTATAACCTCCTTCCCTATAATAAATCTTTAAGTTTTTCCCATCTAGGATCAGTAATATCTTTTTCACAATCACAAGATTCTATGTTTTTATTAATCCCACATTTAACACATAAGCCTTTACAGTCTGGGTGGCATAGTACCCGCATGGGAAGGCTTATTAATATAGCCTCCAAAACAAGAGGAGTAATATCGACTAGCAAATCAGAATGGAAAACAATATCTACATCTTCCCGACTATACTTATTTTCATGGGCGAATTCTACCATTGAAAAATTAACTTCAGTCTTAATCTCATAGGAAACCTCACTTAGACACCTAGCACATAAAGTCTTTATTCCTGATTCTAATCGACCTTGGGCCAAATATAAATCACCAGTATGCTCAACAGTCAAATCAACCTGGCAAGGTGCTAAAAAACGGCCATTGATAACTTCTAGCAATTTGTCTGGTAGCTGTTTTTGCAGTTTGAAATTTTCGATGTCATTTACTTGGAATTTTAAATTTCTTAAATTAATTAACATAGATACACCCCATAAAACACCTGCATAATTATAATCCTCTACAGATATTGTTGTCAACTCAGCAAATTTTTAGACTAAAAAGAATAGGCGGGGTAAACCCGCCTTATAGTGATTTATAGTTACTTACTTAAAGCGAGGGTATCACGGGCAATAACTAGTTCTTCATTAGTAGGAATAACTAAAATTTTAACTTTGGAACCTGGGCCAGATACATCTACTTCTTGGCCCCTGACTTTGTTCTTTTCAGCATCTATTTGGATACCAAAGACATCTAAGTCGGTACATATATTTTCCCGCACATCATAACCATTTTCCCCAACACCAGCTGTAAATACTAAACAATCGCATCCATTTAATAAGGCGATATATTTACCAATATACCCTTTAACCCTATTATAATATACATCTAATGATAATTGGGCTCTTTCGTTCCCAGTACTAGCTGCTTCGAGAATGTCTCTTAAATCATTAGATACCCCTGAAAGTCCCAACATACCAGCTTTTTTATTAAAGTAATTGTTGGCTTCTTGGGCACTCAATTCTAGTTTTTCCATGAGAAAGAAAACAATAGCTGGGTCAATATCCCCAGACCTGGTTCCCATAACTAGCCCTTCAAGAGGTGTAAAGCCCATGGTGGTATCAATTACCTTGCCACCTTTGATGGCTGCCATACTCGCACCATTACCTAAGTGTAGGGTAATTATTTTACATTCTTCATAGGGCTTGCCCAACATTTCTGAAGCCCGATGAGATACAAAGTAGTGAGAAGTACCATGGAAACCATATCTTCTGACATGATATTTTTCGTATACATCATATGGAAGTGCATATAAGTAATTGGCAGGCTCCATAGTCTGGTGGAAGGCAGTATCAAAAACTGCCACATGTGGTACATTAGGCATTAAAGCTTCACATGCCTCAATCCCCATTAAATTAGGCGGATTATGTAAAGGTGCTATATCATAGCAATCCTTAATAACCTTTTTAACTTCATCATCAATTACCACTGAGCTAGCAAATGCTTCCCCACCATGAACTACACGATGCCCAACTGCACCAATTTCATCCATGCTCTTCATAATTCCATATTCTTCATTAACTAATGCTTCCAAAACTAATTTCATACCTTCGGTATGGTCGGGTAAATCTTTTTTAATTACAACTTCATCTTTACCAGTCGGCTTGTGTTCTAAGGTTGTCCCAGGAATTCCTACTCGATCAACTAAACCTTTGGCCAATACTGACTCATCCTTCATATCGAAAACTTGATATTTAATAGATGAACTACCAGCATTTACAACAAGAACCTTCATTAACAAAACCTCCCCATTTTCTCTAAAATTTATTTACGGATATTACTATCCTTCCCTCCAGTTTAAGAACTAACCGCAGTCATTGCTACAACATTAACTATATCTTCCACGCTACAACCCCTAGATAAGTCATTAACCGGTTTATCCATACCTTGTAAAATAGGTCCAATTGCCTCTGCTTTAGCCAGACGTTGAACTAATTTATAGCCTATGTTACCCGATTGTAAATCAGGGAATATGAGGATGTTACATCCCCCAGCTACTAAACTACCAGGAGCCTTAGAGGAACCAACACTAGGTACAATGGCTGCATCTACTTGGAATTCTCCATCTACCTTTAATTCGGGGAATTTTTCCTTAGCCAGATTAGTAGCTGTAACTACCTTATCTACTGTTTCGTGGCTGGCACTCCCCTTGGTAGAAAATGAAAGCATACCTATTTTAGGATCTGACATACCGCAAATCTCCGTCGCTGTTGCTACAGAAGCTTTAGCAAAATCTGCCATTTGTTCAGCGGTAGGTACAGGGGTTACCGCACAATCTGCAAATACGAAGGTCCCCTTATCACCATATTCCGAATTAGGTACAATCATAATAAAAGCACCAGATACAGCAGATATCCCTGGCGCAGTCCTAATAATTTGCAAAGCAGGTCTTAAAACATTCCCTGTAGTATTTTCGGCCCCAGCTACTTCCCCAGCGGCCTTGTCCATCTTAACCATCATCGAAGCAAAGTATAAGGGATTTAACATAGTATCCTTGGCTTTATCAAGGTCAACCCCTTTACTTTTACGCATTTCGTAAAAAGCTTGCACGAAATCGTCAAAATAGCTAGCTTTAATAGGATTGACTATTTCAGCCCCAGATATATCTGCCCCAATCTTCCCCGCTAATGCCCGAATTTCACCCTCATCCCCAAGCAAAATTGGATTAGCTATTTTTTTGTCGACAATTCCCTTAACCGCCATTAAGGTCCTTTCTTCCAGACCTTCTGGTAAAACAATGTTTTTCCCCCTGGCAGCGGCCTTTTCTCGAATTTCAGCTAATAAGCTCATCCTTCTACCTCCCTTTTAATTAAGCACCTTGTGCCGAGCGTATCATACTAATCTATTTTAGCATAAAAGTTTAATTTAGTGGTAGAATTTATGATACTAACTGATATAAAAGGTGGTTGCTTCATGGCGGTCTTAGGTTTAATTGCTGAGTTTAACCCATTTCATAATGGGCACCTTCATTTGATTAATGAAATAAAGTCCCAAAATAACTTTGCAGCTATAATTTGTGTAATGAGTGGGAATTTCACCCAACGAGGTGAACCTGCTATTTGTCACAAATGGTCTCGGGCTGAGATGGCTTTGAAAAATGGGATTGATTTAGTTATTGAATTACCTTTTGCTTTTGCTAGCCGTAGTGCCTATTATTTTGCCCGTGCTGCCGTCCAATTGCTTAGTCGAACTGGACTTGTAACTCACCTAGCATTCGGTAGCGAAACAGATAACATAAAACTTTTGCAAGAAATAGCCCTATTTCTTAATGAAGAACCAGGAGATTATAAAGAGCTTTTAAGCGATTTACTAGCTAAAGGCCTTAGCTACCCAGTAGCTCGTTCTAAAGCTTTACAAGAGTTTTTTAATAATCCTAGTATGGCGAAGATTTTAACTGGTTCCAACAATATTTTGGCTATAGAATACCTAAGAAATATAGCTCAGCTAGATTCCCAAATCATACCCCTTACTATTAAACGTAAAGGTTCTTACTTTCATAGTAGAAATTTAACCGAATATGCAAGTGCCACAGCCATTAGGGAGGCGCTCTACCAAAATAGACAAGTAAAAGAGCTTGATTTTGCCCTACCCATAAGTACTAAGCAAATATTAATGCGGGAAATTAAGCAAGGTAGATCACCAATTAAAGCAGAGTTTTTTGGAAATGCCATTTTCGCAAAACTTCGTACCATGGATACAAGGGAAATTGAAAGGCTTTACGATGTAAATGAAGGGCTTGAGACTAGAATAATGGAAAAATCTATAACAAGTAGTAATCTTAACGAACTTAGACTGGCAATCAAGTCTAAGCGGTATAGTTATACGCGGATTAGCCGAATATTATTGTATTCCTTGTTTAATCTGAACAAGGGCTTAGTTGATGAACTAGATGCCTTTGGTCCTTTGTACCATCATGTTTTAGCTTTCACTGATAAGGGCATAAATCTGCTGGGGCAAATGAAAAAAAGTTCAGAACTGACTATTTTAAACAGAGGCAGGGATGTAAAGAAGCTTTATGATGAAACTGATAGTCCAGCCAGCAAAATGATAAAACTAGATATCATGGCTAGCAATCTGTACAATCTATTCTATCCCTCGGAAAAAGAACGAATCGGTGCTAGTGATTTTACTACTTCACCAATTAGGTACTCGAGACTTTAGAAAAACCATTAATCTTAGCCTCTATTTCGGCTAATTTTTCCTGGGCAGCCTCCCTACCCAAATTTATTAATTCCCGTGAACATTTAAAATCACGTGGTGAATAGTCTTTGACTTTAGGTTGGATTAATATATCACAAGCGGGATTAATGAGTTCAAACTGGGTGTTAAACTGTTGCTCCTGCATAATATCTATAGAAACCATAATGACATCCAAGGTATTTTGAATAGAATCTTTTTTGCCGCCCCCAAAAGAAACATCTATAGCTATAATAATATCTGCACCTTTCTCCCTAGCAACACTAATGGGAAGGCGATCTAGCACAGCCCCATCTACTAGTACCATATCATCCTTTATAACTGGATTAAATACTCCTGGAATTGATATACTAGCCCTTATAGCTTCTGCTACCACACCTTCCTCCAAGATTATCTTTTGCCTATTCACTAAATCCGTAGCTACTAATGTCAAAGGAATTTCTAACTGGGAAAAATCTTTTTTCTTAGTCATTAATTCTAGAAAAGTGCTTATTTTTTTACCTGCAATAAAGCCCAATCTAGGTATATGGACATCAAAAAAAATGTTGTGATTTATAGTTTCAATCATTTTATCTAACATATATAAATTAGTACCACATGCATAAATTCCCCCTACCATAGCCCCCATGCTGCAACCTACTATAAAGTCAAAGTGGACATCATTTTCCTCAAATACCTGCAAAACACCAATATGGGCTAACCCCCTAGCACTCCCCGCACCTAATACTAAGGCAACTTTTGGCTTAAGCATATGGCTATCTACCCCTTATATAATAATGACTTCTAAGTTACAAGTATCCCAACATATAAATTAATTAGTCTTTCCTTAGTCTATTTTTTAAAAAACTATTATGGAGATGCTGATGGGAAAATACTATAAATTATTTTTTCTTATTATATTATTATTATTAACTATATTTATGATAATCAGTCCTAAGAGTACCGTAAATGCGGCCACCGACGGATTTAAATTATGGTACAATATTCTACTACCGGCACTTTTGCCATTTTTTATAGTAGCAGAACTAATCGTAAATCTAGGATTGATAAGATTTATTGGTGTATTTTTAGAACCAATTATGCGACCTTTATTTAGACTCCCAGGTTCCAGTTCAGTAGTGATTGTAATGGGATTTACTTCTGGTTTTCCTGTGGGGGCCATCCTATGCAAAAAACTATACGATGAAAAACTACTTACCGCCAATGAAGCTGAAAGACTAGTATCATTTACTAACAATTCTAGTCCGCTATTTATCATTGGGGCTATTGGGGTAGGTATGTTCGCTTCACCAGTTTACGGTTACTTATTAGCCTTTTCCCATTACCTGTCAAACTTAATTGTGGGCCTATTGTGGCGATTTAAGGCCACTATGCCCCTTATGCCTTACCCGAAAAAAACTACTATCAAAGCAGCATTTCAGGAATTATTGACGACCAAAACTGCAAGTTTGGGTAAAGTATTGGGTGATGCCATAAAAAATAGTATTAATAATATTATTATTATCGCGGGATTTATCATCTTTTTTTCTGTATTAACCAGAATGTTATCCGTATGGGGTGTTATAGATTGGTTTGCCCTTATCTTGGCTAATCTGCCCCCCCTGGTTAAAATGACTTACCCCGTAGCCTATGGCTTAGGTATGGGCATATTCGAAATAACCTTAGGGGCTAATACTATTGCAGCTGCAAATAGTGAATTAACCACTAAGCTATTAGCCATTAGCAGCTTATTAGCCTTTAGTGGTCTTTCTATTATTGCCCAAGTAATGAGTGTTATCGCACAAATTCCCATACGCTTATCTTTTTACCTTAAAGCTAGACTAATCCAAGTGATCATATCTGTTTTTTTAACATTTATAGGCTATAAATTTTTCCTGTATCCCATGCAAGTTCTGCCATCTACCGCCTTATGGTCCTATCAAAGAATAATCTATGGGATTGATGCTTGGACTTTTGCCTTGGTTAGTTTGATAATAGCTTTATGTATAATTGCTAGCCTAATGTTAATCTCTTGGTTAGTAAGGGATTAAAAATCCTCCTCAGTTAAAGCATAGTTCAGTTCTGCTTTTCCTTCTACAACCGCATCTAGACCTTTTTTAAGCACTATTTCCATATGGGATAATACTCCCGAGGCATATTCATTGGCATCTATCTTTATTTCCTTAGCCACATTTTCTGCATTGGCAATAATATCTTCTGCTACTTGCATAGCACTTTTAGTAATTTCACTTTCATCTACTAGACGGGCCACCTTACCTTTGGAAGCTTCCATAACTTCCTCAGCCTGGGCACATGCTTCAGTAACTATTCTGTCCTTTTCTTGTAGGACTAATTTGGCAGTTTGCAATTCTTCGGGTAAAATTGCCCTCAACCTATCTAAACGATCCAAAAAAACATGACCCTCGATAACAGATTTACCTGATAAAGGTACCCTTTTGCTATCCCTAATCATTAACTCCATCTCATCCAAGATACGAAAGATTTCCATCATAAGCCTATAAACCTCCTATGATTTTAATAAATAATAATGTAGGACCGATTCTCCATATTTATTTAACCTACTTTTAATTAAATTTTTATATTCCGCAGGCATACTCAGCCTGTGTGGACTTCTTATAATAATTATTCCATTATCATCTAATAAACTAATATTACTATCTAAGCTTAACATAATCTGATCAAAAATTTCGGCTTTAGTAAAGGGTGGGTCTATATAAATAATATCGAATCTAAGCCTCCTTCTGACTACAATATCTAAAGCTTTAAATACATCATTTTTATATACTTCAAATCCGTCTTGAAAGTTACAAGATTTTAAATTATCGTATATGGTCTGTATTGCCCCATTATTGTTATCGATAAATATTACTGATTTAGCCCCCCTGCTTAGAGCTTCAATTCCCACACTACCACTACCCGCGAATAAATCCAAAAAATCTGCTTCTTGGACCTTATAGCCCAATACATTGAATAGGGCTTCCTTTATCATATCGGTAATAGGTCTAGTATTATTTCCAGGAGGCGCCTTTAATTTTTTGTTTTTTGCGGTCCCTGCAATTATTCTCAATCTTACTACTCCTTATTTCGCTTATTTTATTTCATTACCCTTTTTTAGTAATTTTATCATAAAAAATATTTTAATTTCTTGTATATATTTACTTATTAGGGGCAATTATATAAGTACCAGAAGAAAATCTGGTAAAAACAAACCCTCCCCAACAACTTTACAAAATTCTCCTCTCCCCAAATGGCGGCCAAATGGTCGCCATTTAATATTAAGGACCTTAAAAGCATAATAATAGATAATTTACGGATAATATATAGCAAAGGAGGTATCTTATGCAAAAGATTATTAAGGAATTTAACCTTTATGTAGATTTAGCGGTTGAGGCCCGTGACTTAATTAGAGGGGATAAAGATCTTGAAATATCTGGGGTAAAAGAGGAAGTTAAAAGCCTAGAAAATATTAAAGTTACCACCATTACCATTTTAAACGAGGCTGGAGCTGCCGAAATGGGTCGGCCAGTCGGTGTTTATGTTACCATTGAGTCACCACCTTTGAAGATAAAAAATCCCTATGTCGACACCGAGATTATACAAAGTATAGAAGAATCAATGTCGGTATTAATAGGGGATTATTTAAAGGCAGATGACACTGTTTTATTAGTCGGTTTGGGCAACTGGCATGCTACTGCCGACTCACTAGGCCCAAAATTCGTGGAGTATAGTCCCATTACTCGGCATTATCACGAACACGCACCAGATGCTTTAGTCGAAGGGATGCGTCCCACCTGCGCAATTGCCCCAGGAGTTCTAGGCATAACTGGACTAGAGACTTTTGAAGTAATCAAAGGGATAGTAGAAAAGGTTAAACCCGCCTTAGTTGTTGCAGTGGATGCCTTGGCAGCTCAAAATGTTGAAAGGATAGGTACAACTATCCAGATGGCTAATACTGGTATTCAGCCTGGGGCTGGTATAGGCAATGCTAGGCATGCTTTAACCCGAGAAGGTCTTGGGGTACCTGTCATAGCCATAGGATGTCCGACTATAGTCAATGCTAGCATAATTGCTGGGCAAGCTATTAAAAAGTTTTGTTTAAATAGTGGGGCTATGTATGATGATTTTAGAGCCAGAGACTCGATTAGGGAAATCCTTTCCTACTTTGGGGGCAGCTTAGGAGTTACCCCGCAGGAAATCGATGAAATAATAGAAAATGTCGCTAATATAATTTCCATAGGGGTAGGTAATTCCTTATTTCCACATATTTCAGAAGAGCAATTAGAATTATACGTTACTTGATTTTCCCTACTTAATTTTAATAATGGAAACAAGCGGATAAAGTTGCCTCCGCTTGTTCTTGATAGAATGGTTAGTTATTTAAATATCAATTAAGACTGACTGGTTTTATTTTGTTGTTGGATAACATCTAATTCTTGAATTTGGTTTAAACCTTGCGCATTTCCACCGATTTGTCTTTGCTGGTAATCGTAAACCATCTTCTTGACCATTTGTCCCCCAATACTACCAGCTTGACGTGAAGTTAAGTCTCCATTATAACCATCTTTAAGATTAACTCCTACTTCCTTAGCAGCTTCAAATTTGAATTTATCCATTGCTTCTCTTGCTTGTGGTACTATTAGTTGATTACTGCTTTTAGCCATTCATTCTCACCTCCTTTATTGAGTGTAGTCTTATTGTGTCCTTTGCTAAAAGATATATGCTAGAAGTATTTTCATCGATTTTTAATTTTTTTCCTATCAGATTTTTTCTTATTTCCTTCTTGAATCCCTAATTCCTGTGTCACCTCGTACTTTAATTTTTCAATATCATTTTTTGTTTTTTTCGACTTAGCCATTAAATCATACCTCCATAAAGTTTTTTTATTAATCTTTTACAAAAAAATAACTGCAAATTTTCCTCGCAGTTATAGGATAAAACTATTTGAAGATTATTATTAAGCCAATAATTGTTATGCTCTAATTTGGCGCTATTTCTTTATCTTTGTTAAATTTTTTATTTATGTATTTTTCGAGATTAGAAAAATCATAATCCTCATTTATAATATTTTTACTCAATTCGATTAAATCTTTATCTTCAATTAGATTGGCTACTTTTAATTGATCAAGTCCATGTTGTCTAACTCCCCAAAAATCACCTGGCCCTCTAATACTTAGATCCTCATTAGCCAAAATAAAACCATCATTAGTTTTTTCCATAGCTTTTAACCTTTGTAGGGCTTCTTCAGATTTAGGTTCGGCAATTAAATAACAATAGGATTCCACATTGCTGCGGCCAACCCGTCCCCTCAACTGATGTAGTTGAGACAAGCCAAATCTTTCGGCTTGCTCTATTACAATAATAGAAGCATTAGGGACATCAACCCCCACCTCAATAACTGTAGTAGTTACTAATAAATCAAGCTCACCTGCTTTGAATCTATGCATAATATAATCCTTTTCTGCAGATTTCAAGCGTCCATGTAATAAACCCAGTCTAAATTCCTTAAAAATTCCACTTTTTAAATCATTGTATAAAGTCTGAGCAGCTTGCAAATCTTGTTTTTCTGATTCTTCTATTAAGGGGCATACTACATACACCTGCAGGCCTTTTTTAAGTTCCTCCTTAATAAAATTATATAATTTATCTCGGTCAGGGCTTTTTATATAATAGGTTTTAATTGGCTTTCTTCCTGGGGGTAATTCATCAATTATACTCACATCTAAATCCCCATATACTGTTAAGGCTAAAGTGCGAGGGATAGGTGTAGCTGTCATTACTAAAATGTCGGTATACTTGCCTTTATTGGCTAAATTAGCCCTTTGCTTTACCCCAAACCTATGCTGTTCATCTACCACTGCTAGACCTAAATTTTT
This sequence comes from uncultured Syntrophomonadaceae bacterium, assembly GCA_964514235.1. Lineage (GTDB taxonomy): Bacteria > Bacillota > Syntrophomonadia > Syntrophomonadales > Syntrophomonadaceae > JAAYRQ01. The sequence continues at coordinate 60,176 of CAZEPV010000002.1, read as the reverse complement.
AAAAAATATATCTTCCTGGATTAAAGAATGGGTCCCAATTAATAAATCAATGTGCCCGCTTTGGAGTGCCTCCAAAATCATCTTCTTTTCCTTAGGAGGCGTAGAACTAGTCAGGCAAACCATAATTACATCTGTCTGCTTAAAAAAATGGGATAAGGAAGCATAGTGTTGCTGGGCTAATATTTCTGTAGGAGCCATCAGGGCAGCTTGAAAACCGCTAGCTACAGCTTTAGCCATAGCTAAGGCAGCTACTACTGTTTTCCCCGAACCAACATCACCTTGGATAAGCCTATTCATTTGTCTGGGTTTTTCCATATCGTTAAATATCTCATTTACTACTTTTCTTTGGGCATGGGTTAAATCAAAATGTAGATTTTCCATGATTTCGTTAACTAGGGGCCTTATCTCATTATGAATAATGTGCCCATTTTCGCTAATTAGGGGCTTTTTAATGCTTAATTGAAACAAAGATAATTCTTCAACCGCCAACCTTTTTCTAGCAACTTTATATGCTTGTCTATTTGCGGGGAAATGTAAATTATAGAATGCGGGCCTTATGTCGCCTAAATTATACTTGTCCTTTAGGGAAACAGAAAATATATCTGGGTAATAGCTTAGGTATTCATCAAGGGCGGTAAGCATTATTTGCCGCATAAACTTCTGGTTAAGGCCCTCAGTTAAAGGATAAATGGGCAGTATTTTGTGCTTAGTATTAATATGATCATTCAATTCATATTCACTAACATTTACTTCTAAGCCCTCATAGCCATTTTTAACTTTTCCACTAACAAAAATCTCTTGACCAGGCCTAATGTGTTTTTCCAAAAAGGGTTGGTTGAACCACACCGCTTGGAAATAGCCAGCAGCATCCTTTAAAACTGCCTTCAAAATGTGCATACCCCTTCTAGTTCTAAGGCTATTAACACTTACTACTTCACCTTGTAAGTTATTATATTCCCCTATCCTAACTGCATCAATATTTGGTATATTGTCCCTATTTATATAGGCCCTGGGCCTATGCCAAAGTAGATCGAAAATCGAATATATATTTAATCTTTCTAATAACTTACTCCTTTTAGGTCCTATTCCTTTAACATATTGCACATTGCCAAAAAGCTTATCCATAAAAGCCTCCATAAATCCCCGAATTTTAATTTAAAAATAAAAACCAAGAAAGGGGGTAGAACCTAGGCCCTACCCCTTCTTTACTTATCTCTATTCCACAGCTACTAAATAACTATAGTGTGGTTGCCCACCATAATGAGTCTCAATTTCATAATTTACATATTTATCAGTAACTTTTTCCATGGCTAGGTTAGCTTCATCTTCACTAACCTCTTCACCATAGAAAAAGGTAATAAGTTCGCTGTCTTCATCTAACATTTCTTCTATAACTTGAAGTAAAGCGTCCTCTATAGTTTTGGCCACTAGGGAGATTTTACCTGCAATTATACCTATAACATCACCTTGCTTGATGCTTAAACCATTAATAGTCGAATCACGAACCGCATGGGTAATCTCGGCATACTTTACTTGTTCAATTTCTTGGGTCATGGCCTGGCTTACTTCCTTTATATCCCCACTATCTTCAAAGGCGATTAGAGCAGTTACCGCTTGCATAACCGATTTTGTAGGTACTACCATAACTTCCTTATCTTCTATAAGATGACCTACTTGTTCGGCCGCCATAATGATGTTACCGTTATTTGGTAATATTATTATGGATTCAGCTTTTATTGAATTACAGGCGTTTAATAATTCCTCAGTACTAGGATTCATAGTTTGACCGCCCTCTACAACTACGTCGACACCTAAGCTATTAAGGATATCCATAATCCCCTTACCTACACCTACAGACACTAAACCAATTTTTCGCGCTTTAGTTGAAGTATTGATTTCTTGTGTCTCCCAATTATTCATATGTTCATGGGCTTCCTCTAACATATTATTAACTTTGATGTCATTCAAATCCCCCCATTGGAGACAAGTTTCTAAAACTTTGCCAGGATGATTTGAATGAATATGTACCTTAACCAAATCCTCATCGCCCACTACTAATAAGGAATCACCCAATGCCACCAAATGGTCTCTTATATCCCCCAAATCAGGGTTACTAACTCCAATAATCAAAAGTTCTGTACAATATTGGAAGTCTATATCTAAATCTTCCTTAGTTTTACTTACATCTTTATTAGTTATAAATTCTTTGTAAGTATCTAATTCTATTTCCTTTTGGCGTGCCAACCCTTCTATCATACCTTCCAAAAAGTATAAGAGCCCTTGCCCACCAGCATCAACTACTCCTGCTTCCTTAAGCACAGGCAACATTTGGGGAGTCCTTTCTAAAGTTTTATAGCCATGTTGAATAGCAGCCAATAGACAGGCTATAATATCTTCTTGATTTTTAGCCGCTTCTTCACAGGCTCCCGCAACTTCACGTACTACAGTAAGAATAGTCCCCTCAACGGGTTTCATTACTGCTTTATAAGCCGTATCGGAGCCAGCCTTTAGGGCTAAAGCAATATCCAATGCACTCGCTTCCTGCTTACCCTCTAAGACCTTGGCCATGCCTCGGAAAATTTGGGACATGATTACCCCAGAATTACCACGAGCACCCATCAAGGAACCCATTGAGGCCGCCTTGGCTATTTTCCCCAAAGGTTTATCTACATTTTTTTCCGCCTCTTTAACCGCGGATTGCAAAGTTAAATACATATTAGTTCCAGTATCACCATCGGGTACGGGGAAAACATTAAGCAAGTCGACCTTATCCTTGTTGTGCTCTAATTTAATACAACCTGCTTTAATACTTCTTGTCCAGTCAATACCATTTACCAACTCTAAACTCAACTTATAATCCTCCCCTACACTTCACTAAGAACTTTGACACCCTTGACATTCACGTTAACCGAAGCAACTGGTAGACCAGCATTATTCTCCAGAATATATGTTACCTTCTGCATTACATTATAAGCAACTTCATTTATTTTAATACCATAGCCGACTATAACATGAACATCAATAATTAGTCCATTTTCTATGCGGCTGACTTCAACACCTTTGCGAATTGATTCTAGCCCTAAAATACTTGATATTTCTGCTTTAATATTATGGGCTACCATACCTACTAAGCCGTAACAATCTACGGTTGCAAGTCCAGCAATAGTCTCGACTACCTCTTCTGCCACGAAAATATCACCTAGTTCAGTCGTTTTAACTTTAAACATAATAATTACCTCCTTGCTATAATTTAAAAATATTCTACAATCAAAATATTTTCTCCTTCTTCTTGCCCTTTGCCACGCACTCTGGTAAAATATTTAAGTGCATTGTAATTGAGAGGGGGCAGAAAAATGGCTAAGTGTGAAGTATGCGGGAAAGGTGTCTCTTTTGGTAAAAAATATAGCCACTCCCACATTAGAACTAACCGTCAATGGAAACCTAATGTTCAAAGAGTAAAAGCAATTGTTAACGGTAGTCCCAAAAAAATATATGTTTGTACTCGTTGTTTACGTTCAGGCAAAGTCGAAAGAGCCATCTAGCTATACAAGCCTTAGGTAGATTTTACCTTAAGGCTTTTTATCTTTTAGAGCTAGAATCTCATCTAGGCTGAATTGGTAATTTTCATTACAAAAATTACATCTAGCCTCCAAAACACCTTCCTCTTCATATATTTCTATCAATTCGTCCTTAGTAAAGCTAGCCAAAATAGTTTTTAATCTCTCCCTATTGCAAGTACACTTAAATTTTAGTAACTGTTTATTTAAAAGCCTGTATTCTATACTGGCAAACAATTTTTCTAGTATGGGATTTAAATCTGGATTATCTACTAATAAACTACTTATAGGCCCCATATTTAAAATATTACTTTCCAAAATCTCCAACAAGGAATCATCTGCACCAGGCATAGCTTGAATAATTAAACCTCCAGCCGTTTTCACACTTAAATCCCTTTCTACCAAAACTCCTAAGGCTACTAAAGCAGGGATCTGTTCTGACATGAGAAAATATCTAGCCAAATCTTCTGCTATTTCACCACTGGTTAATTCCACCCTTCCTACAAAGGGTTGTTTAAGTCCCATATTTTTTGTAAGCTCTAAATAACCATCTTGACCTACAATACCACCAACATTTAGTTTGCCTGGCCGAATAGATGGTAAATCAGCCTGGGGATTAGACATAAAAGCTCTTCCATTACCTTGGCTATCAACTGCAGCTACAAGTGTACCTGCACTACCATTACCTACTACTCTTAAGGTTAAGACATCATTTTCCCCCTTAAGATCACTGCCCATCATTAAGGCGGCAGTCAAGACCCGCCCTAATGCTGCTGAAGCAGTAGCCGAGGTATTATGCCTTACATGGGCTTCTTCTACTAAATTAGTAGTACGAGCTAAAGTAACTTTAACTTGCCCCTCTTGATCCATAGCTTTAATCAAATAATCTTTATCAATCACTACTTTATGTCCCTTCTAAAACTTTATTAGTTTATTATATCCGTAAATTATATAATAACAAAATCGAGAAAGTGATTAGAGGGTTTTATGCCATTTATATATAAATATTAATATTGATACAATATATTATCTTTTTGCATTAAAATCAAATAATAAATATAAAAAGGAAGGGGATTAAATAATGGCCTTATATGAATATGAAGGAAAAAGACCTGTAATTCCAGCCACTACTTTTATCCATCCCGATGCTGTAGTAATTGGAGAAGTTGTATTCGGGGAAAATTGTTATGTAGGCGCTGGTGCAGTAGTTAGAGGGGATTATGGAAATATAATCATAGGTGATGGTACTAATATACAGGAAAATGCTACTCTTCATACTGAACCATATTCTACAGCTGTAATTGAAAGTGATGTATTAATAGGGCATGCGGCTATTGTGCATGGGCCTTGTACAATTGAAAGCAATACTACCATAGGCATGGGTTCAGTTGTAAATGCGCATACATCTATAGAGGAAGGCTCCCTATTAGCAGCTGGTAGTGTATTACCACCACGGAAAACTATACCCAGTCGCAAAGTGGCCATGGGCAATCCCGCTCGGGTAGTAAAAGATGTGGATGAGAATATGCTAACTTATAACCAAATTGCGATAAAACTATATCAAGATTTAGCTGGTAAATGTATGGAAGGTCTAAAACGCATAGATGAATAATATTGAAAGGGCCGCTTATATTGGCCCTTTCAATTTAAAACACAATATCCTTGAGTTTTTCTTTTAAGCCAGTCTGTACTATAGGTGGAACCATAGTACTAATATCTCCACCCAATAGTGCCGCTTCCTTAACACCGCTAGAACTAAGGTAAATATATTTAGTATCTGCCATAACAAAAATAGTATCTATCTCAGGAATAAGAATTTTATTCATAACAGCCATGCCTGCTTCATATTCAAAATCAGCAACAGTTCTTAAACCTCTTATTATGGCACAGGCTTTTTTTTCGGTAATATAATTAGCTAACAAGCCGTTAAAGCATTCTACTTCTACATTTTCTATATGTTTAGTACTTTCCTTAATAAGTTCTACCCTTTCATCTAAAGTAAATAAAGCTTTTTTTGTAACATTATGAACGACCGATACAATAATTTTATCGAAAATCTTACTAGTCTTTTCTAATATATCAATATGTCCATTAGTTACTGGATCAAAACTACCTGGGTACACGGCTAATCGCAACTGGATTTGCCTCCTTTCAGTGGTTTTTCAATTAAAAATATATATTCTCACTCACAATTCTATCTTCATCGGCAGTTTCCCTGCAAAAACATAAAAATAAGCACAAGATTTTACCTCATGCTTATTTTATGCTTAATTATAAATTAAATGAATTACATTTTGGTCATCTGTTAAGATGGTCTGGATACTATTAGGGATGTACCCTGGCCACCACCAATACATAAGGTAGCCAAACCTTTTTTAGCATCCCTTCTATCCATTTCATATAATAAAGATACCAAAATTCTAGCACCAGAAGCCCCAATTGGGTGTCCTAATGCTATAGCTCCACCATTAACATTTACCCTATCCATTAACTTATCAAAAGCTAAATCCTTAGCTACCGCCAAAGATTGGGCAGCAAAAGCTTCATTAGCTTCAATTAAATCTAAGTCCTCAATTTTCATATTCGCCTTTTCCAAAGCCTTTTGAGTTGCTGGTATAGGACCTACACCCATAATGGAAGGGTCAACCCCACCGGAAGCATAACTAACTACAGTCGCCATAGGCTTAATACCTAGTTCTTCTGCCTTTTCTTTACTCATGACAATAATAGCTGCAGCACCATCATTTATCCCCGAAGCATTACCAGCAGTTACGGTGCCATCCTTTTTAAAGGCTGGTCTCAAATTAGCCATCTTATCCCTAGTAGTAGCGCGAGGATGTTCATCCGTATCGAATACAAGGTCACCTTTTCTTGTTTTGATAACTACAGGGACGATCTCATCTTTAAAGGTTCCATTCTCAATAGCCTTCTTGGCTAATTCCTGACTCCTAAAAGCAAAATCGTCTTGTTCTTCACGAGATAAACCCCATTGTTCAGCGATGTTTTCTGCAGTAATGCCCATATGGTAATCGTTAAATGCTTCCCATAGGCCATCTTTAATCATAGTGTCAACTAGAGCACCATTACCCATTCTGTAGCCATAACGAGCTTTTTCCAGAGCAAATGGTGCTAGGGTCATATTCTCGGTCCCACCAGCTAAAATAATATCAGCATCCCCTGCCTTTATTATTTGGGCTGCTAGACTAACTGCCCTAAGTCCAGAACCACATACCTTGTTCAAAGTAAAAGAAGTAACAGTTTCGGGAATTCCCGCTTTAATTGCACTTTGGCGAGCCACGTTTTGTCCCTGAGCAGCCTGAAGTACACAGCCAAAAATTACTTCATCTACTTGTTCCCCCCTTAAGCCAGCTCTCTCTAGAGCTTCTTTCATTACCAAGGCACCTAAATCAACCGCAGTGGTATCCTTGAGCTGCCCACCAAATGTCCCTACTGGAGTTCTGCATGCACCAACTAAAACAACTTCTTTTGCCATAAAAAAACAACCTCCTGTATCTTATATAATTTTAAAAAAGTGCAATAAATTTATAGAAAATCTATATAATATTAAAATATTCACACTATTAATTCTATTCCATTTCACACCTTGGAAGCAAGATGATTTTATTTGGAATATATGCCCTTCCCCATAAAAAGCCAGGGCGCATAAGGCCCTGGCTTTTTCATAATTGAAAAATATTAAGATATTATTGCATTGCTTGCCATAATACTTCAGCTACATCATAAACTTTAGTTGTTTCTTCTGCACCAATCCCTTTGACACCATCATCAAGCATAGTTAAGCAGAAAGGACAGTTAGTTACAATCATATCTGGGTTAACAGTCATTAATTGGTCAGTTCTAGTTTCATTAATACGCTTGTAGCCTTCTACAGGGTCTTCCTCTAACCACATGCGTCCTCCACCAGCACCACAACAGAATCCAAAGTTTCTTGATTCTTTGACTTCCGAAACTGTACAACCAGAAGATTTAATGATGTTTCTAGGTAGATCATATACACCATTATGACGACCCAAGAAACATGAATCATGATAAGCTACTGTTGAACCAATATTGCCAGGTTGTAGTACACCTCTAGCGACTAAATCAGCTAAAATTTCAGTGTAGTGGTAAACTTCATAGTTACCATCCATTTGAGGATATTCGTTTTTCAAAGCATTATATCCATGTGGACATACGGCAATAATCTTTTTGACTCCATAGTTGTTAAATGATTCAATATTCATTTGTACCAAAGTTTGATATAGATATTCATTACCTAATCTTCTTGCTGAATCACCACAGCAATATTCCTCTGTTCCTAGATAGGCAAAACTTATACCTGCTTTATTTAATAATTTTACTAGAGCTTCCCCTACCCTCTTATAGCGATCATCAAAGGATACTGCACAACCAGCATATAATAGGTATTCAAATTCTTTGCTATCATCTTCAGGTAAGAGATGCACTAATTCTCTAACGTCTCTTTCCTTTAACCAATCAGCACGGTTTGCATAACCTACACCCCATGGATTGTAGTTACGTTCCATATTAGTAAAGGCTGCTTGTGCTTCAGATGGCATATCCCCTTGCCACATTACTAAGTTACGTCTCATGTCAACAATCTTAGGAATGTGCTCAATGAAGAATGGACAATGTTCCATACAAGCCCGACAGTTAGTACAATCCCATATAGCCTCAGTAGTTACTACATCATATAGGAGGCTTACTTCCATAGGACTTGCTGCCTCGGCTGTTTCATCAGTCATGGCTACCATATCAGCCTCTTCAGGATTATTCTTAGCTGCAATCAAGTAAGGGGCCTTAGCATCCATGTGTTCCTTCATTGCCTGGATTAATTTAAGTTTTGGATTAAGCGCTTTACCGGTTAAATAGGCAGGACAATTTTCCTGACATCTACCACAGCGTGCACAGGCATCTAAATCCAATAAGTCTTTCCAACCAAATTCTTCGATATTTTCTACCCCAAATGTTTCGGCTTCCTCAATATTATGCACCATTCTGCAAGCTGATGGTTCTAGATCGCGGAATGCATAATTTAAAGTAGCAGAGAAAATATGCCATAACTTGGTGAAAGGAATTATAGCAATAAAGACAAAGGCAATTGCCATGTGGAACCACCATAATAATCTGTGCCACAATAAGGCAGTAGCTAGATTAACATTCGCAAACATCATAGCAAATAGCCAACCAACGGGTGAAGCAAATTGTTCGAAGGCTACATCATACATAGTATTAGTAATTTGAAGTTCAGCTGCAATTCTTAAACCTTCAATAAAATATCCAGTAATTAAAATAGCAAATATAAGGAGAATAAGCCAGCCATCAGAAGCCTTATTATCATTGAGGCGATCTGGTTTTTGTATATACCTAACAATAGCTAAGGCAATAATCCCTATTATCGCTAATACCCCAAAAATATCTACGATAGCTGAAAAATAAATATAAGAATTACCTACGATATTAGGAAAACCTAACCAATGGTGGGAAGCATCTATGCCAGCAGCTAAAAATAAAATAATAAAACCCCAAAGTAGCAAAAAGTGCATTGTACCAGCAAAAGGTTTCTTTATAACCTTGAACTGGGACAAGGCGTAAAACAACATGTCGAATATTCTTCTTCCTACCCGATCATTACGATGGATTTCACCCTTAGCTAGCATCCATATTTGTACCCTTTTATAAAATCCATAAAGGAAAATACCAATAGGGATGAACATTATGATATAGATTAACCAATCGTAGGGAATATTGGCTCCAACTACCCGCATTGGGATTTCATAACCGCCTTGAAATTCATGACCGAATATCATTACTTGTATTCCCTCCCTTTAACTATAAAAAGATGTTACTGGATATATACTGCAGTATATATCCAGTACATGCTTAACATTCCCTCTTCAAGCAAAAGACTATTTTTTAAGTTCTTCGATTAGAAGTGGTAATACTTTGAATAAATCTCCCACTACCCCAAAATCAGTAACACTGAATATAGGAGCTTCTGGGTCAGTATTAATAGCAGTTATGAATTTCGAAGAGGACATTCCAGCCAAATGTTGAATAGCCCCTGAAATACCACAAGCTAAGTATAGGTTTGGGTTAACAACTTTACCAGTTTGCCCAACTTGTAGTTCATGTTCTAACCACCCAGAGTCAACAGAAGCACGTGAACCACCAACAGCAGCACCGAAGAGGTCTGCTATTTCTTCTACTAATTTAATACCATCAGGGCCCTTACAACCACGTCCACCAGATACTACAACATCAGCTTCCGATAAATCTGGTCTTGCAGAGACAGATGGAATAAATTCCTTCATAACTTGATATACATCAGCATCAGTAGCAACAACCGCAGGTTTTACGACTTCCCCTGCACCAGCATTTTCTACTACTTCACAAACACCTGGACGAATAGTAGCCAAAACTGGTGAAGTTGTAACTTCCACTTTTGATATGGCTTTACCAGCGTAAATAGCCCTGGTAAATACCCCTTTGCCCGCAGTCACTTCAGCTTCGATAGCATCAGTAGCTAAGCCTATTTCTAATTTTTGAGCAAGTCTTGATGCAAAGTCTCTGCCACCAAATGTATGGGCAAATAGCACTGCATTAGGCTTATACTCTTCAATCATGGCAGCTATTTGAGCTACAAAAGCTCCCGTATTATAAACGGCAAATACGTCATCTTCCGCTACATATACTTTATCAGCACCATATTTTGCAAACTCAGGAGCTAGTGCTTCTACACCTTTACCAAAGACGACAGCACTAACTTCATCACCAAACTTTTTGGCCTCTGAGATCATTTCAAATGTAACTTTACGGATGTCACCGTCTCTTTGTTCAACAAATACCCATGTTCCTGCCATCATTTACCCTCCTTTGTAATTTTAATTAATTTATTATGCTTTTATTTCAGCTTTTGCTGTGTTCTTAATGAAATCTGCTAACTGTACTGCACACACATCTGGATCATCTTCAAGTTTGACTCCAGCTTCTTTAGCAGGTGGTAAAGCAAATTCTAAGATTTTTATTTTGTTTTCGGCTGCTACAGCATCAACTGTGGCAACAGGCTTTTTCTTAGCTTGCATAATACCCTTCATTGATGGATAGCGTGGTTCATTCCAGCTAACTTGGGCTGAAATAACCGCAGGTATGTTTACTTCGGTTACTAAAGTTCCACCATCAGCCTCACTAGTACAAGTTGCTTTACCATCCGCGATTTCAATATTAGTAATAACATTGACATGTGGTAAACCTAAAATTTCCGCTATACGGGTAGGAACTTGGGAAGAACCGTCATCTGCAGCAACATGCCCTGCCAGAACTAAATCGGGATTTTCTTCCTTGATGGCAGCAGCAAGGGCAACCGCTCTGGCATATTCATCAGCAGCAGGGTCCTGTTTTAATAGAATACCTCTATCAGCACCCATTGCTAATCCAGTTCTGATTGCATCCATTGCTTTGTCAGCACCAGCTGATAATACAACTACTTCACTAACAACTTTCTTTTCCTTAAGTTGAATTGCACCTTCCACTGCATGTTCATCATAAGGATTGATAATTAGGTTAATACCTGCATCTGAAATTTGGCCATCTTTCAAATCAATTTTGGCTTCTGTGTCAAAAGTTTGCTTAACACATACTAAAACCTTCAAGTCCATTCCTCCTTTTCTTCTAATCATTGAAAATGTAGAGTTGCATACAACTCTCCAAACCACTATAAGTTAGACACCACCCCCAAAAAGCGTCTATGTACTTGCCATATTGGCATTTGACTACTTACATAAAGAATGTGTTATCCAAACACCTATTCAGTTATGTTTTTCGATACTCATGCAGTATTTCCTGCTTTTTTATAGTATTTAATGATTTAGTTTTCTTATGTCATTCTTTTTGATAAAAGAAAGTAGCCACAGATTTAAGTCCAATTTCCTTGGCATGAAATATTTGCTCAGTACTACCAATAAATAAAATGCCTTTACTTCTTAAAGCATCGGTAAATTTCCGATATAGATTTTCCTTGGTTTCCTCGGTAAAATATATTACTACATTTCGACACAAAATTAAATCGAAATTAGTAGGAAAGTTATCCCCAAGCAAATTATGTTGTCTGAAGTTGACCATTTTTCTTATTTCCTCTTTAATTTCATAGCCTTCTGGATGACTATTGAAGAATTTATTTCTTATGGCATTGGGGACTCCTTCCATAGCCCTCTCATTATAGAGGCCACGCATAGCCTTGTTTAAGACATCCTGGTCAATATCCGTGGCGAAAATAGGTTCAGCAATTTTCCAACCATTTTCTTTAGCCATCATGGCAAGGGAGTATGGTTCTTCGCCAGTTGAACAACCAGCACTCCATATTTTTAAGCTTCTTCTTTCTTGTAGTAATATAGGTATAATTTCCTTCTCCATAACTTGCCAATGGCTTAAATTACGGAAAAATTCAGAAACATTAATAGTAATATGCTCCAGGAACTTCTTGTATACTTTTTGATCTTTATTTAATAAGTTAATAAATTCTTGATAACTTGCGGCATTAGCCGATCTCATGAAACTATTGATCCTGCGTTCCATTTGAGGTCTTTTATAAGCAGTTAAATCAATTTTGCTTAGGCCCTCGAACTTACTAATAAACCACTCCCAACCATAGGTTTCCACCCGAACCACTCCTTACAAAATTACATCTATTGCTGAATTTACTGCATTTACGGTCCTTTCAATGTCTTCTAAGTCGTGAGCACAAGATATAAAACAAGTTTCAAACTGGGCAGGCGGAAAATAAATCCCTTGCTTTAATATCTCCCGATAAAAGTCAGCATGTTTTGCAGTATTACAAGTTACAACATCTTGGTATGTCTTTACTTCCTGTTCTGTAAAAAATATGGTAAACATGGAACCGAGCCTGTTGATTTCATAATATAAATCTCTGTCCTCAAAAATAGATTTTATTTTATTAACTAATAAGTAGGCCATAACTTCCATTCGGTCATATAAATCTGGATCTTTTAAAATATTAAGAGTTGCTAAGCCTGCAGCCATAGCTAAAGGATTTCCGGATAGGGTTCCAGCTTGATAGACATTACCTTCGGGAGCAATATGACTCATAATTTCATTTTTGCCTCCATAGGCTCCTACTGGCAGGCCACCACCTATAATTTTTCCCAAAGTAGTTAAATCGGGCTCTATACCACAAATATTCTGAAATCCCCCGTAATTTAAACGAAAACCAGTAATAACTTCATCGAAAATCAAAAGACTACCAGTGAGTTTTGTCATCTTTTGTAATCCCTGCAAGAAATCTAGATCAGGAAGGACTAAACCCATATTAGCTGCTACAGGTTCAACTATAATTGCAGCAATATCATTTTTAGCTTCCCTAAATAGTTCTTCTACCGATTCTAAATCGTTATATTGAGCAATTAAAGTATTTTCAGCGTGACTCGGGGGTACACCAGGACTGATAGGAATGCCTGCAGTTAATAAACCAGAACCAGCCTTAATTAAAAATGAATCCGCATGTCCATGATAACATCCCTCAAACTTAATAATTTTATTTCGTCCTGTATAAGCCCGCGCCAAACGGATCGCACTCATAGTTGCCTCAGTACCAGAATTGACCATACGCACCTTTTCAATAGATGGGATTGCCTCACATATTAATTTGGCCAATTCTAATTCATATTCATTTGGAGCCCCATAGCTGGTACCTTTTTGGGCTGCATCAGTAATAGCTTGGACTACTGCTGGATGGCTATGTCCCAAAATCAATGGCCCAAAGGAGCTTACATAATCTATGTACTCATTACCGTCTATATCAAACAATTTAGCCCCTTGGGCTTTTTTAATAAATATAGGATGCATGCCCACAGCTTTAAAAGCTCGAACTGGACTATTAACACCCCCAGGCATATATTTAACCGCTTGGGCAAATGATTCTTCAGACTTCTTAAACATGTGCCTTACCCCCAATTTATTATAAATATTTCATACTAGTCTTTTTTAATTCTTTTACGCTTCTCAGTATGGTAAAATTGCTTATTTTTGAAGTTAAGGATAAATCAGAAATTATTTCCTCTAGCTCCAGCTTGCTTTTGGCATGAATCATAGTAAATAAGTTATATGCAAACTGGGGTGGAACCTCTCTTAAATAACAATGGCTTATATTAGGATGTTGGGCCATTATTTCTCCAATCTCATCAGGATTATTTTCCCCGACCAGCCATGCGACCATAGCATTTGTGTTATATCCTGCCTTTTGATGCCTTAGTACTGCACCAAATCTCCTGATTATTCCTTTTGCTTGGCTTTTTTTTATGCGGTTAATTATATCTTCCTCTGTAGTATTTAAGGAATCCGCTAATTTATAAAAGGGTTTCGATGATAAAGGTATATCCCCTTGGATGAATTTTAATATTTCTAGGTCTATTTTGTCCAATTTCATTTAGAATCACCCATTTCTAGTGCAACTCGGATTTTATATGTTTTTTGAGCCGGCATGGCGAAAACTTCAATTTTAGCTGCTTTTTCTAAATCCCGAATAATATCTAGGACAGTCTCATGGCTAGATGCAGTCAATGTAAACCATATGTTTAGCTCATGTTCCCTGATGTAGTTATGGGTAACTTCAGGTCTTTGGTTTATGATTTTTGCAACTTCCTCGATTCTATCTTCAGAAACAGTAGTGGCACACAAAGTTGAATAAAAACCCATACTCCTTGCATCTATAATTGCACCTATCCTGCGGATAATTCCATCATCCTTAAGTTGGCCTATTCTTTTTAGAACTTCTGCTTCTGTAATCCCTAATTCTCCAGCTATAAGGGCGTAAGGGTTTATCTCAAGTGGATAGTTTTCTTGTAAAATATCAAGTATTTGCCGATCTAGCTTATCCATTATCCTTCCTCCTCGGCTTATACAGACACCATTCATCTTCAGCCATATAGTCGCCCCCACTATAATAGTAGGCTCTAGCTCTGCATCCCCCACAACGGTCAATATAATCACAATAACCACATTTGCCTTTATAAGCCTGGGTACGTAATTCCTTTAGCATTTCGTTTTCCCGCCATATTTTATCAAAAGGAATTTCCTTCACATTACCCAAGGGAATATCTAGATAGGCGCAAGGTTGAACATCTCCTTTAGGACTTATAATGCAATAGGTTAAACCAGCCAAACAGCCCCGACTAAAACGCATTTTAATTCCTTTTTGATCGGCTATCCTCATAAATTGAGGGGCACAGGTAGGTTTAATTTCAATAGGTACCGTTTTTTGCTTTTCCATTAGGCGGTTGATAGTTTTTTCATACTCCACTACTCTTAGGCCTTCTTGTTCTATATTAATAGCCCGCCCTGTAGGAACCAAAAAGAAAACATGATGGGCCATAGCCCCAATTTCTATAGCATAATCGGTTACATCCTCTAGCTCATCTACATTCCAATCCATAACTGTAGTATGTATTTGGAAGGGTACCCCAGCGCTCTTGAGATTTTCCATCCCCTGAATAGTAAGGTTATAAGCATTATCTAGTTTGCGAAAATTGTTGTTTTTTTCCGCATCAAGACTATCCAAGCTAACCCCAACTGCTAAAAAACCCGCCTTTTTAAGATTATGGGCAGCCTCTAAAGTAATTAAAGTCCCATTAGTGCCTAAGACTGGTCTTAAACCTTGTTTAGTAGCAAATTCCCCCAACTCATATATATCCTCGCGCATTATGGACTCTCCGCCACTAAATATCATAATTCTGAATCCAGCTTTCTTAATTTCGGTTATCATTTTTTTGGCTTGTTCAGTTGTAAGTTCCTCAGTTAGTTTAGCACCTGCATCGCGATAGCAATGATCACAGTACATATTGCACTGATTAGTAGAATTCCACGAAATTAACATTTCCCTTCCCCTTTTCCCTATGACTTCTATAACTTTTTGGCTATATCCTTAGCAGCATAAGTAATAATCAAGTCGGCCCCAGCCCTTTTTATAGAAGTGAGTATTTCCATCATAGTTTCTTCCCCATCGAGCCATCCATTAGCAGCTGCAGCTTTAACCATAGCATATTCGCCACTAACATTATAAGCTGCAGTAGGCATAGCATAAGTATCCTTTACAGCCTTAATGACATCTAAAAATGCTAAAGCAGGTTTTACTATCACTATATCGGCCCCTTCAGCAATATCCAATTCTACCTCTGTCAAAGCTTCATTAATATTTGCTATATCCATTTGGTAAGTTTTGCGATTGCCAAATTGTGGTGTAGACTCGGCTGCTTCCCGAAATGGACCATAAAAAGATGAGGCATACTTTGCCGCATAAGACATTATAGGAATATGGCTATAGCCTATCCCGTCTAAAACACCCCTGATTTTACCGATTCTGCCATCCATCATATCCGAGGGTGCTACCATATCACAACCAGCTTGAACATGCGAGACAGCCTGCTTAGCTAATAATTCTAAACTATCATCATTATTTATCCTACCATCTTTTTCTACTAGGCCACAATGTCCATGATCAGTATATTCACATAAGCAAACATCAGTAATTACATATAATTCTGGGCTTATATCTTTTATCCGCTTAATTGCTTCCTGAACAACCCCATTAGCCAAAGAACCCGAAGAACCAGTAGCATCTTTATATTCGGGTATACCAAATAATAATACCGCTGGTATATTAAGCGAGCTAAGTTCTTGTATTTCATGATCTAATTTATCTACCGAATATTGAAATACACCTGGCATAGAATTTACTGGTATCTTCTTGTCCCCTCCAAAAGTGATAAAAAGTGGATAAATCAAATCATCTACAGATAATTTAGTTTCCTTAATCATCCTTCTTATATTTTCCGAACTTCTTAAACGCCTCATTCTTCTAATAGGAAATACCAACTAAATCACCTAACCTTGTCTTTCTTCCTCAGTCAAATAGCAAGCAGGATCCTCTGCCCAAATATCTTGGTGGACTGCTCTAGCTCTAATTCTACAGCCTGAACATAATGCTTTATGGGCACACTCCCCACATTTGCCTTTAACATGCTTTTCCTTTTCCCTCAATAGGACTAACAACTCATCATCGGAATTCCATAACTGGCTAAATGGCCTCTCCTTTATATTGCCAATAGTGTAATCCTGCCAAAATTGGCAGGGATGCACATCACCTTGGGGGCCAACATTGGCAAACTTGGTACCTGCTGAACAACCACCATGCATTTGTAATAATTGGATTACTTCATCCACACGATGGGGTTCTTTTTCCCTAATCTTATTTAGCAAATAAATACCATCGGCATGGTTATCGGTAGTTAGAATTTCTATTTCTACCCCTTTTTTATGTAACTCCACCGTTTTCCGACTAACGTAGTCTAGAATTTCTCGTTTTTCGGAAATTGTAGTATCTAGATCCATCATTTCCTCACCACGCCCCGCATAGACTAGGTGATACATGCAAAATCTAGGTATTTTTTCCCTTTCCAAAATTTCAAAAACCTCGGGTAAATCTTTTTGATTAAGTTTATTTACTGTAAATCTAACCCCAGTTTTAAGACCTTGGTTTTGGCAAGCTTTAATTCCTTCAATTGCAGCCTGAAAAGCACCCTTGTGGTTGCGAAAATCATCATGGGTAGCTGGGGCCCCATCAATGCTAACTCCCACATATTTAAAGCCTGCTGCAACAATTCTTTTAGCTATTTCGTCAGTTATTAGGGTACCATTACTCGATATAACTGGCCTTAGTCCAAGCTCACCTGCTAATTTACCTAATTCATAAATATCTTGCCTTATTATAGGTTCCCCACCAGAAAAAAGTAATACCGGCACCCTCATTTCTGCCAAATCGTGTATAAAAGTAACTGCTTCATCAGTCGTTAATTCACTACTATAAGCCTTATCCTCGGCTTCGATATAGCAATGTTTGCATTTTAAATTACAACGATTAGTAGTATTCCAGACAACTAAGGGCCTATTTACAGCCGAAAATTGTAAAAATTCTGGGGGTACATCTTCCCGCCCCGCATATTTAATAGCTTCTGAAACTGTGGCAGTACCACATAATAGTTTTGTACATCCTATCATCTAATTACCCTCCCCGTTTTGTAACTTAACATCTTGTATTATGGCTTCAATAAGTCCCGAAATAGTGTAATTTTGGGCTATAAGATCTACCTTAAAGCCCTTACCCTTCGCTGTATCAGCAGTTATGGGTCCTATACAAGCTATTTTCGCCTTCTTATTTATGCGCAAAGCATTATCCAAACCAACAATTCTTACAAAATTGTCTACGGTAGAAGAACTTGTAAAAGTTATGTAATCAATATTTCCAGCTACTATTTCGGCAAACATTTCCTTACTTACCCTTGGTTCGGCTACTGCTTGATAAATGAATATCTCGTTTACATGGGCACCCCAACCCTTTATAGCTTTAGGTAAAAGACCGCGGGCACCTCTAGCCCGAGGTAGTAATACCCAGTCACCTGCTTTAATTTTATCCTGCAATTCCTCCAGTATTCCTTCAGCTCTGTATTCTTCTGGCATATTATCAACTATTAGGCCTTTTTCCTCCAGAACATTCCTAGTAGCTGGACCAATAGCGCATATTTTTATATCTCGTAAATGTCTGATATCCTTATGGGCCTTCCTTAGTTGTGCAAAGAATATCTCAACTGCATTGACACTAGTAAATATCAACCAATTGTAATTGCCGATATTATCAAAAGCGTTATGCAGGGCAGTATAATTGGTTTCTGCTTTAATTGTAATAGTGGGAAATTCAATAGGCTCGCCACCTAAGCTGGCTATTTGTTCTACTAGTCCGCTAGCCTGAGCCCTGGCTCTAGTTACTATAATCTTCTTTCCCCATAAAGGCTTATTTTCTACCCAGCTTAAAGTATTCCTTAGCTTAACTACCTCACCTACTACTATTACTGCAGGAGGCTTAAAATCATGGGTTTTTACTTTATCAACTATATCATCAAGCATAGCAGTTAGAACTTCTTGTTCGGGTAAAGTCCCCCATCTAATCAAGGCTACTGGAGTGGAAGATGGTTTTCCATGCTTTAATAAGCTTTCCACAATAAACTCTAGATTCTCAACCCCCATTAAGAAAACTAAGGTACTTTTCGTCTGGCTTAATTTAGCCCAATTAATAGAGCTTTCTTCCTTACCAGGCTTTTCATGGCCAGTTACGATTGTTAGGCTGGAAGTGTTTTCTCGGTGGGTTACTGGTATACCAGCATAGGCTGGTACTGCAATAGCGGAAGTAATACCAGGTATTACTTCAAAATCCAGACCATTTTCCCTTACATATAAGGCTTCTTCACCGCCTCGACCAAATAAAAAGGGGTCTCCCCCTTTCAGGCGGACTACTATTTTGCCCTTTTGGGCTTTTTCAACCAAAAGAGCATTAATCTCCTTTTGTTGCATAGCGTGATGACCCGATACTTTTCCCACATAAATTAACTCTGCCTCAGATGGAGCCCATGATAATATACGGCTACTTACCAGGCGATCATATATAACTACATCGGCCTGGGCTAAAACCGATTTACCTTTTAAAGTAAATAAACCGGGATCACCTGGACCTGCCCCTACTAAATAAACAAAACCCTTTTTATCCATCACTAATCCCCTAGCTTTTTAATTTCATCTAATATATCTAAAGCACCTTGGGCAATCAATTCTTGGGCCAAAGAAACCCCCAAATTGCCAGCTGCGGACATACCCCCCACCATAGAAGATCTATATACTGTTTGGCCATCTAGAGAAGCTACTAACCCTTGTAGGTTAAGTTTTTCCCCTGCTAGAAAAGAATAAGCTGCAATAGGGACTTGACATCCCCCTTCAAGTTCACGTAAAAATGCGCGCTCTGCAGTAGTTGCCAAAGCTGTAGCTTGGTGGTTAATGGAGGCTAAAATTTCTAGTGTCTCTAAATCATTTTGCCTAACTTCTACCGCAATAGCTCCTTGACCAACTGCAGGCAATATTATGTTATCATCAATAATTTGGGTGATAAGATGTTCCAGATTTAGTCTTTTGACACCAGCAAAAGCCAAAATAATTCCGTCTAATTTTTCCTCTTGCATTTTTCTAATCCTGGTTTCTACATTACCCCTTATGTCAACTGTTACGATGTCGGACCTAAAGGCTTTTACTTGGGCAATTCTTCTTAAGCTGGATGTACCAATTTTTGCTCCTAATGGTAGGTTTTCTATAGTTAGATTATCCTTGGATATAAAAACATCCCGAGGATCTTCCCTTTCCAGCACCGCTCCAATCATAAGACCATCCGTTAGCACAGATGGTAAATCTTTCATGCTATGTACTGCTAAGTCTATTTCTTTTTCTAAAAGCTTAATTTCGATTTCTTTTGTAAACAAACCCTTATCACCAATTTTAGATAGGGCTACATCCAAAATTTTATCGCCTTTTGTTTTTATAATTATAATTTCCACTTCAATATCAGTATGTAATTTAATTTGAGTAGCTACATATTGGGCTTGCCATAAGGCTAGATTGCTACCTCTAGTTCCTATTTTTAACTTTTTCATTTGCCTCCTCCACCTCAAGGGTAAATAAATCTTTTAGAACCTCAGCATACAAGTGGCCATGATTACTAGTAGCCATTTCCTTTAGAATAAAAACTGGAGAATGTAATAATTGATTGACTATGGAATTGGCCATGGAGGAAACCACTTTAATCTCATGCTCATTTATCTGCCCCAATCGGTTCAAGGCCTTTTGCAGTTCCTGTTCTTTTATTTTTTCGCCTTTTTGTTTTAGTGCAGTAATAATGGGAACTACATATAAGCTGCCTAGCCATTCATTAAATTTTTCAATCTCCTCTTGGATTATAAAACCCGCAGCCTGAGCTGCCTTTCTCCTAGCAAAATAATTAGCATCTACCACATTCTGCAAGTCATCAATATCATAAATATTAACTCCTTCGACATCTTGTAAAGAGGGTTCTATATCTCTAGGTACTGCAATATCAATTAAAATAATCTGTTGCCCATGCCTTTCCTCTAGAATCTTTTTGCTATTATCTTCTCTTATAACATAATGATTTGCTGCGGTACAACTGATCACAATATCAGTCCCAAGTAATTCGTCGGCTAATTTATCAAATTTCACAGCCCTACCATTAAAATCTGCTGCCATTTGCAAAGCCTTATCATAGGAACGATTAGATACAATTACTGAATTTACTCCATTTTGCATAAGATATTTAGTAGTTAGTTCACTCATTTCACCAGCTCCAACTACCATAACAGTCTTATCTTTTAGGGAGCCAAATATATTTCTGGCTAATTCAACAGCTGCATAACTAACTGAAATAGGGTTACTATCTATACCCGTTTCATTTCTTACTTTTTTACCCACATAAATGGAGCGCTGAAATAGGGTATTCAAGACACCATCAGAATAGCCTAGTTCCATAGCCAGATTGATAGAGTCCTTAACTTGCCCCAAAATCTGAGTTTCCCCTAAAATCATGGAATCTAGGCCAGAAGTAACCTTGAATAAATGATGAATGGTGTCGAAACATGAAGGTTGATAAATGTGCCTTTCGACCATATAAGAATCAAGTTTTAAAAAATTTATAAAAAAATCTGCTAATATCTTAGTGCCTGCTTCTAAATCGCGTGAACTAGTATACACCTCAGTGCGATTACAGGTGTCTAAGATAACTACACCTTCCAAAGTGGGATTTTCGGCTAAATATTCATAAGCCTCCACAATCTTTTTACCACTAATGGCGAATTTTTCCCTTATCTCTATCGGTGCTGTTTTATGACTCAATCCTGCCATAAGGATATACATTCCCAAACCCGCTCCCTTGCCTTTTGTCCATCTTTCCCCTTTAATAAATCCAATATATCGGATTCAATTAAATCCTCATAAATTTGCCTTCTGATATTAATATCGGCAAAATTTTCCTTTATATATTCCCGACTTTCCCCTAATAAGTCTAAATATTCGCTATATACTTCCGGAAAACAAGCTTCTAAGTCCTGTCTTAAACGTCTAGCTAACATAGGGCTTTTGCCTTCGGTCGAAATAGCTATACCTAAAGAACCTCTCCTCACTAAAGCTGGAACATAAAAATCGCAATTTGGTGGGTCATCTACTGCATTAACCAGTATCCTTTTTGCTTGGCAAGATTGGGCAATTGATTGGTTTAATTTATTATCATTAGTTGCTATATATACTAAAAAAACATCTTTTAAATCATTAGGCTGGAATTTACGTTTTTCCCATCTTATTGAGGCTTTTTGGGCATACCCCCTGATAGTATCTGTGACTTCTGGGCTAACTAAAAATACATTAGCACCATATTCTAAGAGGTTTTCGACTTTTCTTTCTGCAACACTGCCGCCCCCAACTACTAAACAAGATTTCCCCGACAAATCAATATAAATTGGATACAAATGTTTAGAACTATTCATAATACCCCTCAATTAACATAATTCACATCGATGATTTGTATAAAAAGTCTAAAAATAGTCTTTTTATTAAATAAACTTATTTATCATCTTTATCCGCTAATTCATCAATATCTTCATCCTTGGCCTTCCTGAAGCTTTGTATAGCTTTACCCAAAGATTGACCTACCTGGGGAAGTTTACCTGGTCCTACAATGATTAATACAATTGCCAGTATAATTATTAGTTCCCAAGGGCCTAGATTACCAATAAAACCAAACATTAGTTACCTCCTTTTCTTTCCGATTTTTAACCAGGGTAAATATATAGTCATTATGACAAAAACTGCATTTCTTGTAAAGCAGCTAAGTATTATTCACTTTTCTCCTGCTTTTTCTTCCTTTTTTTCTTAGCTTCTCTTTTTCTGTTCTGTTCTTCCTTGCGCGCAGCACTCGGTTTAGCGAATTTAGAAACCCAGACACTTATTTCATATAGGAAATAAGTAGGTATAGCCATCATCAATTGCGATATTGGATCAGGACCCGGTGTTAAAGCAGCTGCTAAAATGAAAATTATCAACAAAGCATATTTTCTATTATCAGCTAACATTTGATAGCGGACTATGCCAATTTTGGTCAGGAAAAACACTATAACTGGCAATTCAAATACTAAGCCAAAAGGTATTATAAAAGCCATAACAAATGAAAAGTATTGATCCACCTTAAACATAGTTTCTAGATTGTCCCCAGCTATATGAATTAAAAAATTTAATATTAGGTGTAAGACCCCAAAATAAGCAAATAAAACCCCAGTTACAAACAATAGTAATGTAATAGGAAATAAGATATAAATATATTTCCTTTCTTGAGGATATAAACCTGGCTTAAAAAATCTCCATATAGATATGACTACAACGGGAAAAGCTATAACAAATCCAGATAAAAGTGATAATTTCAATTTTACAAAAAAAGCCTCTGTAACCCCAGTAACCACAAGGCCTTCATTAAGATTAGATAATGGACGCATAAGTATAGTTAAAATTTGTTCACTATAATAAAAAGAAAATACGGCTGCAATAATAATAGCTACTACACTTACGATTAACGATTTACGTAATGCTTCTAAATGTTCTATGAGAGACTGTTTTTCTTCATTAGATAAATCTTTTGTTGCCAAAATCCTTCCCCCAAATCCTTTAATAATCTCGTTCTAAAATATAACTAGCAATATCATAAAATACTTTCTTTTCTGGCACATCGGGCAATTTATTTAATTGTTGATGAGCCTTTCTCGCATAACGATTGCTTACATAATAAGCATAATCAATACCATCAGAGTCTTGAATCATATCTATAATTTTCGCGGTATTCGTATTACAATGTTCTGGTGAAGTCAAATAATTTCTAAGTTCGTTTTTATGTTTACTATAATTTATAGCATATAAAGCAGGCAAAGTGATAACCCCTTGCTTTATATCACTTCCCACTGGCTTCCCTAGCACCTCTTCATCTGCAACTAAGTCTAAGATATCATCTGTCACTTGAAAAGCCATACCCAAAAAATATCCATACCTCTCTAGGACTTCAATATGCTCTCTTGGGGCATTAGCAATCAATGCACCTAATTTGCAGCTAACTGCTATTAATAAGGCTGTTTTTCTTTCAATTCTTCTTAGATAATTTTTAAGTCCAATATTTACATTAAAACTACTAAACATTTGGATTATTTCGCCTTCACAGATCCTAATACTAGTTTCCGCCATTATTTCTAGCAAATCGCTTCTCTTATACTGGGATACTAAAGTTAAAGCCCTAGCTAAAATATAATTTCCAGCATAAATAGAAACTCTATTTCCCCAACCCTTTTTGACTGTAATAGTCCCTCGGCGTGACATGGAATTATCGATTACATCATCATGAACTAAAGTAGCCATATGTACTAACTCCAGAGCAACCGCCATGGGTATTACATCACTAATATCTTTTTTAAATAAACGTGCAGCTAATAGTGTAAAGGCAGGTCTTAATCGCTTACCCCCTGCATGAATTAAGTGTACTGAAGCATCATATAAGATGTCTATATTAGTAGTGATACTTTTGGTTAATTGAGTTTCTACTATATTAAGTTCAGATTCAATTGAATCAAAAAAATTAAACTCTGGCATTTTAACCCCTTATCATCGTAGACTTACGATTTAATATATTATATAAAGATACACAGAAAAATCCAACAAATTATGAATAGCGTGCATATAAATCATGTTTGATTCTTAAGGCATCTAAAACTTTTCCCACCACAAAACTTATCATATCATCGATAGATTGTGGATCATTATAAAAAGCTGGCATAGCAGGTATAATGTGTACCCCAATATTAGATAAATCTAGCATATTCCTAAGATGAATGCTACTAAGCGGAGTTTCCCGAGGCACAATTAGCAAGGGACGTTTTTCCTTTATCATCACATCTGCCGCCCTTTCAATTAAGTTTTTGGAAGTACCATGGGCAATATTTGATACTGTAGACATAGTTGTCGGTATTACTACCATCCCATCAACTAAAAAAGAGCCACTCGCTATGGGAGCTGCAATATTCTCATTATCGTATAAAAACAAATTTTCATGGGGCAATTTTTTTCTAAAAGTCCCTACAATCGAGTCCGAAAAATCCCAATCCAATTCTTGCTCCAATACTATTTGAGCAGGGGCACTAAAAATCAAATGTACTTCTATATCTAATTTTAACAATTCCTCAATCAATCTTATCCCATATATGACACCACTGGCACCAGTCAATGCTACTACTAGTTTATGCAAAGTTACTACCTCCAAATTCATTATATATTTCAGGCATAGCTTACCCCTTTACATCATAATATCTACTACTGTGGTAATAAAGATTATTAAGCCTACATAACGATTAATTTTAAAGGAAGCGAAATTAACTCTGCTCAAATCCCCAGGACGTACAATAATATGTTCATAGGTTAAAACCGTGCTGGCAAATACAACCCCAAGATAATATACAAAACCGAGACTCAAAATAAGTCCCGTGAGTATTAAGAATATAATAGTAAAAAGATGAAATACTGCGGAAAAAATTAAAGCCCCTCTTTCCCCAAAACGAGCAGGGATAGAATATAAACCATGCTCTCTATCAAATTCAATGTCCTGGCAAGCGTACATGGTATCAAATCCTGCAATCCAGCAGGCTACCGCAGCTGCCAGAAACAAGGGTTGCCAATCAAAAGTCCCCGTTATAGCTATCCAAGCACCCACAGGACCAATCCCAATTGCTATACCTAAGATCAAATGACACCACCAGGTAAATCTTTTAGTATAAGAATAGGCCCATAAAATAATAACTGCAAGGGGGGCTAGTTTTAAACAAAGTTCATTGAGCTGGCTAGCCGCAAAAAGCAATAAGGCTAAACAAAGCAGAACAAATAACCAGATCCACTTTACCGATAATTTATTTGCCGCTAATACCCAATCAGAGGTTCTAGGATTAGCTCGGTCATAATGACGATCAATTATTCTATTTAAAGATAACGCAGCTGTCCTAGCAGATACCATTGCGAGTGTAATCCACAAGAGCTCTGCTAAAGTAGGAAGTCCACCAGCTGCTAAAAATGCACCTAAATAAGCAAAAGGTAAGCCAAACAATGTATGTCCAAAATCAATCATGTCTAAAAAAAGTTTAAGCTTATACAACTTACCCAAGACCGTATTCGCTCCACTTTTTTTCTACCATTTCCCTAATTTCCGAACTCATGACAATATCCTTTGGCCATTCCCTCGGATGCCCTTCACTTTGCCACTTACGGGTGGCATCAAAGCCCATTTTGGAACCAAAAAGTGGCATAGGTGCAGAGTGGTCTAATACCTCCAAAGGTCCATCAACAATCATGGTATCACGCCTTGGATCAACATTATTAAAAACTTTCCACATTACCTCGGAAAGATTTTCTACTTCAACATCCTCATCAACAACTACGATGAATTTGGCAAACATCATTTGTCCCATTCCCCATAGGGAACTCATAACTTTACGAGCATGTCCTGGAAATGATTTCTTAATAGATACAATGACACAATTATGAAAAACACCTTCCATAGGCAGATGCATATCCACTATTTCTGGCAATTGGAATTTTAGCAAAGGTAAAAATATTCTTTCAGTAGCATAGGCCATATAACAATCTTCTTGGGGTGGCTTTCCTACAATTGTGGTCGGATAAACTGGGTTTTTCCTATGAGTTATACAAGTAATATAGAAAACGGGATATTCATCAGCTAAAGAATAATAGCCCGTATGATCTCCAAAGGGCCCCTCTATTCTCCTTTCATGTGGATCAACATACCCTTCTAATACTATTTCTGCATCAGCTGGGACTTCCATGTCGATAGTTTTACATTTGACTAATTCGACTGGTTTTTTGCGCAAAAATCCCGCAAATAATAGTTCATCTATATCGGGTGGTAAAGGTGCAGTGGAGGCATATGTTATAGAGGGATCTCCGCCTAAAGCCACTGCCACTTCAGTTGCCCTACCTAGTTCACAATGTTTACGATAATTTTTGGCACCGTCGTGATGGATATGCCAATGCATCCCCGTAGATGTGGCATCAAATTGCTGCAAGCGATACATGCCCACATTACGTTTACCCGTTTCAGGGTCCTTGGTATAAACCTGGGGTAAAGTAATAAACCTGCCTGCATCTTCGGGCCAACATTGCAAAATAGGTATTATATCTAAAGAAGGATTATCATGTACTACTTCCTGACAAATGCCCCTTTTTACTAGTCGGGGAATAAAGTTCGAAACTTCAGCTAACTTGGGTAGGAGCTTAACTTTATCTAATAGCGATTGGGGTGCTTCATCAGCAATTTGCATAAATTCTATAATTTCAGCAGAAATATCATTTAGGTCCTGCACCCCTAGGCTCATAGCCATACGCTTTTTGGTCCCATATGCATTTATAAGGACTGGCATTTCGGACCCCTTAACATTTTCAAACAATAAGGCAGGGCCATATTTTTTGCTAACTCTATCTGTAATCTCGGTAATTTCTAATTCACTATCAACTTCAACTGTTATTCTTTTCAATTCACCAGCTTTTTCTAAAACATTAATAAAATCTTGTAAATCGTTATAAGCCATTAATTTAACCCTCCATTTAAGAATCTATATAACTGCAGCTTTTAAATTCCCCGAAAATTCATTTATTTCCTTAACAGCCTTTTCCAGACTGCTATTAGCAATCTTGTTATGCAAATTTATCAAACTGAATAACTTATTAACCCGAATAATGTAGGGGTTAATTTTACCATAAGGCGCATCAGAATAGATTAAATACATGACTATGCCTAAATTAATACCTAAGTCCCTAATTATAAATAGTTCGGTTTCCTTTTGTATTCCAGCAAATCTAGCTGCGGTTAAAAATGCTGTTCCATAATAACTAGCAATAGTCTTTTCCACGACTTCAATAGAAATGGGATCTATTTTATGTTTTATGATAAAACCTTCATTAATTTCCGTCATCATATGAGCAAAAGAATCAACTACTTTGCCACCATTCGCCTCTATTAGTAATTGCATAATGTGACCAAATAAATAATCCCCCGTCAAAATTGTATACTGAAGTTCTTGGTTATATTCCTGGTCTTCCTCATCGTCCCTTACTTTAGAATGAATATAATTAGCCAAATAGACCATTTTAAATATTACCACCATTTTTTTAGATAAATTCCTATCTATGCCAAAATATTTATAAGCTAATAAGACGAATTCGCAAATACTTTTATATAGATAATCATTTTCCAAATCATGATTAAAATCATAAATATCTTCCCGCCATGAGTCTAAGAAATCTTTAAGCATATGGTCTATTTCAAATACTTCTTTTTTAAGCTCCCAGGAAAAATTAAAGTTTTTCAAAACTTGTCCTCCTTGATAAAAGTTAATTCAAGTCTTTTGTATCATTCTACAGAATATCTGGTCTTCCTGCCTTAATAAATTTTTCCTTATCTAATAAGTGCATATTTTGGACATAATATTTAAGGAAGAGTTATGTTCATTATAATTGAAAACCTATATTATACAAACTATTAAGGGAGGTTAATAATTGATTAATATTGTTGCTATAGCAACCTCTGACGAACAAAGCAGTTCAGCCATTATAGATTTAAAAAACCGCAAGTTAATTAAAGAAGGCTCTTATTTTACCCCCCAAAATAATGATTTAATAGATGGTGGTATAGGTACAGCATTGAGTAAAGAAAGTGAAAAGACAATTGAAAAGTTTCGCAAAGAAGGTAAATATGTAGTTTTTTTAGTAAGTAAAGAAGATGCCTACTTTACAATAAAGGAACTAGCCGAAGGCTTACATGGCCTTGAACAAATGACCAAATTATAAATACAAATAAAACAGGTCTTACTACATTATGTTGCAGTAAGACCTGTTAAGCAAATGTTTCCGAGCATCGTCGGTCAACTAAGATAATATCCCTCCTAAATATTTACCACCTGGCGTTCATGCTGGCCCTTCATTATTCCCCTTTCAATCTCTGAAGCATTAACATAGTCTGCCTTGAAAAATTGTGCTAGGTAATTGCAGGCATCCCACGGGTTAACTTTGTCCCCGCAGGTAAAAACATCTATGGCTGCATAACCTAACTCTGGCCAAGTATGAATCGCTAAATGTGACTCCGAAATTACTACAACCCCGCTAACACCTTGGGGACTGAATTTGTGGAAAACAAATTCCCTTACTTCTGCACCGGCTTCTAAAGCAGCATTGACCATAATTTCTTCAACTTGATTAACATCATTCAACATCTCAAAAGGACACCCATACATTTCGGCTAAAACATGCCGTCCAAGATACTGCAATAATGTCGCCTCCCTCCGTTATTCTCTTGGTTTTTCAAACCTCCTTATTATAAAAAAAGTTACATGTAGAATTTTAACATAATTGTAGGACTTGTCAATGAATAATCCGATTTATTTATAATATTTCAGGCAATTCGCCTAATACCAATCTTCTTGAAGGTTTAGCGGGCGAATATTTCGTAAAATCTTTGTTTTATAATTAAACCCACACTATACTGTTCTATTGTATTAATAAAAATTCAATAAGGAACCATAAAAAAAGGAATAAAGAGTTTAATATAGAAAATGGTAATGGTTAGCTATAGGAGGCATATTAATGAAAAGATTCTTTATGTTGTTATTTATATTACCATTCTTGTTTTTTTCTAATCCCTCTACTGTAGGAGCCCTAACCGACTATGAGGACAGAAAAGCTGTACTTATGGTTATGGATTATATAGATATTAATGATCTAGCTTTAGCAAGCACTCCTAATATAGACAGTCTTTTGACAAATAGTGGTATTGGATTAATGAATATTCGGGCCAAGAACAGATACCCATCTAGCGCTTATATGTCAATTGCAGTTGGTTACCGTGTGGGGACAATTAATAGGGCTGAATTATCTTTTAATATTGATGAACCCGTCCACAATTTTCCCAACATATATGAGAGCAATCAGCATTACTTGACCGCAGGTGAGTTTTATCAACTTTTCACGGGAACCAATCCTACTACAGCCCGTATTGTCAATTTGTTTTCTGAAAATATTAAAAAAAATAGCCTACTTTATAATCCCCCTTATGAAATGGGCCAAATCGGCAAAATAGCGCGGAATAATAATATACCTATAGGCGTGATTGGTAATGCAGATACCATGGATACCCTTAATAGAAATATTGCCATTTTGGGTATGGATGAAAACGGCATAGTCTATAAAGGTGATGTGAGTTCTAACACCACCACATTCGATCCCCTAGTAGCTGGGGGAATAAAAAGCGACCATGAAGCAATAGCAGAAAAATTCAAAGAGCTTCTTTCTGTGGCCCAAATTCTCCTAGTAGAATTAGGTGATACTACCAGGGTAGAAATGAGCCGCTTTACAACTTCAGATGAAATTGTTTTTCTTCAAAGACAAGCAGCCATAGAAAGAAATGATGATTTAATAGGAGAATTAATGGCCCAAGTAGATTTAAATAACACCATGATAATTATAGTTACCCCCAACCCACATAAAGAAATGTTGGGCAACAATAATTTCGGGCTTGCTCCTGTGATTATCCATGAACCTACCAAACCCGCGGGCTTATTAACATCCTCTACGACTAGACGTTCTGGCCTAATAACGAATTCCGATATACTGCCTACCATTTTCAGCTTTTTTACTGCAGATTTCTCCGCCAATGGTAGTCAGGTCTCCATCATTGAAACGGATAATAGTCTGCAAAAACTGGAGGCTAATCTAAAACTATACCAAAACTTACGAGCAAACCGTAAGCCCCTCCACTTATTATACATAGGTCTAATTCTACTCACTTTAGCCCTAGCTTTATGGGCTTGGCATTCTAAATATTGGACTAATAATTTATTAGATATATTGGTTCATAGCATATTGCTTATCCCTATATTATGGTTGTTTATAAGTGTTACTAATTATGAATCCATTATAATATCTATATTATTAACCCTCTTAAGTAGCCTCGTTATATCTTGGGCACTTAGCTTATTTTTAAAGTCTTCCCATATTATCTTTGCAATTACTGGCATTACCACAATGCTTTTAACTATGGATTGTTTTACTAATTCAAAATTAATGTTGCTATCCCCCTTAGGTTCAGATGCTATCGCAGGTGGACGCTATTATGGTATCGGTAATGATTTTATGGGTGTTTTGTTGGCTGCAAGTGTAATCTTTATTACCATGTTAGTTAATCGGATTAATATAAATACTTACCTAAAAACATCCATAGGCTTTATTTTCCTCCTGGGCATCAGCCTAGCTATAGGTCATCCGAGCTATGGGGCTAACGTAGGTGGCCTAATTACCTCCCTAGTAACCGCAGGAGTTTTTGTCCTTTTTATGACTAACCGTAGAATCAACGTGCGAACCTTTGCCATTATAGGGAT
Organism: uncultured Syntrophomonadaceae bacterium; assembly: GCA_964514235.1. Lineage (GTDB taxonomy): Bacteria > Bacillota > Syntrophomonadia > Syntrophomonadales > Syntrophomonadaceae > JAAYRQ01. Next base: position 29,182 of record CAZEPV010000002.1, on the reverse strand, counting down.
TTTAGCAATAGTTGGGGTCATAGGAGTCGCTAGACTTGATTACCTTTTAAGTACTAGCCCTTCTCACGCTGGAAAGGCCATTAATTCCCTATTGACCGGGGGTTACCAAATATTTTTCTCCATTGTTAAAACAAAATTGACCATTCTAGCCAATACCCTTTTTACTTCAAATTGGAGTATTGTTATGTTAATATTCATAGCATTTTTGATATATGTTTGGCTAAAGGGCAAAGAAGTGCTGGCATTGCTAGCTGTAAAAACACCTAGTATTATGAACAGTATCCGCATATTAATAATATCGGGAATAACAGTTTTTATAGTAAATGATACAGGAGTCATAGCTTTTGCATTAATTTTAACTTATATTTCAGCCTTGTTATGGGTTGGTATAAATGAAAATTAAATAAAGGGAATGAATTATTCATGAAAAAAATTTTATATATAATATTAGGTATATTTTTTTGCCTATGTTTACCCTCATCTATAATAGCTGCAGATGAACCTCCAACTGATCAAGTAATTCTATATATGGTAGACAATTTATCCTTAAATGATATTAATCAGGAAAACACTCCATATCTATGGCATCTGCAGGAAAAGGCCGGTATAGGCTTATTAAATACTATTACAGGCGGGGATAGAACCATAAAAAATGCCTGTACCACCATATCAGCTGGTAAATTGGCGGTTGGTAGCAGTAATGCTAACCTCAACTTCCAGGCCGACACTATTTATAAACAAGAAAAAGTAATGGATAGTTTTTATCGCAGTACGGGCTACCAAGCCGCACCCGAAAATATATTAGTTACCAATATAGAAGTCATACATAGAAACAACAAACAAAGAAAACTAGGTCTACCTGGTCAATTAGGTGATTCATTACATAACTTGGGCCTAACTACTGCAATAATAGGCAATAGTGATCGTTTTGATATAATTGATCGTCCAGGTGCCTTGATACTAATGGATTCCAAAGGGATAGTGGACCGAGGCCACATAGAAAACCAAGTCAATTTCATTGATAATCCCTTTAGCTCCTACTGGGCAAATTATAATTTCTTGCATGAGCAGTTTAATTCTATCAGGGATTCCAATGTAATCTTAATTGAATATGGTGATTTAACTAGGCTGGAAGCTATGTATTCTTTGCTTTCTACTGAAACATATAAAGAAAAACGTAAAACAATTTTATCCCAGATAGATGGGTCTATACAATCAATCGATACTAACCTAGAAAATCCCAATGCAATCCGCTACGTTTTTAGCCCTAGCCCTTCCCGTAACGCCTATATCCCCAATGCATTATTAACCCCGCTTATAATCGTAAAAGCAGACCAGACTGGAACCCTAACTAGCTATTCCACCCGTAGGGAAGGCATCGTTTTACTTGCTAATTTAAAGAATTCCATATTAAATTGCTTTACTAGCTCTATTAAGGACCCAATTTATGCTACCCCCCATGCTAACTCCCATGAATATCTCAAAAATTTAAATAAACGAGCCGTTTTCAGCTATACTAACCAGAAGTGGATTCTAACCATCTTTGTTAGTATTATAATCCTATTACTTTTATTTACTTTCTACCTGCTATATAAACCTAAATATCGGCAGCTAGTAGAAAATATACTAGTTCTAATATTAAGCTGGCCTCTTGTTTTGCTGATTATATCCTTTTTCCCAATTTACAATAAATATCTTTTTGTTTCCGTAATGATATGTTTATCGGCATTATTTACGATAATTGTGCTGGTTTTAAATAAAATAACTAAAATTAATAAATTAATGATAATCCTAATCTTAACAATTATTACCATATGTTTGGATTTGGTATGGGGATTAGGTCTAATTGCTAAATCAATTATGAGTTATCAAATAATTAGTGGGGCTAGATATTATGGTATTGGAAATGAATATATGGGTGTATTAATAGGAGCTACTATAAGTTTCGCCGCATTGTACCTCAACACCCTTTATACCCATAGACGTCTAAACTTGATCAAGCTTATATTTGCTATAATTGTTTTCCTTATCGCCTATCCCCTTTTTGGCATCAATGTTGGAGGGACTATAACAGCTTGTATAGCATTAGGTTATACCTTAATAACTTTCTATAAAACTAGAATCGAAATACAAGACATAGCTTGGTTAGCTATGGGTACCCTGCTTATAATACTAATAATAGCTTGGTTGGATATGAGTCAACCTTTCGAACTTCAATCACATTTAGGGAAGAATATTCACCTCATAAGCAATCAAGGTTTTCATGAATTTATTAACCTAGTCACACGGAAACTAGAAATGCACTTACAAATTATTAATTATAAATATTTAGGTTGGGTATTCCTTGTTTTACTAGCAGGAATTATTTTGTTCATTTATAAGCCTAACCAAAAGATAAAGGAGATAGAAACATCTCTTAATTACCTCTATATAGGATTAAAAGGCATAATAATAGCAGCTATTATAGCCTTCGTTTTTAACGATTCTGGCTTAACAGCTGCTGCTACTTCATCTATTTATTTTGTTTGCTTATTAATTTATGCATTAAAAATAAATATAAGCTAATTCAAGCTATTCTAAGCCCTTAATAATATTATTTACACCATGCACAAATTCTTTTTGATTCCCTTGGCCTATCAAATCATATAATTTCACATTAAATTCACGAGCAATTCCAGTTATTTTCTCCGCAACCTCTAGCCCTGCAGGGGTAATAAATACCCGAATTGCCCTACGATCTTGAGGGTCTAACCTTCTTTCCACCAAGTTTTCATGTTCTAATTTATCCACCAGAACAGTCATAGATGAACTATCGATTAAAGTACGTGTCCCTATTTCCTTTAGGGTTATTCCATTTTCCCCCAACAAGCTATGCAAAATAAATGATTGAGGAATAGTTATTCCATATTCTTCGAATTTCTCACTTAGGTTACGATCAACCTTTTTCATCAAGTGTCGTACACTAAAACATAAATAATCATCCAATTTTGCCATTAATAAATCATCCCCTTTAGTAAACCATTGAATTTATTATATCATAAATATTTACATTACTACATTTTGTTATATTATGTCATCATAATATCCCCACTAAGAATTTTAGATTACGCTTGCACTAAAGGCATTATAATGTTATTTTAAAATCATCGCTAAGTCAAATAGTATGCAAACCAATTATCTAATTAGAGATAATTTTAATTATAATTACTAGAAAATAATATTATTAATTTCACCCAATAATCAAGGAGGATAAAATATGTCAAGCAGAAAAAGGATTCTTACTGGAGATCGCCCTACGGGCAATTTGCACTTAGGCCACTACTTAGGTAGTCTAAAAAATAGAGTCAAATTACAAAATGATTATGACAGTTATATTCTTATCGCGGATGTACAGGCACTAACTACCCATTGGGAAAAAGACGAAAATCTAAACGATAATATAATTGAAATAACCCTTGATTACTTAGCTGCAGGTTTAGATCCCGAGCTCTCTACTATATGTATACAAAGCATGATTCCTGAAATACATGAACTTACTATGTACTTCGCTTTATTTACTTCCGTAAATGTTTTGCGGCACAATCCCACTATCAAATCCGAAGCTGAACAACATGGTTTTAAGGATATGACTTACGGCTTTCTAGGTTATCCAGTTAGCCAAACCGCTGATATTTCAATATTTAAGGCCCATCTAGTTCCAGTTGGGGAGGATCAAATCCCCCATATTGAATTAGCCCGTAAAATAGTCCGTAGATTTAATGACTTGTACCAACCAGTTTTAATTGAGCCTGAAATATTAATCGGTGAAGTGCCACGCCTAATAGGTCTTGATGGCCAAGCTAAAATGAGCAAAAGCCTAAACAATGCCATTTATTTGAAAGATAACAAAGAAGAAATAACTAAAAAAATTAACAATGCTATTACTGACCCAGCCAGAATACGTAAAACAGATCCGGGACACCCAGAAGTTTGTTCCGTATACGCCTATCAAAAAATATTCAACCCTACCGAAGTCGACCAAATAGAAATTGAATGTCGGGCAGGACAAATCGGTTGTGTAGCATGTAAGAAAAAGTTAATCCTTAAAATAGACGAATTACTCGTACCTATGCGAGAAAGAAGGGCAAACTATACTAGAAATATAGTAAGGGACATATTAATTTCGGGGACTAAAAAAGCCCATAGTGTAGCACTAGCAACTATGGATGAGGTTAGGGAAGCAATGAAAATAAATTATTTTAAATAAAAATAAGCCCCCTTCTATGGTGGGGGCTTATTTTTTTAATTATTAACTTTTATACTTTTCAGGTAGCCAACTATTAACTAACTCTTGGTTTTCCTCCACCCATTTTCTAGCAGCAAGTTCGCTATCACCCATTTCCTCAGCTAATGCCATTGCTGCACCAATATCTTCGTCACCCCAGTGGAAATTGTTTAATAGTTCATATACTTCTGGCAAATCTTCTTTTAAGCCAGTTCTAGCAATACTACTAATAGTTTCTGCTTCCCCGTATACAAGCTTAGGATCCTCTAAGTATTTTAAGTCCCATGTCGCAAATTTCCAATGGGGACTCCAACCTGTAACTGCTACCCACTCGTCTAAGGAAATGGCTTCCTTTAAAGCAGCAGCCATTGTAGCATCTGAACCCTCCATTAATTCAAAATCTAAATCATAATCTTCCAAAGCTTGATTAGTTGCTTGCATAATTCCAGCCCCTGGATCGATGCCAATAATTTCTCCACCGAATTTATCTTTTACTCCATTTAATTCTTCAATAGAGTCAATAGTCACATAGGTCGGAACTACTAGCCCTATTTTAGCTCCCTCATAATTTGGTCCTATTATATCTACCTTATCACCTAACTGGGCTACATAATCACCATGTGTAAGTGGTAACCAGGAAGTAAAGCCAACATCAGCTTCATCATTGGCTAATCCCTGATACATGGCAGAGGCAGCTAATGAAGACATTTCAACATCATATCCCATAATATTTTCTAAGATATCAGCAGTAATATATGTCTGGGCTCTAGCACATGCCCATTCTACATAAAGTATTTCCACCTTGTCCTTTACTTCGCTAACATCACCATCTTCAACCGTACCATCCCCACAGCCTGTTAATGAAAAAGCCACAAGCATCATCAAAGAGACCAAGACTATAAGTTTTTTGTTTTTTAACATTATATCCTCCTTCTTTTTTACTTAGATTTCCCCAAGTTCTGGGTTATGCGATCTAATATTATGGCTAATATAACAATACCTATACCAGCTTCAAACCCCATACCCATATTTAAAGTCTGTATGGCAGTCCACACTTCACCCCCTAAACCTTTGGCACCAATCATGGCAGCAATAACTACCATAGACAAGGACAACATTATACATTGATTTATACCTGCTAAAATTGTTGATCTGGCTAAAGGCAATTCGATCTTAATTAACATCTGGAAGAAGGTAGAGCCAAAAGATTTACCCAGTTCTATTAATTCTTCTGGGACTTGCCTAATGCCCAAGCTAGTTAAACGAATTACAGGTGGCATAGCGAAAATTAAGGTAGTAATAACTGCTGGCACGACTCCCAAACCAAAGAAGGGAATGGCTGGCAATAAATACACAAAAGCAGGAAGTGTTTGCATGAAATCTAGTATAGGTGTAACTACTCGATTAACTGATATATTTTTCGCTGCCAAAATTCCAATTGGTACACCGAATAAAATACATAAGGACACACCAGATATAACCATAGCTAAGGTTTGCATAGTTGCACCCCAAAGTTGAATATTATATATAAAAAACAATCCTATTATGCTAAATAGGGCTATTTTTTTATCTGCTAACTTCCAGGCAATCAAGGCCACTATAATAATAAATAATTCTGGGGGCATATAAAGCAACAAATCCCTTATCCCCAAGATAATTGTTTCTAAAAAACCCGCAATAGCCTTGGTAGTCTCACGATAATGTAGAGTTAAATAATCTATAGATAAATCTGTCCATTTAGCTAAAGGTATCCTAGGAATGAAGTCCATTTGCCCTACCCCTTTCTCCAGCAAGTCCAGCTATAACTGAACCCCTTACTAGCGTTCCTTTTAAATTATTATCTTCATCTACTACTGCTATAGGTATTTTCGTATGAGCTAAAACATCCAATAAATCTGATAAATTAGTATCTAGATTGGTAGTGGGACCATCCTTCTGGATTATTCCATCCAATACTCTTTCCCCTGCCTTGGCTTTGTCGGCTGCATCTTCTGCCCGAACATAACCTAAAAATCCGCCATTTCTATCTGTAACATAGACAGAGGATATGCCTTGTCTTTCCATCAAATGTAAAGCAGTTCTAGGCCCATCTTTAGGGTGGACAACCGCATGTGGTTTAATCATTACTGATGAAGCGGTTAAGGCTTTGGAACGATTAATATTTTCTACAAACCTAGCAACATATTCGGTTGCTGGAGATAAAAGAATATCCTCCGAATTGCCTATTTGCACAATTTCAGCATCTTTCATCAAAGCAATTCTGTCCCCTATTTTTAGAGCCTCATCTAAATCGTGAGTAATAAAAACAATAGTTTTTTGTAATTTTTTCTGTATTTCTAATAACTCATCTTGCATATCTTGCCTTATCAAGGGGTCCAATGCACTAAAGGGCTCATCCATTAATAAAATATCGGGATCTGTGGCCAGAGCCCTTGCAATACCTACCCTTTGTTGCATTCCCCCACTAAGACTATCGGGATAATTATCTTCCCAACCCTTAAGCCCTACCATTTCTAAGGCACTTAATGACATTTCATATCTTTCAATTCGAGGTATATTTTGTACCTCCAAGCCAAAAGCAACATTATCCACAATCGTTCTATTGGGTAATAAAGCAAACCTCTGGAAAACCATTCCCATCTTCTTTCGCCTTATTTCAATAAGTTCTTTACCCGAGACCTTAGAAATATCAATATCATCAATTAATACTTGACCAGAAGTGATATCAATCAAACGATTAATACACCTTAATAAAGTGGATTTACCACTACCTGATAAACCCATAATTACGAAACTTTCCCCAGCATTTACTGTAAAATTTGCATTTCTCACCCCTACTACTTGCTTAGTCCTGCGCCTAATTTCATCATTATCTATTCCTTGGTTTAGAAGTTGTAAGGCCCTGTCGGTATTATTTCCATAAATTTTAGTCAGATTAGAAACTTTTAATTTTGCCATAATTATTCATTCCCTTCTTTTTGGCAGGTCAATAGAGGCTAGCAAATCCATAATTAGGAAAGGCTAGCATGCGAAAGCAAGCAGCGCTATATTATAGTGTGCGTTCATATAAATTAGATTATTAGTAATAATAAAAATAAATGAGGGTGGGGGCCTTCGAAAAAATGAAGCTTTTAAAAGTCTTTAAAAGAAGTTTTGCGAAAGGCATGTAATTTCCCCATTCTCCCCTTACACCTGCTTACGAGGTTAGCTGACGGGTTAGGGTTATAAGGCTACCCTTCCTAAATGGATTCACCCCAAACAAATTGGTTCCCCCGTTCTTAATTTCCTTAAGATTCAGCAAGAGAATGGCTGCTGCCAAAGAAAATAAACCTTATTTAATTATCAATATATAATTATAAGCATAACTTAGTATCAATTTCAAAGGTGTTGAGATATGTTTAAAACTAATAATTTGCCAAATGCTTATTAATGCTGGCAAATCTTAAATAATTCAACTATAAAAATAATAACCTTAGTAGTTTTCCCATTATCTTCCCTAAATCAAGTTTTATTATCAGAAAGATAATAAGTATAACTACAATTCCTAGTATATTATTTTTCCACATTTGCCTTTTTATTTCCCGGTTTTTATCCATTAGCCCTTTGTCCCCTTAATAAGCTGATGCCTATAATCCATGCAGACTCCCTAAAAGTTTGGTCCTTATGGAATAATACAACATAAACCTGATAAGCCTGAGAATATTATTCTTGTCTAAAACAAATTAAACATTTAAGCTATTATTAGTACAAGTAAGGAGTGGTTTAATTGATTGATCTAAAAACTTTTAATTTGTCTTTCATCCGTAAAGAAAAACATTTTATTTTACCTACTGTAAAAACAATCATAATCGCCCAGAATCTATACGATATTTTATTTCAATATATGATAACACCTGAAAGAGAGGAAAATTTACGTTTATTTCTATCTAAACTGGAAAAACATATCAAAAGTAAACCCCGTGCTCCATTTTCTATACCCTACTCAGAGTTGGAATTTCTCGAGGAAGGGCTACAGGAACTTAGATTGCTGAATTGGATGGAATTAGATGTGGCTATTTGCGAAATTAAGGTAGATGGCGATGATAGTGACCTAGAAGCTATCTTAGATGAATTAGCAAACTTCGTTATCTTTAATCAGGTTGAAAATACTAATAGGTTATATATATATCCAGCTAGTTTAACCAGATATTAAAAAAAATAGATAATCTAATTATTTAGTATCTAATTAAGACCTCGCGCATAATCTTAGCACCCAGAATGGAAGTTATGTCCCCCGCCTCATTGGGGGGGGATATTTCAACTAAATCGAAGCCTACCACATTTAACTCCCCCAGTTCCAATAGGACCCCAATTAACTCCCTAGAGGTAAAACCCCCAGGCTCTGGAGTACCAGTGCCAGGAGCAAAGGCAGGATCTACTACATCAATATCTAAAGAAATGTAAACGGGTCTAGCCCCAACCTGCTTTATAACCTCTTCCACTATGCTGGTAAGTTCATTAAGATAGATATGCGTATTTTGTATGGCAAATTCTATTTCCGCTTTGGTCGCAGATCTAATTCCTAATTGGAATAAATTTTTGTGCCCTACGACTTCGGCCACATGTCTCATAACAGTTGCATGTGAAAGGTTCTCACCTAAGTATTCATACCTTAAATCTGCATGGGCATCCATTTGAATAACAGCTAAATCGGGATATTTACTTTTATGAGCCTTGATTAGGGGCAAAGATATTAGGTGTTCTCCCCCTAAAGTAAAAACTTTTTTATTTTGGATCAGGTTTTTGCACACCAGTTCTGTCCGCTTTAAGGTTGCAAGTACATTACCAAAAGGAATTATAAGGTCACCAGCATCATAATAATTAATATCCTCTAAAGACATATTTTGATAAATACTATATTCCTCAAGTCCCTCCGACACTTCCCTAACACGATATGGTCCCAAACGTGTACCAGAACGGAAACTAGTGGTAGCATCCATCGGGACACCTAAAATTACCTTATCACAAGTATCCAAATTATTTTTGCTACCCATAAAAAAATTCTTTTGTTCTAGATACTCGCTATAATTTATAATCATGCTTTCCCACCTTGAATGATTTTCCTTACAAAAGGCGGCAAAACAAAAGCAGCCCGATGTATTTCAGGGGAATAATACCTTTTATTTTTTTCTTCTTTAGTTAGGATAATTTCGGGATCATACTTTTTAGACCCAATGGTAAAACTCCATAGACCGCTAGGGTAAGTAGGAATACTAGCCAAATATAATTTCGTTATGGGGAAAATTCCTGCAATACCATCATAGGCCGTCTTAATTACATCTGGATTTATAAAAGGGGATTCACTTTGTACTACTATAATTCCATCTTCATGCAATGAAGCAAAAACATTTTCATAAAAACTGGGCGAAAATAATTCTATGGCTGGACCAACTGGTTCAGTAGAATCAACTATAATTACATCAAAGCTATCTATATGTTTTTTAACAAATTCTATCCCATTATCTATGATTACTTCAGCCTTCTCATGGGCAAAGGAAGAGGAAAGTCTGGGAAAGAAATCCTTAGAAGCTAATATTACCTTTTCATCTATTTCTACTAGAGTACCCTTTTCTACATGCGGATGATTTACTACTTCCCTAAGGGCTCCCCCATCTCCCCCTCCTATAATTAAAACTTTGCGGGGATTGGGATGGGAATTTAAAGCCACTTGGCTAATCATTTCATGATATACATACTCATCTAAATCGGTAGTCATAACCATTCCATCTAGTAACAACATCTTGCCGAATTGTACAGTATCTACTACAGCCAAGGTCTGATATTTAGTCTCTTCTTTACGCAATACATCAGTAATTTTACAAGAAAAGCCTAGTGAATTAGTTTGATATTCTGTAAACCAAAGTTCCAATGGTTTTTCCTCCTTAAATCACTTAATACCATAAAGGTACCGCAGCAAAGGAACAGCCAATTTTTTCGACTGTATGTTCCGTAACCGCTACTTTAACTTCTATTAGTTCAATTTCCCTTATTCTAAAGGCTTCTTTCACCATCTCCCTAACTTGTTGTTCGGCTTCCTCTTTAGTACATCTGCCAGAATACTCCATAATCACTCCAAAACTATCTTTGGTAATCCCTACAGCAACAGCTGCAGAAATAAGCTCACCTGGGATATCGCTAACAATAGACCCATAAGCAATTGGCAAAAGGGCCCCTGGTGGAACAAGTAAATCAGGTTCATATTCACAAGCTGGAGGTAAAATACTACTTACCCTTACTAAATTCGTATTTCCTACTCGGGCTTTAAGTAAAGCCCCATCAAATGCAGTTAAATGACTATCTCCCTCAGCAGAAGCAGCGGTTACAAAAAATTTTTTTGGTATTGGTAACATGCTAAAAAACACCTCCAGATAATATTTTTACATAGACAATAGATACATTATATACAAAGCCTTCCCAAAATCAAGCACTTTTTATAAGTCCATATTAAAAAAGGGAAAGCAGTCTTTCCCCTTCACCATATCAGCAGTGTATAGCAAATATCTTTACTTATAGCCCCTTAATTACATCTACTTTTTTTATAAAATCCAAAAAGCTGTTCACGGTTTTACGTCTAGATTTCTGCTTAGGATATATGACGTAGAAATTCCTAACTGCACCTTGATCAGTAATTTTTATCCCTTGGACCTTACGGTATGGCTCCCTATTCAAAGCCCATTTAGAAACGATAGATATACCCATTCCAGATTCTACAGAAGCTATGACAGTCTCTGTAGAGCCCACTTCTAAATACACATGTAAATCCTCTATTTTAATCCCATTGGTGTCTAAAATTTCTTCTACTGCTTGCCTAGTTCCAGAACCCTTGGAACGAATAACCCATTTTTCATTAATTAATTCAGATATTTTGATACTAGTAAGTTGAGCACATTTATGATTCTCAGGGACTACTAGCACTAATTCATCTTCTAGCCAGGTAAATCCCTCAATTTTTCGATTTTTTATCCATCCCCCTACTACACCAACATCAATTTCTCGTTCAGCAACCTGATAAAAAACGTCCTCAGTATCACCAATATTTAAGCCTATACTAACATTAGGAAATTTATCTTTAAATTTTTTAATAACCTGGGGCAAAATATACTGGCCAGGAATTGTACTAGCTGCCAAGTTAAGCCTACCCCGGCGGCTAGCAGATACCTCCTCCATCATTTTTTCAGTTTTATCTAGCAATTTAATAATATCCTTAGAGTATTGGTATAAAGTATTACCAGCCTCAGTAGTTTTGAGGCTGCGTCCTGATCTTTCTAATAATAATACCCCATAATAATCTTCTAGTGATTGTATTTGCTTGGTAATCGCAGGTTGTGATAAACCGAACTCCTGCGCTGTTTTTGATAAATTTTGAGTTTCTACTACCTTTACAAAAGTTTTAAACAAATTAAGATTCAAAGTGATCAATCCTAACCATATTATCTGAGGAAACCTTCTAGAATAGTATCAATTGCCTCTGGTTCAGTTAAGCCTAGGGACATTAACTTGACTAATTGCTCACCAGCTATTTTCCCAATAGCAGCTTCATGAGTTAAGACGGCTTCCGAACTCTCTGCTACCAGCTCTGGCACGGCCTTTACTTTAGCATCCCCCATTATAATCGAATCACATTCCACGTGTCCTAAACACTCAGTTTGTCCAATCATGGCAGCCCTAAAAATCTGTTCAGAGGAATCACGAGCTATAGTACGGGATAAAATTTGGGCTGCACCTCCCTTACCCTCAATGTATATCTTAATATCCGATTCGGCTTTTTGCTTACCATGGGTAAGCAACCTCTCTAAAATAGTAAGACTGGCTTTTTCACCTACATAAGCAGTCGTAGGGCGTATAGTATCGTCTACACCCTCAATCTGAATCATCTCTAATTCAGCCACACCCTCTGCTTCAATTCTAATTACTGTAGTAGGGTTAAAGACCCTTTTACCTTGCCCTGCACCCTGTCCATAATGCCTTTCAATATATTTCATTCGGGCACCTTTTTTTACTATAATTTCATGAATACCATCATGTGCGGAATCAGCATGGCTGTCATTATGAATGCCGCAGCCAGCAATAATTGTAATATCTGCATTTTCGCCCACTATAAAGGTATTATAGACTTTATCCTGAAATCCTGAACTAGTTAATAAAACAGGCACATGCACAGTCTCATCCTTAGTCCCTGCCTTAATTTCTACCGTAATTCCTGGTTTATCAGTGAAGGAAGTTATTGTAATATTGGGGGAAGAATGCCTAACGATAGCTTGGCCATCTTTCCTTATATTAATAGCCCCTTTGGGCATCTCAGTTAATTCGGTAATTTCCCCTAATAGCTCCCAATCTATATTATTGAATTTCATATATCATATCTCCTCGGCATTCGTCCCTTTTTTGGCATTCTATATCTTCCCTAATTAAAGACCATACTTCATTAGGCTTGCCTACAGCTGTTACAGTTCCATCTTCGACTACTATTATTTCGTCACATAAGGGTAAAACATTTTCATTATGGGTAATTATAATTGCTATAGCATTAGGTCGCTCTTTAAATCTTTGCATGATAGCCAAAATCAATCTTTGGATAGTCCATAAATCTACTCCAGCTTCGGGCTCGTCAAAAATGCTAATTTCAGCATCCCGAATCAGCACTTGAGCAACCTCAATCCGTTTTATTTCACCACCACTAAGCCCTGGCCCTAAATCCCTTTCCAAGTAGTCTTCTGGACATAAGCCTACATCCCTAAGGGTTTTACGCAAATTAATATGATTTACACCAGGGTTAGCAATCTTGAGCAAATCTTCAACAGTTAAGCCTTTAAATCTTGGAGGTTGTTGAAATGCATAAGCAATACCCCTTTTAGCCCTTTCCGAGATTTCAAGTTCACTAATATCTTCATCATGTAAAAATATATTACCAGCGGTAGGTTTATAAATCCCCATAATGGATTTAGCTATAGAGGTTTTTCCCCCACCATTTGGCCCAGTAACAGCATATAATTTACCAGGCTCAAAAGAAATATTCACATTTCTTAAAATTTCTTTACTTGTGCCACTATTATTAACCGCCAAAGATATATTTTCTAATGTTAGCATATGCTTCTCCTCCATTATTATTAATTAACTGTATCCCATTCATTGTAGCATAACTAGCAGTGCGCTTATATGATAACTAAATTTAATTAGATAATAAAGTCTTAATTTAATAAATACAAAGGAAAATGTAGTCTTTATTAAAACCCCTTTAATTTTATATTACTTATTACATTTAGGACAATAGCCAAAAAATTTTAATTCACGATCAATAATCTTAAAACCTTTCGCTTCCAGTTGAGCCTCCATATTATGTAATAAGTCTTCCTCAACTTCAATAATACAATTACATTTTAGACATATTATATGGTGATGTGGTTGGTTGTCTGCGTCCGATAATTCATAACGATATCTTTCACCTTCAAACATGTTTTTATCAAGGATATCCATGCTGACTAGGTTATCCAAAGTTCTGTAGACTGTTGCAATCCCAATATTCGGCATTTCCCTTCTGGCTTCATTTAGCACTTCCTCAGCAGTTAAATGTTTATCCTGATTATTTATCAAGACTTCCAGTATGGCTTTCCTTTGGGGGGTAAGCTTATAACCAGCATTGCTTAATCTTACTTTTACATTATCAAGATTCATTTATAACACCCTCCGCTATTGATAATCATTATCAATATTTTACTTCATCTTACTGTAAGTCTCAAATAAAGTTGATAAAAAAAAGATGCTTTATTCAGCATCTTTTTAGATTAATAAAATAAATGGCAACAACTTCATTCATAATGGGCATTTAGCTCATGATGGCTCTGCCGATTAGCCAAGATACTGGCAATAAAAGCAGTTATGGGTACACTAAAAACTAGACCTATACTACCTGCAATAGCCCTAACTATTTCAGTAGCTATTAATTCCGAATTGAAAATCTGTATAGCGGTTGTATCATAGGCCAGGTAAAGGATTAATAAGGGTAAAGCACCACCAGTATATGCCAATATCAGGGTATTAGTCATAGTACCCATTATATCGCGTCCTACATTCATGCCAGCTCGCATTAACTCCTGGGCTGATAGACTCGGATTAGCCTTCTTTACTTCCTCAATAGATGAGGCTATGGACATAGCAACATCCATAGTAGCGCCTAAAGCCCCAATAATAATTCCAGCAAATAGAAGTCCCTGCATATCAATGCTTAAACCATCCACATGAAGAAGCATTCTGCTTTCTTCTGTGGCAAAACCAGTTAAGTGGGCTAAATCACCAATAAGCAAAGCCAGAATACCCGCAACGATTACTCCACCAATAGTACCTAAGGTCGCAGAAATTGATTTTTTGGTAAAACCAGCAATAATTAGCATTGTCATTAAGGTGACTAGCATAAGAATCAAAATAGTGATGAGTATAGGGGAACTCCCTTTAAGCAAGGCTGGGAGCAGTATTTTGTAGATAGCCAATATAGTTAAACCTAAGGCCACCAAGGACTTTATGCCCCTGATACCACCAATTACGATAATTGATAAAACAAAAAACAAAATCAGGTAGTTTAAATAAGGCATTCTAGCCATATCGAATAAGAAGATTTCAGACGAACTATCCTCATATATAACTTCGTATAAAATCACCTTATCATTAGGTTTAACTTCCAGATCCCATCCTTTGCTTCCGGATAAAGTGTTGGTAATTTCTAAAGTCTCGCCCTTTTTATCACCTGATAGCACTTTTACAGTTACTAGTTGCTCCTGAATAGTGTAACCTTCCATTCCACTTAATTCCAGAGCTGTTAAATCAATTACCTTCAGTACCCTGGCTTTTTCATATCTTTCTTCCTGCTTATGCATATCTATTGGGTTAGCAAATACAGGCATAGTTATGGCAAATAAAAGGATTAAAGATAAGATGACCAAAAATATAGATTTTCGCATTGATACCTCCCCTAAAGTAGCCTAATAAGATTAACGTTTATCTTCAATTTCAGCATTCTCCCGTAATTCTTTTAAATAATCTGCAAAGATTTCATTCTTTTTATTCGCTTCTAATTGTCGTGCAATATCATCTTTAATGCTTGCATATGGTACAGGTGTGGCCTCCTTAAAATTACCCGCCTTGATAATGTGGTAACCAAAATCTGATTTTACTGGTACTTCAGTCATTTCACCATTCTTAAGTTCTAGAGCTGCATCCTTGAATTCCTCCACCAAAGATGTATTTTCATTTACTAGACCTAAGTCCCCACCCTCTTCCTTACTAGGACATATAGAAAATTCCCGAGCAAGTTCGGAGAAATCTCCACCCTCTTTTAACTGGGCTAATATATCCATAGCTTCATCTTCGTTTTCAACCAAAATATGCGATATTTCCATTCCAGAAGGTTCAACAAAAATTTCCTGATTTTCGTCATAAAATGCTTTTACTTCCTCGTCACTAATATCAATGTCACCCACAACCTTCTCACTTAAGGCAATAAAGAGTTTCTCCATTTTAATTTGTTCCTTAAAGGTTGCTTCAGTCATACCAATCTGTTGCAAAAAAACATTGTACCCTTCTTCACCGCGGGTGGCCTTAAAATTATTTAGATCTTCATTGATCTCTTGCTCGGTTATTTCAATACCTTGTTTTTGGGCATCTTGGGTAACTAAAGTATAAACCACTAAATCATCAAAAGAGCGTTCCTTCAATTCATTTATTAAATCTATATCTTTTTCTTCATCAATCTCGTTACCCATTTGCGATTCATAACCAGTTTTAATCATAAAATAATACTGGTCTAAGTCCTGTTGGGTAATTTCAGTTCCATTTACTAGGCCAATAACTTTTTCTTCCTCTTGATTATCATTGCAACCTACAAGAAATAAGCCAAAAACAATTACCATTAAAATTGCTACTAATCTTTGCACCTTTCTCATCCTTTCAAATATCGTCATATTTTTATCACCTTATAGAATTCAAAAATTAACCTCCTGCAAATATTTATCTATACTCAAAGCCGTCTCTTTACCAGCTCCCATAGCTAGTATTACTGTAGCAGCACCGCTAACCACATCTCCCCCCGCAAAAACGCCTGGTTTTGAAGTTAGACCTGCCACATTAGTAATTATATTTCCACGTTTATTAACTTTTAAATCAGGAGTGGTAAGACTAATTAAAGGGTTAGGCCCCTGACCAATTGCTAAGACAAGAGCGTCAATTTCCATTTCATATACGGAGTTTTCAATCGGGATAGGCCTTCTACGGCCTGATTCATCCGCTTCCCCTAATTCATAATTTTGACATATGACGGCTTTTACACGTCCCTTTTCATCACCTAGAATTTCTATGGGGCTAGTCAATAATTTAAATTCAACCCCTTCTTCAATAGCATGTTCTACCTCCTCTGAGCGGGCAGGTAATTCCTCCTCAGATCTGCGGTAGAGAATATAAGACTTTTCTACCCCTAGGCGTAAAGCTGTTCGAGCCGAATCCATAGCAACATTACCGCCGCCTACAACTGCAATTTTTTGGCCTGGACTAATAGGAGTCAAATACTCTGGGAACTTATATGCCTTCATTAGATTAATCCGAGTTAAAAATTCATTAGCGGAATATACCCCATTAAGATTTTCACCTGGGATACCCATAAAATAAGGTAATCCTGCCCCAGTTGAAATATAGACCGCATCGAAACCTTCCTCAGTCAGTAATTCATCAATAGTCCACAGTTGCCCAATTACACTATTAACTTTTATATCTACCCCAAGTTTTTTAATATTATCAATTTCCTGGGCTACAATACTTTTAGGCAAACGAAATTCGGGGATTCCGTAGACTAGGACTCCACCAGGAATATGGAGGGCCTCAAATATAGTAATTTCATGTCCTAACTTGGCTAAATCAGCAGCACAAGTTAATCCAGAAGGCCCTGAGCCAATAATGGCTACCCTTTTATTCGTAGAATTAGCTGCAGACAAATTAGCATAGTTGCTATTTTCCATTTCCCAGTCTGCAACAAAACGCTCTAGCCTACCTATAGCAACTGGTTCATTTTTCCTTCCTAGAATACAATGCTTTTCACACTGGTTCTCCTGGGGGCAGACCCGACCACATATAGCAGGAAGGCTATTCTTTTCCTTTATTTTTATAGCGGCACTTTGGTAATCGCGCTCTAAAATCAATTTAATAAATTCGGGAATAGGAACCTCCACAGGACAACCTTCGATACAAAAAGGCTTTTTGCACTGCAAACACCTAGTAGCCTCCAATATAGCCGTTTCCTCATCATATCCTAAAGCAACTTCCTCGAATGAATTAACCCTTTCCTTGGCATCAAGTAGGGGCATATCGTATTTTTCCTTCACAATTGATTTTTTAGACATGATTACTTTCCCCTTTACCATGACAATTACAAGCATAATTCAAAGCTATTTCTTCCTCTTTTTTAAACATGAGGGCTCTTTGTTTCGCATTCTGCCAGTCAACTAAATGTCCATCAAATTCTGGACCATCAACACAAGCAAACTTGGTTTCATTTCCCACTTCGACTCTACAAGCACCGCACATGCCTGTACCATCTAGCATTATAGGATTAAGGCTAACTATAGTGTCGATGTTTTTCGGTCTAGTTAAGTCGCTTATTGCCTCCATCATAGCTAAGGGACCAATAGCCACTACTTTATCGACATGGCTTACAGTAATTATATTTGATAATATATCTGTAACCCTACCTTTTTCTCCATATGAACCATCATCAGTCGTAATAAATACTTCATTACTTACTTCCCTTAATTTATTTTCCCAAAATAGAGATTTGTCATTTTGGGCACCTAAAATGGTAGTAATATAATTGTCCGCCTTGTACAAAGCACGTGTAATAGGGTAAATTGGGGCAATACCAACACCCCCGCCTATGCAAACTACTTTACCGAATCTTTCTAATTCGCTTGGCCTACCTAAAGGTCCTACAAAATCTAATAAGTCTTGTCCTTCCTCGAACAAACCCAGGTCTATGGTGGACCTGCCTATTTCTTGAAAAATAATTGTAATGGTGCCTTTTACACGGTCATAATCAGCAATAGTCAAGGGAATCCTTTCTCCCTTTTCATCACTACGAACAATTACAAATTGACCAGGTTTGGCTTTCTTGGCAATATTAGGTGCATAAACATCAAATAATTTTATATTTTTGGCTAGACTTTCTTTTTTTGTGATTTTGAACATAGAACCCTCCCTAACTGCAGTACTAAAAAATTATTATTAATAATAAGCTCGAAAACTAAAATGATTTAATATAAATAATAATACATTATCCTTTTAGTTTCATTAAATATAAAGAAGCTACTAGATATACCATAGTAGCTTCTAATTCCTTTCCTAATAAACTCCAAAGTATAGTTAACCCGCATAAAAGCAAAATTTCCCTTTATTAAAAACCACTTTCAATCTTTTGTTGAATTATTTGCTGTATATCATTAAACAAAGTAATAAAAGCTACCTCCGCATTAAAAAAATTAGCTATTTGGGGAATCTGGTTTAATTGGGCAAATTCTTCAGCTACTTGAGCTACTAGAGCCTGCTCTGCTTCCTGTCCCATCATCTGTAAACGATTGAGTTCTATCTGCTTTTCACGGAAATTTAAAATTCTTTCTATAAGTTCTGGGGTGCCTTCTATCTCCTGTTTAGCACCTATATATTTTTTATATGCTTCAGTATTAGTAATAACCCGAGCTAATTCATGTGCTTTATCATATGGATTTACTCCCACAGTTTTCACATCCTTTTTCTAAAGAATTCATCTTTAATATAATTATCTTTGTTTAAACTAACAATAATTCAATAGATAGTCAAGATTTGCTTAAATTAGCGTTTGATTATGCTTAAATATATGTTAAGATAGTAATAAAGGAACTTGTGAAATTTATCATTAACTGTCTTATTTGTTACTTAATTAATACGGTTTCCAGTTTATTTGAACTTTGGGGATTTAGTAATTAATACAATCAATTTATATTTTATATTTATGGTATCCTGTTAGCTACCAATCCTATCGGTTTAACAAGATAAAATGTTCTAATTATTCAACATTATATAGGTGTTAACTTGGTAGCATAATATTTAAAAGACTTTGAAAGTACGAGTTATACGAGATTTAGGACAATGTGGGCCAAGCGAATTGTATAGAACTCGAACTAGTTATACAATAGTATAGAGAAGGTTTAGAACGGCTTTTAATTGAAAGGGGGAACGCGTCATGAAGTACATCTCCGTAGTAGTACCTGAAGATGTGGACAGAGAGCTACGTTTTGCCTGTGCAGATCAGGCTACTACCAAATCACGTCTAGTACGGACGCTCATTGAAGAATACTTAGAAGAATGGCGTAAAGAATTCAATGTCGATTTGGAATTTCCCAAAGAAAAATTAGATGAAGATTAAATAATTGTTCGGTTTTTGCCTGGATGACTAAATGTCATCCAGGCTTTTTTTTGTTTAAATAATGATCTTTAATCAGATACTAATCAAGGATCTTTATTTAATTGATTGACTTTACTGAATATTTTAAAAATGCTATTGCATATAATAAGATGTGATGTTATTATAAGCATAGGAAGCTAATATCACAACATGTAATAATGATAAGTTACAATAATCACAATATGATAAGTTGTTATTCTTTCTAGGCATATTATTATAGGGGGGATAGATATGATTGGATTATTAGCAGCTACGGGAATAATAGTAACTGTGCTTAGCGGGACAATCAGTATCTTATATGTATTCCAAAAAATTTATCTCGAATCATAATAAATGATTGTCTACTAAAAAAGTAGAGGAGGGTAAATTATGACGGAAATGCAAGTAACCTTTTTATATTACACATTCATTTACTTTCTAATTAAAGGTGGACTTTATGTAGCTTTATATGTAGCTACAATACTTGTAGAGAAAAATGCTAGGGATAGATATGCAATGCTAAGGGTATATTTAAAGGAAAAAAGGGAAAAGGAACAGGTACGTTGGAAAGTTGCCTACGATAAACTAAACAAAGGTAAACAAGTCGAACAAAGGACCTTGCTAAGCAAGGCTAGCTAACAAAAAAACCGGAAAATCCGGTTTTTTTGTTTTTAACGACTTACATGGTGATAAAGCCTATGCATACTAAAAATATAAATAAAATATAAAAGATACCACCCAGGAGCAATATACCAGCACTAATATGTTTCTTAATACGCAACTCAAAATAAATCACCCCACTCGACAACAAAGCCAATATGCCAGAGATAAGGGCACCAGAGGTTAGTTGCCAATCGGTTAGGAATATGCCTATAGCTGGAATTAGAGAACTTTGGAAAACCATAGCACCAGTTATATTTCCCAGAGCAAGGGTATCTTTTCCCCTAGATATCCAAATAACACTATTAAATTTTTCCGGCAGTTCCGTAGCAATAGGTGTGATAATCAAGGCTAATACAAAAGCTGGAACTGCAAACATGATAGCCACCTCTGTTATCGCACCCACGAATAAATTAGCTCCCCAGATTATTAGGGCTAGGGCAATAAATACTTGTAGCAATACAAGACCTAGGGCTGGAGAATCGTTATGCCTAGCTAAATAGAAACGTGGTAATTCGTGATTATCGCTTTCCTCCCTTTCCTCACTAAGCATTACAAATATATACCAAATATATGCGAAAACCATTAAACCGCCGATAATTAATTGCCATTTTCTCAAATGTGGAGGTATAGCACCAGCAGACAAAGCAGCTGCATATATAATTAAGAAGAAACTTAAATCCCTACTCATTATTGTATAGTCGGCAACAACCTTAGTTTCATATAACCTTCTTTTTCTAAAAGCCAAAACGGAAATCCCTGATACAAACATGGCCAGACTAGCCAACATTAAAGGTGCCCCCAATATAGCCCCGATCCCTATATCATGACCTGAAGTCCCAGGACTAAATACAATTGCAATTATGGGAATAATTGTTTCAGGCAAAGCAGTCCCAATTGCAGCTAAGACACTTCCTACTGCCCCCTCAGATAAATTTAATTTAAAACCCAACCATTCAATGGCATTAACAAAGATTTCTGCACCAACTAAAATAACACCTAAACTAATTATTAATATGGCTAAGTTCCCCATGCCTTTATCTCCTTTATAAATCTTATAGGGGTAATAGGGTTTTCTCCCTTTTATCAAAACTGACAATTTTATTATAACCAGCTTTTTTAGCCCAAAAGACTAACTTATCTATATCTAATCCAACTTGATTAGGGTGATGGGCATCTGATCCTAAAGTAATATTAATACCCATCTCTTTCATTAAACTGATTATTTCATATTGGGGATATATTTCCCCGACTTCCTTGCGCAGTCCAGCACTATTTAATTCTACAACTAAATCAGCATCTTTAATACTAGATAAGACAGGCTTTATATAGTCTATAATTCCTTTTTTTCTTGGCCTATGTCCCCAGATTTTTATCAAATCTAAATGTCCTACTACATCAAATAAATTAGATTTAACCGCCTTATCAACCAAATCAAAGTATTGCTGATAAATAATATCTATATCATAATCAGCAAATTTATGTTTATAATCGGGGTGATCAAAGCCCCACCCATTGATAAAATGAACCGAACCAATTAAATAGTCAAAGTTTTTTGAACCGCTCAAGGCCGTGATATCTTCTTCCCTTTTAGGAATATAATCAAGCTCAAGGCCCAATTTAATTGCTATATCTGGATGTGCCTGCTTTAAATCATTAATTAGCTTATCATCTATTTTGGATATAAATTCATCATGTTCAGAAAAACCGATTTCATCCAAGTGCATTTCCTTAGCCCTATTAACATATTTGCTTAACCATTCTAAGCTATAATCATATTCCCCATGAGCCACAACATGAACATGATAATCTACTCTCATCATAATTTCCTCCTATATTCCCAATAAACAATTAAAGCATTAAAAACTGGCAAAATCAAGGTTTATGCAGTACAATTTACTTTTTGAATTTGAAGATAAGGATATATATAAGGTAAATAGAGAAATCAAAAAGACGATTGGTCAAGAAATAGCAAAAGTAGGGGGGAGATAAGTAGATTTTTTCCACAGAGGCCCCTACTTTCTTTTTTGCCAGCGTAAATATAATCATACCTATGGCTAGTCCTAACTAAAAATCTCCCTAACCAGCTTAATCCAACTAGTTAGGGAGATAATCAAGCCATTCATTATTAACAGTAACAGGACAAACCCCCATCAACCATGAAAATATTGCCAGTTAGCCATTTGGAATCATCAGAGGCAAAGAATATGATACTGCCCGACATATCTTCTGGGTATCCTACCCTTTTCATGGGAAATAGTCGATTTAGTTTATCCATTTTCCCTGCTGCTTCCAACCTATCAATTTCAAATTGCATCATCGGTGTCACGATATGCGAAGGGCATAGACAATTGACCCTTACTTCTGGGCCTAATTCCGCGGCCAAAGCTCGGGTAAGTTGAACTACGCCACCTTTCATAGCACAATAAGCTGAGGAATCCCTAGAACCTAATACACCTAGAATAGAAGAAATATTGATAATACTACCGCCACCACTTTCCTGCATCAAGGGAAGCATTACTTGAGTCACTTCGAAAACACTTTTCAAGTCTATCTTATATAGATAATCAAATTCTTCTATGCTTGTTTCTAGGAAAGGTTTTCTCATGCCAGAACCCGCATTATTAACTAATATGTCCAATCTTCCCCAAGTTTTCTTTACTAAATCCCTGGCGCCTTCAATATCTTCCCTTTTGGTAACATCACTCGATAAAGCTAAAGCAGTCCCACCAGCTTTAGCTATCTGGGCAACAGTTTCCTCTAAGGGTTCGATTCTCCTACCCATTACTAGAACCTTAGCACCCTCTAGGGCCATATCAATAGCTGCCTGCCGACCTATACCAGTACCACCGCCAGTTATTATGGCCACCCTACTTTCCAATTTCATTTATTTCCCTCCTTATAATTTAAAAAAACTTCACTCTCCAAAATTCAAATTGGCTAAAAAGTGCTCCTGAAAATTAGGTGAATTAGCCAATTCAAGGTATTCTATCTTACGGGCTAAATTACTAGCATCTGCTATTTTCTCGGGAAAAAGTAAAGCTAGTATAGCCCCATTAGCTGCAGCGTTACCTATATTAATAACCTTATTAGGCTGAATTGGGGGGAGCAGGCCAATAGCAATAGAGTTGGCTGGATTTAAATAATTCCCAAATGCACCAGCCAAGTATATATTGTCTAATTCTGCATAATCTATTTTCGCAACTTCTAATAATAAGTCCATAGCGGTCCTAATGGCACTTTTAGCCAATTGAACCTGTCTAACGTCTTCCTGGGTAAACAGGATTGGTTTACCAGGCAATATATCATCCTTGTCATATATAACCAATTGTCGTTCATTTTCATAATTTAATGCTCTTAATTGTTTATCCTCTGCTTCCTGAATAATTCCGTTTTTATCAATGTAATTAGTTGCAAGCAAGGAAGCAACTAAGTCAATTATCCCTGAGCCACAAATACCACGTACAGGCCCATTCCCTATAATGTTAAATATAAACTCCCCATTGTCATCTACATAGACCTTATCAATACTACCCTGACTAGCCCTAATGCCGGAACTTATTTGCCCACCTTCAAAAGCTGGTCCCGCTGCGGCAGAAGTTGCCCAAGCTTGCCCGTTTTTATGTAAGACAATTTCACCATTGGTCCCTATATCAACCATCATATAGCAAGACTTGACATCCTCCAAATTTAACAAGACACCCATAGTGTCTGCACCAATAAAGCCACCAATTTGGGGTAGAATATGGAGTTTTGCCCATTGGTGTCCAATAATCCCTAAATCTTTGGCTAGAAATTCTAATTCATCCACAAATCCTCCCAAATAGGGAAACTGGGCCAAGCCTTTTACACTAATTCTAGTTAAAAAATGAAGCATAACTGGATTACCTACTATTGTATAATTATAAATTTGCCTAGGTAATATATCTGCCATCCCAGCTAATTCTTCAATAATACTATTAACATTGTTTATTAAAATTTGGTGTAGGTTGTCCTCCCCCTCTTTTGATTCCAAGGAATAACTTAAGCGTGATATTATATCAGCACCATAGATTCTTTGCATATTAGCTTTGGAAGAAACGGCCACAACCTGTCCATCGACTAAATTAACTAAGGCCCCGAAAAGGCTAGTGCTACCTAAATCTAGTGCTAGCCCATAAACACCTTCCATAATCCTACTTACGTATTTCACATATTTTTCGGCAAATATAGTCCCATAAAGTTGAAGGGTAGGTCTACCAGCCCTATCAATTGCTAATAATTCGTTAATATTATCGGGGGTTAAATTAACTTCATAGCTAGCTAAGGCCTCAGAAATACGGCGGTGAATAGGAATCGGAAATGATTTATCTAATCCCGATATAAAAAATCTTTGTATTTTTACTTGCTTAGTTTCTAGATTGTTTTCGATACCGTGATGTAATAAAGATTCGTAGTAAGAAGTATAATCATCGATATAAACTGTTACAGGGCCATTAATTATAGCCCTGCAAGCCAATCTTATATTATGCTTCATTTCCTCTGGTAACAACATTTCCCGTTCAGTTTCAGTAATTTCACTCAACTGTCCGATAGCTTTTAACTTACATTTACCACAAATACCATTTCCACCACAATAGCCTTCCTGTTCAAAATGTTGCAAAAGTAAAATATCATAAACCGTCTGTCCTTTAAATGCCCATAGCGTATATTCCTTTTGATTAGGTCTTATAATAGTTACCGCTATTTGTTCTTCTAACATAAAATAGACTCCTATTCTAAAATTCTGTATGGGTGGGTGTAAAGATTAAAACGGTTACCCCTGGCAAAACCTATTAAAGTTAGATTGTGTCTATGGGCTAACTCGATTGCCATACTGCTCACCGTAGCACGGGAGACCATAATTTTTATACCTATATTAATAAGTTTTAGGCAAATTTCTTTAGTAATTCTACCACTGCTAAATAGGATTTTATCGCTAAGATCTATATTATTTTTCAGACAATAACCGTAAAGTTTATCTAGTGCGTTATGGCGTCCAATATCTTGGCAGGAGAATATAATTTCATCATTATTAGCCAGGCTCATAACATGGGTTCCACCCGTACTTTTATGTAATGGGGAACTATCCAAATGTTTATCCATTAAGGCCAAGATTTGTCCCGCCCTAATCCTCATATCTACATCAGGAACCTTATATTCCAAGCCAGTCTGCTTATGAAGCCTAGTTTTTATGTAATTCTTATTTATTTCCTCGAAGGTAAGATCTGCAACATGATTTATCAGTTTATTAATAACTAGGTTACCTATTATTAACTCCTCTAGTAATGAAGGGGTACAATTATAAGTAGCATGATATTCCCCATCTATTAAAAGTTCAAAAGAATGTTCATTAATTATTAAATCGTCTTTTTCCACAAAACCGCCTTCTGTAAAATACTGATAGATTTTATGTGTAGATACTTCTTGCACCATTTCTGTCTCCCTTCACTAAATATTGTTGATTAAATATTATTATAGATACAAATAGGCGGCCTTAGCCGCCTATTTGTAATGTATTTACTCCGTCTCCGTTTTAGTTTCAGCCATTAAAGCAAATGCAAAAATAAATATCCAAATTATTGCACTTACCAAGGCGATAGTTGCAAAATTTAAATTACCTTCATTAATAAATTTATTACCTATCGCATATAAGACATTAAATACTATTAAACCTAGTCCAGTCAAAATAAATAAAACTTTTTTTACTTGACCTGAAAGTTCAAAGCCTTTAGCCCACGTACAAAATTTCAAAAAGATATACGTGGCTAAAATTATTCCTGCAAGAGTCAATATTGATTCCAGTCCCCCAGGTGCATCCGTGCCAAATATAAACAAGCTATTCCCTCCCTCCATTTTCTTAGTCACATTCCCGTATTAAAATTTATTAAAATATAATTAAAATTATATTTGTCATCTACTATTCTTTTATTCTTTATAAATAAGATTTTTCCTGCTCTTTATGATATATTTTTTACTAAATTCCATTATTTTTTTACTTTACAATAGCTTACATAATAGTATATACTATTTATTGCTTTGATGTAAGTAAATCAGATAGTCGCGAGCTTAGGCTCGAGGAAAGTCGGAGCTCCATAGGGCAAGGATGCTGGATAACGACCAGTGGGGGTGACCCCAAGGAAAGTGCCACAGAAATAAACCGCCTGGTGCTCAATAACCTATTATCAACTAGTATGACAGATTTAACTTGTATTATTCAACTTTAAACTGATATTATAATAGCTTATTGAGTGCCAGGTAAGGGTGGAAAGGTGAAGTAAGAGCTCACCAGCATTTAGGCAACTAAATGGCTAGGCAAACCCCATCTGGAGCAAGACCGAATAGAGGAATTTAAAAGTGGCCCGCTTTATTCCCGGGTTAGGTTGCTAGAGATGTTAGGTAACTAACATCCAAGATAGATGACTATCTAATACAGAACTCCGCTTATAGATTTACTTACTATAAGAAATTAAAAACCGCTTCCAAAAAAGCGGTTTTTTTATTTAGATTAATTTTAGGAGCTAGATCCTAGAATATAGACAACATTTTATTACTTCTGCGCCAAATTTTCATTTCCTCAGCTTTTTTAATCAACTCATCCCTAAAATCTGGATGGGCAATGCTAATTAGTAATTCCGTGCGACGCCAGGTTGATTCTCCCCTCAAACGCACTTTTCCATACTCTGTAACAATGTAATCTACTGCAGTCCTAGGGGCAGTAACGATACTGCCTTCCTTCAAAGTTGGCACAATACGGGAATGTGTATTGCCCTGCTTATCTACAAAAGTACTATTCAGGCATAGGAAACTTTTGCCCCCATTAGAATACATGGCACCAGTTACAAAGTCTAACTGTCCCCCAGTACCTGAAATCTGCCTAGTACCAAAACTTTCCGAACATACCTGACTAAATAAATCAATCTGTAAAATGTTATTAATAGCTACCACCTTATCATTAAGCCCAATGATACGGGGATTATTAGTATACCTACCACAATGGCTAGCCATCAAGGGGTTAAGATGCATAAAATCATAATTTTCCCTAGTCCCAAGGGCAAAGGAAAAGGCTATTTTCCCTCTATCTATATTCTTGTATTTATTTGTGATTATGCCCATTTCGAATAATTGAGTCATAGAATCAGTATACATTTCAGTATGTACACCTAAATCCTTCAGATCGGATTCACATAATAATATCCCCAAGGTATTGGGCAAAGCCCCAATGCCTAAGTGTAAGCAGGATTTATCTTCTATCTCCTCCAATATATAATTAGCCATCTTTTCATCTACTTGATTATAATCCGTTTTTACCGGAATAGAATATAGGGGTTTATTAGATCCCTCGATTAAATAATCCACCTGAGTAATATGAACAGCATCTTCAGATCCACCTGGAATACGAGGAATATTATTATTAATTTCTAATATTACTAGATCAGCCTTAAAACAACTTTCCAGACTATAGGTGTTGGCGGGTCCAAAGGAAAAATACCCATATGGATCCATAGGGCTGACTTGTTGCACATAGACATCTAGTGCAAAACTATCACTACTTATAATATCCTGCAATTGGCTAAACTGAACTGGATGATAAAACATAGTATAGTTATCGTGGGTTTTACGGTCAGTTGCATCTAAAAACCAACTACTACAAACAAAGTGTTCATGACTATCATCAACTATGGGAGTATGCAATTCAGTAGGTTGCATTCCACCACAACTGATAATCTTTACATCATTTAGTTTCTCTTTACGTAAAGCAAGTTCAATATCAAAATCATAAGGTCTACCTAGAAAACTAGCATACATTACTGTATCACCAGAATTAATTAGTTTAGCTGCCTGGCTTGCAGTAACAAGTTTTTCTTTGTAAACGGATAAATAATTCATTAAAATATTCACACCCTCAAATATTATCATTTCTAAGCTTCTATTCTCTAGACATAAATCCTCTTTTTATTACATAAATCTATTAAATTTTAACTATTCAAATGATTCCCTCATATTATGTTTGACTTTTGCCATAAAAAATAACCTACATTTTACTGAACAATATGACAAAACTAGGTAAAACATTTTGGGCGAATCAGGGACGAAAATTTTTGCAAAAGTGGGTTAATCAAGGATTTTATATGCATATATTAGAAAAACAAAAAACCAGCTTCTGCTGGTCTACTAGGCTTAGATGGTGCCCGAGGCCGGGGTCGAACCGGCACGAGGGATGAACCTCGCAGGATTTTAAGTCCTGTGCGTCTGCCTATTCCGCCACCCGGGCACGTTTTAAATCATTACTTTTGTAATGGGCAAAATCTAGTATATCAAGTCTATTTGAAATATGCAAGCATTTTTACCTGCCTAATTCATAAAAAAATCTGCTAGCTAGGTTCTAGTGCAGAATAACAACTTTAACTATATTATTAAGAATATGGAGGGCGGAACCGGATTTGAACCGGTGAATGGTGATTTTGCAGACCACAGCGTTAGCCTCTTCGCCACCCGCCCTAGTATTTTTATTTTAAGCAAGGATAATTATATCAATTTTCATCCATTATTACAAGACAGAGCATATTTGAAATTTAAAAGCGTTACTTTACTGTAACGCCTGTGATATCAAATGGAGCGGAAGACGAGATTCGAACTCGCGACCCTCGCCTTGGCAAGGCGATGCTCTACCACTGAGCCACTTCCGCATTTTTCATGGTGCCTCGGGGCGGACTTGAACCACCGACACGCGGATTTTCAGTCCGCTG
>CAZEPV010000001.1:30752-196179 GCA_964514235.1 uncultured Syntrophomonadaceae bacterium | reverse complement strand
AAATTAAATGGACTGATTTTGTCTGTTTTAAAAGGAGTTTTCACACAGTCTGACGGTTCTCCGTTTGATTGCCTTTCTCTAGCTTAAATATTTCTCGGGCTTCGTTTAGACTCATTTCATTTGCACCACCGGTATAATCGGGGTCATCCCTTTGAATGGGGTCATCTTCCCAACCGCAGTTTGGACAAATATCATAATTACCTGGACCATCAGTTAAAGTTTTTTCATGACAACAAGGACATTCAAGCATCTTTAGCTGTTTCAATTTTTCCATCGGCACCACCCTTATCCTTCATCCTTCATAAGCCTATTTGGTGTTCATTTTACTTAATCCCTAAACATTAGGACCTCCACCTGATACCCACATATATACCAGCACTTTCACTGATATTAACAAAAGTTACAGCCTGTTTTTCCCATTTATAATACTCTAATAGAATCTCACCAGTAATATAAACTTTTTCAGATCTGGTTAAGTGTATTTTCAAGAACAATAAGTGGCATAAATCCAATTGTATGTGTTCCTTATTACATATTAGTATAATGTAAATTATTGTTTTTCAAAGCCAAAGTTGGAAACACCAGGAAGGTTTTGTCTACCAAACGCAGGAACAGTTTGGGGGGGCACTCCATTCCTCCCCCCATGTTTGACGGCAATTAAGGTTGTGAAATTGTTTTCAAACAAAGGTCCGTCCCCATGTTTGAAAAGAGGTTTCAGCAATTTCAATTCGCTAAAACCCCAGTATTACTAGGTTATGGTGTCGGGAGGGGGACTTGAACCCCCATGCCTTGCGGCATACGCCCCTCAAACGTACGTGTCTGCCCATTCCACCACCCCGACAAGTGAATATATTATGCAGTTGAAATATCCTATCAGTTGGTATTATACAATAGTAGACTAATCTATGTCAATCCAGGTAAATCCCCAGTATTAAACCTCTTTTTTATCTGGGGTGGAATCATTCCCCTCGTCGATAGAAGGTTTTAATAACTCGATTTGTGACCAGTTTAAGAAACCCATACAATCAATATTGAGCAAATTAACTTCTGGACCGATTAAGGAGTTAGTCTGTTTTTGGAATAGCCACAAATTCGGGGCGTCATCCACTATTATTTCTTCGGCTCTTTTCAGGAGTTTGATCCTTTCTTGGCCGCTTTTTGTCTCAGCCCGAGCAGCATCCAAAATTTTATCTACCTGAGGATTATGGTAGGCTGAAAAGTTGCTAATACCAATTTTAGAGCTATGGTATAAACCATATAGGAAATTATCTGCATCGGGATAATCTGCATACCAACCTAATCTAAAAAAGTTCAGTTTCATCTCCCCTAGTTCTTGTTTATAATAATCCCAGTCCATGGCTTGGGTATGGACTTGTAATCCTAATTCCATAAGTTGCTCGGCTACAGCCTGGGCCACTACTTTATGTCCTTCATCATTGTCATAAGTTAAAATAATCGGTTTTAGTCCTTCCCCCATCGGGTATTCGGCCTCAGCTAATAATTCCTGGGCCTTTTGTGGGTTATAAGTATAACCGCGCATTTCTGAATTATAAGCATTTACCCCTAAGGGTAATACTGCTTTAACTGGGCGATAAGCTCCACCTAGTACATCATCTATAATTGCTTTGCGGTCAATAGCATAATTGAAGGCCCGCCTTAATAAGAAATTGCCTGTATAGGGTTCCTGGTTTAGATTAAAGCCCAAGGCATATATTTCGAGTAATGGTTTTTCAATGTAGTAAGGCTTATACTTATCATTGTTTTTAATATTTTTTATTTCAGCTAAGGGTACTTTATCTAGATAATCTAATTTGCCATTTTGGTAATCACCAAAGGCTTCCAGGATATCTGTATAAGATTTTATATTTATGGCACTCAAATGCGGGATATTTTGATGGTATTTTTCATTTTTAATTAAAATAATATTACTTTCTGTTTCCTTTTTTTCCTGGAAAGCAAAAGCCCCAGTTCCGGGTTTTATTTCTACTTGGTCTGCCATATCGTAGACCCAAAACATAGGATTGGTTAGCATGGATATGAAAGCTGCATTTGGTTGACTAAAGATTACTCTGATAGTATTTTTGTCTATTACTTGAATACCCGAAATGTCTGCCGATTTTCCTTCTAATCGCTCATTAACTCCATTTATATATTTAAATAGACTTATATTATTCCATTCCTTGGTTTGGGAAAAATTATGTTCCCAGGAATTTTTAACATCTTGGGCAGTTAAAGGTTTACCATTGTGAAATTTAATATTGTTTTTTAGGGTTAAGGTCAAATTCTTGCCATCGGGACTATATTTCCAGCTTTTGGCCAATAATGGCTTTATGGTTTTCTCCCTTTCATCATATTTGACTAAACCCTCATACATGGCAGAGGCCACCAATCTTTCTTCATGGGTGGATAATTTGGCGGGTTCAAATGTTTCGACTAGCCCTACTATCCCTAAGTTGAACGGTCTTGAATCAATGTTGGCTGTGTATCTAACTAAGTTTCCACTGTAGAGCATAGCCAAGACTAAAAATATTAGCCCAAAAATAGAAGCTACTAAGGCTATCCTTTTTAATTTTACATACAAAATAATACCCTCCTTAAAATAGGCTTAGTCAAGGATATTATATTATATATATAGTTACTTTATTCCATAAATAGGATTATTGGTAGACTGCCCTATAGGCTGCATAGCTTTTCAATACATTTTCCACATAAATTCTAGTCTCTTTAAATGGTATATTTTCTAGTTCTTTTGTGTCACCTGACCAGATCCCATCATTTATCCAAGTGGCTACCTTGCCACGTCCAGCATTATAGGCAGCTATAACCAGTGGGATTTCATTATATTCTTGCATTAAATTAGCCAAATACCAACTACCAAATCTTATATTAATCTCTGGATCATGCAAATCTTCGAGCTTAAAATCCTCTATCTGATTCTGCTTAGCAATCCATTTAGCTGTTTCGGGCATAATTTGCATAAGCCCCAAAGCGCCAGCTGGTGATTTAGCTGAAGTTTGGTATTTGCTTTCAACCCTTATAATGGCAAATATTAGATATGGGTCAACATCAAATTCGTTGGCGGCGGAAAATACTATTTCTTGATGTGGTTCAGGATAAAACATACTTATCCATTTGGGAAAGGTTAGAATGATAATAAAAAAAACCAAAATAAGTAACCATACCGTTTTGGCCAGCTTACCCTTAAAAAGCTTTTTCATTTAATACCCCCAAATAAGGTTCACTACTACTATTATATTACTGTATTATGATTAATTTCATTGTAATATTTGGTGGCAATCTTAATAGTTTCCTCTATAGTTTTGCGATTATCTATAACATAATCGGCAAGTTTGGCTTTCTCATCTAAATCCATTTGAGAATCTATTCTTTTTATGGCCGCTTCCTCACTTATTTTATCCCTTAACATTAACCGTTTAATTTGGGTCTCGCGATCTAACCATACTACTATTACTAAATCGCATAATCTTTCTAAGTGGGTTTCATATAACAAGGGGACTTCCATTATTACGATAGCATCGGGATTATTAGTCCTAATACATTGCAATTCATCTTTAAATCTTTCCATCACCCGTGGATGGGTAATTTTATTCAAAGCATCTAACAGTTCCTCATTGCCAAAAACCATGTCCCCAAGCTTTTCGCGGTTAATCGTAGAATCAGGGTTTATAATTTCATCCCCAAAATGTCTAATTACATCCCGCCAAGCTGGGTTGCCGGGCTCAACGATTTCATGAGCCACTTTATCAGCATCAATTATGTATGCTCCTAATTCTTTAAAGACTTGAGATACTGTGCTTTTTCCACTTGCTATGCCCCCAGTCAAACCTAAAATTTTCATAACGACCACCTATCTTATATATATTCTAATATCCCAATAGTTATAAAAATTAAACCTGGAAGCAGGGCTGATACTAATTTGAATTTGCTATTAGTCATAACCCCACCCAATGTAAGTCCACTATTAACTAAGATAAATTTTAGGGCTCCTACTGCAAGGGCGGTAAAAATAATATTAAAACCCGACATAGCTAAAGCTACCCCCGCGCCAAGAGCATCCAAAGCTAAGGCAAATCCTAAAAAGAAAGCTTCTTTAGTACTTATAATTCCAGAACTATCTAAGTCCGCACTGGAGGGTTCCTTTAGAATGTGTACTATTATACCCAGTGGACGTATATTTAAACTAATAAGTGAACCGGTTTCATTAAGTTGTAAGGAGTCTATCTTTTCTTTACCTGCCCTGAGTAAAAAATAAATTCCGATTATTATAAAGATAGTTGAACCAATCGCTGAAGTCCAGCCTGGAGGTAGTATAAGCCCTAACCCTTTTCCGCATATCATGGAAACTGTTACCGCTAATGCTGAAGCAAGGGATATTACTATTAAAGAAAGCAGTGGAATATGAATACGTTTAATCCCATAGGCTAACCCCACCATAAATCCATCTGCACTAACTGCCAGAGCAAAAAGTAGCGGAGTCAAAAACCCCATAACTAGCCCCCCTCCAATCAGTAGGTATATGCCTACTATATGGAAAAGGGAAAAAGTTTGTGATTAGTCTTAGGCTCAGTTATAGCTGGCAATTACTACAAAAGTGACTACTTCGCCCCCCAATAACTTTTTTTGTGAGTCTAGTTTCACAAAAGGGACATTTGGCATTAGTTTTACCATAAACCTGGAGCGAATTTTGGAAATTACCGATTTCATTATATCCATCCCTAAAATCCCGAAATGTTGTCCCTCGCTCTTTAATACTATTTTTCAAAACATTCTTTATAGCTAAACATAGTTTAACCGTTTCTTCTTGGGTTAATAAGCCTGCACTTTTGTCCGGTCTGATTTTAGCTTTAAAAAGTGCTTCATCTGCATAGATATTACCTATTCCTGCTATTAAGTGTTGATTTAAAAGTAGAGATTTTATAGCGATCCTACGCCCCCGAGATATTTCATACAAATAACCTGGAGTGAACTTGGAGGATAGGGGCTCTAGCCCTAACTTGGCAAAAAATGAAGCCGTATCTTTAATCAACCAAACTCCCCCAAACCTTCGGGTATCCTGGTAAATTAGTTTTTTTTGATTATCCAAATAAATTATAACATGGATATGGGGCTCTTTAGCTTCATCTTTATCATCTAAAATATAAAATCTACCACTCATACCCAGATGGAATACTATATTTAGTTCAGAAGAGGAGGAAATTATTAAGTATTTTCCCCTACGCCAAATCTTGTCAATATCCCGATTGATTATTTTATTTAATTGGTAGTCCTGCCTTCTTATAATATCTTGGCGGTTTATGTCTATTTTTATTATTTTTGCCCCTAAGTTGGCGGCTAGATTTCTCTTTATCGTTTCTACTTCTGGTAATTCAGGCAACTGGGAACCTCCTAAAAACTTATTGGTTTTAAATCATACCAATTTACACCACTTTTAATTGATACTTCTAAGGGAACTTTAAGTACTATGGCATTTTCCATCTTATCCTTAATTATAGTACACACTTCCTCTAGTTCATTACGGGGTAATTCCAAAATTAAATCATCATGTACTTGTAGGAGCATTTTGGCTTTTAAATTGCCTTTATTAAGTTCTGTAAAGATGTTAATCATGGCTATTTTAATGATATCGGCCGAAGTCCCCTGAATCGGTGTATTTAAGGCCATGCGCCTACCATATGCTTGCACCATTTTGTTTCTAGCCTTTAATTCTGGTAAATATCTTCTCCGTTTTAATAGGGTTTCTACATAACCGTGCTGGCGCCCGAATTCCACAATATCGTCCATATATTTTCTGACCCCTGGATAAGTATCCAGGTAATTTTCAATATATCTTCCTGCTTCTGCCCTGCTGACACCAGTATCGCGGGCTAGGCCAAAATCACTAATCCCATAAATAATACCGAAATTAACCGCCTTGGCTCTGTAACGCAATTCCTCATCGACTTGATCCAAATTTATATGGAAGATTTGGGAAGCGGTTAATGTGTGGATATCTATCCCTTTTTTAAAGGTATCAATTAAGACTTCATCACCGCTAATATGGGCTAGGGACCTTAAATCTATCTGGGAATAATCGGCTGAAACTATCACATTAGGTTCAGCTTGGATAGTAAAGGCTTTCCTTATTCTACGCCCTTCCTCCATCTTAATCGGTATGTTTTGCAGATTAGGTTCTACACTAGATAATCTACCTGTAGCTGTTTGGGCTTGTTTGAATATGGTATGAATTCGATCTGTATCTGGATGTATAAGCTCGGTTAAGGAATCAACATAGGTTGATTTTAATTTTGCTAATTGGCGATAGCTTAGGATATAAGTAATAATCGGATGTTCATCCAAAAGCTGCTCAAGGACCTCCACCCCAGTGCCATAGCCCGTTTTAGTTTTCTTGATAACCCGTAGGCCCAAATCCTCAAAAAGAACTTGGCCTAGCTGTTTGGGGGAATTAATATTGAACTTGGAACCAGCTAAATCGTATATGCTTTTCTCTGCTACTTCTATTCCATCACCTAACTCAGCTGAAATGTGGTTTAAGATCCCTTTATCTACTTTCACTCCATAATACTCCATATAACCCAAGACATTAGATAGGGGTAGTTCGACTTCCACATATAGTTTTTCTAGATCCGCGGAAATATTTTTTAATATTATAGCATGCAGATCGTCTATAAATCCTATTTTTAAAGCTAAGTTATCTGCAGCTACTTTCATATCCATATATTTAGAAAATAAATCACTTAGTTCTTCACCTGCAAATGCGGGATTGTCAACATAAGCTAATAATAAAGTATCACCTTCGAGCCCCGCTAATTTAATGTTGTGTCTTAATAAAACTACTTGGGCGAATTTAGCATTATGGGTATACTTTTTTATTAAGTCGGATTCTAATATTTCCTGAAGTATATTTAATTGATTATCTATTTCATCTGTTTTTAAATAATAAGTTTTATCTTTTACCTTAAAATAAATCCCCTGCAAATTAGACCACATAGGATGGTGATAATCGCAGGCAAATAAGAAGGAAAATTTTTTTGCCACCTTTATTTTTTCTATTAAATTTAATAAATCATTTTCGTTCATTAGGGCCTTAATATCTACTTCAGGGGTAATTTGTGGTTCTTCCTCGGATTTTTCCACTTTTCCTTCCTCTATTAATTTTAAGAAATTATTAAATTCAAGTTTTTTATAAAGGGGAATTAGGGCTTCATAATTTGGGTTCTTTACTATGAAATCCTCTAGATTATTATCTAGGGTGATGTTTTTTTCTATAATCGATAGCTTGCGGCTTAAAAAGGCTTGCTCCTTATGTTCTAGCAACCTTTCCTTTAATTTTTTGCCTTTGACCTTATCTAAATTTTCATAAATATTTTCTAGGTGGCCAAATTCCTTGATTAATTTTATAGCTGTTTTAATTCCGACTCCTGGTACCCCTGGAATATTATCTGACTTGTCCCCCATTAAGGCTTTTACTTCTATCATTTGCCCAGGGGTCACTTCCCATTGTTCCATGACCTCATTAGGTTTATATAATTGGGTCTCGCTTATACCTTTTTTGGTTATTAAGACCGATACTTGGTCAGATACAAGTTGCAGGGCGTCATTATCGCCGGTTACGATTATAGTTTCATAATTATCCCTACTAGCTAATTGACTAAAAGTACCGATTAAATCATCAGCTTCATAATTAGCCAATTCAACATAATTAACATTTAAAGCTTCTAGTACATTGCGGAGTAGCTGAAATTGTCCCCTCAATTCATCTGGGGGGGACGAGCGGTTAGCTTTATAATCTGGATAAATTTCGTTGCGGAATGTTTTTCTACCTTTATCAAAAGCGACTAAAATATGGCTAGGCTTTTCCTCTGCAGTAATACGATTAAACATAGTTAAAAAACCATAGACCCCATTAGTATATATACCTTCACTATTATGTAATAGTGGTAGAGCATAAAAAGCCCTATACAATAAACTATTCCCATCAATAAGCATCAATTTGTTTTTAGACATTATGTCACCTCTTAATTTTCCAATCTTCTTTATTATAATAGTATTTGCTATATAATAATAGAAAAATACCAATCTCCTTAGATTGGTATTTTGAAAACCAATTAAAAAGCAGGCCTTTTCGGCCTGCTTTTTAATATTATGGTTTAACTTCCTCTTCTATAACAATTTTTATAGTTACTGTATTAATTTTTTCATCCAGTTGTTTCTTTTTACTTTGGTTTTCTTGTAAGTGTAACTTTAATTCCTCTAGTTCCTTGGTTTTTGCTTCATTTAATTTATCTTGATTTTCCAGATCCTCGATTAACTTATCAGTAACGAAAATTTGTTCCTCGATATCTGAATATTCTTTTGTTATTTCAATTTCACTTTGCACGGGGGCACTTACCTTCCCCACCCCTTCTAGTTGCTTGATTATAGCTGGGGCCTTCTTCTTGTCCACTTTTAAATTTACTTCTTTGGAATTAGTGGTAGACATAGCTTGTATGTTAGTCGTATTGGGCAAAAGTTTATGTTCAACCTTATTAGCTTCAGCTATTTGTATAACTTTATTTATAGCTTGATCCATATCAGGAACTTTAGCCTTAGTAACATATTCCTCAGTAAATCTAGGTAGAATAGGTGGTCTTTCGCCTTCAATATTGTCCTTTTGCTCTGGGGATTCCTGGTTTAATTCATCACCCTCAATCCCATTATGCACTTCATTCCCGGATATATCTTTTTCAGCAAGATTTACTTCTGGTGCAGGCCGATTATTCTCTATGTTTTTGCCCGTAATGGACCTAATAATTTCTTCAATAGCTAGTTTAGGTCTTTCCCTTTCGTCATCTTCACCTTCGAATGTAGCAATAAAAGAACCTATGGGTAATATACTGCTAATATATATGCCAATAGTTAAAGCTACCCCTGCCAAGCCCGCTGCTATCCAGCCCGACCTTTTGGGGCGTTTGTATTCTCTGGGAGCAAAGAATACAGTCTTTTCCTCTATTAAGCACTTATGAAAATCTTCCCTAAAATGTTCTGGAATTTGGGGTTGCTCCATATTAGCTAAAGTGGCAGTGAGCAATTTAAGGTACTCTAATTCACGACGACATTCAGGGCACTCTGCCAAATGAGCATCTATGAGTATATTTTCTTTTGAGTTAGTCATGTGATCAATATAAGGTGATAATAATTCAATAATATGCTCACATTTCATAGTACCGTCCTCCTCGTATATTAAGACGGGCAGACTAAGGTAAAAGTTCCCTATCTCCTAACTTTTTTCTTAATGAAATTCTAGCCCGACTTAACCTTGACTTTACAGTACCCAAGGATACGTCTAATACTCCAGCCATTTCTTCATAGGTTAATCCCATAATGTCACGTAAGATGATTACAGTTTTATGTTCAGATTTTAATTCATTTAGTTGGCTTTGTATGTATTCGGATAATTCTTTTTGTTCATATATTAAATCTGGAGTTAGTGAGTTATCAGGTATCTCCTTCCCTAGTTCGTCCCCTTCCTGAGTTGCCAGTGGTTCATCAAGTGAAAATGCTACTATTCGTCGCTTTCTGCGCCGTAATTCATCTAAACAAACATTAGTGGCTACCCTATACATCCAGGTACCGAAGCTGGAATCACCTTTAAAAGTACGTAAAGAACGGTATGCCTTTAAAAAAGCTTCCTGTGTCATGTCATATGCATCTTGCTCATTTCCCATATATCTGTAGGAAAGGGCATATATTTTATTTTGATATTGAAAAACTAGCTCTTCAAAGGCTGCCTTATCACCCTGCAAACTTTCCTTTACTAGTCGTTCGTCTAATTCCATTAGCAATTCTCCCTCACTTCAAAAGTGTTGGCTTGATAAGAATAACATATATTTAGTTACAAAACCAAATACAAAATACTGTTAATTTCGTTATAAGTTAAGTGAAATCCTCTTGTAAAACTTTGCCTAGCTAAAAATATTTACCCCAAAACTGCCCGAGCAAACGGCTTGACATTAAGCCATTACGAAATTATAATTGAGAATACATTATAATCAACATATTAACTAGCCCGAGTGGCGGAATGGCAGACGCACCGCACTCAAAATGCGGCGTTCTTTGAACGTGTGAGTTCGACTCTCACCTTGGGCACCATTTATTAGTTTATTAGTAGTTCCTAAGGGACTACTTTTTTATTTTTATTTATTCTGCGAAAAAAATCAAATTTATAAACTTTCATATAAAAGGATAACCTATTATAAAAGGAGGCACTAGCATGAGAATTAGTGAACCAAATAAATTAATAGGCAAAATTATAAGTGTTAAAAAGGGGGCTGACATGGCTGAGATAGTAATAGATATTGGGGATTATCCTGTTTATGCTACTATTACCGCTAATGCCCTTGATGCCCTTAGTCTTGACGAAGGTGAAGAAGTATTTGCCATGTTTAATTCTACAGATGTGAGCATAGTTAAAAATAACTAGGAGTATTAATATATTATGATATAAGGCATCATTGCGTTATAACTCACCTTTGATGCCTTTTTTAATTGCAATAATTTACTTAACCTTTTAAAATTGTATATACTAGATATGTTAGATATGGGAGGTAAAAAATGTGAGAGGAACTAACTTTATATTTATTATTTTAATAATTGCTGCTGCAGTAATTACTGGTTCAACAATCGCCATAGCTAGCAATTTCGATTTTATAACTGCCCAAGTTAAACAAAACCAGGTGGCTAATACTAGTGTAGATAATATAGTAGGCAATTTATCTGGCCTAGAAAACATTATCGAAAACAAGGACCTAGATGTTAATAATATTCCTAAAGCTACACCAGACCCCGATTTAACCGATGATATCTTGAGACAACTCGAAGATATTAAGAAAGCTCACCAAACAGAAGCTAAAATCACCCCTAAAACTACACCAGGAAATAAAGCCCCTAATGAACCCCTATCACAACATGAACAAGGACAAATCCTAGAAATGCTCTGTGCCTTGGGTATGATAAATTGTAGCGACCATAATAACTATATATTAAACTTTCAAAAAGAACACTTGCTAGAGCCTACTGGTGAATTAGATTCCTGGACTCTAGACATTATAATTGAACAAATTAGACTTGAAAGAAATCCCCAGTCCATGAGTTTCCATAAATTGAATTTTAAATGGAACTTAAATTAACTTAAAATGTCCAATATGCTATCATTAGTAAAAGGGGAACTTTCTGTATTTTATTTTTTAATGGATAAGAACACTTAGCTTATCATATTCTAATACTGGATGTGGTAAATTAAGGTTTTATAGCCAAACAGCTATAGTAATAATTAAATAAGGGGGTGAGAAAAGAAATTGATTAGTTTCTATTAACCGAAGGCTTTAATAAAAATAATAATAGGGGGAGCTGAAATAATGGAAATTAATAAAATCGCAGTCTTAGGTGCCGGTACAATGGGAATGGGAATTGCTTGGACCGTTGCTGGTGCAGGTAAAAAAGTTGTCTTATACGATATTAAACAAGAAATCGTGGAAAGAACTCTAGTCAGAATTGAAAAAGGCCTAGCCAGAGCTGAAGAAAAGGGACAAGCCCCAACCGGTGCCAAAGATTTTGTTCTAAGCAATATTACTATTACTGCTAATTTATCTGATATTGCTGAAACAGATTTTATTATTGAAACTGTGGTAGAAAACATGGCCATTAAAAAGGAACTTTATGCAAAATTAGGTGAAATTTTAAAACCCGAAATAATCGTGGCAACAAACACTTCTTCTCTTTCCATTACAGAAATAGCTGCTGCTTATCCTAAACCAGAAAAAGTTATAGGAATGCACTTCTTTAACCCAGCTATGGTTATGGCACTTATCGAAGTTATCCCAGCTTTACAGACTTCAGAGGAAACTATCGATATTGTAATGCAACTTTCAGAGGCTATAGGCAAAAAACCTATTAAAGTTAAAGAAGGTCCTGGTTTTGTTGTTAATAGAATTCTAATCCCAAGTATGAACGAAGCTGCTTTTATCGCTATGGAAGGTTTGGCGACTATCGAGGATATCGATAAGGCCATGAAACTTGGTGCTGGCTGGCCCATGGGTCCTTTCACTTTATGTGATTTAGTAGGGGTTGATGTTGGATTGGAAGTATGTAACGTTTTATATAGTGAAACTGGAGACCCAAAATACCGTCCAGCTGGATTGTTGAAACAAATGGTTCGGGCTGGCTGGTTAGGGAGAAAAACTGGTAAAGGTTTCTACGATTATAGTAAAAAATAATTTACTATGCGTAAATTATATTAGGAGGGTGTATTATGTCTTATAGAGAAAAAGAATTCGAAACTATCATAGTTAGTTTTGAAGATCCTAATATCGGGATACTACAGATGAATCGTCCTAAAGCATTTAACGCTGTAAATATGCAATTGCTCTACGATTCCTATGAAGCACTTAGTGCTATGAATGACGACCCCGAGGTCAGAGCTATTATTGTTTGCGGTAATGAAAATGCTTTTGCCGCGGGTGCAGACATAAGAGCTGTTGCAGGATATAATTCATTTGAAGCTAGGAACTTCTTGGATATGGTCCACAAAACTGTATTCATGATGGAAGATAACCATAAGCCTATAATTGCTGCAGTTAATGGTTTAGCTTTAGGTGGCGGACTTGAAATGGTTATGGCTTCGGATATTCGTATAGTTGCCGATAATGCTACTTTAGGTTTACCAGAAATCAATTTGGGTATTTTCCCAGGTGCAGGTGGAACCCAAAGATTCCCACGTAGTGCTTCCATTTGTTTAGCTAAGCAATACATATTTACTGGCGATTTCTTCGATGCTGCTACGGCAGAAAAAATCGGTTTAGTTAATATGGTTGTTCCTGCAGATGAAGTTATGGATACAGCGAAAAAATTTGCCAGAAGAATTGCGAGAAAATCTCCATTGGCATTAAGAGAAGCGAAAAATGCTGTAAATATGAGCATGAATACTGATATTAAATCAGGTAGCCGTTTAGAACAATTGGCTTGGTCAATGTTGTTCTCCTCTGAGGACCAAAAAGAAGGTATGCAAGCCTTCCTAGAAAATAGAAGAGCTGACTTCAAGGGGAAATAATTTAGATCTTAGATCTAATCAGCTAGGTAGTTGGGATGACCACTCACCTCTTGTTTATTTTTAATTTAGCTGATAAAACAGCTCATCAAAATGGTGGGTTAGCAACTTTATTTTGAAAAAACAAGAATTTTTCTGCACTATCCACCTTGATTAGAACTTGAGATAAATTTGAACGGAAATAAGATATTTACTGGGGACGTTCAAAAGGATAATTAAAACTAAGGCATAGTCGTATTTTGCGATTATGCCTTTTTATAATCAATTATTATATGATCTAAACTACTTGGGAGATATGCCCCCTACCCGATTATGGTAGAGGAATAAGAAGTATGGGAAATTACACTACATGGGCAAAGCCGCTATACACTTTACCGTGAGGTGTGTCAATAGTAATAGGCATTTCATCTTGTAGAATAGTAGTAGCCGATTTAGTCCCGACTACTACGGGTATCTTAGCATTTAGCCCCATTATAGCTGCATTAGAGGTAAGCCCACCTTCTTCAGCCACTAGTGCAGACATTTTGCTGAGATAAGGAGCCAAATAACTATCGGCGGAATTAGTCACCACTATATCCCCTTCCTCAATTTTGCCTATATCTTTCGGCCCGAGTACAATTTTTACTATTCCCTTAACTGGGTGACCAATACCCATACCTTCAACCAGAACA
Source organism: uncultured Syntrophomonadaceae bacterium (assembly GCA_964514235.1). Lineage (GTDB taxonomy): Bacteria > Bacillota > Syntrophomonadia > Syntrophomonadales > Syntrophomonadaceae > JAAYRQ01. Next base: position 182,406 of record CAZEPV010000001.1, on the reverse strand, counting down.
TCCCCTAAGACATGGACTTTAAGTAGATTGGTACCCCCAGTTAAAGTTGAAGGTGTCCCAGCAGTTAGGACTAGCAAATCACCATAGTTAATGTAACTTTGTTCTAAGGCTCTATTAATAGCTTCCTCAAATAAATCGTCAGTGCCTATCGTTTCTTCTATAAGAACGGGATATACCCCCCATACTAAGGCTAGACGGTTCAGCATATTCCTATCTGGTGTAGCAGCAATTATATTTGCTTTCGGTCTATATTTGGCTACCATTCTAGAGGTTAGCCCCGTACGCGTAGCAGTAATAATGGCTGCAGCCCCTAAGTTTTCCGCTGTAGCGCAAGTGGCATAACTTATAGCATCCGTAATTGATTGGGTACGACTCATTCTTTTTTCCCAGAGGATTTGAGGATAAGGTAAGGATTCCTCCGCTTTTGCTGCTACCTTGGCCATAGTTTTAACTACTTCGACTGGGTATTTCCCAGCTGCAGTTTCACCAGATAGCATGATAGCATCAGCCCCATCAAAAATTGCATTAGCCACATCAGAGACTTCTGCCCGAGTGGGTCTAGGGTTAGTAATCATAGAATCCAACATTTGGGTGGCGATTATTACCATCTTTCCTGCATAATTACACTTACTTATAATTTCTTTTTGTACTAGAGGTACTTCCTCAACTGGTATTTCCACCCCTAAGTCCCCTCTAGCTACCATAACACCATCTGCTACTTGAATAATGTCTGTTAGGTTGTCCACACCTTCTTGACTTTCAATTTTAGCTATAATACCTATATCAGCATTTCTTTTTTCTAATACCCTTCTAATATCTAAGACATCTTCGGCAGTACGAACAAAAGATGCGGCAATATAATCGACTTTATTATCAATACCAAAGTTAATATCCTCAGTATCCTTTTCGCTTATAAATGGCAAGTTAATGCGGACTCCAGGCACATTAATGCCTTTTTTATTTCCTAATTCTCCTCCATTTATCACTTGGCAAATAATATCTTCACCCTTAATTTCCTCAACTATTAAATTTATAAGGCCATCTGAAATAAGAACAGTGGTGTTAACACTTATTTCTTGCGGTAAATTTCTATGGGTAACTGACACTTCCCGGTCATTACCCAAAATCTGGCGTGTAGTTAAAATAAATTTTTGCCCATTAACTAGGTTGACCCGACCATTTTCCACATCACCAGTCCGAATTTCTGGTCCTTTGGTATCAAGCATAATGGCCAAGGGTCTTCCTTCCAACTTCACGACTTCCCTCAAATTGTTAATTCTTTTGGCATGTTCCGCATAAACTCCATGGGAGAAATTTAAACGGGCTACATTCATACCTGCATCTACCATTTTTCTTAAAGTCTCAACTTCTTCGCTAGCTGGACCTATTGTACATATAATTTTCGTCTTTCTCATAAGTCACCTCTTAAAAATTAAATCGAAAGCACCCGTGCTATTTCAAACATTTCTAGTTTAGGAGTTCTGTGTCCATGGATTACTTCGGCTAAGGGAATGGCATGAAGCCTATCCGCATGAGAAGCTACCATGACATTCTTAACCCCATGCTCTATTAAATCTACTGCTTCTTTACCAAAAGTAGAAGCTAGTATGCGATCGTGAGCAGTAGGTGTTCCACCCCTTTGAACATGGCCTAATATTGTGACCCTAACATCTTGGCCAGTTTCATCCCTTATAATATCTTTTAATTTGCTTACGGGGTAAACTTCCTCAGCTACAATAATTATGCTATGTAGCTTGCCCCTTTCACTACCCTGATTTATTTTATTGACCACCTCTTCTATATCTGGTTCTATTTCTGGTATTAGGATTGACTCTGCCCCTCCAGCCACCCCAGCAGCTAAAGCTAATTCGCCACAGTTATGGCCCATAACTTCTATAATAAATATACGCCCATGGCTAGTAGCAGTATCCCTAATACGATTTATAGCCTCTAGAACAGTATTAACCGCAGTATCAAATCCAATTGCTTTTGTGTATACTATGTCATTATCTATCGAGGCTGGAATTCCGATAACATTTATCCCTAATTTTGAAAATTCATATCCCCCTGCCAGACTCCCATTGCCCCCAATGATAATTAAATGTTCCACTCCTAGTTCCTGTAAATTAGCCCGAGCTTTTTCACGTCCTTCTACAGTCGTGAAGGTGCTCGACCTAGAAGTTTGCAGTATAGTGCCACCCCTATGAATGATATCTGCTACTGAACCTAAAGACATATCCCGAAAACTACCAGCAATTAAACCTTCAAAACCCTGGCTTACTCCATAAACATCCATGCCTTTATAGATAGCAGACCTAACCACAGCACGTATGGCTGCATTCATTCCCGATGCATCACCGCCACTAGTTAATACAGCTAACTTGGCCAAAAGAATACCCCCTATTTAGCACCGGAAGGTAAATTAACATATGCTTTTGCAGCCTCGGTGCTTCTATAAATTTTTGGGGTTACTTTCTCCACTTGTTACTGTACCGTATCTATGGGTAATTTCAGCCTTACCCCTGAATTTCATAGCTGAGGTATGTTCAGTAAACTGTACTACCATAACTTCACCCTTATCTAATTTTTCCGTATGGTGGAATTTGGTATCCCTACCTCGGGTTAGGCCGATAATAGTAACCCCATTTTCTAAAGCTTTAATAATAATATAATCTCCGTTATACCTCTCATTCATGCACTATACCTCCTATTAGATAATTATTTACGTGAACCATACATTACCTTTTCCACATAATAATTCAAGTTCCTGTTTTAATTCCACACTAGCTTTGACATTATATCTCTCATTTAGGGCTAAAATTTTACGGTTAGGCAGGAAAAGTAAAACTTCAGTTGGGCCTTTATACTTTTTCAGGATCTCAATCAAATCATTTTTATTAATTTCGCGGCTAGAATCATAGGGAATTCTAATGTGTAATCCATTAATCTGAGGCAGTAAAGTTCCTACCTTGTGGACAATCAGCTTAGGTTGTTCATCCTTAAGGTCATAATATCCTTCTATTAAAACCGCTTTATCATTTTCTAATTGGGCTCGGTTTTTTATGTAAGCTGAAGGAAATACTAAAGCATTAAGACGGCCACTAAAATCCTCAATAGAAAAGCTTGCATACCTATCCCCTTTTCTACTTGTCTTATGGGCTAAATTATCAATCATGCCGATAATTTTTACATAGGTTTGGTCAGGTTGATTTTCCAAGTCAGCTAAAGTATAAGTGGATAATAAGGGAATTATTTCCCTAAATTCATCCAAAGGATTTTCTGAAACATAAAAGCCCAGGACTTCCTTTTCTAATCTTAATTTATCTGCACTAATTAATTCACCAGTTATTTGAGGTAGAGGCTCCTCTACCATGCTCTCTTGATTTTCAAATAAGGAAAGTTGGTGACGGGAATTGCATTCTAATATTTGGCTAGATATTTCTATACATTCCTCCATGATAGAAAGGGCCCCTTTACGGGTAATATCCAAAGAATCAAAACACCCCGCTAAAATGAGGTTTTCCAAAGCCCTTTTATTGATTATAGATAAATCTATTTTACGGCAAAAATCGAATAAGGAGGTAAACTTGCCTTCCTTGCGAGCTTCGACAATATTTCTAACCGCATTATAACCTACGCTTTTTATGGCCCCAAGCCCAAAACGAATTCCGGATTTAGCTACCGTAAAATTCTCAAAGCTTTCATTAATATCCGGCGGCAATATTTCGATGCCTAGATTCTGGCACTCTTTGGAGTAAAATACTACTTTATCTTGATTATCAAAAATACTAGTTAAAAAAGCGCACATATATTCCATGGGATAATGGGCTTTAAGATAAGCAGTTTGGTAAGAAATAAGGGCATAGGCAGCCGAATGGCTTTTATTAAAACCATAGCCCGCGAAAGATTCCATTAATTCAAAAATTCTATGGGCTTGTTCTGCATTGATACCATTTATTGCCACCCCACTTATAAATTTATTCCTTTGCTTAGTTATTTCATCTGGTCTTTTTTTACCCATGGCCCTACGCAAAAGATCTGCTTCTCCTAGAGTAAAATTGGCTAATTCCTCAGCTACTTGCATTACTTGTTCTTGATACAAAATAACCCCATAAGTATCATGCAGTATATTTTCTAACATGGGGTGGATATATTCAATTTTTTGCTTGCCGTTCTTACATTGTATAAAATCCTCTACCATGCCACTACCAAGGGGCCCAGGTCTATACAGGGCAATAACTGCAATAATGTCCTCGAACCGAGCGGGTTTCATTTCCATTAAAATCCGCCTTAGGCCATCACTTTCCAACTGGAATACCCCGATCGTTTGTCCCGCGGATAATAGTTGATAAACCTTTTCATCATCTAGAGTAAGCTTAGTAAAATCAATAGTTACATTGCGGGTCTTTTTAATAATTTCTTTAGCCCGTTCAATAACCGTTAGGGTCCTTAAACCCAAGATATCCATTTTCAGTAGGCCGATATCTTCTACGGTCTCCTTAGCAAATTGCGTTATTACATGCCCATCGGAAGTTCTTTGCAAGGGCAAAATATCCACTAATTCTTCCCGTCCGATAACCACACCTGCAGCATGAACTGAAGCATGCCGTGGCATCCCTTCAATGCTTTTAGCAATATCTATGATTCTTCTGGTAGTGTAATCATCTCGATAGGCTGCAATCAGGTCAGTAGAAACTTGTAAAGACTTGTCAATAGTAACCCCTAATTCATTGGGAATCATACGGGCAATTTTGTCTACTTCGGAATAAGGGATATCCAGGGCCCGTCCTACATCTCTTATGGCTGCCTTGGCTGCCATAGTTCCGAAGGTTATAATCTGGGCTACCCTTTCTGAACCGTATTTTTCGATAATATATTCGATAACCATATCCCTTTTTTCAAAACAAAAATCTATATCAATATCGGGCATACTTACCCTCTCTGGATTCAAAAATCTTTCAAATAGTAAGCCATATTTCAAGGGATCAATGGTGGTTATATCCAAAACGTATGATACTAGGCTTCCTGCCGCTGAACCCCTACCGGGCCCGACTGCTATACCATTTTGCTTAGACCAGAAAACCAAATCATGTACTATGAGAAAATAGGCCGCAAAACCCATATTGACAATCATATCTAGTTCATAATTGAGCCTACTAACAATCTCCGGGCTAGGATTAGGATATTTGTGCTCGAAGTTTTCTAAGACTAATTTCCTTAAATATGTTTCTTCTGTAAATGCTTGTGGAATTTGAAAATAGGGTAAGTGAAATTGGCCGAAATCAAATTCTACATTACATCTGTCTGCTATTTTGAGGGTGTTTAGTAGGGCTTCTTCCCTTTGAGGGAAAAGCTCTCGCATTTCTTCCCCGCTTTTCAAATAAAAATCATTACCCAAAAAGCGCATTCGCTTTTCGTCATTTATATTCGTCTGGGTCTGAATACACAAAAGTACATCATGAACTGCTGCATCGTTTTTAGTTAAGTAATGAGTATCATTCGTAGCCACAAGCGGGATCCCAGTCTGGTCACTGATTTCATACATGGCCTGGCAGACAATCTTTTCTTCATCCATATCGTGATCTTGCACTTCTAAATAAAAATTCCCTGGACCAAATATGTCCTGGTAGAAATTGGCCACGTCCACCGCTTCCTGGGTCCGTCCAGCCAAAATCGCTCGAGGTATTTCACCTGCTATGCAAGCAGATAGGGCAATTAACCCCTCACTATGTTTAGCCAGTAATTCATGATCCACCCTAGGTCTGTAATAAAAACCCTCGGTATAAGCCTTGCTTACTAGGGCTACTAGATTCTTATAGCCTACTTCATTTTCGCATAATAGAACTAAATGGAATTGTGTGTCATCTATATTGGCTTCTTTATCAAAACGGCTTCGGGTCGCTACATATACTTCACAACCGATAATGGGTTTTATCCCTTGTTTTTTAGCCTCGCGGTAAAAATCTATTACTCCGTACAGGACTCCGTGGTCTGTTATAGCTATCGCTGGCATTTCTAACTCTACGGCTCTAGATACTAAATCCTTAATTCTACAAGCCCCATCTAGTAAGCTATACTCTGAGTGATTATGTAAATGAACAAAACTACTTCCCATATCAAAACTCCCCTAGTTAATCAGGTAAATATATCAGTTTAATAGCCTAGCCAAGCATCTTAGCCCCCTAGTTGGAAAGAGCCTTCACTTCGCGACCCTACACACACTGGCCCCAGTAATTTCCTTGAGTTCAGCAAAAGAAATGGGCAAAACTGTATTGGCCGTACCAGCCGCAGTATAAATTACATCATAATCCTTAAGACTTTCGTCTAAGTATACTGGAATGGGAGTTTCCAGAGCATAGGGACATACCCCACCAGGATAATATCCCGTTACTTCCATGACCTCTTCTGCTTTTGCCATGCTAGTCCTAGAACCGACTAAATCCCGAACCGCTTTACTATTAATGCGCACATCACCTGCAGCCAGTATCATTATGTAATCTTCCTCTTTAGTTTTAAAAACCATGGACTTGGCAATTCTGCTGACTTCAGTACCCAAAGCCTCGGCAGCCAATTGCGATGTACTAGTATCCGCATCAAATTCTATAATGGATAAATCCAGCCCTTTTTCAGTAAAGAACTTTCTTACTCTTTCAGTTGCCATAACTTTCTCATCCTCTCCTTAATAAATCCTACCAATTAATTATACCTCAAAAAAACAACCCAGCCTCCTCAGCTGGGTATAAAAACTAGGTCTAAGCTTTTTCTAAATCCCGTAGTCTTTTACTCATTATGCCTCCTACTCTGCCACAAGCTTCATTGCTTAATGATTCCCAGCCATCCCTTTCAACCTGTTCCCAAATCCCCAATTCCTTGGCTACTTCAATTTTTAATAAATCCTTTTGGGTGAGTTCTTGTTTAGGTTTGTGTTTGGGCTTAGACTGACTAATTTAAAACACCTCCACCTACCCTTATTACTTTTAGGATTACCCAGCTAGGTGAAGTTTATTAAATTAAATTCGATCCATAAATTCAAATAAATCCACTAAATTCCCACTATAATCGGGTTTTAGGTCTATTCCTTTATCAATTAAACGGTCTTTGACCAAATAGGTTTTCATGCCAACTTTACCAGCGGCTAAATCTTCGCCAATATCATTGCCGACCATCAAACAGTTTTTAGGCTGGACCCCGATGATTTGGGCAATTTCTTCATAATATTCGGGCCAGGGTTTACAGAAATGCATAACTTCATAGGAAGTTATTAATTGATAATCAAAGTTATCGACCCCTGCCCAATTCATCCGTTCTACAATCGCAGGACGCGGAAAAACTGAATTGGTTGCAATTACTACTTTGACATCTCGGGCAAAAATTTTAGCCATCATTTCCGGTACACCCATAAATGGTTTACTATGGTGACTTAATTTAGGAAAACCATGGGCATAAAAATGGTCAAAAAAGTCCATCGCTTCATCCTTAGTCAGATGATTAAATTTATATAGAAAGTCCTGCATGAAAACTTCCTCATTGGTCAGTTCCGAATTTACATTAGAAATCATTACATCAGTAGATTTATATATTTGTTCGGCCATTTTCTTCACTTGGTCAATACCGAAATCCTGCGCCATCACCATCATTTTCTCAAAGTATTTCGGGATAAAATAATTCATGTCGATATCTAATAAGGTCCCATCCAAATCGAATAATATCGCTTCAAACATCCTAACACTCCTTTGCAACTATAATATTAAATTAAATTTAATTATACGGGATATATTTCTTTTTGTTAAATTAGAAAATTTTGCATTATTAAAAAAGGTATTTTTGGAAATATATAGAAGTAGTCTATCTAGCCATATTATAGTAAAGCATAAGGAGGTTCTAAAATGTTTTTTACTTTTTTAAACAAGGAAAATGCTCATTATCTTGATTTAGCAGTAATTAGGAGATATCCCCCCGATAAAATTCTCTTCTATTATTATAATTCTGCTATTACTTTTCCTTTAGATACTTATCTGGAATTACTGGATACAGTTGATAAAGAAAAACCTAGACAATATTTAACCAGATGGTTCAATCTCCTAGAAGGATTAGATGTAACCGAGGATATGGAATTTTTCGAGCATAATGAGTTCTTGACCAAGATTGGGCCCTATTACTACCCCGAAACTAATAGCAGGATATATTTTACCAAGGAAACTATATCCCCCGACAAGTTTTTGACTGTGGAAGATATGGAAGTCTTGACCACGCTTCAAAATTATCCAGCTATTGCTAAGGAAATACAGACTTACTATAAGAGTCGCAAAAATGCCAAAAAAACCGCCAAGAACAAAGAGGATTTGCTTAAGGATATAGATATATGTTTAAAATCATTTGCAGAAACGGAGATATTAGGCCAACATATTAACTTTATTAATAAACTTTTAGATTCACGCTACAGCATTGTAGAGCAAATTAATTTAGAACCAATGGAACCAGATAATATACCGATTAAACCCCAAGCTGTGGGTGGAAATGTATTGCCAAAAGATAATATTATTCCTTTTAGCAAAATAAAAAGGAAAAGTAAAAATGAAATATCTGTAGGCAATACCTTTAATTATGATACTAAAGTATATTTTATAAGGTACCGTGAATATGAGAAGGCATGTGATAGGTATAAGTTAATTCTTAGTGATTGGCCAAATTTATACCTAGATTTTTTAGATAAATCTTATCAGGATATTGATGAAAATGAAGCTAAATTAGAAAAGGCTAATTCTGCCCTTAACATATATAACTATATTATTCATAAATCATATGTACATGCAGATTACCAAGATCTTGCCACCCTGGAAAAATTCAAAAGTTTTTTAGAAACGGGGCGGGCTAATAATTTGCAAGATTGTATGAACCTATTTGAAGACGAAAAATATTGGAAAGACATAAGGGCTAGCCAGGACAGAATCGAAAATACTATATATTTCTTACAAAGCGAAACTGATTTAACTAGATTTGCTGATGAAAATATAAGTAAATATTTGCAACAATTTAATGAAACTGCAGCCCATTTGGAAGAGCTTAACGACTAATCGCTTACAAATAAGCGCAATAATACTATCCCAGCCACGAAACCACCTATATGGGCGAAAAAGGCAATTTGCCCACAAGCCCCTTGGGTAAATAAGTCTTGGGCTCCGCACATTATTTGTGTTATAGCCCAAATGCCCAGATAAATCCAGGCTGGTAAATTAAATAAGAAAAAGGGAGGCACAAATGTTAGTACTTTGGCATGCCTAAATTTTAAGAAATAGGCACCCATAACCCCTGCTACTGCCCCAGATGCACCAACCACCGGGATATATGAATAAGGATTGAAAATGTAGTGGCTAAGCCCGGCTAGTAGACCACAAATGATGTAAAAGAAAAGAAAGTTTGTTTTGCCCATTTTATCTTCTACATTATCCCCAAAAAGCCATAGAATCCACATATTACCTATAAGGTGCATAAGTGAACCATGTAAAAACATATAGCTGAATAAGGACATAAAAGATCTTCCACTTGTAAGATTCGCAGGAACTAAACCATAATCAAAAAATAATGCTTCCATCCCTATAGGAGCTAGGAATGTTTGCTGGAAATACACATACACATTCAGAAAAATCAGCAAAATAGTTATTATAGGTGGGCTTTCACTACGGATATTATCCTTTAAAGGTATCATTCTATTACCCCTTGTTCGCTATTAGTTATATAGTATTTTATTTATACTTATAACTCAAACTCGTAATACCTTTTAGTTCATTATGGGTAATTAAATTGGCTATATAATAGGCACAGTCCCTCATAACTTCTATATCCGCATCATTCTCCACATCTATTAAGGTGTTTTTGAGGGGGTGGATATATTTATTTCTAAGTTTATTTACTACTAACAAAAGACCGACTAAAATATATAATTCATCCTTTTCTGCCTTTTCCGTTAAACTCAAAAATATAGACCAGGCCGCCATAGCTGTATTTTCTGGCTTCTTTTTTATATAGGGGCTGTTCAAAAAAGCATAAAATTCCTGGGGGAAAATACCTTCTAGGTACGGTGAAATGTGCGGTCTTACATCCTTTAATAATTTTTCTACCTTAACAAAAGTGTCGTCAAATTCACCTAATTTTGCCACTTTACGCATTCCTTTACGCATTTGAACACCTTGTTCATTTAATCTAACATTGTGGTGGACTAGCATTTCGATAGGACGTACAAATTGCATTAATACATGGACCCCATCTTCAATTATATCGGTTAATTTCCGGCCTACATATATTTGATATATTAATTCCGCATCCAGGAGACCCTTATAAAAAATAGTACCTTCAGCCTGCCTAACATTATAAGATATACCAGGTATTTCACGCTCTACTACTTCCTTAATATAATCCAATACTTCTGCTTCCACACTATTTTGCACCATATCCCGTACTAGATATAGCTTGTTCTTCACTTCCTGCCAGCGCTTTTCGATTAATATATCCTGCCAAGCAAGAGTCAATAATATTTGGCTAGCTTTTTCTTGTAATTCATTATTCTTTATTAGTAATTCGTCTAAACGACGCAACAATAGGTCACTTTCCCCTTTACAATCATTTAAAAGTCTTTCTAGGACTGCCTGATTATCACGGAAAGCATTTAATAAATTACTTGTATTTTTTTGCATTCTGCCCACTACATCTGAAGAGAACTCCGCCAGATGCTCAATGGCTATATCGTTAAATCCCTCTATTTTTTCTTGTATAGACTTATTTACCAAGCCCGCAAATTGTTCTCCCAGTTTATAGGTATCAAAATGTTCCACTGGATTAAAATCATCTTCTTTTTCGCTATGTTCTATTAAAATATTGTTAATGTACTGATAAAATATTTCTTTTTCTTTTTCCATGTCCTCCAATATGGAATCTCGGTGGGAATTAAGATTTTTTAAAAGCATATTAAAATCATCTTTTTTTGCTTCTTTAACTTGCAAAATAACCTCGCTGATATACATGGTGCTACTTTCTAAACTTTCTATAGAAGCAGATTTTTCGGTAGTCAAGGTGGAAAAAAGATGTAGAACCGAATCATGATCCTCAATGCTATAAGTAAGATCCGCTATAAAATCATCAATATTCTCCCATAACCAAACTAAGCCTTTAGAAAATTCCTTTTCTAGGTCCTCTAGTACTGGATTAATCGCTTGGTTAGTTTCCCGCACAAAAATCGCATCACATAAAGGAGTGATTTCCTGCATTAAATTAGAGATGCTCGCTTTAAGCTCTGGCAAGGTAATTAATTCTGGGACTTCATCACGTGACACCACTTTTAGTAGCCCTAAGCCTAGCAAGGCTAAGGTAATAAAAAAGATAGTCCATGCCCAGGAAAAACCTTGCTTCAAACTTATAAAAGTATAAATATTCATAAGTAAAAGAAACCAGAGTACCATCCATAATTTAAAATTATTTCTTATATTATCCTGTAATTTTGCTAGATTATCCATTAATACCACCCTAGAGCTTCTTATACTTATAGTATCGTATTTTATCTTACTTTACTTAATAGTGACCTAAGGCACAAGTGCCCATAGGTAGGAAATAGCAAAGTAAAAGAAAATTATAACGAAAAGGATTTTGAAAATATAGGCCTTTATATGGGTAGAAACCCATACACCTAGTTGGGCACCGAATATACTCCCAATGCCAATAATTAAACCTGCATTTAGATTGACAAATCCTTGTCCTATCTTTATAAATGCCCCGATTAAGGTAATAGGTAACATGGCTAGTAATGTAGTCCCTACAGCTTCAAGGGGTTCAGCACCGAATAACCACATCATGGCTGGCACCATTAAAAACCCACCGCCTACCCCTAGCATTCCTGCTAAGATACCTACTATAATGCCCAAAACTATAAGCCATATAGGAGAAGAAGATTTAGGCTCTTTAGCTTTTACTTCTGCCTCAGTTAGTTCCTGGTATAAATCTTTTAACATTCTGAAAGCCATTATTAAGAACAATATACCGAGTAAAAGCTGTATCAAATCAGTATCTTTAGTTAAATAAGCCGCAAAAATATAGGAACCATTTATAATTCCTATTACTCCACCGAGGCCTATAAACATAGCATTTCTTAAATTCACTACCCCATTACGATAATGCCCCAAAGCTCCTGAAAAAGCAGTTAAGGCCACAGCTAAAAGGGTGGTTGCCACAGCAGTAGCTGGATCAAATTTTAATACTAATTGAATGGCAGGTAACATTATTATCCCGCCACCGATACCTAAAATAGCACTTAGTATCCCCGCTATTACCCCCGTCAAGACCATAAGTAATATCATTATTAAGACCCCTTTGAAATTTGCATTTCTTCAATTAAAATTATCCCGTATCACCGAGTAGTGGTACGGGATAATTAGTCATGACCTTTAATTTTTAAAATCCGCTATGAAGTCAAATTTAATCTTCTACTGGATCAAAGGCATCCTTGGGCGCCCCGCATACTGGACATACATCTGGAGGTTCTGGACCTTCATGCACATAATTACATACTCGGCATATCCACTTATTATATTGTTTCTCCCCAGATTCATCCCGTCCTAATCCATGCAGGGTTTCCCGTGTATCCACATCTTGCCCCATGATTATTTCACCCTTTAAGACCCCATCTTTAATAAAACTTTTCTTGTAGTAATTATTCTTGGGATCACTTACTTCAACAATTCTACATTCACCATCTGCCCAATTAACTTCGCCAACGGAAAAAATATCGGTATCAAAAGCTTTTAGTAGGGTACTAAGGAGAGGTTGTTTATATTCTAACCAATCACCTGTTACCGTAGAACCGACAATCTTGCCCATTTCCATTGAAATAGGCCACAAGCCGATGACTCTTTCACCAAATTGAGCTACATCACCTATGGCAAAAACGTCATTTACATTAGTTCTCATTCTTTCGTCAACAATGATACCTTGTTTTACTTCTATGCCTGCGGCTTCAGCTAATTCACAATTAGGTTTTACTCCAGTAGAAAGCAATACTAGTTCCGTAACAAGTACGGTTCCATCACTCAGCTTAACTTCTGTAGCTTTACCATCACCTAAGATTTCATCAGTTGCCACTCCTAAATGTAGTTTAACCCCTTTAGCTACCATTAAATCCTGCAATTTTTTCGAAAAATCTATATCTAACTGTCTAGGCATTATACGATCACTAAATTCAACTACGGTTACCTCAATACCTAAGCTGAGCATTTCCCATACAGCCTCTAGGCCTAGGACTCCCCCACCAATTACTAGAGCTTTTTTAGTCTGCTTAAAGACCTTTTTAAGTTCTTTAGCATCATCTAAACTTCTTAGACTATAAACCCCATCTAGGTCTGCCCCAGGAATTGGCGGTATATTACTCCTAGCCCCTGTAGCTATAATCAGTTTATCATAGGTAAATTCTTGGTTTTCTTCTGCAACCAGTTTTTTCGCCTTAGTATCAATGCTAGTTACCCTGCAATCTGTAACTAAAGTAATATTATTTTCTTCATACCACTCAGTAGGACGTACATAAAGCCTATCATCACTTAATTCTTCACTTAGGAAATCAGATAAGATTGGCCTATAATAAGGACGATACTTTTCCTCGGTAATCAAGGTAATTTTTCCCGTAGTGTCTCTTAAGCGTATATTTTCCGCCGCTGATAAAGCTGCGATGCCTCCCCCGACAATTACATATTCATTATTACTATCATTTACATATTCATCTTCCAAATCTAGTTTCTCGAAGTTTTCTCTGCCAACCCCGCAAGCTGGGCAAATATTGGGGGGTTCAGCCCCCTCATGAATATATCCACATACTACACATTTCCATTTTGTTTTATCAGCATCTAGAGCTTTGGCTAAGATTTTTCTACCCATATCCATACCTAGAGTAAAAGCATCCTCCAGATCCCTGTCTGAAGGCTTAAAATTAACCCTAAATCCAGGCATGGTTTCCATTCTTAGGGCATTTAAGCGGTTTTCTATAGCTGGTACAGCCTCCCCGCTCCAACCATAGGCACCAAAGGCTAAAGCCACCTTTTCTGCGTGGACTATAGGTGATAAGCTGATTAATAATTGCCAAATTGGTGGTAAAGCATCCCCATTTATAGTTGGGGAACCGACTAATAAGCCATCAGCTTCATCAATAGCTGCCACGACATCTGCCACATGGTCATAAACTAAATCAAAGACCTTAATATCGAAAGTGCCCACCGTCTCCAGGCCTTCCTTTAGACTTTCAGCCAACATTTCGGTATAACCATAAGCACTTACATAAGCAATAACTACTTCTTGCACTTCCTTTTGCTTAGGTAGGCCTTCCTTGGCCCAAGTTTCATAAAGGTCAATATAGTAGGAAAGATTAGTCCTTAAAACTGGTCCATGTCCAGGACAGATAATATCAATATCCAAGGGTGCAATTTTATCTAGGGCTTCTAAAATGTACTTTTTAAATGGTCCCATTATCATATCAAAATAATACTTATAGGCTTCTTCAAAATCGCCCTCGATTAAATCGTTAAATACCCTGTCATCCGCATAATGAGCCCCAAAAGAATCACAAGAAAATAGGATTTTATCCTCTTTTAGGTAGGTATATTGCGTATCAGGCCAATGTAAAAAAGGAACACTTAGGAATTCTAAGGTCTTATTTCCTAAATCAAGGGTGTCCCCTTCATCTACTGCTATAGAATTAAAGGTGGTATTGGCTATTTCCTCCAAAAACTTTAATGCAGTAGCACTTCCTACTACTGTTAAACTAGGAATTTTCTCTAATAATTTCTTTACCGAACCAGCATGATCAGGTTCCGTATGGTTCATAATAAGATAATCAATTTCGCTTAAATTGACTACCTCTTCTAAATTTTTAATATACTCATCGAAAAAGTTTTCCTTTACCGCCTCGATTAAAACTGTTTTTTCACTACCTTTTATAAGATAAGCATTATAACTAGTTCCAAATTTCGTTTCCATAATAATGTCGAATATTCTTAAATCAGGATCTTGTACCCCAACCCAATAGACATCATCTTTGATGTTTAATACTGCCATATTTTTTCCCCCTTTATAATAGATTACTTAAATAATAGGTGAAAAGATGGAGGTAAACAATAGTAAAAGTCCTTAATTTACAAAAAATCACACCTGCCAGCTACCATGCAAGTGTGATTTTTTAAATATATCTACTTAAGCTAGTAGTCTAAAGGCCTAAATTACTCATAAATTACTTTGCCAGTAAAGTTAGGTTTACGCTTCTCTACAAAGGACATAGTTCCTTCCTTAAAATCGTCTGAAGCCCAGGCCAATACTTGGTTAAGACTTTCTAATTCTGCTTGTTCATAAAAATCATTTTTGAGGGCGGCCCTAACTAATTTTTTGTCCATCCAGACTGTATATAAAGGGGCCTTTAAAAGCCTTTCTGCCCATTTTTCAGCTTCAGCTAAAACATCATCCTTAGCTACTACTTTATTTACCAAGCCTAGCTCTAAAGCTGCTGCACTATCCAGTATTTTACCAAACCACAAAATTTCTAATGCTTTATGGTAACCCAACTTTTGCGTTAAGAAATATGAAGCTCCACTATCTGGGGTAAAGGCTATATTTATAAAATTGAAACCAAATTTAGCTGTGTCTGCTGCTATGACCAGGTCACAAGCCATCATAGTCGCCACCGAAGCACCTGCGACGGGACCATTAATAGCAGCAATAACTGGTTTTTCGATTTCATAAATAGCTTTCACTATTTTAGTTGACCAATCATAGGTCAATTTAGCCTTTTCTGGACTATCCATAGCGGCCAAAACTGAAATATCCCCACCTGCTGACCACCCTGGACCTGCCCCAGTTACTATTAAAACCTGAATATCATCATTTTTAACTACCTCGGCACAGGCTTCAGGCACATCCATAGTAAGCTGTTTATTAACTGCATTAAGTTGTTCAGGCCGATTAAAAGTTAGAATAGCTACACCATTCTTTTTAACCTCCAGGATACATGATTCCCAATTTTTAATCATAATTTCATCCACCTTCCTTGATATTCCCCATCCTAATAATTATATAAGTAATATTATAACACTAATCGCTGTGGGGTAATATTGAGTAAAAAAAACTGCCCCAATTTTTTACTTAGGGCAGTTACTTATTTATATCCCAATTCCTAACCATAAACCGCTTTGGTATACTACAAAGCATACTAACCAAGCCAAACTTACGGTGTAGGCTATGGTGAACATTGGCCAACGCCAACTATTAGTTTCATTTTTTATTACCGCTATAGTAGCCATACAAGGAACATAGATTAGGGTAAATAACATTAAGATATAAGCCGTCAAAGGAGTAAAACCAGATTGTTCCCTAGTTAATTGGGCAAAACTTTTTATCTGCTTCTCCTCTCCTTCTAAGAGGCTATCAGTATCGCTCATACTATAAAGAGTTCCTAGTGTACTAACTACAATTTCCTTAGCCGCAAATCCAGCTACTAAAGCTACGCCCGTTTTCCATTCAAAACCGATGGGGGCAATTACTGGTTCAATAGTCTTTCCTAAGCGGCCAGCATAACTATTTTCCATTTGCTCAGTAGCGTGGGCATATGGTATCCCCTGGTTATCAACCATAGGGAAGGTAAACAAGAACCATATTACAATCGAGAAAGCTAGAATAATGGTACCAGCTTTTCTTACATATAACCAAGCTCTTTCCCACATTTGAATTAGTACACTTTTAACCTTAGGCATCCTATAGACCGGCAATTCCATAACAAAAGGTTCTGAGTCACCTGGAACTAATATGGTCCGAAAGACTTTAGCCATGACTAAGGCTAATACAATTCCGATTAAATAGATAGAAAATAAAATATTCCCAGCTACTTCATTAGGGAAAAAAGCTGCAATCAATAGAGTATAAACAGGTAATTTAGCTCCACAACTCATTAAAGGTGTAACTAAGGTGGTAACTAACCTATCTTTAGGATTTTCTAGGGTTCTAGTAGCCATTATAGCTGGGATGCTACAACCAAAGCCAATTAACATTGGTACAAAAGATTTACCGTGTAAACCGACCTTATGCATAATCTTGTCCATCAAAAAAGCGGCCCGCGACATATAGCCACTAGCTTCAAGAATAGCAATCCCCAAAAACAATAATAGTATTACTGGCAGGAATACTAGTACCCCACCTACACCACCGATTATCCCATCAGCAAGCAAGGAATTCAATAAGCCTTCGGGAAGGGCATTGCCCACCGACACACTCGCTACAGCTACCAAATCTTCTAACCATTCTACAATAGGGTTACCCAAAGCAAAAGTAAGTTGGAACAAGGCCCACATAACTAGCAGGAATATGGGTAACCCAATAACACGATTCAAAAGTATGCGGTCTATCCTTTCAGTAGTGGAAACCCGGTTCATTTTCACTACCTTTACTGCTTCTTCACAGGCTCCCCTTATATAGGCATACCTGCCTTCAGCAATTAAATTCTCCAAATCATCCCCAGCATTATTCTGTAGGTATTCCTGTTCCTTTTTAACTTCTTGTAGTAAGTTTTTAGTCTTGGGTACAGATTTAACTTTATTTATAATTTCCTTATCGTTTTCTAATATTTTTATGGCCAACCATCTACTTGGATATTTAGCCAAGCTATTTCGATTTTTAAAAAAACCAGTAGAATCTTCTTGATAGGGCTTAAGATAATTTTCGATTCTGGATATGGCACCCTCAATCTCAAAATTGTATCTTACCGCCTTAGCCAAATTAGATTTTTTCACATCAGCAGTTACTAATTTGAGCAGCTCATCAATCCCTTCACCCTTAGTAGCGACTAAACGCACGACAGGTATACCGATTAATTTGCCTAATAATTTATAATTAATATGAATCCCATTTGCTTCCGCATAATCTGCCATATTGGCAGCTAATACCATAGGTACTTCCATTTCCTTAAGCTGCATAGTTAAATACAAGTTACGCTCTATATTAGAAGCATCTATGACATTAATAACCAGGTCGAGTTTCTCTTCAATCAGGACATTTCTGGCCACCAATTCGTCAGGTGAATAGGCAGTTAAGCCATAAGTACCTGGTAAATCTATTACCTTAATGTCATAACCATTATATCTAATGCGACCTTCTTTTCTTTCCACAGTAACACCAGGGTAATTACCCACGTGTTGGCGCGATCCAGTTAAAATGTTAAAAAGAGTAGTCTTGCCAGAGTTAGGATTACCAGCCAAAGCTATAGTTATTTTTTTAGAACTCATTTAGCTTGGCCCCTAATTTCCTCAACTAGTACTGTTTCTGCCTCTTCCTTACGCAATGACAGATGACACCCTTTTAATTTTATTTGAAGTGGATCGCCTAAAGGAGCAAATCTTTCCATTTTAACTTCCATACCTGGAACAATACCCATATCTATCATTCTTCTCCGTACTGCCCCATTACCATTGACCTTTACTATTCTGGCATTTTTCCCTAACCCTAATTCTGATAATAATTTTGCCATAAAAAAACCTCCCCATTATACTTCGTGTTCATCCTGGATTGTAGTATGAATAATTCCACATTGATTACAATCATTAACACATCCGCTACAAGCGTTATCACCTGATATGATTCTTTTAATCCGCCAGGCAATAATACCCAGAGCCAGAATAATTAATAAGGATATTATTATATACTCAACCATACTATCATCTCCTCCTTCTTCTTGTTAAGAATTTGCAGGATTATGATATTGATAATCATTATCGCTAAACTAATTCTATGCTAAAATCGACAAATTTTCAATAGCTTTTAATAACCACTTAGCCATATCTTGTTTAGCCTGCCATAAGATAACTTTGACAAGGCCAAATATTTCGGCTACAAATTAAGACAAGCTCCGCACCTGCTAGCGAATCTGGACACTTCCAAGAAAGGTAGGTGAATAAGTTGCCAAAAATTAATCGGGTAATCTTTATATTGTTTATGGCTTTTTTATTAATGCCTTTCTTCACAATAGAGACTGCCCAAGCTGATGTTTATAGTAGTTATAAACAATTAGCTGCGAAACAAACTAGGAACCAAGATTATCGCATTACTAGTAAAAATACTTCCTCTA
Source organism: uncultured Syntrophomonadaceae bacterium (assembly GCA_964514235.1). Taxonomy (GTDB): domain Bacteria; phylum Bacillota; class Syntrophomonadia; order Syntrophomonadales; family Syntrophomonadaceae; genus JAAYRQ01. The sequence continues at coordinate 163,274 of CAZEPV010000001.1, read as the reverse complement.
ATATAGCGGTTATTGCCATTCATGGTGGTAAAATTGAGATTGGGACTTGCAAAATTGCTAAATCTATAGCCAAAATCGCTAATACTAATCTCTATACTTTTGAAGGCATCAAAGCAAGTAATAATAGTATCTTACATATAACTTCAGCTAAATTTGATGAACCTATAGCAAAAAAAATTGTGAGCAATTCATCGAAGACCCTATCTATTCATGGTTGCCAAGGAAATAATAAGGTTACCTATGTAGGCGGGTTAGATAAGAATTTAGGGACTAAAATTAGAAGTGAACTGAAAAAAGCAGGTTTCAAGGTAGCTATACCTCCCAAGGGCCTAACTGGTACTAGTCCCTATAATATTTGTAATAAAAATAAAATTAAAAAAGGTGTTCAACTAGAACTAACCTATAACATGAGACAGGCCTTACTTAAGGATAAGAAGCTCTACAATAATTATGTAAATGCCTTAGGCAGAGCCCTTAAATAATTAAATACATAAATATAGCTGGGGTAAAATTTCCCCAGCTCTTTATTTACAGGTAGTATTATGAAAAAGTTGCCCAATAAAATTGGCAAATATTACTCCCAAATAAAAGTTAACTATAGCCCCTAATAAGGCTAAAATAGGTAAAGCGAAAATAAGGGCAATAAAAATACTATTAATTATTACCATTATTAAATAAATTACTACATAATCATTTAAGACTTCACCTAATTGACCTAGTATTCTGCCTAATTTAAAAGCATCAATAATTTCATCAGTTACAGCATAATTGGCTACTGCCATAGGAATCATGAGTCCAGCTATCAAAAAAATGGTGGACTGCATAAATATCCCGATAACTGGAACAGCTAGGAACAAGGGCCAAAGTAGACAAGGGGGAATTATATAGGCTAAGGATATTATTATTGCTATTATTCCATCCCTTAAGAGCCCCTCCCAATTATGCCAGAAAGGTAATATTCTCCGTCCCTTAGCCCCTAATCTAATACATTGTACAAAATAACCAATCGCAATAATATTTATAATCGGTATAAGGAATACAACACTGCCTATGCCTAGCTTTTTAAACCATTCCCGATCATTAAATGGAAATCTTATATAATAGTAAAAATCCATATTCTCTCCTCCCCTTACTAAAATATAGGAATCCCCCTAACTATATGCCAAGAAAAAAGGGCTATTCCATTTTAGGAATAACCCCTTAGTAGTTTCCCACTTCTAGACGTCCCACACCCTAGTGTCCCTTTGAGCGTTAGCAAGAAGTTTTAAAATCTTACTAGTTGGAAAAATCCTTCGACTGCCGCCTTAGGATGACACATAGCAAATGTCCCACGACATACATCTTATAACTTGCCTTTTATATAAATACCCCGCTAATGTGTCGGTAATCAATGCTGTTTTTAAACCCTTTCGAACGGTCTTAAATGGACAATGCTCTGCCTAGTTCCCTAACTAAAACAAGTCGAGGATTCAAATTCCCTCTACAGGATTAAGAAAAACCCCTTTTATCCCTAGGCCTTACCCCCACTTTTTTTAAAAAAAATCAGTAGCAATCAGCCTTAATCAGCATCTGGAAAATCCGTCCCACGTTCCCTATACCGTTCCCTAATACTATCAACTCTATCTTTCCAATATTCAACTTTTTCCATAGCATCATCTTCTAAAACCGAAGCTACTTTAACTACTTCGGTGCCATTTATCTGTATCCCGATATTATAATATCCGTTTTCATCACAGTTGATTAATAGGCCAGGTATTCGGTCTTTTTCCAATAAGCCCCGTTTGAAGACATCCAATTTTATGATAGGAGTTTCATAGCTGGTTACATTCCGCATAAGTTTCACCCCTTATGATTTTGAATAAGAGTCCAAATCCCATTTCACCTTATATTCACGTTGAATATCAGCGATTTGTGCACCCAATTGATGATATCTTTCGTGCATCTCATCATCAGTGGCTTGTTCCAAAAATAGGACCTTATCTTCACTTAATTGTAAGCCTATATTATAGAGACCAGCTTCGGTATCAGAAGCTACGAGCAGCCCTTCATATTCCTCCTTTAAGAATTCACCATCTTTTAGGAAATCGCTTTTATCCATAATATTATTTTTTAGCATCTACATACCTCCTTCTAGATAAATTTTGCCCTTATTTTAATTTATTTATGTAGTTATCCTATTTATTATTGAGGTATCTTTTGCTTAATAACTTTTTTTCGCTATGTTTTAGTTTTTTTATAGCAATTTCCCTTTTCATGGCCTCACTTTTACTGGAAAGTGTCTCTAAGTATGCTAATTTCACAGGTAAGCGGGCGCGGGTATACTTGCTGCCCTTACCTTCATTGTGTTTTTTTAATCTTTGTTCAATATCAATAGTATAACCTGTGTAATATGTATTATCAGCACAAGATAGGATATAAACGTAAAACATCTTCGCCTCCTTAGCTAGCTAAGTAAGTCGTAACTTTATTTGGCATATTTTTAAGATAACATAATAAAAAGCAGGGAAATCTTAGCTAGACTTCCCTGCTCATTCTACCCTATTTTAGAACCTATGATGGGTTACCTTTAAGGGCAAATTAAATTTATGGGTAATAGTATTGCCAATTTCTTTTATATCATCTAAGGTAACGTCGATAACTAAACACCTAAGTCTATTATAAATACGATAAGCATTGTCTAATTCTTCTGCAACCATATCTTCTAGAGAATACATATCGTCTCGACCCTCAAAACTCCTATAGCGTTCTTGCATTAACTCCATAAGTGTCTCTACATCAATTGTTAACCCCACCATAGGAATCTCGTCTTTGAGTTTAACTATTTCCTCTGGGATTTCCGTGTCACGGGTAATAGGATAATTAGCTACCTTAATACCTAAGTTAGCCAAATGCATGGCTAATGGAGTCTTAGAAGTCCTAGGCAGGCCTAATATTATCAAATCCGCTTCCTTTATAGTATCTAAATTTTGCCCATTATCATGTTCTATCGTGTATTCTATCGCCTTCATACGATTAAAATACTGATCATCCAACTGGTGTGTCAATCCAGAAATATAAACTGGTTCCAACTCTGTTTTTTCCTCAATCGCCTTGAATAAAGGAGCCATTACATTGAGGGCGGTTACTTTTGCTTCCGCGGCTTTATTATCTAGATATTGACAAAGTTCTGGCTTTACAATGGTATAGACAATTATCGCATCATCTTCTTGAGCTTGTTCCATAATTCGATCAACTTGTTCTTCCTTAGTTACTCTAGAAAACCTGGTGATATTTCGCTCTACTGAAAATTGTAAAACCGAAGCTACTGCTATTTTTTCGGCAGTTTCACCTACTGAGTCTGAAACAGCATAAATGTGGAGCTTTTTGGACATAAAGCATTCCCCCTTATCAACCATTTTCCGTATAATAACCCACAATAGCTATATTCTTCACATATTGACTTTTATCCTTTTTTTTTAACCCTAAACCTTGATGCAATTAATACCATATCAAAATTTGTCCAGGATTCTTCTCTTTATCATCAATAGGCAAAAGAAGGGTGTTTGTATTTAATAGATTACAAATATCTCCTATGTCAGCTACTACTATGCCCTCCTTTACAAATGGGGGGGTATTAAGATAATAGGTCTCATCATTTATATAATAGTTATTTTCCCCTACAATTAATTTTATAGCTTTACCACCATCAATAGTAAAAGTAAATAATCCATAACCATATAAACTAGCAAAGCCTATCGTTCCTAAGTTTATCGCTTGGTAATGTAATAGCCTTTTTACATCCTCTGGGCTGGGAGAGGAAGAAAATTTCAGAAGATAACGAGCATAGACTAAAGCCACGGCACCTGCTATATGTGGACTAGCCATAGAGGTCCCAGACAGTTCAACGTACCTTGCCCCAGGATAGGTGGAATAAGTATCAACCCCGGGAGCCACGACATCAATTCTATCATTAGAATTGCTAAAATCAGCTATACCTGTTTGTAAATTAATAGCCCCTACCGCAATAGTTTCCTGATAGTAGGCAGGATATGAAATTTCGACTGTATCTGGATTGCCATCACCTTCATTACCCGCTGCACATACTACGGTTATCCCATCTAGAACTGCTTTTTTGATTTCCTGGTGTAATTTCGTGTTAGATAGTGGACTGCCTAGGCTCATATTAATTACATTTACTTTTTCCCTATTTTCCCCACGCCACTTACGAGCCCATGCTAATCCTTGAATTATACTGCTAATACTGCCAACCCCGGATTTATTCAAAACCTTAACCCCTAGTAATTTTGCTTCTGGGGCCACCCCTAGGATAGCCCCCTGGGCTGCAATTATGCCAGCTACATGGGTGCCATGCCCATTTTCATCTTTAAAATCCCTATCCCCTACTATAAAACTAGCCCCACCTATGATGTTTTCCTCCAAATCTGGATGGGTATAGTCGATACCCGTATCTACAACAGCGACTATTACATTTCCCCCTTTACTTGTAGGCCACATCCTTTGTGCACCAATTAAAGATACACCTGGAGGTGCCCAAGGAATATTACTCAGAGTATGCCCATAAATACCTTTTATGGCTGGCTGGATAATTTTCACGCATAATCACCTCTTTAATTGCTTTATATTAATTAAATATAGAGGATATGCAGGATTCCTAAATATTTCAGCGATATTAGTGAAATTTATTACATACTCCTTAAATAAGTGTTATTATATTAGTAGGGGGGACTTAAAAAATTAGAGGTGATATGATGGATTCTCCAGAAACAGTATTTGCTTTGGTCCTAGTCTTGGCATTGGGAATAGGGCTAATACTCACCGTAGTTGCAGTTATATTGTCTGGAATTAACTGGTGGGATAAATTATAATATTATAAGCCTCGCATCTGCTCATTTCTTAAATAGCGGATATCCTGGTTTTCCAAAACATGATTAACTACATCTAGCATTTTCTTCTTATCTTTTTGTAGGGTTCCAGTAATCGGTAGGTAATTAGATGCATGGGTGCCAACAAATTTCAAATTATCTATATCAATATTTTCGAAAATTACTTTCATTTCCGCTAAAGTTTCCAAAGCATTTAAGACTTCGAACTTACCCTGCCTTACTTTATTATATAAGACAGTCCCGGGTACTGGGGTTACAGTCAGCGCAGCTAAATATTGTGGCTTCATTTCATTACACATTCGGGCAGTAGCTAAAGCATGTTCTTCAGATCTTCTGCCTTTACCAGCTAAACCTAACAAAACCATAGCAGATAAATTAATACCCGCATTGACTAAGTTTTGCCCAGCTGAAAGCATTTCCTCATAAGTGCAGCCCTTTTTTATTTCTTGTAGAAGTTTGCCATCTCCAGTTTCCACTCCCAAATAAGCCTTGGTTAATCCAGCAGCCCTCAGAGCCCCCAATTCGGATATACTCTTACTAAGGGTGCTTTGTGGTCCTACATATGTACCTACATGTCTAAGTGAGGGAAAAGTAGCATACAAGTCCTGGAGTATTTCTAGTAACATATCAGTTTCTAGAGCTATTGCATCACCATCACAAAGGAATACTTTTTCTAAATCACCATAATGCGATTTAGCCATCCTAATATCGGTTTTGATTTCTTCTATACTCCTTTCCCTATATTTGTCACCTTTATACATGCCACAAAAAGTGCATTTATTATGAGAACAGCCAATGGTAACCTGTAACAAATAGCTGTTGGCCTCACTAAATGGTCTAAAAATCTGACCTTCGTATCTCATTAAGTTATGCCTCCCCAAAAACATTTACTAGTCCATTATACATCATGCTTATGGAATGGAGGCAAAAACTTAATCAATCTTGGATTTAACAAAGGCTACCCCTAAGCCCCCAGAACCTATGTGGCTACCAATAACGGGGCCTGCTTCAGAAATTCCAACTGGTATAGTAAATCTTTCTTGCAGGGTCTCTTGTAGATTTCTAGCTTCTTCCTGGGCATCAATACCTATGACAGTAACTGCTTCTAAGCTACCCTGGGCTTCTTCCACTTGGCTTATCAGAGATTTAATGGCTTTCTGTCTACTTCGTACCTTATCAAAAAGGTTTATTTCACCATCATCCACCCAAAGAATAGGTTTTAATTGCAATATATTACCTAAATACTTAGCAGCTTTACCTATCCTGCCACCCCGAGCTAAATACTCCAAATCACTAACCATGAAAAATATCCTTACCCTTTCCCGCATCCCCTCTAATTCTCGAACAACACTAGCCATATCCCAGCCAGCTTTTAATAAATCGTGGGCCTTTAGCACTTGAAATGCCATGCCCGCTGCCGCAGATTTGGAATCATGAATGAAAATTTTGTCGCTATAATTACTCATTTCCCGAGCAATTTGGGCAGACTGCATAGTACCTGATAATTTGGCTGATAATGTGATAATGAGGGCTTCATCACCTACTTGCATCTTATCAAACACTTGTAAAAAATCACCCGAAGCAGGCTGAGAAGTCGTAGGGAAAATCGGCTCTGATTTTAGGATATGGTAATAATCTGAATTGGAAATATCGATGCCTTCTTGATAGGATTGGTCTTTAATGTGGACATTAAGTGGGATTACTATAATTCCTTTTTCCTTTAAAGTAGCTTGATCTAAATACGCTGTACTATCGGTTATTATATACCTATTCATAATACTCCTCCTATTAGTGCAAATATTCTGAATTCATTTGCTACAAGCTATATAATATACTAGGATAGTAAATAAGTAAATAAAAAAGCAGGGATAAAACCCCGCTTTTTTTTTAAGTATGGTAGACACTGCTGCCTAAATGTTTTAGCATGGTAAAATTAATCATTCATTCTATAAGTATCATACAAGGGTAAAACATGGTCATTCCAGACCCTTTCATTATTATCCGAATTGACAGGAATCCTGATAAGTTTCATTAAAATGTCGCTTTGTTTTTCACTATTCTTAAAGTTTGATAATATGGCTAGGGCATAAGCTGAGGTATCCCGTACGATAAAATTAAAGATTTCGTCTACTACTTCTAGAGCAATCCCGCGCACCTTGGCATTTTCTAAGATGAGTTGGGCATAGGCAATCATAGTAAAAACTTCGCCTATAGCCAGCATATAATCAACATTCTTAGCTTGCTCTGCATCAGGGGTTGCATTAGCCAGAAAGTCCCTGAAGACTTCAATTTGCTCTTTAAAAACTTCAATATTAGCTGTAGTAATGCCTGTATAGGCCCTCATATAATCGGGGAATTTTACTCCTCTTAGACTACCAGCCTTTTGATTAAGTATATAATCATCATTGGCTATGTCATCTCGGGTAGGCAGATCCGCGAATTCAACATTATTAAACAAATAATTTTCCATAAACTTGATTACCAAAGCCATATTTACATGGGTAGTTCCTTCTAGGCGGGGTATCATGCCTACATCCCTGATGGCCATTTCCATATAAGTATCTTGCTCAAACCCTTTAGCAGCAATGATATCTAATAACATATCTACTACTTTCATACCCTGGGTAGTAACTTTCATTTTTTGAATGGGATTATACAACAAATACCTTCTGTCATCATCACTAGCCGAACGAAAGTAGTCAATGGCTCTCAAAGCATATAGTCTCATGGCCACTAATCTCACATAAGATTCGGTAAATAGTTTTCTAATATGCGGAAACTTAGTAACCCTATCCCCATATAAATAACGGTTATGGGCATGGTTAATAGCTTCATAAAAAGCATGGGTACAAATACCAATAGAAGCAAACCCTAATTGAAATTTCCCTACATTAATAGTATTCAAGGCTGAATCCCAGGCCCTTTTCCCTTTGGTTAAAACGTCCTTTTCGGTAATGGGATAATTATGCAGGGAATATTCAGCGACATAAGCTGGTCTATTTCCAGACGTATTAATCTTTTTTATACATTCATAATTAGGATGCTCACTTTCCACTACAAAAAACACATCTTCACCTGTGTCGCTTAATTTACCTGAAGTGGATACTAAAGCCGCTTTGTTTCCATTACCAATATAATATTTATCTCCATCTGCTGAATATGTACCATCATCCTTAACGATTAGCTTCATTTCATTAGAATATAGGTCCGCACCGTGCTCTTTTTCCGATAAACCAAAGGCGAAAATGCCCCCTTCTTTTAGAAGTTGGCCAGTTTTATGCTTAACTTCTTCATTATCACCCATCCATATAGGACCTAATCCCAAAATTGATACCTGATAGTTATACTGGTAAGATAGTCCATAGAAAGCCAGGATTTCATTGAATTGGGCAATCCTATTCATATCGAAACGTGCATCGGGATCACCATAACCAGCAGGTGTTAGAAGCTTGGCATAGGCACCAGCCTCTTGATTAAATTGTAAAAAATCGTCACACCAACGTAAATCCTCATCATCTTCTTTAATACTTTGTAGACCCTTATTTTCAAAAAAGTCTATCGTTCTTCGGAATAAGTCATTAGTCTCTTGATCCCGAAATGGATTTCCATACTTCTTTGGGTTTAATAGCATCATTCTATCCCTCCATCTAAAGGCTTTTATTGTTCCAATTATTACATAAGTAAAAGTTGACGTCAATTAGTTAAACTACGGAATTTAATGGCTCGTATATTAATTGTAGATTAATAAAAGCTAATGATATTAATACGATTTCTATTGGCTATTTTTTTAGATAAGTTAAATTTATGCCCAATCATAAATAAGTCTTGCCCCTACGGGGGTTGAATAGGGTTGTGAAAAATAGTACAATCTAGTTGACAGTAAAAAGAGCGTGAGGTTAAGAAAAAAATTCGAATCAAAGGATTTATAGAAAGGAGTGTTAAATATGACTACAGCTACAATTATTAGAAGAAATTTAACCAGTACAATAGGGAAAACATGGGACTATCCCTTTTCGGCCAGTGAGGCAATTCAATTTGGCATCGATATGCAAGAAATGATAATTACAATCTATAAGGAATTGAATAACTGCCAAAGGGAATCTGCCCTAGAAACCATCCAGTATTTTCAAAAACAATATGAGCGGGATAATACGTCTTTAACTGATTACTTATTATTTACACTTAATACTGAGATGGGGGAATTTTATCAGAAGCAAGGTAAGGTCCTCAACCATGATTCTATCAAAAAGAAAGTTGCCAAGACCCAATTACTTATAAAAAGGAACATTGAAAACTATATTACCAAAATTCAAACTATCTATAATGACATAGAACTTGGTGAATACTATTTAAATGCAGACAGTAATGAAATTTTTGATATAAGTATGGAACTTAGGAATAATTCTAGTGAACTTTATTCACGCTTGGCTAAACTTTATCCAGAAGGAGACATTCGCAAAGCATTTTTAGTTATGGCTGAAATAATTGATGTAGGAAGTAATGACTTAGAATTTAATCATTAAAATTAGATTCAAAATTGATTCCGAAGGGGAAGATATGATGCTAGAAAGAGATAAAGAATTCAGTAAAGCTATAGACGAAATAGTAAAAGGAATAGAAGATTTTTTACAGGTTGAACCAGCCAAATATGCGTTCAAAAGCCCTAAAGGAAAAGGTAGGTTATAATGAAAATCTGGGTATAAAGATCTTTTATGACCAGATTCAAAATTTTTAATATTCAGAGTATTGCAACAAAGATAAATATATGATATATTACTAGTACCTTCACCCCCCAAAATATAAACATAAATTCCATCACATTCCCTCTTTACATGAGTCCTCCCCAGGACTCATGTAAATGTTTTTAGGGACATTTTTTAAAAAATTCATTCATTTTACATAAATATTAGTTTATTCACCGTAAAAAATGTTCTACAATTAGATATAGTTAAAAATTTTAAAAGAACTTGTCTTATTAAGAATGAACTTAAGGGAGGGCCTTTTTAATGGAACAAAATCAAGGACAAGGTCAAGTTATTGTAATTACATCTGGCAAAGGAGGGGTAGGCAAAACGACTACGGCAGCTAATGTTAGTACTTCTTTGGCCAGTATGGGTTATAAGGTAGTAGTACTCGATTTAGATATTGGCCTTAAAAAGCTCGACCTAATCCTAGGCCTCGAAAATCGCGTTATTTATGATATTGTTCAGGTTATAGAAGGTGAATGTACTTTAAAACAGGCTTTAGTAAAAGATAAGCGTTTCCCCCACCTTTATATGCTTCCTGCCGCACAAACTCGGAATAAGGATGAAATAACTCCCGAACAGGTAATAGAATTATGTGATCAACTAAAACCCGAATTTGATTTTATATTTGTTGATAGCCCTGCAGGGATTGAGCAAGGTTTTAAAAACGCAATTGCTGCTGCCCAGCGGGCACTCGTCATAACTAATCCAGAAGTATCTGCAGTAAGGGATGCTGATAGAATAATTGGCATGTTAGAATCAGCTAATCTGAATGATATCCAGTTAGTAGTTAACAGAATTCGGCCGGATATGGTCAAAGCCGATAACATGTTGAGTGTAGAAGATTTAGTAGAGCACTTGTGTATAGAACTAATCGGGGTAGTGCCCGAAGATAGTAATGTGATAATTTCCACCAATAAAGGTGAACCTATTATTTTAAATGAGCATTCTAGCGCAGCCAAAGCATTCCACAATATTGCTCAGCGCATCGCAGGTCAGCAAGTTGAAATAACTAATTTTGAGGAAGATACTTCATTCTGGCACAGAATCCGTAATATTTTTGGTGGAAGATAAGGAGGAAACTGATGCTTGACTTACTGAAAAAACTGTATAATAGAGAATCATCTTCTAGTCGGACACAGGCCAATAATCGTCTACGCTTGGTCTTAACCCACGATAGAATTGGGGCTTCAAATGAGCTAATGGAGACATTAAAGGAAGAAATAATGGAAGTAATTAAAAAACATGTAGATGTTGAAGGGACACCCGAGGTTACCCTTATTTCCCAAGGTCGCCAATCTGCATTAGATATTAATATTCCGCTCAAAGGTAGGTAATTAACAAAAATGATAAAAATCAAGGGTATTAATGGCAATTTAGTCATAGTTTTTGGCCCGGGTTCTTTTGCCGATTATGCTAGGATTTTAGAGGACAGAATAACAAAAAACATTGATTTATTCAAAGGTTCCCAAGTACTATTCCGCGGTAAGGGGCTAGCTAAGCTAGAACATGAAGAAATATTAGAGCTACAAAAGATTTGCCTTAATTATGGCATGGTATTGAATAATACTGAAACAAATACAACTAAGACTAAACCCGACTTATTTGTTTACCGTAATGTAAGAAGTGGCCAAAAGATACGTTCCGAGGGCTCCTTAATAATCTGGGGTGATGTACACGAAAGCGCTGAAATAGCCGCTGTAGATGATATAATAGTATTAGGTAAATTGGAAGGCATAGTACACGCAGGCTGCTTCGGCAATAAAGATAGTATGGTTTTTGCCCTCAATTTATCCCCAGGACAGATTAGGATTGCAGATAACTTTTCGCGGGCCCCAGCTAATGATAGTAAGGCATATGTGCCAGAAATCGCTTATTTTGATGGTCAAAATATTTGTGTTACACAGTATAACCCCAAAGCTAAATTTTCCAAAACCAAATATTCAAGATAATTTAACCAATACCCCCCCCTTTTATACTTATAGAAATAAATAACTCTACATAATCATAGCTTTAAATAGGGGGTATTAATATGCTATCACCTAGTTTAGAAGATTATTTAGAAGAAATATACCGCTTTTCATTAGATAACAAAACTGTAAGAGTTAGTGATATTGCCAACTGTCTCGAGGTAACTATGCCCTCGGTAAACAATGCTATTCGTAGGCTAAGTATTGAGGGATACTTAATTTATGAAAAATATCAGGACTTATTGCTTACCTCCAAGGGTGAAAAATTAGGCTATTTTTTGGTAGAACGTAATCGGATTTTACAAGATTTTTTAATCCTTTTAAACTCTAAATGCGATATAGGCAGGGAGGCTGAAGCTATGGAACATTATTTAAGCCTCCCTACCATAAAGGTAATTGAGCATTTAATAGCTTTCATGCAGGTAAATCCCGATTGTTACACCCAATTTTTAAAACATAGTTATATACGGGAAAAGCAAAATATCGGTTTAGTTGATGGCTACTCAAACCAACCCTAACCATCTCACTCCTTGGGCCAGGATAAAACATACTAAACAGGCTATAAATAAAGGAATTAGGGCCGATATTAAGGTCCATTTTATGCTTTTCGTTTCCCGATTAATTGTAATTAGAGTGGTAGCACATGGATAATGGAGTAATGAAAATAACATAACCGACAAAGCAGTTAGCCAAGTCCAACCCTGCCCATCTACTAATAGGGTCTTTAGAGCCATAAGACTGTCTAATTCCAACATAGTTCCCGAGGCCAGGTAGCCCATAATCATGATAGGTAAAACTATTTCGTTGGCTGGCAAACCCAAAATAAATGCAGATAATATTACCCCATCCATACCCAAAGCCCGCGCAAAAGGATCCAAGATATTAATAAACTGAGCCAAAAGCGTAATACCACCTACATAGCTGTTGGCCATTACCCATATTATCCCACCTGCAGGTGCTGCAACTACTACTGCCCTAGCCAATACAAATAAAGTCCGATCTAATACGGAACGTACAATTACCTGTCCTACCAAGGGTTTACGGTAGGGGGGTAGTTCCAAAGTGAAACTTGAAGGTATGCCTCTTAATAGGGTTTTGGATAAAAAAAATGAGACTAGTAAGGTAGTAAAAATACCTATTAATACTAAGCCTACCACAACGGCAGCAGCTATCATGGTACTATAAGCCGCCGCCACCGCGCCCCCTAAAAATATCCCCGCTAAAATAATTAGGGTGGGAAATCTCCCATTGCATGGGACAAAGTTATTGGTAACAATGGCAATTAACCTTTCGCGAGGTGATTCTATAATTCTACATGCGGTTACACCTGCTGCATTGCAACCGAACCCCATACTCATAGTCAAAGCTTGCTTACCATGGGCTCCAGCTTTACGAAATGCGTTATCTAAGTTGAAGGCTACCCTAGGTAGGTATCCTGCATCCTCAAGCAAGGTAAACAAAGGGAAGAATATGGCCATGGGGGGTAACATTACCGCTACCACCCAAGCCAGACCGTGATAAACGCCATATACTAGAAATCCCTGCAACCATTCGGGGGCTAATAACCAGGAAAAAAAAACAATTAGTTGATCTTGCCCCCAAAACAATAGCTTAGCCAAGGCTTGGGACGGATAATTAGCCCCAATGATAGTTATCCAAAATACCACCCCTAATAATAGTAACATAATGGGGAAACCTAACCATTTAGAAGTTAAGATTCCATCTATCTTATCATCCCAGTTTGTTTTAAGCTGCCCTATTTCTACAACCTTATCAGCAATTGATTCCGCTTCATTATATATAGTTTTGATAATTTGCTCACTTATGCCCACTTCTGGCCATATCTCCCTTTTATTAATGACATTGCACCTCGCCGTCCCAATTAAAATAGTATCTCAAGGCCTCATTTATATCTTTGTCCTCCTCCAAAATCCTTAGGGCCAGCCAACGGGGATTAATTAGCCTACTTGTATTAAAAGCCGTAAGTTGCCTTTCAATTTTTTTAATCCTTTTTTCAATATAATTACCATAATCAATATAATAGGGAGTGGGGTTCCCTTGCCTATGGGTAAAATTGTTTAAAACAATCTTCAATTCCTTTATACCTTCCCCATTACGAGCCACTGTAGGAATAACGGGTATCCCTAATTCCCTTTCCAGACAATTTATATCTATTTTTATCTTTTTGCGTTTTGCCTCATCCATGAGATTGACACACAATACTACCCTAGGAGTAATTTCTATTATCTGTAAAATCAAGCTAAGATTCCTTTCCAAACAAGTTGCATCTGCCACTGCAATTGTTATATCGGGATGGGCAAAACATAAAAAATCCCGAGCCACTTGTTCATCGGGTGAATGAGGAAAAAGTGAATAAATACCCGGTAAATCTACTAATAAAAAATCCTTTTGCTTATAGCTAAATTCCCCCTGTGCTTGTATAACCGTTTTTCCTGGCCAATTACCCGTATGTTGTCTAAGTCCAGTTAAGGCGTTAAAAATGGTGCTTTTTCCTGTGTTCGGGTTACCAACTAAAGCAATAACTTTGGTACTATTAGCAGTAGCTATATTAAATTTTTTCCTCAAAGTTTGAAGTTCCCCAAGCATAGCTCTCCTCCTCATTTTCCTCTGCTGTCTGCACTATTATTAAATCAGTCTCGCTTTTTCTTAAAGCTATAACTGTGCCACGTATTAAATAAGCAATAGGATTACCAGCAGGACTTTTACGAACAGTCTTGACTCTAGTGCCGGGCACAAATCCTAAATCCAATAATCTACGTTTATTCTGATTTGTGCCTAGAATTTCCTCTACTATCCCTTCCTGTTTTATAGGTAAATCAGTTAAGCTTATGCTTATGCCCAATCCCCCCTTTTAGACAAAAAGTTAGATTAGACTAACTATTTGTCAGCATTGACACTTTATTATAAGCAGGCTAGCTATAAAATGTTCCTTTAAAAAAGTAAAACGCATCCTATTTCAGGATGCGTTGGTGTCTTTTATCTTCTATTCGTATTTATTTTCCCTTAAATTCGGCCCGACGGTTTTCTAAAAAGGCTTGCATACCTTCTTTCTGATCTTCAGAAGAAAATAAGATAGACCAGGCAAGCTGCTCTAAGCGACAACCAGTTTTAATATCAGTGTTCATACTCATGTTAACTGCATTTTTGGCTTCACGAAGTGCCAAAGGACTTTTGCGCGCTATCCTTCTAGCCATTTTTTTGCCTGTTTCCATAGCTTCATCTGCTGGTACAACCATATTAGCCAAACCTATTTTCAGCGCAGTTTGGGCATCGAAGAAATCACCCGTAAATATGTATTGCTTAGCTAAACATATTGAAGTATGCCTTGGCATCCTTTGGGTTCCTCCCCCACCTGGGAAAATGCCCAAATTGATTTCAGGTAAACCTAAGGTAGCATCTTCAGCTACAATTTTAATATCACAAGCCATCATTAATTCTAGCCCGCCACCTAAGGCTAATCCCCGTACTACTGCAATAATCGGTTTATGGTGATCCTCAATAGCAAACAGAGTTTTACTAGTCTGATCTAAAAAGTCCCGAGCCTCAAATGAATTAATACTAGCTACAGCCTTAAGGTCCGCCCCTGCCGCGAAGGCATTTTCTACCCCACAAATTACAATCACTTTTACATCTGGATCCTCCTGGTACCTCATTAAAAGGTCGTAGGCTTCCCCCATTAGTTCAACATTGAGTGCGTTGAAAGCCTTAGGACGATTAAGTTGGGAATAACCTACTCCATCCTCCACCCAAGCCAACATAGTCTTGTATTCCAGCCCCTTATAACTCCCCATTCAAATGCCCCCCTAAATTTTGTAATTCATTTTTATTATATACTTAAATAAGTATAATTAATAGTAAGAATCTTCAAAATCTTGTTTCTCAAGGCTAGATTGCTGCCTAGATAATTTATTTCAAAGGCTTGGCAGCAGGGCTAAAATCTTCAAGCTGTGGCATAGAATTTATGGTATTCCGACAAGATGTCATGATTTCAGTTTTACGTGATATTACCCACCTTTTGGCTAAGTTGGCAAACCAAGCCCCAATTAAGGGTAAATCGGCTAAATAGGCTAAATAATAAGTAAGGGCATCCCCTTTGATTTCCATAGTTATAACTTGCAGGGGAATATCTGGCTGGCCAGCTACCCGAGATAATTCCCCCACTATTTTTTCTATTAATTTGTAGTTTTGCGTACCCAAGATATATATTCTGTTTCCTCTATTATCAAAGCCCATAAAAATTGGTTCCCTTTTATTGTCCCTATCAAGATCACCAAATACAGGATTCTTATCTAACTCCTCTATTAAGTTTTCTTCCTTTTGCAAAAAAACTAGTGCAGCTACAATTGTTTCGTAAACTGCATTTTTACCTACCAAGATATAGTCCATTTTTACCCCCTATATAGTCTCAACTTTAACCCTGTCGACTAAGTTTGCTAAAGCAGGATAGGCCATTTTGGCCCCCCTAAAAACAAAAGGCCGTCCTAACGAAGGCGCTGATAAACCCCGCGATAAAAAACCACCTAACCTTAACAAATAATTGACATATGGCATAGTCCCCACAAAGGTATATTCTGTGCTTACCCCTAGTAAAGCAGCTAGTCCATTAATAGTAGCCGTAAAATCGGAATGTCTAGTTCCGAAGACATAAACTTCATGATTATTTTCATCTTGTCCCACATATTGCATAGTTCCAAAATCCTCTGGGACTGTCTTGTCAAATAAAGGTAGATTTATAAGTTCTGCATCGGATGGTGTTTTAGCTGAATTTAAGTTACCTAGATGAATATTAGCTGCCAATACAGAAGAATGGCTACCCCCGTAATCGAAATATACAAATTTAATTAAAATCACCCCGATTCTAATTATGGATTCTTTCTAATGCTTTTGTAATAATTATACTATCTGTTTAAACTATCAAAAATATTCCTAAAATTATTAGGCTAGCCCCAGCTATTCTGATAAAAGTTATATGTTCACCCAAAAAAATATGGGCACAAGCCATAGTTACCAAAGGTGAAGAGGCCATTATTACAGTGACCACTGACACATCACCTTTTTTAATTGCGGCATAATAAGCTAAATCACCAATCAGGGTGGCCAATATGGCCTCACAAGTTAGTAAAAGACAAGCAGTGAATGGTATGGATTTCACGTGATTATAGCTACCACTCAAGAGCATCCAACCACTTACCAAACCTGCAGCTATAATAGTCCTAAAGACTAAGGCGTATAGGGGATTTATATTATTTAATCCTATTTTAAGAAAAATGGGCGCTATACCCCAACATACCATACCAAATAAGGCAATTGCGATTACCAAAATTTTTCCTCCTAAAATTTCATACTTTTACTTGTTTTTAAATACTTATAAATATGGGAGCCCTATATTACTAAAGTGATTGGTGGGAAAATATTTGAGAAAAATAATTGTAATATTAATTTCAATTTTCTTTTTATCCTTTTCTATCATCTTATTATTACAATCCTGGAAGCATTCATTGATTATCCAAGAAAGAAGTGTATCTGAGGATAGGAATACAGAAATTGCAGTATTGGCCAATAATTATTATGATTTGCAATCGGGCAATGCTGTCGGTTTACCCTGGGAAAAAGACCTAGCATTTCTGGAAGCTCTAGCTAGTAAAAATACATTTTTGCAAATGGCGGCCTACCGAACCGTTTTACCCGATCCGCTACCTGGTGAGGAATATAATGTGCATTTAGCAGCTCGGCTTCTATCTGGAACAGTTCTGGAGGCAGGGGAAATATTTTCCCATAATAAAGTTCTAGGCCCATACACTAGCCAAAAAGGCTATAGGGCTGGGCCTACTTACGCAGGTACAAGAATGACTACCACTATTGGTGGTGGTGTATGCAAAATAGCATCTACCCTTTACAATGTGGCTGTTTTAAGTAACCTGGAAATTATAGAAAGACACCCCCATAGTATGCCAGTACCCTATGTCCCATACGGCCAGGATGCTACCGTAGCCTATGGCATAAAGGATTTTAAATTCAAAAATAATACCCCTTACCCCATATTAATTTGGGCTCAGGGAATTAATAATACTTTATATATCGGCTTTTACGGTCAGGTTAAACCACCCAAAGTTAAGTGGCACCACGATGTAATTAAACTAGTTGAAAGGGGAGCACTTTACCGCCATGACGCAAATTTACCTGAAGGGTGTGAAAGGATAGTAGTAAAAGGTATGGATGGAGGATTAGTAGAATCCTGGCTTACTATCAGACAGGAGGATGGAAGTTATGAAAGGAAAAAGCTAGGCCGCTATTACTATGCCCCCATTAATGATGTAATAGATAAAGGAATAGGGCAGTATTAAGCCCCACAAAATAGTCTAATCTATTCACATTTTTAATTTCTTTTTCATATCATACAAAATAATATTGATATGGGGATTCTGGGGGATATCTATTCATGGAAAAACTCAATCAAAACGAAACTCCCTTGTTCACGGCTGTCCAAAGACATATAGATGCTAAAACTATTCCATTTCATGTACCTGGCCATAAACAAGGCCATGGTCTACCAGAACTAGCTGCATACACAGGTAACAAAATTTTACAAATGGACCTTAATGGTATGCAAAATCTCGATTATATAAATAATCCCCAAGGCGTGATAGCCGAAGCGGAACGATTATATGCCCAGGCTTTTGGGGCTGATTACGCCTATTTCCTAATCAATGGTACTACTTCTGGCGTACAGGCCATGATAATGAGTGTATGTTCACCTGGTGATGAAATTATAATTCCCCGTAACGCCCATAATTCATGTATTGGTGGCCTTATATTAAGTGGTGCTATACCAGTTTATATCCAACCGACTATAAATGAAAGGTTAGGCATAGCTATGGCTATAAGCGCTGAAAGTGTAGAAAAAGCCATACACAAACACCCCCATGCCAAAGCACTATTTTTAATTAACCCCAGCTACTACGGCTTTACTCCCGATATAAAGAGCATTATTACACTGGCCCATCAAAATAACATGGCTGTTTTGGTAGACGAAGCCCATGGGGCCCATATGTATTTTCACCCAGATTTTCCCCTACCCGCTTTGTATGCTGGGGCTGACATGAGTGCAGCCAGCATGCACAAAACTGGGGGTTCATTAACCCAAAGCTCGATTCTTTTTTTAAATAGTAAATTTATTTCCCCAAAACGAGTTAGGCAAGTGCTTAATTTGACCTATACTTCTAGTGCCTCCTATTTGCTTATGTCCTCATTAGATATAGCCCGCAAACAACTAGCTATTAAGGGCAAAAGTCTCCTGGGAAACACTTTAGATTTGGCCAGGAAAGCCCGTAATATAATTAATAACATGGGGGACTATTATGCCTTTGGCCCAGATTTAGTAGGTAAGCCTGGTTGCTACAATTTTGATGAAAGCAAATTAGGCATACATATAGGCAGATGTGGCTATACTGGCTATCAATTTGAAGCTGTCTTAAGAGATAAATACAATATTCAGATTGAACTAGCAGACTTAATGAATATTATGGCCATCATAACAATTGGGGATAACTGGACAAATCTAGAGATTCTGATAAATGCCCTGCAAGACATTACAAAACTAAATTCCCTAAAAACTTTTAGAAGCCACACTATGCCCCCTGATAACGAAATGCTGGTTTCGCCCCGTGATGCCTTTTATAGTCCGAAAAAAACAGTCGCTATTGGTGATGCAGTTGGTGAAATTGCAGGGGAAAACATAATGGCCTACCCACCCGGAATCCCGGTCGTGAGCCTAGGTGAAAGAATTACCTCAGATATAATTGATTATATTAAAATTTTAAAGTCTGAAGACTGCCAATTACAAGGTGGGGTGGATACACGAGCCGATTATATTACAGTCTTGGGTAGGGAAAATGTAAATGAAGCTACTGTGCATTTGAAAAAGGCTATTTCTTTAAAAGAAACAGCCCTTTAGTACGAAGATTATACTTCTGTAGCCCAAGCAAATTCGTCCTTAATCCTGCCACTTTGGATACCAGTTATGGTCTCATGAATACGGGCCGACAATGGGCCAGTCTGACCATTATTAATAGTTATAATATTCCCCTCCCAATTTAGTTGGCCAATTGGGGAAATAACTGCAGCAGTTCCAGTACCGAAAGCTTCCTCCAAAATCCCTTGGGCCTGAGCTTCATAAAGTTCATCAATTGATATTCTTTTTTCCACAATAGGTATCCCCCAATGTTTGAGCAAATTAATAGTGGAATCTCTGGTTATCCCAGCCAGGATACTGCCTTCTAGTGCGGGGGTAACTACTTCCCCATCTATCTTAAAAAAGACATTCATGGTACCCACTTCTTCAATATATTTCCTTTCAATCCCATCTAGCCAAAGTACCTGGGTATAACCCTTTTCCTCGGCTTCAACTTGAGCCTTAAGGCTAGCAGCATAATTGCCTGGGGTCTTAGCAAAACCTATTCCACCCTTTACTGCTCTGATATATTTAGGCTCTACATATATTTTAACCGGGTTAATCCCCTCGGGATAATAGGCTCCTACAGGTGATAAAATAATCATAAATTTATAGGTCTTGGATGGTCTAACCCCTAAGTAGGGATCAGTTGAAATAATAAAGGGCCTTATGTATAAAGAGGTACCTTCGGCTTCAGGTATCCAATCTCTATCAATATCAACTACCGCCTTAATAGCCTCAACCCCAAAATCTACATCTATAGGGGGAATGCAAAGTCGATCATTAGAAATGTTTACCCTTTCCATGTTCTTCCTAGGTCTGAACAATAATACCCGTCCATCCTCAGCCTTGTAGGCCTTTAAACCTTCAAAAATTGCTTGCCCATAATGAAAAATCATGGTAGAGGGTTCTAAGCTAATGGGCTGGTAAGGAATTATTCTGGGATCATGCCAGCCTTTTCCTTCGGTATATTCCATAATGAACATATGATCCGTAAAATGATGCCCAAATTCAAGATTGTTAAAATCTGGTTTGGTTTTAGCTTTTGTAGTTTTTTCAACTTTAATAAGAGACATAAAAACTTCCTCCATCCTTCTGTTCTGCAGATTTAAACTATATACATCTATTAATTATAGCAAATCCTGTTTAATAAAACATCGGAAAATATTTGCTAGGCGACTAATAAGGGTAACCTATAAAAAAAATTAAAAAAACTGTACAAAATGCTTTCCCATTTTGTACAGTTTAGTCAAGCCTAATTTATAAGGCAAAGACGTGTTTGCCAATCTGATTGATAATAGGGCGGCTCCATATCCATTTATTCGTAGCCGTATGGGGATTCCAATAATAAATCGCTCCACCTGTAGGATCCCAACCTTCTATGGCTGATTCAACCGCTTGATAAGCACTACTATCGGGTTCTAGATAATACTGTCCATCATCTATGGCCGTAAATGCCCCAGGTTCAAAAATTATTTCTAAGACTGACTTGCCAAACTTACCAGATTTCATACGATTAAATACCACTGCAGCGATAGCCACTTGCCCCACAAAACTTTCACCCCTAGCCTCACCATGGACCAATCTAGCTAATGCTTTTAAATCCTGTTCGCTTAAATTAAAGCCATTGGACTGTACTACTAATAAATCTTCAGGATTATTAGTCGGGCTAGTCTTATTAACTAGATTTATTGGGGGATTTGATTCGGCTTGCTTTTCCTGCACAAGGGCAGGGGTTGCCACCACCTGGACATTTTTACTGGGATTTAGATTTTCGGTTTCATTGAATTCTTCACTATCCCTATTTTTTATATCCTTTTCTGCAAGCTCAATTTTTTCAATAATCTTTTCAACTTCTCTATTGTCTACTTCTGTAAACCCTAAATTATTTGACTCTATATCTACATTCGAAAAACTTGGGTTTAAAATGGCTCCGACATTCTGGGCAGGCATTAATATCATACAGTTAAGTAAAATGGCAGATATTAATGAAACTACCAGCTTATTCATAGGTCAATCCACCTCCGTTTAATTCTTGTTAATTGTAAGCAAGAGATGGATAAATAGCAAAATGGTTGAAATTTGTTTATCAAGCCATGCAAGTACTCCAGCATTGTCTCCTCAAACTAAAACTTGTTTAATCTAATTCCCGGCAGTAAAGCTTTAAATAATGGCATTATGCTTATAAATTCCAGGTTAAATATTAACCAAACAAGTAGAAGTTAACCAAGCCTGGATTACCTTTCTAGTAAGTCAATAAAATTATTTAAAATACGGGCAGTTAAGCCCCAAATAACATATTCATGCCAAACCCAGAATAATTGGGGGATATAAACCCGCCTAAAAGGATAATCTTTACCGTGAGGAATCAAATCAAAGGGGAAATCTTGTTCCGCCTCCACATTAAGCCACATATTGTGTTTTATTGGTGCATTAGCCAGTAAATAAGCTAAGGGAACATAAAATACCTCCTCAACTTCATCCGGACTTGGTGTTATGTGGTTAATATTGTCTATAAATCCCACATAGGGGTAGACAATCATGTTAAAGGGACTCACATTAATATCCAACTCTGCTACAATTTCTATATTATGGGGCTGTAAACCTAATTCTTCACATGTCTCTCTTATAGCCGCTCCTTTGGGTCCAGCATCCAGGTCTTCAATCTTCCCCCCTGGAAAACAGATTTCACCTGGTTGATGCATTAAATCATTGGCCCTCTTTTGGAACAATATGTTGACTCTATCGTCCTTATAAACCAAAGGTAATATTACTGCAGACTTTAAAGCCCTCTCCTGACCCAAAATTCGCGCGGGACGACCTTTTAGTCTATTAATCTTGTCCAACATTACTTTACCTTCACCTCCATACTAAAACCATAGCACTTTTTACATTAACATGGGCTGCTTTCTAATAATTTTGATAAATATAACTTATTAAAAAGAATGATGTTTAGAAATGGTATTTTCCCATATAATGTTCCTGGTATCAAAGGGAATAGCTATTAATAAATGTGGATAATTTATCATCATCACCTTAACTTGTTCCGCACTAGGTTCTTTAACTTGGGTAGTTAATATAATTTTATCTGTCCCAGCTAGATCAATTACTTCCATAGAATATCCACCACTTCTTTTTTCCCCTAAACTAACTAAAATATAAGTATATTCATCTAAATCTAAACTATATTTGCCTTTTGTTTTGTAATGAGCTAAATACCACTCCTTTAATGGCATATTATCATTAAAGGCAAGCGCTTGGGTATCCACTAAAGAGAAATCTATAGCTTCAATAGGCTTTTTAATGGGGGATAAGCCCTGGCCCCCAGTACATCCCATAAATATAAAGCTCACTAATAAGATACAGGCTGGCAGCTTTCTCATTTTCTACACCTCCACAAATGCAAATAATCTATTAATCTAAGTTTATAGAAAATGAGCCATCCTTATACAAAAAAAAAGGAGTAATTAAAAACTTTTAGATGGGAATTTGGGAAGGGCTTATAGAAACACCTGAACTTCTGACTTAGATAGCACTTTTAGTGAATTTACAATATCAACCTTGGAATCCACAAATTATAAACTTGTTTTTAAAATATATTGATAGTCTTTACAATACCCTTAGAAATCATAGTTAAAGCAGATACTTATCGGCTATGGAATATGGAATAATTATTATGCTAAATCAAAATGCTTCTTGGTAAGGGCTGGGTAATAGGCTAACATCCACTAGACCCAGCAATAACATAACAATGATACTAGTGCGGCCTTTTCACACTATATAATGTCACCTTTTATAGGTACTCCCAATATATCCCATCGTATTTCAAATACCTCAATTTAATGTAAGATGAAATTCTTTATTTTCCGTAATAACCCATATGCAAAGTGTGATATATAATTTTTTACTTTTTGTTTGCAAATACAAATTGTGTGTATATGGTTTCTTTGGTAGAATTAGAAAGTCCCTATTATTGGATATATGAAGAAGAAAGAGCTAATAGAAGCTGCTGATATCAGTATTGTTGATATGTCTAAGTTTGAAAAAGAATAACATCGGCACCGATCTATTGCTTAAGAAAACTAAAGCAATAGATTGTGAATTAATGGGTATTATGGGGATAGAGCATGATTAGTGTTTTTGAAGGAGAATATCACTATGAATATAGACAATAAGTTAAAGAATAAATCTGGTAAACAGACCAAAATCCTTGTTGCTGAAATGCTTAATAGTATAAAAGATGAATTAAATATTAATATAAAAATTACAGATGGTTTTTCTATTGGTTATCCAAATCAAGAAAAGCAATTTAAAATGGACTTTCTAGTTGAATTTTTGGGCTCAGATATTGAGCAGTGGCTTTTAAAATCAACAAGTTCTATTAGGGATCGTATATATGGAACAGAATTCTTTGCACAAAATATCAGATTAATTAATAAGAAATTCACTAAGATTTATGTCATTGTGCCTGATTCTATTTCGGAAAGAGAAATAAGAAATAAAGTTAATTACTCTACAAAAATAAAAAGCCAGACTTACACTTCTTTTTTAACAGATGTTCTAACAGTGAATGAACTAAGGCAAAAAATTATTGAAAAAGCCACGCAAAACATCGAACAGGGCTTGCGTTCTAATATTCTTGGAAACGATGCAGAGACAAGTATTGTCGCCCTATTAATGGATGAAAAAAATAAGAATTTATGGAATGATTATGCTAGATTAAAACAAACAGTAAAATCCTCTACTTATCATATATATAAAATAATACTTGAAAAATTAGGATTATCAGAAAGTAATAATAGGATAATAAGGATTATTGCTACTGATAAAATACCTCTATTGTCCAATAGGGGTAAACCCAAAACCGATGTAAATGTAAAAATTGAAACTGATACATACGAGATAGTCAGTAATATAAGCGTAAAAAATTCCAGCAAAAAAACTGTAACTATCCATGAAGGTAGTGTTTCCGACATTATCAAAGCATTAAAATTGCCTACAACAGACCCCCTAACTCAAGCCCTTAAGGACTTTGAGGAAGTTGGTAGTAAAAGAAATCTATTCCTAAGATACCCTCATTCAGATAAAGTTTTAGAAGAAGAACTCAAAAAATATAATAAAGAACTCATTGGGCTATTTATTTTCGGTCTTAATAGTCCTTTGATAAATAATCCCTTACAAGTTGCTGATCTGATCATATTTACAAATAATTTAGCTGCATGGAACCAGGACGAATATATTCAATATTATAATGATTCATATAACTCAAAAGGACAATTTGGAACTCCTTTTAAGTGGACCTATCCAAGCAAAAAACGTGGACAAAAAATACAAATCAAAGGTTTTACGAATAATTAAATAAAAAAAACTAGTGTTCTAATTTTTCACCATTACCATTGTCTTCCCTTACTATATTATTTGCAAAACTATTATCCTACCCACTTCTATTCTATTCTTTCTATTTCTGCCTCCATAAGGCTTTTTTTAATAGCATCGGCAACCGCTTTTATCATAGGGACAGCAACTGAATTCCCAAACTGCCTATACATTTGCGTTCTCGAAACAGGAACTATAAAGTCTTCCGTAAAACCCATTATGCGCTTTAATTCCAACTCGCTGAATAATCTAAGTCCTGTTTCCCCATCCTTTACAAATGTACCCGTTAATCTTTGAATTTTATGGTAACTAGCCACCAAGGTATTTACTTGAATTGTGCTATTATAGTCGACTACCTGTGGCTTTCCATCATCCTTTTTAAATAAGTAATTTTCCTGCAAATGCTTGGAAATTGAGTATCCCTTCGGGCTATGTTCTAAAATTGAATTGATTGGAACTCTTATTTCCGTATTTCCTTTTGGGAATGTAAAACTATCTATTCCTAAATTCGAATGAAAACCAATAATCAATATTCTTTCACGTCTTTGTGGAAGTCCAAAATCCCGAGCATCCATAACTTCATAAAAAACAGAATATCCCAAATCGTTAAGGTTCTTTATAATAATTCTGAAGGTTTCCCCATTATTATTAGTTAAAAGCCCTTTGACATTTTCTAGTAAAAACATTTTAGGCTGTTTCTCCCTTAATATTCGTAGTACATCAAAAAAAAGAGTCCCTTGTGTTTCATGTGCAAATCCCTTTCGTTTTCCAATATGGCTAAACGGTTGACAGGGAAATCCTGCTAGTAAAACATCATGGTCAGGAATATCTTTTTCGTCAATTTTAGTAATGTCGCCATATGGTCTTTCACCATAATTAGCCTCGTATGTTTTTACTGCATATTTATCCCATTCAGAACTAAATACACACTTGGTAAAATCGTCTTCAAATCCTTTTCTTATCCCACCAATTCCTGCAAACAGATCAATAAATTTTAATTCCTTAATCCCATTTTTAAATTTATTAGCCTTATCAATAGTATCAAAAACACTTTTAGGTTCATTAACGACAGACACCTTATTATTATTTTCATCGTATTTTTGGGCTATACCATTCCCGAGATTCGCTAAACCCATTTCAATTAATGAATTACATTTCCCACTGAAAGTATCATAGTTTTCAATTGGTGTTTCCATTATTTTATTATATAAATGTTCCGTAATGTATATACTTCTTCTGTTCTTTCTTTTCGAGTCAGGAATAACTTTCCTTCCTGCACCATTTCGTTTACCCCCGCGCATATTAGGCTCTCCTCACTCTTCTACTTTTAAGAAAATATACCACTTTAACTTTGATTTAGCAACCCCTTTTATTCATTTTTATCCGTATTTTTTACACATCCCACCTATCTTAGCTACACATGCCCACTCAATTATTTAGCCTAGATAATTGAGATTAAAAAATCCTTAATTTCGAATTTGTTCCCTAAAACAATAAATATAAGGATTCCCAACGTTAGTCTTTTCTGCAAAAGATTCCTGCATTTTGACTAATATCTAAAAACCCTCATAAAGCAAGTCTTTAAATGCATTTAAATTTTTTATTCTACTCATCAATGCTACGAACCCCACATGCCTAAAAAGCTTAATAATGGTGAAAACATATTAAATGTAAAAAAGCCCCTATAAAGAAAATTATGGGACTCACTATTTTGAAAAAAGGTTATATTAGATTTTTGTATTCCCTTCCCCCCATCAACTATAACATATACAATTACTATCGTATTTTACCCGCCCATTTTATAGAATATAAAATGTTTATCCATAATTACTAGTCTGCAGCCTTTACTTTCCAGAATAGTATACCTAAGTATATTTCCAGTGTTAGAAAATCCTTTTATACCTAGTAAGAAAGCTTTTGAATCAGGTCAAAGAGTTGAAAAAGGAATAGCAAAAAGGCATAGAACATACAAGCGACCATATCAATTTTTTTAAGAAATGATAGCAATTTGCGATAAAGCACAATTAAACCCCATTTTTAATAAAGATTTAATTATAAGTGTATTCCTCCCCCTGTGACATATAAGGCAACATTTCGGCAATGGTCACTTATCCTTTCTAAGGCCCCGATTAAATCAAGAAAGACCGCCCCATTGTTGCCATTACAAATTCTTTCATTAAGTCTAATAATATGATTTCTGCGGTATTCTGCCTGGAGCTCATCTATTATCCTTTCATTTTCCTGCACCCGCCTAGCTATAGCTTTATCCCTATTTTCCAGAACCTCAAAAGTTAAAGCCAGGGTTTCATCAGTAATTGAGACTAATTTTTCGATTTCATTCTGGGCTTCCCCAGAAAAATCCACATGATGTTTAGCAGCATAATCGGCCATTTCTATGATGGATTCACTCAAATCCCCTATTCTTTCAATATCATTAAGGGCCTGCAAAATCGCCACTGATTGGTTAGAATCTTCCTTGGATAGACTTTTTACCGTGGCTGCTATAACGTAATCTGTAATTTCCCTTTCCAGCATATCAATCGTATCCTCTAATATAAGTGCTTTTTCTACTAAATTATTCTCCCGCTTGTTAAAATAAGAAATTGCATTATTAAAGGCTTGATGAGCTAGCTGGCCCATCCGTATAGTTTCTCGGTTGGCTTGCGCTAAAGCAACAGATGGATTGCTTAAAAATCTTATGTCAATGTATTTGGTTCTATATTCAGCAAATTCAAGTTCATCTTCACTATCAGGAATTAGCCTAGTTACTATCCAGGCTAGTACGGCTACCATGGGCAAATGTATGAGGGTATTAGAAATATTAAAAACCGCATGGGTCTGCGCTATTTGCAATTTAATGTTCAGGGTGTGCCAATTACCCGTGACCCAGGGGAATAGAGTAAATATATTATTAGTAACCCATATAACTAACTTGGGGAAAAAACCTATCATAAATAGGGGCAAAAAGATTAAAGTGCCAATTATATTAAAGATGAAGTGGGTTAAAGCAGTCCTACGGGCTGCCACGCTGGCACCAATAGCAGCGAGTAAGGCGGTGACGGTTGTACCAATATTATCCCCAAAGAGGATGGGAACTGCTTGCAGATAAGTAACCGCACCTTGATTAGCTAATTCTTGTATAATACCTATGGTAGCACTACTAGACTGCACAATAAAGGTAAAAACTACCCCGATTATAACCCCTAGTATGGGGTTATTTTCGACACTTACCATAAAATCAGTAAAAAAACTTAAATCTTTCAGGGGTTGCATCCCTTCACCCATAATAGTAAGTCCAAAAAATAATATCCCAAATCCAAGTACAGCCTGTCCTATACTCTGATTCCTTTTTCTTTTTGAAAACATAAAGGTTAAGGCGCCTATGGCAATTATAGGTAAAACGTAATCTTGTAAACTAAATCCAATTAAATAAGCGGTTATGGTAGTACCAATATTGGCTCCCATAATCACTCCGATGGCTTGCCGCAAGGTTAAAAGTTGGGCATTTACAAGCCCCACGGTTAATACAGTTGTGGCACTACTGCTCTGAATCAAGGCAGTAACAAAAGTACCAGTTAAAACCCCCCTAACTGGATTTTTGGTTCCCTTTTCTAAAATTGTCCTCATCCGATCTCCTGCTGCCATCTGCAAAGCATCAGACATAAATCTAAGCCCGAATAAAAACAATGCTAGTCCACCAGCAAAAGCAAACAATACTTCTCGGATTGATATGTCCATAAATTTTTAAAGAATCCTCCCATTAATATTACTACATCCCATTGCTATTCTAATCTTCAACTATTTTCAACATTAGGTTATCATATATCATTTATAATTTAACCTTTTTATTAAAATTTAATAAAAACTTAACCTTAAGCAAACATTACTTACTTCTTTTTAAAATGGCCTTCGGTCAAATATGACTAAATTGCTTAAAAATAGCGGAGTATAAACTCCGCTTAAATAACAATTAATCTGAAGTACCTAGCTTATAGCTTTTAGTACCATCTTCAGGGTTCCTATTATTTTTTCATCGGTAAAAGTATCTACTAGTAAATCCCAATCATACTCTTTTAATCCTTTTTGTATCTTATCTGCTGCATGTTTTTTCTGGAACTTTTTAAGTAATATGAAGGGTCTGCCTGGTGTATCTATTAGAGCAGATACCTTGGCTTTCGCTTTTTCCATTAATTCTTCGGGGTTTTCTACTAATTCATCAAAAATGCCCATATCATATGCTAGCTGAGGGCTAAAAAGTTCACCTTTGAATACTACGTCTTTCATGTTCTTGTTGGTATCTAAGCCAAATCTCATGATTTCCATTTCTGCAGGGGTTAGGGCTAAACCAATTTTGATTTCGGTCATACCTAGTCTAATTTTCGGATGGTCCACAGCAATAACATAGTCACTAGCCATCGAAACTATCATGCCTGCAGCTGTGGCATGTCCATTTACTGCCGCTACTACTGGTTTGGAGCAGGTAAATAATTTATACATTACATCTTCCTCTAGCTCAAACCATTTTTTTATTTCTTCCCCATCTTTAAAAGATGTAAAGGTTCCTAAATCAAAACCACCTGATAGATAGCGACCTTCGCCAGTTAATATAATTCCTTTTAGTTCTTCTTCATTATTTACCCGATTAATCACTTCATTTAAACCGTGCAAGGTTTCTGTGGTAATAGAGTTGACCTTACCATTTTTAAACTTAAATAAAACTATATCATCTTCAATTACATATTCATAAGACATTTGCTCACCTTCCTATTTATAAGTATTCCCCTAATTTCCCCCACATAAATATATGCCAGCTCACACCCCCTAATAGTTCCATTTGGATTTTCTTGTCTTTAGTCTACTCCCTTCTATAAAAATGGTCAAAGGATATAGGCCTAATTATTGTCTTACTTTAGTAGCTGATTTTAAAAGAGAGCTACCATCTAAGATTATTTTTTGCCCTACTTTAAGTCCAGAAACTACCTCTATATTAGTTCTATCCCCTAACCCCGTTTCAACCTCCACATAGGTGACACGCCCCTTGCTATCAACTAACATTACTTCCTTGTAATCGTTTTCTCCATAAATAATAGCTTCACGGGGAATAATAATAACTTCATTTCTAGCTAGGGTCTTAATAGAAACCTTTACCTCATAGCCGGGTTTTAGTTTGTCGCTCTCATTTAATCCTATAACTACTGGGACCCGATATTGTACTACCCCTAAAGCCGATAATCTTTCTTCCGCTTTAGGATATATCTTTATTACTTCCCCCTTTAATGTCTTATCCTTTAAAATTGCAGCACTAATAATAACTTCTTGACCCCTGTGAATATCTGCCATATCATCACTTAATATATCAGCATTAATTTCCAGGCTCTCTAAACTAGCCACTTCAGCCACTTCAGAAGCAGCCATTATATACTGCCCTTCTTTTAAAGGTAATTTTACTATGGTGCCGTCATTTGGACTTATGATAGTTAAATTGTTCTCCTTAGCCACAATATCATTGAGGGCCTTTTCAGATACCAGAACTTGTTCTAGGGCCTCTTCCATATTACTTAACTGTCCTTCATATAAAATGTTTAGATTATCATATTGCCCTTTGGCTTTCTCCCATTCTTGCTGGCTAACTGCCCCCGAATTATACAACTTATCTAGGCGATTGTAATAGTTAGCAGCTTCCTTTAGGCTCAATTTGGTGGAATTTAATTCAGCCTGAGCCAAATTTAAATTGCCATTAGCCTGGATTAAAGAAGTCTGGTAACCACTCTTCAACAAATGCAAATCGTGGTTGCTTAGGGTTAACAAGCTATCCCCTTTATTTACTCTATCTCCTACCTGCACAAATACCTTTTCTACCTGCCCATTTTCTGTCGTGTAGACACTTAAGGAGTGACTAGCTTGGACCAGACCTGTTTCATCGACAGTTTGTTGAATATTCCCCTTTTTAACTTGGTATAAGTCAACCTCTATAGCAGAGAAGTTAACTATCGATAGTACCGCTACTATTAGCAAAATGGCTACACCTAGACCTAAGATAAAAGGTTTTTGTATTCTCACTTTTCCACCCTCCAAAGACTTTAATCCTGGTTTTTCAAAGCTTCCACTAGAACAATCTTTTTGACCCCCCTAATCGCCAAACGGTGAGCAAGCACAATAAAAACAATGGCAGTAAGACTTGCAATAATATAAGTTAAAGGATAAATAATTACGGGGAAACTATATAAATCGGTTTCCACAGAAGCAATAAAGCTTTTAGCCAGCAGCTTTCCTAGAGGTAAGCCTAAAACTATACCGATAATAGCTTGTAGGAGATTCTCCTTGCCTAAAAGCCCTGCTAATTCCCGGTTACTAAATCCTATCACTCTTAGGGAAGCCAGTTCCCTTTCCCGCTCTATAAATGCAATCAATGAAGCATTGTAAACTATGGCAAACCCTAAAATAACCGCAAATAAAACCATAATTGATACGGAAACTGTGGCTGCCCCCATGTTAGAAGTAAAGTTATCTAATTCCTTTTGTAAACTTGAAATAGAGGAAATGTTAAGCATCTTATTTAGCTCATCCTCAACTAAACTAGTCTTACCCACTTCAGCCTTGACCATGGCCCCCGATACTAAAGCCTTTTCTTCTATTAAGCGGTTAGCAGCATCTAAATCCATATAATTCGAAGAGCCGAACATTTGATGACTTATACCTGTTATTTTAATCAAACTGTACTTAGGCGGACTATTGGGTAAAAGTGTTTCTATACCGATTTCATCCCCAGTGGAAACCCCTAATTTTTCTGCAAGTTGTTGACTAATAATAAGACCTTCGGGAGGAATAAATAAGGTCTGCCCTTTTTCATCAGAAATCCTTTTTAAACTCATGTCGGGATTGTAGGCAACTATAAGATCCTCTTCATTTTGCCCTTGATAAGTTAAACGTACAGGCAAATGCAAAAAGGCCTCGACTTTAATTACTCCCTCAATATTCGCTATCGTGTTTAGTTCCCCCTCCTTAATAGGCTTATTTACTGTAATTTTATAATCATAATTTTGCTCCTTATAATAAGAATTTTGCATAAAATCTATAGCATCATTCATGAAATAGGAAACTAATAGCAAAGCTACTGCAAACATTATACCAATAACATTCAGGGTAAATCGTCCTCGGTTGCGGCTAATATTCCTCAAGCTAATTTTAAAGCCAATGCCTAGTCTCTGCCATATAAAGGGCATTCTTTCTACTATGCTTCTGCTAGTTTTCTCCGGCATTTTTGGGCGCATAGATTCTGCAGGCAAAATCTTGCTTATATTGCGGGCAGCAGTTAAACCTGCTAATAGACCCACACCCATGCTGAGTAAAAAACTATATAAAATTACCTTTGTATTGAGCTTACTTAGACTACTAAGAGGTAAATTAAAATAGACTAGGAAAAAATCAGTCAAAAACCCAGCTAAAAACCAGCCCGCAACTATGCCAATAAGGGCGCCGCAAAAACCTATTAATAAAGCGTAAAGGGCATAATGTAATATAATATGCCAATTAGAAAATCCTAGTGCTTTAAGTACTCCTACTTGCACCTTTTGGTTTCTTATCATCCTTCTTAAGATTATGAATTGGATCATGGCTGCAATAAATAAGAATATAATAGGCAGGCTAGTAGTTAAATTCTTAATTGAGTCTAACTCCATTTGCAACAAGGCATGACTCAATTGGTCATCGCGGGGGTATGAGGCCAGAAATCCATATGGAGTTAAAATTTCCTTTATTTCTGCATTTATTTTATCCAGGTTGGCCCCAGGAAAAAATTCTACTAAAACCTGATTAATCTGTCCCTTATAATTAAAAACTTGTTGGGCTTCATAATGGGGTAGCATAAATACCCCAAAACTTGTAGGGTCAGGCAGTAAATCTGCTATATCCTTAATCGGGTAAACAAATTCTGGGCTGTTGGCTGTTCCTATTACTGCGAAATCTAAAAGCCTACCTTCATAAATAACCGTAACCCTATCACCCCAGTTGATATCGTTTGCTTCTACAAAGCCTGGGTCGGTTAGAATTTCCACAGTAGAACCCCTAGCACCACTAGCGAACATTTGGCCCCCATTAAGCAAAAGCTTATTTAGTTCATCCTCCATAGGTAAAGGATAGGAAACAATCCTGGCGGTAGCCCTCTTATTATCATCTTTTAAAATAGAAAGGTCGAAATATATTCGACCTGTAACCCTTTTTACCCCGTTTAGGTTGGCTATGTCATTAATTACTTGTTCTGGAGCTTTGACCACCATATAATAATAATCTGCAAAATTAGTGGCTTCATAAAAGTCAGTTTGGGAATTTCTCAAATTATAATAAGTGCTGCTCATGGTAACATATATTAGGATACCCATAGTTACTACAGTCACCACAGCTATGAATTGTCCCTTGCCCCGACCAATATTTCTTAAAAGTTTTTTAAATAAAGTTGCCATCTACCACTCAATCCTTTCGGGTGGTAGTGGGTCTTTATTCTCTATCACTTCGACAATCTCACCACTACGCAAACGCATAACCCGATCAGCCATATCGCCAATAGCATTATTGTGGGTTATTAACAAAACAGTACATCCTGTTTCTCGGTTAATCCTTTTTAATAAGGCTAAAATCATTATACTAGTTTCATAATCTAGGGCTCCCGTAGGCTCATCACATAAAAGAAAACGGGGGTTTTTCACAATAGCCCTAGCTACAGATACCCTTTGCTGTTCACCGCCACTCAATTGGGCTGGGAAATGATCTAGTCTATCAGCTAAACCAACTTGTGCTAATACATCTCTAGGTGGTGTAGACTTTTTAACTAAATCTGCCGCTAGTTCCACATTTTCTAGGGCGGTTAAATCTGAAATAAGATTATAGAATTGAAATACAAAGCCCACCTCTTCCCTGCGGTATTTAGTAAGCAAAGCATCATCAGCCTGACTTAAATCAATATCCTTGAAAAAAAGTTCCCCACTTGTTGGAGTATCCATACCCCCAATTATATTCAAGAGCGTACTTTTGCCCGAGCCACTAGGCCCTAAAATAACCACAAACTCACCCTCATATACTTCCAAGCTAGTTTTCCGCAAAGCCCGAACTTCAACTTCGCCCATAATATAAGTCTTGGTGATATCTACCAAGGATAATATTGTTTTTCCCATAAAGATTACCCTCCGAGAATGTTACGACATTTTTTTAAAAGTGCTATACTTGATTGGCAAATTAAAGTCCTAAAAATATATATAGAAAAGGTTTAATTATGAACATATCAGCATTTATTATAGTAGTTTTGGTAGCTGCAACTCTACAATCTGCCACTGGATTTGGATTTGCTATTATGGCTACCCCGTTTTTTTTAATTTTATTTAGGCCGCATGATGCTGTACAGTTAAATATTATTCTTACTTTATTAATATGCCTTTTTATGTTGTACAGGATACGGGGTGCAATTGATAAATCTATTCTTCTAAGGTTAGTTAAGGGCAGTTTAATTGGACTCTTACCTGGACTAGCATTATTTTCTTTTTTCAATGAAAAATCACTGAAAATCTTTGTAGGGGTAATTATTCTTAGTTCGGTTAGCTTGCTGATAAAACAAGTAAAAGTAAAACAAAGTAATTCCACGGAGTTAGTTGCAGGGATATTTTCTGGTTTGTTAACTACAAGCATAGGTATGGGCGGCCCGCCACTGATGATATATTTCTTAGGAGCTAGAACCGATAAAGTAACCTTACATGGAACCACCATTGCTTACTTTGTTTATGTTTCTTTCCTAGGCCTTCTACTTCAACTTTGGCAATACGATATAACAAATCAGGTTTGGACTGCGACATTATGGGCCATACCACTTTTAATAATCGGTATCGTATTAGGACAACGGGTGTTTGCCAGGCTTAACCAACAGCTTTTCCGTCAGCTTATGTATTTATTATTAATTCTTTCGGGGCTGTATATGTTAAGCACCACACTAAGTGTTTTATAGCCGACAAACAAAATACCCCCTTAGTATCATAAAGATAATTCTACACATATTTCTGTATCCCTTGTAATCCTGGAATAAAAGCATTGACTATAGACAAAAGGCTACCTAGCCTATATAAGACTGGGTAGCCCTATTTTCGTATATGCCCTTAGTCTATTTTAGACACTGCAACCAGCCTTATATCCGTCCCTAGTTGCTTCTAGGGCATTTCTAGTTTCTTTGGCATCACCTATAACTATAGTTTTAACTTTGCCCTCCAATTCCTTTTCTAGCTTGTTGTTTGGCTTCATACCTAGAGCAAGCACAATTGAGTCAACTGGATAGTCAAATATCTTCCCATCACCTTCTAATAGTACATAATCTGGCCTTATTTCTTTGATTTCAGTATTTGTCATCATGCTTACCTTCTTTTCCTCTAATAAAGCCAGTAAAAAACCACGCCTAGTAGTTTCCTCTTCTACAGCAATATCGTCCTCTTTTTCCACTATGGCAACTTGACAACCCTGCATAGCACAATAACTAGCAGTTTCCGCCCCAATTAGCCCACCACCTGCTACTAATACTCTTGTGCCAACTCCAACCTTACCTTTTAAAACATCCTGCGCCAAGACAACATGAGGACTATCAATTCCCTTAATTTTCGGATAAACCGGCACTGCACCAGTTGCCAAAATTACTGCATCTGCTTTCAGTTCGTCCAACATATTTACCTTAAATTCAGTATTAACTTTTACTTTTACGCCTTTTTGCTCTAATTGACTTCTTAGCCAATTCAATAAAAATGCCATATCCCCTTTGTAGGGTGGAATGGGAGCTAAGGCAAATTCCCCACCAAGGTATTCCTTTTCCTCTACCAAGGTAACATCATGCCCCACATCACTAGCTATCAAAGCGGCATACATGCCACCTGGCCCCCCACCTACAACTACTACCTTCTTCTTAGGTCCACCTTTGGCTTTTTCTAGCTCCTGTAAATATTCAAAACCTAACTCGGGGTTGACTAAACAACGAATAGGCTCATTCATAAATACCCTTTGGAAACACCCTTGTTGGCAACCTATACACAAACAAATATCTTCCGTATTTCCTTGCATATATTTATTGGGCAATTCAGGGTCAGCCAAGGAAGAACGCCCCATGGCTACCATGTCAGCTTTG
This sequence comes from uncultured Syntrophomonadaceae bacterium, assembly GCA_964514235.1. GTDB lineage: Bacteria > Bacillota > Syntrophomonadia > Syntrophomonadales > Syntrophomonadaceae > JAAYRQ01. Next base: position 127,182 of record CAZEPV010000001.1, on the reverse strand, counting down.
CCAGCGGCGACGATATTATCTGCCATTTCGGGGTCAATTATCCTGCCTACTGTAATGATAGGAATCTGAACTACACTTTTGACTTCTTCGGCATAATCGACTATCCAACCATGGGGAATATTTAAGGGGGGTACAACTGACCAAGCACTACCATATACACCAGCCGAAATGTGTAGGGCATCCACCCCAGCTGCTTCCAACTTCCTAGCCACTAATTTTGTTTCCTCAATATCACGCCCCCCACCTACAAATTCATTAGCCGAAATCCTGAATAAAATAGTAAAGTCATTACCGCACTTTTCACGAATATCAGCAATTATCTCTAAGGGAAAGCGAATCCTATTCTGCAGGTTTCCACCATACTCATCATAACGTTTATTGGAATAACTAGACATAAATTGGGCTACTAAATAACCGTGGGCTCCATGGATTTCCACCCCATCGAAACCAGCCTTTTTAGCCCTTAAGGCGGCATCACCGAACTGGGAGATGATTTTCTTTATTTCCGCTATAGTTAGTTCTACGGGATCATTACATAAGGCTGGACAAGGAATAGGTGATGCAGAAACTGGTCGCTCCCCGATTATTTGGGATGTAGTCTGCCGACCAGCATGGTAGATTTGGGCTACTATTTTAGTACCATATTTCTTTACTCTTTTGGTTAATTCAGCATGACTATCAATTTGTTCATCATCCCATAGTCCCGCAGTCCAAAAGCCACGTCCCGTAGGGGTTACAGCATAATCTTCCGTAATGATTAAGCCCCAACCTCCTTTAGCTCGGGCTTCATGATAGTCAATATAACGCTCTGTAGCCAAGCCATCAGTGTCGCAATAGACCGTAACCATGGCAGCTACTGCTAGACGATTTTTTACTTTCATACTGCCAATACTCAGAGGGGTTAAGAGGGGATTTTTATTAATACATTTTACCGCCAAAATTTTCACTCCTTCAAAAATAATAAACCTTGATATTTCCCCATTTCATTTTATATAGGCTTATATAAAAGTATTTCCTCCCCTAATTTTATATATTCATTACCTAGCCAGCTCGGTTAATAAAATATATGTTTTTACCCACTTATCCTTACTACTTGTAAATCATGCATAAGTCCATCATCCCCATAACTGCTGTGTATATAACCCATAGCCTGCAAAGTATCCCATACTTTAAGGGCAGTATACATGGTCACCCTAGTATCCATCTTAGATAAATCTATATTCAATATTTGCTCAATTCTATTTATTCTATAATAAAGGGTATTAACGTGTATAAATAAACTATCAGCCGTAGATTTTATATTGCCGCATGAATCGAGTAATTCCCTTAATGTGGAAAGTAGTTCACCATCATTTTTATGATCGTTTTCTATTAAAGGTTCTAAATTTTGCAGGCAAAAATCAACTATGAATTGAATATCATTAGAAAAAATGGAATAATATATACCTAAATCTGAAAACCTTTGTATAAAGTTGTTTTTACCTAATAAATTGGGAATAATAGTAGCAATCCTGGCTTCATTATAGCTGTCTAAAATATCAAATAAATAGTATGATTGTCCAATACCTACAGTAGTATTGAGTTGGAATCTTTTTTCAATAGCTTTTTTATAATTAATAATATTATCATGGCTGTTTCTTGAGTCAGTAAGATGATTATTTGCAGGTATAAGCATAAGTAAAGAGTCTCCATTTACTACTGCAATAATTTCATTCCCTTGGCTTTTCATAAATTCCTCGGAATGGGCCTTAATAGCTTTCCAATAAGATCCATCCACAGGGCTTTCTGAATTTAAAAGGACTGTATAATAATATTCCTTAGGATTAATTTCCTCTTCGCTCAATTTTAGAACATCGAGAATATTAGCCATGTTTTGACCAAAAATATATTGACTTAGGGCCTCCTCGAATTTTTCCTGGTTGATATTCAGCTTAGTAAAAAAGCATTTGATGGCTAACTTGGCTTCCCTAAGTGCTAATAAACAAGCAAAGGCATCTTGAGCCTTGCACTCTTTTATAATCACATAGGCATTCTTGTTATTATAGGGAATACGGTAGTATAGGATATTTTTTTCTTCATTTAGAGAGTATTCTTTTTCTTGTATTTCAATTGGAATATCGGTGAAACGTTCCTCTAGCCATAAACTGCTATCTGCCACATAGGGATATTCGATACGGGCATCATCATTAGAAATGGTAATACTTTTACCCAAAGTGTTTTCTAAATATGAGGCCACATAAGGTAAACCTTTGTCCAAAACCCCTTCTATTAACATATACATCTTTCTCGGTGTGCTAAAGCTGGTCATAAACTTACCACCTCATTTGGCTTAAATAGTTTTACAAGAGTATATTGCAAATCTTGTGCCACCTATATAATATTGGAAATATCAACATTTAGCCCAATTTTATACAAGGCCAGTTCCCGATTCGGGACAATTCCTTTGCCAAGCTAATTATTTTTTGTGTTATTATGGGATGTAAGCTTATAAATAAAATTCTTATGGGAGTGATTTGATTGAGACCTCTTGAACATGCACTTAGTCCCATAATCAAACATCGTAATATAATTGCCCAAACTACTAATCAAGCAGACTTTATACTTATGGAAAAAATACGCCAACAAAAACTAGATGTTATTGCCCAACGCATAAATCCATCCCAAGCCGATTTAGTTAAGGCAGAAGTAGTTGAGTCTTGGATTAGATCCTATAATAGTGGCCTAGATCTTTATGATTATAATTATGGGCCCATTATGAACAAACATGTATTTAAGGAACATATCAGAACAAAAAACCTACTCATTAAATCTGCAGATCCCTTTATTCACCAATTAGAAACATTGCTGTGCGATTCCGAATGCATTATTCTGCTAACCGATGAACAAGGTGTTATGCTCCGCGTCGTAGAAGGCAATAAAGAAATGTTAGAAAAACAAAATGCCCGCTTTCATTTAGTACCTGGTTCAATATGGACCGAAAGCACTGTAGGTACTTGCGCACATACTATAACTATTAGTGATAAAACAGCCATCCAAATCTGTGGGCCTGAACATTACGGGGAAACTTATGAGCACATATCTTGTTCCTCAGCCCCTATTTTTGACACTAACCTTAATTTAGCTGGAACCCTATGTTTAGTTACACCTAGTTTTCACCATCAAAGCCCCCATTCATTAGCATTGGTAGTTTCTATGGCCTGGGCAGTGCAAAAGGAGTTTCAGTTAGAATTGAAAAATTCATTAATTAGTTCTACCATGGAAGCATCTGATGAGGCAGTAGTCACAATTAATCAAAAAGGCACTATAACCCATGCTAACATTGTTGCCAAAAGTCTTTTTCACGAATGGCATGCTAATTTAATTGGATCAAATGTTTATGAACTACTTGGGGAACAACCTTTAATAGCTTCGGTTCTTAATGACAAAAAACCCATAATCGATGCGAAAATAGAAATAGCTAAATTTGATCATCAACTCAATCTGCGTCTAGCCCAACCTATTTTAGATGATTATGGGGCTAGTTTTGGCTGTGTATTAATTTTTAGAAAGATTAATCAAGGGAAGACTTTGCTTCCTACTAGCAACCTTGGGACTAGTTTTGCTTTTTCCGATATTATTGGTAACTCCCCAGAAATACTCGAATGTACCGAAAGGGCCCAAAATTTTGCCCGCCTTAATGCAAATGTACTTATACAAGGGGAAAGCGGAACCGGTAAAGAATTATATGCACAAGCTATTCACAATATCAGTAGGCCTGGGGGTCCATTTGTAGCAGTAAATTGTGCCGCTATTCCTAGTACTCTAATTGAAAGTGAATTGTTTGGATATGAAGGTGGAGCTTTTACTGGTGCCCAAAGACAGGGTCGGGTAGGTAAAATAGAATTAGCTAATAATGGCACACTGTTTCTAGATGAAATAGGGGATATGCCTATAGAATTGCAGCCAGTTTTACTAAGGGTTTTAGAGGAAAAGCAAGTAATGCGTATTGGCAGTAACCGCTATTTGCCTGTTGATTTTAGACTGCTAACTGCCACAAATAATGATTTGCTTGAGTTAGTGGAAAAAGGTCACTTCCGTCAGGACTTATATTATAGGTTAAAAGTTTTAGAGGTAAATATTCCCCCCTTACGTCATAGGGGACAAGATGTTATTTTATTAGCCCAACATTTCATAGATAAAATAGCCAGGCAAGAATCAATTACACCCCCTATTTTATCTGATTTAACTATCATTTGCCTATTACAGTATGACTGGCCAGGTAATGCTAGACAATTACAAAATGCTATGCTCCATGCAGTTACTATGTGCAGCCAGAATACTATTACCCCAGGAGACCTCCCTCTCGAAATAACTAAAAAATTCAAAGACTCGGAAAAGGGGAATCAGTCAACCGAATTGGGTGAGAAATTGACTATGCTAGATATAGAAAGAATAATGATAATTAATGCTTTAGAACAATCGGATAATAAAGTAACCGAGGCTGCCAAACTGCTGAAAATTGGTAGGTCTACATTATATCGCAAAATGAAACTTTATAAAATTTAAAAAAGGTAGAGCCTTCAATTCAAGGCTCTACCTTTTATTATTAGATTTATATGAACATTTAACCTAAACTGACAATGCTTTTGCCTGCCAAATAGCCAAAGGTAAAAGCACGGCCGTGGCTATTGCCCGGTAAATTCACACAGTAATCGTTAGCGTAATAACTACCAGAAGCATTACCTGCCGCATATAAACCAGGAATTACATTCTTTTCTTCATCCAATACCTGTAACTGTTCATTGATTTGTAAGCCACCAAGAGTTACTAGTAGTGCAGTCCCCAGTGGTGATGCATAAAAAGTGGGTTTTTCTATAGTAGTCAAACAAGCTGCCCGCTTACCATAATCTTCATCGACACCTTTTTTGGCCAACTCATTATAGCGCTTTACAGTAGTAAGGAAAGCGTCCTTGGGGACACCCATTTTATCAGCCAGTTCTTCCAAAGTACCTGCGGTTTTAATAAAGCCTTTTTCTATATATGCTTTAACATTGTCGGGATCGTGGAAATTAGTTCGCATATCTTTACAGGCTACTACTTTAAATGAGGGGGCTTCTTCAGGCCATTTATCATCCCAAATTGCCCACCTCGCATTATTAGGTTGCTGGCGTTGAGCATTACATAAATAGGCATAAGGTAATTCTTCATTACCATACCTCAAACCACGTTCATTAACATTTAGCCATGGTTGACGCATTAAGGCATCAGCTAGAATAGGAGCCCCAGGCACTGCAAAGTCAAAATACATAGGGGCATGAGGGAATTCATCTATAGCTGCACCTATCCACATGGCCATTTTGTGTCCATCACCTGTACATATTGGACCATTCACCATCTCGTACATATTGGCATGAATATATTTAGTGGAAGGAATATAATATTCGCGCATTTCCTGGTCAGCATTATAATCACCCGAACACATTATTATTCCTTTGCTGCCTACAAATTTCTTATAAGCCCCTTCTTCACCTGCAATTACTGCGGTTACTCGTCCTTTATTATTATCTTCCCTTACTAATTGCACCGCAGGGGTCTTATAATGAATATCTACACCTACATCCACACATCCCTGCTTCAAAGCATAGCGCATTGAAGCTGTCCAAGGGTCAGTACCCGAAGGTGCATCATTAGCCGCCTCTTCACTAGGATCCATTCTAAAACTTAAGGTAGGAAATCCTTTTATTGTGGTACCAGGAGTTACAGTCTCATCTAAGGGTACTGCTTTGGGTTTACAGCCATAACTTTCGGCTTTAGCCATAATCCAATCGGCTACTTTTCCGCTATTATCCGCCCACAGTGATACAACCCTTTGATTGCCTTTATAGGCATTGTAACGCATAATTTCTTGCACTGCTTCCACTTTATTAATCCTATTGTTAATCTGGACTTGCATTTTACTATCTATAGCCCCATAATCATTACCGCGGAAATTAACTTGCTCAGTTTTCTCGAGGAGAATAACTTTAGCCCCTTCTTCTGCTGCAGACATAGCAGCACATAAACCCGACATCCCACCACCGACGACAATTACATCTGCTGTTAGCGTTTCCTTAATCTGACCATCAGGAATAGCTTTAGGTGGATCTAAAAAACTAGGCCTACCTACTTCCCCAGATCCAGCGCCTTCTTGGGCCACCTCATCTGGGGATTTCGTACAACCAGCTAAAACACCAATAGAACTTACGGCAACAGTCCCTATGGCAGTTCCTTGGATAAATCTTCTTCTAGATATTCCTTTAGGCAACTTATCGTCAAAATTCATATTTCCTACCCCTTTCTATTCATTTAAAAGTTCACCGAGAACGATTTAAAAGATACCTCTAGTGTTGCCGACAGTTTATCACAAGATGTTTTTATTTACATTGGAGGGGTTTACAAACTTAAGGCAAATCCCTTGTACAAATATCCAATTGAAGATTTCTATGCAATGAAATACTGCAATTCTCACGATTTCTTAATATAAGGCAAGGTAAAATTTTAGAAAAGGATGGTCTATTGGAGAGTAATACAATGCTTTTATAAAATAACTGTATTTCAGTCTAATGGTCAAGGAAAATCTATACTGATAAAATTATCTACATGAGAAGTAAAACCATAGGTTTACCTACTTTTATAAAATAAATAACTTAAAAAATAAATTAACTAGGAGGATTTTTATGCAGCATAAATCATTTAAAGATAAGTTTTTCAACAAAAAAGGCCTTTTAATCTTTATAATAGCTTTAATTCTTGTAGGTGTGGGCATAGGGGGGGCTTTTCTAAAAGTTAGTAGTTATCCTGCCTTTTGTAACACTTGCCACATCATGAAACCCTATTATGAATCATGGCATGATAATAATCTAAATTTTGTGGCTAGTAAGCATGCAAATGAGGATGTCGATTGCCACGACTGTCATAAACCAAATCTAATTACCCAGATGAATGAGGGCTATTTATTTATAACTAGACAATACCAAGACCCTTTGGAAAAAAGAGAATTTGCCAAAGATATGTGTTTCGAGTGTCACATTGAGGGCGGGACTGCTACTAGTTGGGAGGAAATTAAATCAGCTACTGAATATGAGGAGTCTAATCCCCACGATTCGCATCATGGTGAACAAGAATGTTATATTTGTCATAATCAACACCAAAAGCAACAAATTTTTTGTGCAGATTGTCATATTTTTAATTGGATTGACGATTTAGATGATAACTGGGAAACTAGTTGGTAAGATAGAATGTAAAATAAGCAAAAGGAGTTACTATGTTACATTTTAAAAAAGTGTACCGTTTGGTTTCCTCTATGAAAGCTGGTTTAATTTTATTAGGATTAATAGGCCTTGTGGCTGCAATTGGTACCGCTATTAGGCCCCAAACTTTTTATCACACGACCCCATTTAAGATTTTGCTAGTATTGCTTTTCATTAACATGGGCTTCTGTACCTTCGAACAGATTTATAAATTTGTCAAAGTTTTGAGAAAAACTAAAACCCCTAATCGTAATCGGTTTTGGTCTAAGCAGTTCAGCCTGCTAATTTTGCATTTCGGTATTGTTCTAATTTTAATTGGGGGGATTGTTAATGCATACAGTGGTCAAAGTGCCCCAGTTAAAGTCCTTGAAGGTGAAACAATTGCCATCACCGATATAATAAGTGCCAAACAAGCTTTTGCCTTAAAAGTTAATCAGTTTACAATTGATTTTTATGCAGATGGCTCACCTTCTCAATATATTTCTGATATAACTATTATAGATGAAGTCAAATTAGAAAATTTCTCGGTTAGTGTCAATCACCCCCTTAATTACCGCGGCATAAAAGCATATCAACAGAGTTATGGCTATATGGTAGATGTAATTAACTACGATGGCGAAAATGAAAGTCATATGCTTTTAGATGAAGGCCAGATAATAGGGTTTCAAAACACTAGGCGGCTAGTCAAGTTTTTTAAATATATACCTAATTACGATGCTCGCTACGGTATGCAAACCAAGACACTCAGACCTGATAATCCTAAAATTATTTATTCAGTCTACGAAGATGAACAATTGCTAGGCATTGGTGCCGCAGATATAGCTGAATCAATTCAGATTGATGAAGATGTTTTTTTAAATTTTACCAGTCTAGTACCATACACTATCCTATTGATTAAATCTGACCCAGGCTTATTATGGGCAGGAATAGGCAGTATTATGTTAATGGTGGGCGTATCTTGGTTCTGGTATTTTACCAGCCGCGGGAAATCTAGGCGGAAAAATAAGATAAATGGAGGAACTACTGATGACATTGTTTAATGAATTATTAGTTTTTTCTACCTTAGTATTATATGGAATCGCTGCAGTCTTTTATTTCTTTGGCCAGTCCAAGAATACTAGTCTAAATCAAGCTGCACTAGGCCTAGCCATAGTTGGGTTATTCTTCAACTTCCTGCTTTTGATTATTAGAACCGCAATGGGCGGGCGCTTACCTCTGCATAATGGTTATGAATTCGTTTTATGTTTCTCTTTCTTTACAGTACTAATGTATATTATTTATGAAAAATGGTCGGAAAATAAAAGTGCGGGGGGCATAGTCATGTTGATTAATGCACTTTTGTTTTTATCTATCCCTTTATTAATGTATAATCAAATTAACTACATTGGCACAGTGATGCCAGCCCTAAAAAGTTCCTGGCTAGCAGTCCATGTAATTACAGCTATAGTAGCTTATAGCGCCTTTGCTCTAGCAGCTAGTGTCGCTTTACTACAATTAAGGGACAAGACAAATAAGAATGATAAAAATATTTTTAAAATAGTTGCGATTGGATTTGCTACCCTAACTTTATCCATAGTGCTAGGTGCAATCTGGGCGGAACAAGCCTGGGGTAGGTATTGGTCCTGGGATCCCAAGGAAACTTGGGCCTTGATAACTTGGATTATATATGTAATTTATTTGCACCTACATGGCCGCAAGGATTGGCGGGGACGAAATGCTAATTTCCTTGTAGTTATTGGATTTATTATTGTATTGTTTACCTTTTTCGGGGTTAATTATTTATTAGCAGGTTTGCACAGTTATGCTTAGATTGCTTAGGATGATATAATAGATAACAAGAGGAACCCAATGGTGAAGGGAGGCTAAAAAATGTTTGGATTAATCGGTAATTTTGGCCCTTGGGAATTAGGACTTATTCTAGTTATAGTTCTTATAATTGTCGGCCCAGGTAAACTTCCCAAGGTGGCAGAGTCTATGGGTCAAGCTATTAAGAATTTCCGGAAGTCTAAAGATGGGGAATTAACTGATCAGGATAGTGAATAGGCTATTCATCCACTTAATTGAATTAGACAGTAAAAAGAGGCTATTTCGGTAGCCTCTTTTATTGTAAATTGCTATTCTGCACCATTTCTATAATGTTAGGGGGTGGATAGGTTCTAACTACTAACAATTCTACCCGCCTATTTTTAGCTCGCCCCTCTAGAGTTGAGTTGGGTTCAATCGGACGATATTCCGAATAACCTACTACCGAAAATCTATTGGCATTAAGTTCGGGATTTTCTATAAACTTTTTGACCACATTTAGGGCCCTAGCGGTACTAAGCTCCCAATTGGACGGAAATTCTGTAGTATTTATCGGTAAATTATCTGTATGGCCTTTAACCTGTATTTCATTTGGGATTTCAGCCATAATTTGCCCCAAATATTTTATTAAATCCCAGGATTCCTCCCTAACATTAGCTTTACCCGAATCGAATAAAGCCAAATCCTGGATAGTAATCAACAAGCCTTGCTCTGTAAGTTTACTTGATACAATATTGCTCAAGCCTATTTCTTCGAAATACTCGGTCATTTTATATTGACATTCGCGTAGTTTTCGGTCCTCTTGCAAATAATTTTGGGTAGCACTTTCTGTCATAGGATCATTATCTAATTCAATTAAGGCACTCTCATTAAGCAAAACCCCTGGTCCACCGGAAAACATAGCATTTAAAGTATGTTTTAATTCTTGGAACTTATCCATATCGACTGAACTCATGGCATAAAGCACTATAAATAGGGCCAAAAGTAAGGTTAACATATCCGCATAAGGGATCAGCCAAGACTGATCCATGTGTTCCTGAGTTTTTTTTCTCCTAAGCATTTTGATCCATTCCTTCAGCAATTTCTCTTAAATCAGGAGGTAAGAATATAAGCATCTTCTCTTTAATAACTACAGGGCTATTACCCCTCTGAATAGATAATATCCCTTCTAAAGCCATAGTTTTAATATAGACTTCTTCTTCTGACTTTCTTCTTAGTTTGTTGGCAAAAGGATGCCATAAAACATAGCCTGTAAAAATACCATAAAGTGTGGCTACAAATGCTGCGGCGATAGCAGTACCTAAAATCGCCATATCATCCATATGCCCCAAAGCTCCAATCAGGCCAACCACCGCACCTAAAACTCCCAACGTAGGAGCATACGTCCCTGCCTGTGTAAAGATAAGGGCTCCAGCTGCATGTCTATCTTCCATGTTAATTATATCCATCTCTAGATATTCACGTACAAATTCCTCATCTTGTCCATCTACTATTAATTGCAAGCCTTTTCTAATAAAGGGATCGCTTATTTCCTCTATTCTTTGCTCTAGGGAAAGTAAGCCCTCCCGACGTGCTTGGGAGGCAATATCCACAATCATTTCAATAATTTCACTAATATCATATACTTCCCTTTGGGTAAATATCATTCTGAATAAATCTGGTACTTTGCGAATTTCCTTCATAGGAAAGGCATTTAAAATGGCTGCTATAGTACCTACAAAAATAATAAGTATTGCGGCTGGGTTAATTAAAACTGATGGACTAGCACCTTTAGCTATCATGGCCCCAACCACTGCAACAATACCTAATATTGTCCCGATTATTGTTCCTATATCCACTTTCTCAACTCCACTTTTGATTTTTCATACAATAAAAATTATACCAATAAAATAGGCATTTTTGTTAAAACTTTGTTGCAAAAGCTAGAATATCAATAATATTAAGGGCTTCTTTCTCTATTATCGGGTTTTATAAGAAAAGAGTTTAGGTTTTTCCTTATAAATAAAAATCATTTATAATAAAGTTAAGAAAATCTTTATAATATTTTGGATAAATGGGGTGAATATTGAAATGAGTTGGGAAGAATTTGCCAGTAGTCTGAATCAGGCCTTTAGTAATAAAAATGTTTTTACCTTTGAAAATATACTATTCTTTCTATTAGTATTAATTCTATGTTTAATAATCATTTATATAGTTAGATATGAAACGATTAAGGCTAATATAAAAAGACGGATAGCCTACCAAGAAACACGGAAGAGATTATTAAAAAAAAGAAGTCATAGTCAGGATAGCAATAAACGGGATTGGTATCGGATAGAAACAGAAATACCTCTTAAATGGTATCCCCTACCTATTCCTAGCCATATTCAAGAAAAGAACTTTTATGATGCTACAGTTATTGATATTAGTGGAGGGGGGCTTTCATTTAATACCCATGAAATTGCGACCCTTAATGAAGAAATATTGCTTTTACTCAATTTAGATGGCACAAGTCTACAATTAATTGCCCAAACTTTAAGAGTCCAAACTGATGAAAAGGATGGGGAAAAATATTATCTAACTGGTGCCAAGTTTACCAATATTAGAGAAGGCCAAAGAAATAAGATAATCTCCTGGATTTTAAAATCACAAGCTGAGGATATATTGAAGCAGGAAACAGAATCAGACCCTGAAATTCCCACCGAAGAAATTATGCTTCCCCAACAAGAAATCCCTTCCCCAGCTAAGGAGATATGGGAAAAAATAATTTCTGAACAAAATGTAGTTTTTTCGGGTACCTGGCAGGGCGAAGAAGTAGACCTTTTATTTAGGTTAAATGATTATGGGCTTATAAACCTGAAAGGTATGATATCTGGGGATATGAAGGAGGACCAGGGGAAATTAACTATTAATATTGAAATACACTCCCAGGAATTTTAGACTTTTGGGACTGCAAGCAGAAATATGCAAAAGAGACCTTGCAAAGATCTCTTTTGCATGGAAATTGACTATTCTATTTTATTAGTCCTGGTCCAAATCCTGGCTTCACTAGCAGCCTTAATTAAATCATCTCTAAAATCTGGATGGGCCAGCTCAATAATATTTTCTGTTCTTACCCATTGGTTTTGGGCTTTCATTTTTCTAATTCCATATTCGGTAGCAATATAGTCCACTAAATGTCTAGGAACTGTAACAGAAGTTCCAGGTGCGAAGGATGGAACTATCCTAGAATGTAATACACCTTCCTTGTCGGTATAGGAGGAGGGTAAGCATATGAAACTCTTACCATTGTTAGACCATTGGGCACCCAAGACAAAGTCTATCATGCCACCATTACCAGAAATTTGGTTAAAGCCCATGCTTTCCGCACTTACTTGGGTTACCAGATCCACCTGCACCGCTTGATTAATAGAAACAAAATCATCATGTTCCCCAATTACGCGAGGATCATTAACATAATCGACCGGATGGGTTGCTAAGGCAGGGTTATTGTGCATAAAATCATAGAGGCGCTTAGTGCCGATGGCAAAAGTATAGACTGCTTTAAACCTATTAATAGCCTTTCTGCTACCATTAGCCTTGCCCGATTCAATTAAATCCAGAAAAGCATCCACTAACATTTCTGTATGGACCCCTAAGTCCTTGAAATCAGATTCATTTAATAAGGCACCTATCGCATTAGGTAGACCCCCGATACCTAATTGCAAGCAGCTTCCGTCTTTAATATGTTCTAAAATATGTCTTGCCATAGTTACTTCAGTTTCACTAGGTATAGGGATTTCAGGTGCAGCCATTATTTCTTGATCATCGGGAGCTTCCACGATGTAGTCCACTTGTGATATATGTATTGATTCTTGGTTGCCACCTAAGCAGACGGGCATATTTTTGTTAACTTCGAGACAAGTCAGGGTAGCAGTCTGTGCCATAACTAAAGATTCGGAACAACTCGGGCCAAAGTTAAAATAGCCTCTTTCATCCATGGGACTAACTTGTTGCCAGTTCCACCTAACTTCCTTTCCTTCGTGAACCTCATTACGCTCAATAAAACCTACACACATGCTATAAAGCAGTGGTGCATAGGTTATATTATCATAATGCTTGTATAGCATCCTAGTTAGCAAGCTCCAATGCCAATCAATATAGTTAAAAGATTCTGGATAAGAAATTACCTCTGGTACGGGCAAAACAGTAACCGCCGCATTTATGTTGACATTCCTCAATTCCTCATGGCGCTCCGCTAGGGCCTTGATTAGAACATTCGGCTTGCCATTAAAATATCCTATCTTAATGGCCTGATTAGATTCCACCATCGCTGCAACTTCCTCAGCAGTTCTTAGCTTTTCCTTGTATTCCTTTTCAAACGACATAAAAATTCTCCTCCCCCAACACATAATGTTATATTTATTATGGTAACGTATAATTACTATAAATAATAACACGTAAATGTAATTTTTTCTACCATATATTACATTGCTGGATATTTTTTAAATATTCTGTATCTTCAGTAAAAGGACCGCCTATCTTCACAGGATGCTTACCAAAGCTAACAATATATGCTATTCTAAAATAAAATATGGAGGTGATTTTAAAATGAAGGAAAAGTTGTTGGATATGGACGCTACTAAAATAGCAAAATTGATATCACAAAATGAAATATCTTCCCTAGAAACTACTAATACATACATTGATTTTTTGGAAAAAGTCAATCCCCTAATTAATTGCTTAGTAGAGGACCGTTTTACTGAGGCTAGGAAGGAAGCCCAAGAGGCCGATCGCAAATTAAAGGCTGGTGAAAATAAAGGTAGACTTTTCGGAGTACCAATTAGCATGAAAGAATCTTTTGATGTCGTGGGTATGAGAACTACGGGCGGACTGCCTTATCGCAAAGATATTATAGAAAAAAATGATGCTGAGCTTGTGGCTAGATTAAAAAATGAAGGTGCAATTATCTTAGGTAAAACTAATACACCTGTCTTATGCTATTATCAAGAAACAGATAACAATTTATACGGCTTAACTAACAACCCCTGGAATCTAGCTCATACTGTGGGAGGATCTAGCGGTGGTGAAGGTGCTATTATGGCCATCGGTGGTGCCTCGGTTGGTGTCGGTGGAGATATCGGTGGTTCGATTCGTTTCCCTAGCCATTTTAATGGGGTAGTTGGCTTTAAAAGTGGGGATAAACAAGTGTCACATATAGGCTCCTACCCACCTATAGAAGAGCCCTTACAACTACAAATGCTGGGTTTTGGAGGTATAGCTAAATCAGTACGCGATACCCGAATGATAAATGAAATAATAGCTTTTAAAAACCCGCCTAATCTTGATTTAGATAGTTTTACGGTGAATATTTTATACGACAATTTAAAGTATCCGGCTAATGAATTCACCATGGCTGCTTTAAAGGTGGTAAAGGATTTCCTAGCCCCTAACTTTAACATCATAGATGAAAAACCCCCTTATTATGGGGAATCCGCCATTTTATGGCAAATTATAATGTCTATTGATGGTGCACGGGAAGTAGCTAAAATGTGTTTTGGTTCCGAACCAGTCCATCTTGTAAAAGAATTCCTAAAAGAAAGCATCTTTAATTCATCTGATTTGCATCGATATATTACCCGAGTCCTCATTACTGCCAATATGATGAAACCTAGTACGGGTAAATTAAATAGGGTTAACCGAACTATAGATGAAGGTAATAGAATCATTGCTGATTATTTAGAAAATAAGCTACTCGTCTTACCAGTTTATCATACACCCGCACCTCCACATGGTAGGGTTATGCGCGAAGTCTTTTCACCTTTTATGACCTTCAAAAAATATATGCCCTTTATAGCTTATGCTAACACTTGGGGATTACCGACTTTAACCCTCCCCATCACGGAGGATGACAAAGGGCTACCTATAGGTTTGCAAATAATAAGTAAAATTGGCAATGAAGACGCCATTTTTAAATTAGGGGAGATGTTAGAGGAAGAATTTAGAGGATATCTTAGAAAAGCACTCAGTTAAGACTTTTACTACTTATATCCAACTTAGTCTCAAGCAGCTGGAAGGCCATTTAAAAGCTGACCTAATTTACTTAAAAAAATAATAATTTCTGTTATAATAACCTTGTCATAATAATTAAAAAGAGGTTTGAATGTGAAAAATAAAATACGCAATTTTGATCCTAGATTTGTCTTAGTAACTGTTCCAGTTATTTGGGGAATTAACTTTACCATTATGAAAATAGGCTTACAATCCCTAGAACCTATACCCTACAATACTTCCCGTTTAATTGTAGCTACAATAATTAGTTGGATATTAGTATATACCCTCAAGGGTTATAAAAAAATAAAACTTCGTGATTTACGGGCTATCATTACAGTTAGTTTGCTTGGCTTCGCCCTGCCCCAAATCGGAATTACCATCGGTGTCAGCCTAACAACTGCAGGTAACTGTGCCCTAATAATGGCCTTAGTTCCTATAAGTGTGATAATCATAAATCGCTTTATTCATAAGACATTTATCAACAAAACCATTACCCGAGGAATCTTCATTTCATTTACAGGTGTAACTTTAGTCATTTTGGGGACTAATTCAGGCTTATCTATTTCTACTTCCGATTTGGCGGGCATATTAGTCATGCTTGTAGCCCAGTTTTGTTCAGCTTATTTTACCATTTATTCTGGGCCTTTGGTTGAGAAGTACTCACCGTATTTGCTGATTGCCATTACTATGACTACTTCTTCATTAGTATTTATTTTACTATCCTTTAATAGTTTGGTCAGTGTTAATTGGGCATCTTTGCCAAGTACAGCCTGGTTTAGTATGTTTTATTCAGGAATTTTAGCCTTAGCAATAGGAAACTTTCTTTGGGTGTGGGGAGTAAGGGAAATTGGCAGTACCCGTACTGCTGTCTATAGCAATCTAACCCCGGTCTTTGCCATAGTAACAGGTTGCTTAGTATTAAACGAAGCTTTTGGTCTTTTCCAATCCTTGGGGGCACTTATTATCCTGACTGGTCTTATTATGACTCAGAGAGGACAAAGACCTAGTAAATATGCACCTAAATGTTTTTCCCCTAGCGAAATCGTTAATACTGAGCAAAATAAAGTAATCTAATTATAAATAAAGATCATTGGCAGGGTTAGCCTATAAAAAGATAAATCCCAAGTAAGCCTATATATTTTGGCCTGTTTGGGATTTATCTTTATTTATATTAGACTGCAACATTCTTCGGATATGGTAAAGGTCAAACCCTTTTCACCAACATATGGAAAAGTGGATTCATCAGGATAAGCTATACCATCTAAGCCACAATCTACAGCCATTTTCTCCAGTTCACGTTTATATAGTCCATAGGGCCTGGCACAACCTAGATTTACTGGAATATGGGGAAATTTTATGCGGGTATGGGCCAAAATATCAGTAACTTGGCTAATATCTGGTAATTCAACATTTTCCATAACCGTATTAGCTTGTGGAGTAAGAACAACTAATACTAAGGCATGAGGCTCCACCCCTTTTATCATTTCTAGGGCCCTGTATTCGCCTTTTATTTTACCATAGTGCAGCCCTATAACGATATGGGGAGCCAAGGCTAGCTCGGCATCTTTAGCTATCTGTAGTGCTAAGGCATAATCCTCGGGGACCATATCCAGATGATATACAGATTTTATAGTAGACTCATCAGCAATTACATCGATTAGTACCCGATCAACCCCAGCTTTTTTAAGGGCTTTAGCTGTTTCTTCATTAAGCAAACCTGTATGGACTACTACCTTAAGCCCCAAATCTTTTGCATATTTTATACCATCGATCATAGACAAAAGTGGTACTTGTCCCTTTAGATTTGCGCCTCCGCTAATTAACAATCCCTTACTGCCCATTTGATACAAATTGTCAGCCACCCGCATTAGTTGTGGACTTGTCGTGGCGGGAATCATGGTTTGTAATAATTTACCCCCACAATGGTCACATTTACAACTACAGGCAGAAGCTGTAACACTTATGTTTACAAAAGACTCCTGGCTGTTTGTATAAAATTGATTACTATAGCGTTTGGCCCCTGGTATAAAAAAGGCTATTTCTTTACCACGTTTAGTTTTCACTTGCCATGCCTGCTTAATTAGAGTGATATTTTTTTCTTCCATTATTATTGACCTGCCCATATTTGAGAACGAATTAAATTAATATCTTCCTCATTGGGTTTAAAAGGATAATTCCGCAACCTTTGGCTAGCCCTCTCATTCGCAAAGGGCCTATTACAAGCTACCATCCCGTCTTCATTGGGGCAACCAGAAGTCATGAAAGCCATGCCTTCTTTTATGGTATCCTCGATGTCAATACCAAAATCAGTAATTCGTCCCTCAGCATTATAATGAATTAATTGTGGATCGAAGTTTTTATCATTAATCAAATATCTGGCTAATTGAATCCGTCTATATTGACCTAAAGGCGCTTGGGGATGATTTTGCATAGGGCTGCCAGCTTCAGGGAAAAAGGAAAATAAATGGGTTAAGACTTTAAGTTCGTATGCCTTAGCAATTGCTTCTACCATTTCCTTTTCGGTCTCACCTAATCCCACTATTAGGTGGGTGCCGACCATATAGGGACCAAATATATCCACAGCATCCTCCATGGTCTGCCAGTATTTATCCCAATTATGGGGCCCTTTAACTTCCCTGCCCCTATATTTTTCAAAAAGCCGAGGAATAGCTGCATCGATTGCCACACCTATACGTTCAGTCCCAGCCTCCTTAAGCCTCGATAAGTCTTCTTTACCCTTCATAACTGTAGGCGAAATTAAGGCACTAACAGGAATATCTTGATTTTCTTTAGTAAAGCTGGAAATTATATGGCAGCTGTCTTCTACTGCTTTGGCATGGGTTATCATTGACAAGCACATGCGTTTAAAAGGATGTCTATAAACTTTCAATTGGTGTAAAACTTCATCCATTGAGTAAGTGGGCCATTTTACCCTAATAAAAGTTTCACTAGTATCAGTATTTCGATCCCGCGTCAAGCCGCAGTAACTACAGGCTGCCCTACATCCAGAAGCATAAGTTAAAAGTAAATTGAGACATGTACTTCGAGCATTGCGAAAGAACTTACCCGGCTCTAGTCCTAGGCACATGGCTCCTGCTAAACTAGTTTGAATATATTGTGGACTTTCAGCTGTATTTCCCATAGTTAATCCCTCCTTATCAAATATCATCTTTTTCGGTTTTGGCGATAGCTGCTAATATTGCTTGCACAAAATCTTCTGAGGTTATGCCGGGAATAGTGACTTGGTGCTGGGCAAAAAATTGCTCGATATTTTTTCTTAGTTCATCAGGTGAAAAACTACTATTTTTCAAAAATGCCTCCAAATCTAAAATACTTCTAGAAGGATAGGCAAAAAAATCACCCGTAATGAAAAGGGTTTTAATTAGTTCTCGGTTAGTATCTAAACGTATTGATATTCGAATTAATCCTCCACTAGCCTTATAGTCAACAGCATATGAATCTACACCTGTATCAAAAGCTCTTTTACCGTAAATCCATGTATCAGATGAAAACATAGGAAGATACTTCTCTAGTTTTGCTTCTTCTTCACTAGTCATAGAATTAGGTTCCAGGGCAATACCCAGCACTTCCCGAAAACCTTCCACCAAGGCCTCCTTAATTTCTGCAATAGGGGGTACATACCCTATGGCCTCTTTGATTGAAATAACCCTTTGCTTAAAAGATAAGATATCCTTATCTGATAGTTTTTGCACTGGCAGTTTCAAACAAGCTACCATGGTATCTACATCAAAATCTATTAATAAAGAGCCATGGTATAAAAGAGCCTGGCCAAATTCTGTTCCACCCGTCCCTGAAATTTTGCGTCCCTCTACCTCTATATCATTTTGGGGCCGAAATTTGGCGGTGATGCCTAATTTCCGCAAGCCAGTTATGGCACTTTCACACATCAAGCTATATAAATCTTCCGTTTTTTTGGGAATCCCAGGCGAATTCTTAAGTGCAAATATTTCCCACCCTAATTGACTTTCATCTAAATATATACCACCACCACCAGTAATGCGACGATTAATATCTATACCATTTTGCCGACAATATTCTTCCTCTATTTCTAAATCCACTGATTGATGGTAACCAACTAAGGCACAATGAGGTCTAAATTGTAAAAAACGAAAGGTATTTGGCGCTTTTTCTTCACTAAGGCTCTCTATTATAACCTTATCAATAGCCATATTATAGGCGCCAGATTTAGCGCCTAGATCCAGGAGTCGCCAAGTATTATTCATATAGGCACATATCCTCCTTTTCCTTTTCTATCTGTTCTGCTACCCAACTAGCGTATTCAACACTATTCATCAGGGCCTCTGTTTGCTCGATATCGCCAACCTTGAAGCGCAAAAGCCACCCTTTTTCATATGGATCTTGATTGACAATACGCGGTTTTAAAAGAACTTCTTCATTTTCCTCAATGATAGTAGCATCAAGCGGTGCATAGATTTTCCCTACCCATTTACCTGCTTCTATGGAACCTAATTCCCCCCTAGTAATAACGGGAATCCCCAAATCTTCTAGCTCTATATATAAAATATCCCCAATAGTGTTTTGTCCATAATCGGTAAGCCCCAAAGTAGCTACATCACCTTCTATTTTTACCCAGTAGTTTTCTTTATCATATAATAAATTTTCAGGAATATTACTTGCTTGTCTATCCATTTCCAAACCCCTTTCCACAATTTTATCCATTTGCTTCTAATGGTAATTCCGTCAAAGGTAAGCCCTGGTATTTTTCTTTTTTCCTTTCAGCTTGCCCTTCGCTATCTATTAAATAAAATTCCTCCACAATGCCATCCCTTACTAAAGCGACAAAGTGTGTGTTTTTTGTTCGACCTGCGTGGAGATATAGACCTTCCGCAATTTTAACTACCCGATTAAAAGTTTTACGTCCTCGTTTTTCTAACCATCTGGGGGAGGTAAGTTTGTCCCGAAACATTAGGGCAGTTTCCCTTAATTCTTCATCTATTTCCCCTAGGGTTAAGGGGCCCAATATCTTGGAGTATTCATCTGCCAATAAACCAGCTATATGATCATAAGAAGGCAATTTATTGGACCAATCGCTAACTGTTGTCATGTTGTTACGCATTGATTTACCTAAAGATTCCCTATAACGGGAATTAGGGCTTTTGAGCAAATTTGACATAGTAAAATAATCAAAATCTAATAAAATATTACCTACAAAGGCAACCCCAGAGCCAATATCCCCTGCTGCATTTCCAGAACATTTAGCCCCCTTAGCTACCAAATCTGCAGGCGGCTTATACTCGGCAGGTACTCCCAAATTGCGGTATACCTCAATAGGTGCCTGTAAAAAGATTGGGTAAAATCTTTCTCGGCGAAAGGGTAGTTTGGCATTATCTTCTTTTAAAACCAACTGGTAAAATATTTGTTTACTATCAAGATAGACTACCCCACCACCAGTTTCCCTGCGCAGAATTGGTATTTGCCTTGCTTGGCAAAATTCCATGTCTACTTCTTGCTTAAGATCATCATGTAAACCCAGACAGACATAGGCAGAATCGGGAGCACATATAATTACTCCTTCCCTTCCCAAATGGGCTAGGGCATGATAATAAGATTGAGATTCCCACCAACTTACATAACCTATATTATATAATTCCACAATTTATCCCTACTTTTATGCTTTATTCCCAAAAATAGCCTGGCAAATATCCAGGGCGCTTACACCCGGCATTTCTGGATTAAGTTTCATAAATGCCTGATTGATTTCTGCCTCAACCGCTTCTGAAGTAAATTTGACCCCTTGCAAGCCCGCGGCCAATAAAGGCAGGCTGTCCTTGGGGTAAAATGTGAAATCACCACTTAACTGGACAGATTCAATATAGCCATCCCGAATTACAGTGACAGCCTGAACCAATCCGCCTGGTGCTTTGTGTAAACCTTGCTTCATGCTAACCCCAGCTCCAATTTGCAGTGAACTTTGTTTACGGCTGTTACGGTGCAAGAACTCCCGCGATTTAAAGTCTTGGCCTAGTATTCTGGCCAAATCCCAGACATCCTCAGGAACCATATCAGGGGTAAGTGGGCCAGTAAGTTTGCTGAAGTTTTTAATTAATAAGTCGATAACCATTTGGCGTTCTGGTATCTGCCCTAGCTCCTTTTTTAGGGTAGTCATATTTTCCTCCATGGTTTTGTACATTTTATCGCGGAACTTTTCATCCGGAACCTTTAGGACCTGGGACATGAGTGCAAAATCAAAATCTAATAATATTCCACCTACAAAAACTGTACATTCGCCTATATCGCCACCACCCTCGCCAGCAATTTTCTTGCCTGCATCGGTGATAATATCATTAACTGCTTTAAACTCTGTTTTTACTCCCAGATCAGCATAAGTATCTATTACAGGCTTAGAAAACTTCTGGTAAAGTTCAGCGATACTGGGAGGTAAAAGAGGATTATCCTTCTTTAGAATTAATTGATAAAATATTTGATTTCTATCTAATAAAGTAGTACCCCCGCCTAATTCGCGGCGCATAATTGGTATAGCGTTTTTAGTACAGTAATCTAGGTCTACTCCCCCTAAATCTTGAAAATATCCCAAAGAAATTATGGGGTTTTCAGGTGATACTAGAACTAGGGCCTCTATTTCCTCCCGCGCCAAAGCATGGAACAACAACATAGAATATTGGTCAGGTAACATACCCACATCAAAGACAAACATACTTCTACCGCCTTTCCTCATTTGCTATGGGATTAAACTGCTTGACTATTATATTTTGTATTTCAGTTTTAATCAGCTTACGATTATTTACTGTAACATTTACTACTTGAACATCAGTGCGGTCTGAAATCTCCTTTAAAAATTTAGTATCTTTAGCCTTTATCACACCTAATACTGGAATTGGAGATGCCAAACAAGACTTGACTTTTTCTTGGAAATAAATAGCTTCAGATTCAAAAACTCCAAGCTCATCCATTACAACTAAATCCACTTCTTTCTGTAAAGAGTCATCCAGGATCCTAACCCCAAAATCATCAAAGGTTTTTAATATAGGCTCCAACTTAGCATTTTTACCAACTTCGCATATATAAGGTATATAATTTGCAGGATAATCTAAGTTAAAGGAATCCATAAGAAAAACACGTCTCCCATCGTTTAATAGCTTAGGTAGGGTAGTAAAACCCCCTACTGTGCCAACAAACAATACTAAGGCTGCTTTGATTATGGTACTTTTCCCCACATTTCTCGGACCAGTTAAAAAAATATTCTTAATCATACTTATCCTCTTTCTGCAAATTCAAAGAGTCGATCCATTTCCCCTCCAGTTAAGCTGTAATCATAAAACAGTTCAAAGAATTTTTCTGCTTCCTCCCTGATGTCAATAGTGTAAATATCAGGATAGAGGAGATTTGCTAGCCACTGCATACCTAGGATACGGGCTACTGATGGTGGCCTATTAATCCAATCGTAAGGTGCACAAGGTACTTCGAAAACGTTTTTTTCCCTGACTGCCTTAACATTACTCCAAGCCTTATCTTCTAAAATCAGATTATAAATGGCCTGCTTTTCGTCCCCATCAGAGCTGACGATAATCAACTCAGGTTCCCACATAACTATCTGTTCCATAGAGGCCTGCATACGCCTAACCTCTAAATTACCTGCATCAGCAACATTAAAAGCTCCCGCCATTTCTATGGCTTCCGCATTTATTGAGCCTTTTGGTTCAGTATCTAGGCCATAAGAACCCTCAGCATAATAAACCCTTACTTGTTCTTCTTCAGGTAAGTTAGCTCCTAAGTCCTCTACCCTTTTAAGCACATCAGCACAATATGTCCCTAATTCCCCAGCTCTATCTTCACGGCCCAATAATTTACCTAAGAATTCATAGGAGGCATTTAGATTCTCCAGGCTCCCGTCCACCATGATTACGGGAATACCGATTTGTGCTTGAATAGCGTCAGCATCCGCGATATATTCTGGGCTCACATCCCCCATACTAATAACTATATCTGGCTTGGTGCGCAACAATTCCTCAATACTACCAGTAGTATTGCTACCTCGCCAAACTCCGAGGCTGGGTAAATTATGAAATTCTGCTTTGATATATCTTTTTTCAATTTCCCTTAAAGGGCTATTCCAGCCTGCTAATTTATGGGGGGCCAGGGTATAAAGGAAAACTGTACCTACTGGACCAGTTGAGTAGGCCGTTTTTATTTCTTGGGGAATTTCCAAAGACCGACCTGCCATATCGGTTATAGTTTGTTTATCTTCAGAAGCCGTATTAGCCTGATTCTTCGCTTGACAACCGATTAAGCTCAATCCTAAGGAAAGTATTAGTAATAGTGCTAAAAAACGTTTCATTTCCAGGCCTCCTTTAAAATTCTTAAATTACTAATTAAGCAACTACAGGAATACATACCCGATGGCCTTCACCATTTCCCGAATAAGCTATAGCGATTTTGATATCTACATTATATATTTGGCGTAGATTTTCCTCAGTCAAAACTTCCTCAGGTGTACCCCTCCTTTGTATTTGGCCATCCTTTAGTAATGCAACCTTAGTCGCATATTGAAAAGCATCATCAGGGAAATGAGATGACATTATCACTCCCAAACCTTGATTAGCTAAAATTTTAATACAGTTGAGAACTTTAACTTGATTTCCGAAATCCAAATTAGATGTAGGTTCATCCAATACCAAAAATTGGGGTTGCTGGGTAAGAGCTCGGGCAATCAAAACCAGTTGACGCTCACCACCACTTATCTCCGCATAATTTGCCTTTCTTAGATAAGATATACCTAAAGTCTCCAAAGATCCCTCAGCTATTTTTTTATCTTGGCGGTTAGGGGAAGCGTAATTTCTCAAGTGGGCCGTCCTTCCCATCAATACAATGTCCATAACACTATAGGGAAATGGAGGAATATGGCTTTGGGGTACATAGCCCATAAAATGGGCTAACTTTTTCCTACTCCAATCTGATATATTGCGCTCATTCAAAAAGATTTGACCTAGTTGAGGTTTTAATAAACCTAGTAAGGTCTTAAATAGAGTAGTTTTGCCAGCCCCGTTCGGTCCTAAAAGACATAGTAGATCCCCAGTTTCGATACTTAAAGATATACCGGTAAAAACATCTTTTTTGTTATCATAAGCAAAGGCCACATTGTCCAATTGTAACTTCATTTCCATCCCCTCCTAGTTCTCGTAATCAAATACATGAAAAATGGTGCACCTATCAAAGATGTTAATATTCCTAGAGGTATTTCCAGGGGCATAATTACCCGAGCTAGTGTATCTACAACTAATAAAAAAGAACTACCTACTACTATGGAAACAGGAATTAAGATTTTATAATTTGGCCCTACCAAGGCTCTGCATAAGTGGGGAATAACTAGCCCTATCCAACCGATAATACCACTTACCGACACTGCAGCAGCGGTCAGCAAAGTCGCACTTATAATTACTATGCCTTTAAGCCTACTAGTATTTACCCCTAAAGACTGGGCCTCCTCTTCCCCTAGTGACAAGACATTTAATCTCCATCTTAAAATATATAAGGGGACTATACCTATAATCATGGGAATTATAATTAATTTCAGTTGGTCAAATGTAACTGAAGTTAAACCCCCCATTAGCCAAAATGTAATGGCAGGTAATTTGTTAAATGGATCCGCTACACACTTTATAAAAGAAATAAGCGAAGTGAATATGGTGCCTACTAATATGCCTGCCAAAACCATTATTATAGTATTTTCTCCACTTTTAACCCTGGAACTTACCGCATAAGTAACCACAACGGCTAAAATGCCAAATGCAAAGGACATTAGGTGTATTTCCCACATACCTAAAGAAAACATAATAGCCAGAGCAGCTCCAAAGCCTGCACCTGCTGACACCCCTAAAATATCGGGGGATACTAAGGGGTTTTTAAATATTCCCTGGTAGGCGGTACCTGAAACCGATAGAGCCGTCCCAATCAACATAGCAGCAAGTATTCGGGGTAACCTAACATCGAAAAGGATGCTGGCTGTTGTAGCATCAATACTAGTTTCCAGACTAAATATTTTGGCATAGATCAGAATTACAATTTCACTAGGACTTAGAGGATAGCGACCTTGGGTCAGAACGATAAAAAATATCAACACAGGGAGCGACCACAGTATCAGGGATTTAATCTTACTTCCCAAATGTTTGCACTTAATTTTATTTTTGCTCACAGTTCTTTCTATCTTTACTTCTTCTCTTGCTGTCATGGCGTCCATTGACCTTTCCTCCCCTAGATAGACTGAATTGCCTATAAAAAACGAAATCCTAACCTTGTCGTAAAGTCAGGAATATAGATATATCAAACCTCCTTTACAATTGGTAGGCATGCTAGTTTCCCTACATACCCTGTGGGTAATTCCCAGGTCTCTATATCATAGGCAATAACCCTTAGACATAAAGACTCGGAGATACTTTATGCAATTTTAAAAATTAGTCCAGTAGGAAAGCTATGATTTCTTGTCCTACCAGATCAAATTTATCCAGACCTTGGTCAATTCTAGCCTCAATAAGATCTAGACTAATGGGTAGACAGAAACCACAATCAATAATATTGGCAGTCCCTATTTCAATAGCTTCGGGAGGTTCAAGTTGACGCTGCCAAGCATATTTCCCCTCCATAATATTAATTCCCTGGGGACAGTTTTCTTGACAAAGCCAACAATTAGCACAAACCCAAATGACATCCTTATTGAGACTATCTCCACTTATAAATGAAGTTAAGGATTCAAACCCGGCATTTTCTATAAAGCAATTTTCTTGGCAAAAGCCACATTTAATACAGTCCTCAAACATTTTTTATCAACCGCCGTAACAAAGCATTTTTAATTTTTAATTCTCTATAAGGCCAAGCCAGGGATAATCCTATTAATTGTGAAATAAAGATGGCTGGTATCTGCCTACCTTGGTGATATTCGCCTTGCAATCGGTCCAGTAATAGATGGCAGTTACCACAAGCTGTGACTACTAAATCGGTCTCTAGTTTTTCTAGTTCCCTAATTCGATTACGCCCTAATGATTGTGCCATTTCCTTATTGACATTGATTAATGATGAGCCACAACATTCATCTTCTTGTAAATAATTTATAACCTTAGCACCAGTTAAGGCAGCAAGCTTTTGCATAATTCTGGGCTCTTCTGGATTATCAAATTTCATTATTTCAGAGGGTCGATATACTTGGCAAGGATTCATTACTCCAAGATTTAAACCCACTTTTTTACTAATCTGTCTTTCCAATTGCTCAAAATTATCATTTAAAACTTCTAACAAATGCCTGACTTTAACCTGGTTAGTAAATTTTAGGCCTAACTTGCTAAGTCTCTTATTTAATATTTCCAGTTTTTCTGGATTCTTTGCGCACATATCTTTTAAACGCTTAAAAGTATTGGTACAACCACCACACAAAGTTATAATTTCCAGTCCTTGTGATTCGGCCAAACTCATATTGTATGCTGCTAGATATTCCCAATTCTCGGTATTCCCTTGGACATAAGCTCCACAACAAACACTTTCATTTAGTGCTACCGAATTTAGGCCTAATTCCTGTAATAATAATTTACTAGTATATTCGTATTCAGGAAACCGATATAATACTAAGCATCCTGGGTATAAGACTACATCTTTCATATTCTCCTCCATTTAGTAAGGATAGGACCTAGTTGTAACTAGGTCCTATACAATAAAATGTTTAGTCTACCCAGAAAGTTTCGATGGCATCGGTTAAAATTGCACAAGCATAGGCGAAAGTCTTAGCTCCACCAAATGGAATAGCAATACTTGCGGCTTCATACATTTCTTCTTTGGTTGCCCCTTCTTTAATAGCGTTGAAAGTATGAATACATATGCAATATTTGCAAGGTGTGCGAACACCTTGGGATAACATGAATAATTCCTTAGTTTTTTCGTCGAATATGCCATGGTTAACACCGGAATATTTCTCAGTGTCCAAATAAGCTTGGATAGTTTTAGGCATCCATTCTTGTGCTATTGCCAACCCATCTTCAAATTCCTTTAATATTTTTTGTGATAATGTTAATTCTGCCATATTAATATCCTCCTCTAATTATTTTTTAAGTGGCGTAAATCGTTTGCTTCCAAACCAATTAACCCGAATTGTCCTGCTTTTATCACCCCTCCCAAATCATTCTCCTCCTCTAAATCAGAGAAATCGACTTTTTCAATGGTAAACTTTTTGTTTATGGTGTGCCATTCTTCCTCCCAGCTGATTTGGGTTAATTGACTGATGATTTTTTTACTGTCAGTTGCAAAGTAAGCATGGCTAATGTTTCTCATATCTTGATAGTCATTGCAGTGACCAGGCCATTCGTATTCAGTACCACTGATGCCTCCACAAATTCCAGCATCCATAAAGGGTAATCCCTGGTCGATTAAATTAGAAAAGAGCCGCGGGTGAACACCAAAATCATACACTGAACCAAATTGGTTGAAATTCATTTGGTAATAGCTAGCTATGTGATGGTCAATTAAGTACCTAATAACCTGCATGCGGCGATAACGCCCTATGCTACATGGTTTGGCACCTAAAGCATTATTTGGATCTAATGAAAGAAGAATGACTCTAGCCCCTATATCTATTAATAACTGGCATGTCTTGGCGAATTGTTCCTCTGTCTCGCCTAAACCTGCAAACAAATGCACATATACTCGCCCTTCGCCAGCCATTTGGACCAAATCCTCAATGTAACTGAGGTAGGCTTCCCATTTTCTACCCGATTCATCTTGGTGGTAGTAGTTAAAAACCTTTTCACTAGCTATATCCAAAGGGACAACAAACTTAGATAAAACTGCCTTGTTCATAATAGGTATTAACTGGCTAGAAATTGGTTGCAATGGATCTAGTAAGGCAGCCAGCACAATACCTTCTGATTCACAATAGTCCAAAGCTACAGATATATCATCCAGTTCATTAATACCTTGGCCTGCCAATAATATCAGCCCACTAATTTCATCCTTTTTGAGACCATTTACTTGCTCAGTAGTAAGCATTTGTCCTTGGAATTCATCAGTAAGGAGGCACATAATACTAGTCTTTGCAATTATATCTTCATATTTTCTTATGTTTTTATAGGGGATCCAAAACCATGTCTTTTTTTGCACTGGATTCATAATACAACCTCCTAGACTGCATGACTTATTTTCCAGTCCTCTTCGCTGCTAATTTGTTTTGCCTTTCTATTTCGGGAATTAGCCACTCCTTGTAGGCTTCACCTTGTAAGAGGTTTCCTAATTCCTGAGGGTCAGCCATTTTAATTTGAACTAACCAACCTTCCCCATAGGGATCTTCATTAACTAGAGCTGGTTCAAATTCGAGTTCTTCGTTTATTTCAGCTATTTCACCGGAAACTTGGGCATAGACTCTGCCTACCCATTTCCCAGACTCAACCGACATAAAAGCCCTGTCTTGCACCACTTTTTTGCCGACTTCGACTTCCTCCACAAACACTATTTCACCTGCTGCTTTGGTTGCGTATTCAGTCATTCCCATAATAACAAGGTCACCTTCTACTTTGGCCCAGAAATGTCTTTTATCATAATACAATTCATCAGGATAATTGTAGCCATCATATTCCAATCCAAACACCTTCCTTCCCTTAATCTTTTTTGCTATTCATTGACTTCCACACCAATTCTGTAAGATCCATAACCCTAACTCGAATTTTGTTTTTACGGGCATTTCCCTGCAGAGTTCTTTTACATTGCTGACAAGATGAAACCACCGTTTTAGCCCCAGTAGTTTGGACTTCTTGTAATCTGGCCTTGGCTATTTGGGCAGTTAAATCTGGATCTATTGCCTCTAAGTTTCCACCGCCACCACAGCAATTAGCATCTCGACCGGTTTTAGCCATTTCAATAAATTTTACCCCAGGTATACTATTTATAACTGAGCGTGGTTCCTCATATACCCCACTATTTCTGCCTAAATCACATGGATCATGGTAAGTAACTTCTTCATTTAATTCACCCAGTTTAATTACCTTTTCCTCAATCAATTTATTTAAAAATTGACTGGCATGTAATATTTCAAAGGGTAAATCCTCACCTAATACCATAGGATAAGTATCCCGCAAAGTGTGAAAACAAGATGGGCAAGAAGTTACAATTTGCTTAACCCCTAATTCCCTAAAACTAGCCACATTCTTTTCTATCAAGTGGCGCCCTTTGGCAAATTCGCCCGCCCCGATAAGGGGGAAGCCACAACATGACTCTTCTTGGCCTAACAAGGTATAATCAATACCAGCTTTCTCCATGATATTGACCATTGATTTGGGAATGTTATTGACCGTAGGGTATAAGGCTCCCGAGCAACCAGTAAAATATAAGACTTCAGCTTTTTGGCCCACCCTTTGGCGGATTTCCTCACTATCCATGCTTTCAATCCACATCTCACGGTTTTCTTGCTCATCCCCAGTAATATTAAAGTTTTCTATAACCGTACTACTCAATAGGTGCATATTATCTGGACTTTGGTTTTTGTTGGCAATAGCTTCCCTTAGATTGACCCAAACTTCATTAGTATCAATAAAGGTAGAACATACATCCCGACACTTACCGCATAAAGTACATTGAAAAGCCCTTTCAACATCTTGTGCATTTAATAGCTTGCCCTCTGCGGCCTTGCGGCCTATTAACATTCGGGCGCGCGGGGAGCTTGATTCCCAACCCAAGACATTGTATATTGGGCAGTCTACTTTACAATATCCACATTGGGCACAAATACTAGTTTCTTCTAATAGACCTGTGTAGAAACTTTTATCCTTCATGACTATCTCCCCTTTCCTATTCCCAGAATGTTGCTGATTAAATTAGCACTACTACTAGCTAAATTAAATAAAACAGGATTTAATAAAATAGGTGGGGAGTAATATTTACCTGGGTTCATACGGTCTTGAGGGTCCATTTTTTGCTTTATTTCAGCTTTTTCCCTTAGGATTTCAGCAGAATAGGCTTTTTTGAGATAAACGCTATTCCAAATCCCAATACCATAGGGTCGCCCTCCGAATTTTAAGGCCGCATTATAAATACCCTGGGTTTTGGCCAATAAAAACAAGTATTCTAGGGTTTTGCTGTCATCAGCATAGTACTGAATTAAAATATTCATTTTATCTGAACCCATCAAATAACCATAAACCGCTGTACGCTGGTTCATCCTCTTAACCCTTTGGTAGAAGTTGCCTAACTCTTCCAAAGACAAAATTACTTCCGCCGCCAGCATGGTCGGTCCACCCCGTTTAAGTTTTAGTGCGTATAAACGCTCATCCCATTCGGCATCTGCGATTGCTTCTGAAAGTATGACCCCTTCATATTTGCTAGCAACCTCCTCAGCGATTTTACTTGCTTCATGCGAAACATCCGTATCTTCCTGATAAGTTAGAGTTATTAAGTGTCTATCTGGAATTGGTGAATTAAAACCGATTTCTTCCTGCATCAAATAAAAATCTTTATCCGTGAAATGGATGTTAAAGGGCTTTAGTGAGGCACCCATTATTTGTTGTACTGCTAAAGCCAGCTCTTCAATTGATGCAAAAGCTAGGGTTAGATTGACAGAATAGGTCGTTTTTTTACGAACCCTAAACCTTATTTTGGTGACTATACCAATAGTCCCCTCTTTCCCCAAGAACCATCTCAAGGGATATTCACCATTTCGTGTAGCAGTTATTATTTCACCATCAGGCAATACGATTTCTGCTGACTCCACTAAATCATGGAACTTACCATATTTAGCGCTACCAATTCCGAAACCTTCCGTGTTGAACCAGCCACCTACAGTCGCGGAAACAGCACTACTAGGATAATTGCATAAAGCTAATTCGTGAGAATTTAGATACCCCTCTAATTCTTGCCATGGGGTTCCACACCATACTTCAACTTGTAGGTGGTCTACATCCAAATCCAAGACTCCCCTCATACTGTTAAGGTCAATTACAATACCACCTTTTGTCGGTACAGTATTCATATAGGCAGATGTAGCAGCCGCCCGCGGAATAAGTGGATAACCGTGCACATTGGCAAACTTTACTATCTCAACCACATCTTCCGTACTCATGGGTATTACCACCGAATCAGGTGAAGTCTTAAACAAAACCTTAGTCATTATTGAGGGCACAGATGCTAAGTCCCTAGTATAAAAAGAACATTCAAAAGGATCCGTAGTTATTCTGTCATTTAGCTTTTCTCGTAAAGTCCCGAATTTTTCGTCCATTTTACCACCTCTAATTTCCTATTGGGATACTGTGAACTTATCTATAAAACTTCTAAGCATCATTGATTTGGGATCCATTTTCGCCATAATTCGGCTAGGGGATCTGTTGCTTAAATCTGCAAGGCTTGCACCCTTTTTCAAGTGGAATAATATTGGCCCACTTCCTTCTAAGGTGCCAATCATTTGTATACCCACCACTTCATCATCCTTCATCACCAAACGCTGGTATCTTCCTTCCCCTGTTCTTTCCAATACCTGATGATT
Organism: uncultured Syntrophomonadaceae bacterium; assembly: GCA_964514235.1. Classification (GTDB taxonomy): domain Bacteria; phylum Bacillota; class Syntrophomonadia; order Syntrophomonadales; family Syntrophomonadaceae; genus JAAYRQ01. The sequence goes on along the minus strand of CAZEPV010000001.1, from coordinate 95,595 downwards.
TTGCCCCTTTAAGTGGCTGGCATTTAAGCCAAAGGATAATATCGGCCTATCACCAATATAAGACAATAAAACCCCATATGAGCCCGCATAGATTTCATTACCACCAGTACAGCTTGATCCTGCAATTCTGCCTTGTTTGCAAGCAGCATCCCATAACAAGTTTAGTACCTGCTTTCCGGAAAAGATGTCGGTAGATTCCACGCAGTCTCCACAAGCGTAAACATCAGGCACATTAGTCTCCATATATTCGTCTACCACTAGACCACCAGTTGTACCTAAATCAACCCCAATCGATTCGGCTAAAGCTACGTTTGGCCGTACTCCTACCGCCCAAACCACAAGATCACAAGCTATATCATTCTTATCAGTAGTAACACCAGTAACATGTTTTTCACCTTGAACTGCAGTTACTTTTTCCCCTGTTAAGACCTCAATGCCCAATTGTCGAAGTTCTTCTTCCATCAATCGGGCCGGTTTTTCATCAAATGAAGTAGGCATTATCCAATCCATTAGTTCAATCAGGGTTACATGGTTATAACCTCTTGATTTCAAAGCCAGTGCGGCCTCAAGGCCGATGGCGCCTGAACCTACAACCACCGCACTTTTACCTGGATAATTAATTAAGGCATCAGTGTCATCTAAGGTTTTAAAAACAAAATTACCCGGCAAATCGTGGCCCTTTACTGGAGGTATTATAGGCCTGCTACCAGTAGCAATTATTAGCTTATCGTAAGTTATGGAGCCATCGCCAAGTTGGATAGCTTTACTTTTGTGATTTATTTTTTTTACTTCTACACCGAACATGACCTTGATATTATTTGCCGCATAATCAGAATTAGATTTAATAAAGACATTCTCCCGCGAAATTGCACCCGCCAAATAATCTGGTAGGGCCCCTGCTGCATATTCGTTGTACTTTTCCCGAGAAATAATGCTTATGCTTAATTCTGGATTACGGTTGCGGGCCACTAAGGCCGCATTATTGCCTGCAACTCCATTGCCTATGATAACTAAATTAAAATGCTCTTTTACTCTTGACATTATTTCACCTCCAGAGTTAGCCCATCACCTATGCTAGTCAATTGTCTTCCCACTTCCTCAAGGCGAAAACTGTTCCATTCTTGACCAGAATAATGCCTGAGCAACTTAGCTACACGACCGATGGCATCAATAAAAGGCAAGTTGGCTTCATCCCAAAACAAGCCAGTAGCCTGAACTGTACTAATATCAGTTTGGTATAGGTCCTGGGGCAGCCAATTCTCCATATATCGCAAAATATTGCTTAAATCATAGCTAGCCCCGCCATCATCCAAGTTTTCCGCCATAAAATCAAGCACCATTCTCCAAGATAGCCCATCCTTAATAGATTGCTGGGTTATTCTTAACAATTCATTTCTAGAAAAGTTAGATGTCCGCTCATTTGACACAGCAATTCCAAAGGATTGATTGCCTATTTCTAGAAAGCTACCTTCATTTTTTGGAGATAAAAAGCTATCACCTGTTATATTATTAAAATGGGTATAATGCTGATTGGAAATTTTGTAATACTTATAAATTTCTATAAGTTCTTGCAAAAACTCCTCTGGATTCGCTATTGTAATTGCACCTTTACCATTTACCACTAGAGCCTTTATGCCTAAATTGTAAAAGGCCTGACCTAAGCCCAATGCTTCTACTTCATGGTAATAATCGCAAACTACACTAGCGAATTTGCTTGGTGCAACCTTATCATAGGCACCAACACAAGCTACTATCGCATCTTCCCCAAATTGCCTATGCAAAATTTCGCTAGTGGCAAGATTGTCTAAATTCTTGATTTCTTGGGCAGGAAAAACATTTATTCCCTTCTCATTTATCCACAGGGTTACTGGCTTTTTAGCCTTGCCATACAAAACTAAATGCTCTATACCTGCATAGCGTAAATAGGGTCCAATTGAACCTTCACATAGCTCAGTAGTAAACTTTCCACTTATAGGTGACACATAACTTATAAAATAAGCCGCCGATCCTGGTACACCTGTTCCAGTTAGTGGTCCCGTACTTATAGCCAAAAAGGGGTTTTTATCTGGTTTAGATACTGCATCCGCCATCATATCTTTATACTTTTCCCACACTATCTCATAACTTCCCAGGCCTATAGCTTCGGAATCCAAAAGAATCTCCTCTAGCTCTATTTTGGAGTCCTTCAGGTTTACCCTGGCTATAGTCTGTTTTTGCAATACCTCCATTATTCCACCCCCTCTTGCTGTGCGCCGAAAAACCTGGCACCATATCTGTTACGTTTGTCTATGCTCGCGTCGATTAATTCCCCATATCTTATAGCACCATGTGGACATACCTTAATACAGGTTGGATCACCGTCACATAAATCACAGGTGACAACTACACCTTGCTTTAGGTCAATTATAGGGGCACTAATCGGACAAAAAACCGTACAAGCACCGCATCCAAAACACTTACTTAAATCGCGGAATATTTCACCAGATGTGAAATCTTTGCCTATCCCCTCCATCAAACATGCTGTTTGACAGGCTGGTTCAGCACAATGTTGACAAACAGACACCATTTGCAAAAGATTCCGTTTATCCCTGTGTACCTGAATACGACCCAAACTAGGTTGTACTGCACCTGTCTTAGTTAAGGAACAAACTACTTGGCAAATACCACACCCTGTGCATTTTTCACGATCAATTGATAAAACACGCACGATATCACCGCCTTAATGATTAGCCAAGGGTATAATACTACCCCTGGCTAATTTAATTTTAGAATTGTGTGCCGTCTGCATATTTTTGGCGACTAGTCTTGCCATATCTTTCCCGAACTTTAGCTGAAATCTCTTCAACTGTACCTACTGTAATAGCTTCTGCTGGACAAGCTCTTGCACATGCTGTAACTTCGCCTTCCTCTAAGAGATGCTGGCAAAGATCGCATTTTTCCATTAAGCCACTACTGCCGAATTGTGGAACCCCGAAAGGACATGCCCATAGACATTCACGACATCCAATGCATTTGCTCTGGTCAACTAGCACAATGCCATCTTCTGGACGTTTATAAATGGCTCCTGTTGGACAAGATTTAATACATGGTGCATCCCCACAGTGCATACAGGGTGTAGGTAAGAATTCACATTTGTCCACACCCTGGCGGGTTACTTCTATTTCAACAACCATGTTGTATCTAGGCCCTGCAGGTAGATCATGTTCCATTTTGCACACAACCTCGCAAGCACGACAGTTCATACATCTACTTGTATCAACATATAAGGTCATCTGCTTTCTCTTCATTAAGTACCCCTCCTTTATCCTTACATTTTCTCTATTTGTACAAGTGAGTTAAAATAAGCTGTAGTATTACCATCTAGTAATGGATGGTATTCGTACATAATTCCGTTTTCACCTAGCACATCTCTTGGTCCGCCGATACTCAGCGATGTGAGTACGTTAACATTGGCACCCAATTTAACCCACATTCCACTACTTAGCTCAACGACACCAGGTTGTACCCGGATACTTACTGCGACAAGAATATCAAGCAATTCACCGCGGTCATTAAATATCCGCACCTTATCGCCACTTACAATACCGCGTTCCTCTGCATCGACTTTATTTATAAAGACTTTAGCAGGCCCTTCAATTTCTTGTATCCAAGGTAAATTATAAAATTGTGAGTGAAGTCTAAATGCTGGATGCTGAGAAATTACCGTTAATGGGTACTTTTTAGCCAATTTAGGAGTTCCTACTGGGCTTTCGTCTGGCTCTAAGAAGTGAGGTACAGGTACATAGTCACCACCGAATTTCTTACCTCTTTCTTCCATACCAACTGAGTAGAGTTCAATTTTACCTGTAGGGGTATCAAACTTCATGTCTGCATATGGAACACGAGGACACCATTCTTCTGGTAGGCGTACAGGGCCATTTGGGGATGTTGCTGCATCTACATCGGTATGTTCGCCAATTAGCATACGTACATAATCATGACCAGTTCTATCTCTAGGGAAGTATTCCTCATAACCTAATCTTCTAGCTAATTCCGACCAAATTTCTATATCAGGTACGGCTTCATAATAAGGCTGACAAACCGGTACTATTACTTGATTGAAATGGTGCCAGTAAGAAGTGTGTAGTCCATACTGCTCTAGGAAATGACAACCAGGTAGTACTAAATCAGCCCAATCTGTATCATCGGTCATAAATTGCTCTATAACTACAAACATATCTAGTTTTTTAAGTGCTTCTATGGTATAGTCCACATAGGGTTGCTGGGAAACTAAGCCACCCCGCCAGGAAATAACGCCTTTGATTGGTGGATCTTCGGCATGATGAAGCGCCTTAGCAAAAGTTGCGATATTAATGAGACGGGTAGCTTTAATCTCAGCACCTTCTGGTGTAGTAACATTAGGAAATACCGCAAAGCCTTCAATGGCTGGAAAGCCCATGGAATCAATAAAGTTATAGTTAGCACTAGCTTTACCTATATGTCCGCAGACTGCAGATAGACAAGCTAAGGCTCTTTGGGTTTGATGGCCATTACTGTATCTTTGGTGACCATAGCCGCACTCTAAATGCGATTCATTGGTAGCAAATAATTCCGCAGCCAGCTTTATATGTTCTGCTGGAATTCCAGTCACTTCTTCGGTCTTTTCCAAGGTCCATTCTTTAACAGCCTTCTCTAAATCTTCATAACCGTGAGTATTTTTGGCTATGAAGTCTTTATCGTGAAGGTTATTTTCTATAATATAGTTAATCATACCTAAAGCCATAGCCCCATCAGTTCCTGGTCTAGGACGTAGATGTAGGTCAGCTTTAGATGCTACTGCAGTAACATAGGGGTCAACAACTATTAATTTCGCCCCACGTTCCATAGCCCTATATAGGAATGGATAGATGTGCGGGTTAGTGAAAGATGGATTCCTTCCCACTAACATGATTAAATCAGTGTGCTCACTCCATACTTCTGGTGACATGGTATGTTGATAACCTACACTATGGTATGAACCAGCGGCACCAGATAACAAGCAGAAACTTCCTACTAATTTAGTTGCTCCAAATAAGTTTAGGAAACGTCCACTAACTGCTTTAGCCATATGTTCGCGGTTACCAGAATAGCCATACTCCACAAATGATTCTGGGCCGTACTTGTCCCGCATAGCAGTGATTTTTTCTACCATGTAATCAAAGGCTTCATCCCAAGAAATTCTCTTGAATTTCCCTTCTCCGCGCTCTCCAATTCTCATTAATGGGTACTTAACCCGATCAGGACTATTAATCTTTTGCACGTTGGCATAGCCTTTTAGGCATAAATGTCCTCGGGTAATAGGGTGGTCGGGATCACCTTCGATTTTAATCACCTTTTCATCCTTAATGTAAGCTAAAACGCCGCAAGTATCATAACAGTTATGCGGACAAGCTGTTTTCACAACACGATCTGCAACAATTTTTTCCCCACCAATCCACACGGGGACATCGGTTGCCAAAGCATATTTACTTAAATCTTCCTTTGGCGGCCATTCAATTGCAACTGTTTTTTTAGCCATAAACTTTTAACCTCCTCTTCTTTAGTTGAAAACTCTCGGGTTATTTCTTCTGGTGTCTAAATTACCAGAATATTAATTTCCACTCTAAATGTAATTAGCCTACTTATACTAGGTCAGGTTGTTTCTAAACAACTTTTTGTAATTTATTTACTTTACTTCTACATCTACTGCAAAGGGTTAAAGGTTTTTTATCTAATTGATTATTATTTCTGGATCTGCGCATCACACATTTACCGCGGCAATGCTCTAGGCCAAGTAAGTGACCCACCTCATGATAGACTTCCTTGAGAAAGTTTTCTCCGTCCCTTGCTCTGTATGCAGATACTAGTGCGGTCTTATCTGAAGCTACCCCGTATAAATATAGGTGGTAAGGATCACTAATATCTTCTTTTAATATCCATAAGCTAAAATCCACTTCATCAAGGATAGGTATAAGATACCTAACATCATATTGTTGTCGTTGAGGGTCTAGTGCACTTACTGGAGGCTCGAGTTCTCCTACCAGCGTAGCTTTCAAAGCAAACATTTCTTCTAAACGGCAAGGAAGATCATTTATAATCTGCGCACATTCACTTTGCCAATAGATTTGTAATGTTTTGTCAATCATGCGTGATACCCTCCATTATCCAAAAAACAAACTTACATTTTGCCACCAGTCATCAATTTGGCTTGTGGTACTTTTCTAGTAAAGTAAGCAAGTACTGGGGCAAATATAGCTCCTACCCCTAACATCACGAAACATGGGCCCCATATAGTAGCCGATGTGGATTCTACACCAGGGTTTAAGTATTGCAAATACCAGCCAAAGGCCATCGGGGCCAGGATAGTCATGGAGTATCCTACTGCCGACTGAACACTCAATATAGTGGCTCTAATGTCCGGTGCGGTCATTTCAGTTAGACCTGCCTTATAGATAGCTGAATCTGCTATAACCCAAAAACCAATCCAAACTCCAACCGAAACTACCACTGGTAAAGACCAGCCATACATGTATCCGAAAAAGAATTGTGGCACTAGGCTGCAAGTTGCAGCTACCATAATGGTTTTGGTACGGCCAAACTTGTCTGCGGCTAAGCCAGTTATATAGACAGCTGGAGCACCAATTAAGATAATAAGCGCGGCCAGCAAGCCACCTAACTTAACTGCTTCTGCGTCCGCATAACCAACTGCGCTAGCACAAGCTACCATAAAAGGTCCAATCCATCCCCAGAATGCATATAATTCCCACATGTGTCCCATATAAGAACCAGTAAGTAAAACCGGTCCAGCATAGCCACCTTCAGGGGCAGGTTTTCCTACCGATAAGCCTGGGGCTCCATCATAACTAAGTTCTCCATCAGAAGGTCTTTCCTCCACAAAGAAGAACATTATAATGGCAGCAAGAAATACGGGTAGGGAAGTTGCGAGTATACCAGTTTGCCAACTATAAGCGGCTGCTAATGGAGCTGCAACAAAATACCCGCCAGCCGAAGCTGCAACTAAACCTGCTGTATAGGCACCCAAGGCTTTACCCCTTTCCTGAGGTGAAAACCAATTAGATAAGAGTGCCATTCCTGGGGCATAAATAGCCCCTGCCGATAGACCAGTAGCAAGTCTTAGAATAAGGACCGAATTGAAGTCCTTGGCTAAAAAAGCAAATAGTGTAGAAAAAACACCAGTTAATAATGTAGCCCAGGCTACTACTTTTTTAGCTCCAACCCTATCTGCTAGCCAGCCAGTAATTAAAACTACTACTACATAACCCAGCTGGAATGCAGACAAAATCATCCCGGTCTCGGATGGGCTTAGTGAAAAGTCTGTCGCAATGTATTTGACCACAGCTGAAAAGTTATACCAAGGCAAATACCCTAAGAATAAAGCTATAACCATTAGTATTAGCGTCCTATTCTTCTTGTCCACTCTGTTCTAGCCTCCCTGCAATTTTTATTTTCAACCTGCTGGCAACCTCTAAGCCACCCTCCTTCCCGCCAGAGAATTTCCTAACTCAAATTATTTCAAAACGGGATGTTATTAAGTTCACAATTAAAATTCTTTCTAGCTATATTTAATGCAACTCTTATGCCAATTGGACAAGAACAAATATCACTCCAAAAACAAGGGCCGATAATTTCGAACATTAAGCCCATTATTTATTTTTATATGCCAACAGAAAACAAAAAAAATGAACCCTTGCGAGTTCATTTTTAAGTTCTATTCTATTAAAGTGTCACAAATTAAAACGCTTGTGAATTTTTGCACTTTAAGGTGTTTCATTTTGGGCCATTTTTATAATTTATCTTTTTTTCTGACCCATAATGCAACAGCCCTATCGTTTTTACAGGTCATATTCCTTCATTTTACGGTATAGGGTGCTTCTACTAATACCAAGCAGTCTAGCTAATTCCGCAATAGAATCTACCTTTTGCAGACCATCTTTAATGGCCTTTTTTTCTATTTCGCTTAAAGTCATAAAATCATATTCGATCTTTTCCGCATTTTTGGTATCATTATTAATAAAATGGGCCGGCAGATTGCGGATTTCTAGTATATTTTGACTGGCTACTACAACACTACGCTCTAAAGTATTCTCCAATTCGCGGACATTGCCAGGCCATTCATAATTTTGTAATGCTTCCATCACTTCTGGTGAAACATGGGTTATGTTTCTATTTAGGCGCCTATTGATTTGCGGTAGTAAATATTCAACTAGCCTAGTTATATCATCCTTACGCTCCCTCAAAGGAGGTATTTCAATATTTATAACATTTAAGCGAAAATATAAGTCCTCCCTAAAAGAGCCCTCTTTAATTTTTTCTATTAAGTCCGAGTTAGTGGCTGCAATTACCCGTACATCAACGGGAATAGGCTTATATCCCCCTACTCTTACTATAGTTTTTTCCTGTAAAACTCTAAGAAGCACTGCTTGAAGATCTAAAGGCATATCACCAATTTCGTCAAGCAAAATAGTACCTTGGTGGGCCCTTTCGAATTTGCCCGGTCTGCCATTTCTATTAGCCCCAGTAAAGGCCCCCGCTTCATAACCAAACAACTCACTTTCGATCAAGCTACGCGGGATAGCTGAACAATTAACTTCAATGAAGGCCCCTGGCCTATGGCTAGCCCTATGGATCGCCTGGGCAAACAATTCTTTGCCTGTACCACTTTCACCCAAAAGTAAAACTGTGGAATTGGTCATAGCTGCTGCATTGGCCACTTCTTTAATACGTTTAATTTCCCGATTAGCCCCTATAATAGAGTCAAAGCTAAACTCAGCATGCGCCCCAGTCACTTGATTGACAAGTTCATGTACTTTCTCTCTAGGCTTTAAGACTAAGACCGAGCCAACATATTCACTGTTGGTGCTCAATATGGGACTAGAAGTGATATTAATTCTTTTATTGTTTTTCTCATATTCCCAGATATATTCAAATGTAGAGGCATTTTTCTGTAGAAATCTAGTAATATCTATTTCCGAAGGTAAAAATTGCTTAATATGTTTACCTACTACCTTTGTATTGTCCATGTTCAACAATTTTGCCCCATAATCGTTAAGCTGGGTTATTATTCCTTCCTCATCTACGGTAATAATGCCATTGGGTATATTTTCTAGAGCAGTATTTACCAAGGAATTGTTTTTGGATAATTCCTCCATAGTATTTTCTATTTTTAGTTGATTTTGTATAGCTACAGCCGAAGCTACTACCATACCCAAAGTATGAATATTTACATTTTCCGATGCACCCGACATATTAAGCAAGCCAACTAATTTACCATCTGGACCATAAATAGGTGCCCCCGAGCAAGTAATGCGGTGTTGGTTAACACAAAAATGTTCCGCACCAACAATTTGCATCGGTTGGCGCAAAAAAAGTGAAGTACCTACCGCATTAGTACCAGCACCCTGTTCAGTCCAAATCGCCCCTTCCACCAGATTAATTTTCTTTTGGTAGCAGAGCTGTTCTTCATCGCCTTCCAAAACTAGCACGGTCCCGTTTTCATCCGATAATATAATTATAAAGCCACTATTTTTCACATATTGATTCAATAAATTGACGTATGGGCGTGCTATGCGTATTAAATCCCTTTTTTCATATAATAGTCCTTGCAAATTTTCCTCTTCCAAAACATTAGCAAAATGGCGGGCAGTCGGATCAACGTTCAGTTTTTTACATCTCTTCCAAGACTGTAATACATCAGGGCGCACATTGGTGTTGATTTTGTCATTATAAACAAAATCTACCCAGGCTGCATAAAGTTCTTCACTATCGTAGGAATGTCGACTTGCACCAGAAATCATAAACTCACTCCCTATTTATTTCCGAAACATCCGTAACCAACAAAATCCATTATATAATCACACTTATATTAAGAAATAAATATAGGTATTCAATTTTAAAATATCAAGATATTCTAAAAAGCAAAATTTCCGTAACTAATCGTTCATAAAATGATTATACTAAATAACTATTCCGGCCAGAATAAAAATATATTAATGTGTGCCATAACTTTAGTTTATGACATAGATGCCCTAGCATAAATTAGCTATAGAAAATCCCATCCAGTAACTGGAATTAGTGAACTTATGTATGCTATCTTGTCGTTTTTTCTACATATGACCAAGTATTTTACCTGCTTACTCAATATTCAGACTTTTCTAATTATAATTATAAGCACTTATCCATTTATTAGTCAACAAAATTAATAGCACAAAAAAATGATATTAATTTTCAGACCCTTTGCTATCATTTGAATCTTTTTATGAAAAAGTAGTTATATATTGGGGGCTAATTAGAATCAAGGCACTGATTTAGATATGGATTAAAGCAATTAACAATTAGACTTTTTTAAAATTATCCTGTGGAAAAAGAAATCCCGAGTAAGTCCGAATATTTTGGCATGCTTAGCTTTTATTATGGTTTTTACAATAAGTAAGTTATAAGCATTAAGCCCTAAAGATTCTAGAGGAGTCGCAAGTGTGCCAGGGGTTATTCCGAAAAGAACTGCATCTTGGTTAAAAACTTTTTGTAGTTTTTTATAATCATCCTGCAGAATTTTATTAAATTCATCTAGACTATACTGCTGTAACTTCCCTGCTAATGTTGGCCTAAAGTGAATATCCCAAAAGCTGACCCCAGGTGAGATTGGGCCACTAATAATTTCCCCACAAAGAAAAAGGGAAAGCAAAATGCAGGCTGGACGTGAGGAATAATTTAATTTGAATAATTTTAAGTTGGCCCTTCTATTGATTACAATATTAATAATTAACCAAGTCAGAAAAGATAGAAATATTATAGAAAATACAATAATACTACAAACTAGTAGGGGAAGAATAAAAAAACTTAGCAAATGAAAGGCATACGAAAAAACAGCCATTACTGTACCTAAAAAAATTAGGCCCAGAAACAGGGCTGGCATAAGCCCATATAGATTAATAAGCTGATAAAAGAATGGAACAAATGTACCAATTAAAGCTGGCCATATTCGCCAGAAGTCTCGGTACAAAATACCTATAGTAAGGTGATTAAAAATTACACGCATATCCTTTCTCCTATATAATTCATTAAGACTATCTAATCAAATGTGTAAGAATAAACTTTCTTGCTAATTATATCATTTTTAGACTTGTAAAAAGGGGTTACCATTATGGCAACCCCTTTGCGGTTTTTAGTTAATGTATCATTTAATTAAAAGGCGGCTAGATTTTCCATCTTAGCTGAATTGTATTGTCTGATCATCAATTGTACCTTAGGACTATTAATACTATTGTTTAATATCTCCAAACCTTTTTCTAAACCATAAATATTTATAGTATCGGGGGGCATTATTGTAATTACTTCCTTATGTTTTCCTGTATTTCCTACTAATAAGCCATTTTCCTTAGCTACTTCGCATATTTTACTAGCTAAACCTTCCACACCACAGGCTATGCCTTGACTCAGGCCCTTTCCTTTCAGACTTCCCTTAATTTCGGGGTGTCTTTTTATTAAGACTGCTAATGATTTACGTAGAAATTGGGCTTTCATTTGATTTTCATGTGATATATCTACATTACCCCAAAAGTTAAGATTATCACTACTAATAGAACTATCATTAGGGTTTATAGTTTTTCTAGCCGAAAGAAAATCAACATATTCCAGGTTTTGCTCATCTTTGACCTTATAACTGGACGTAGGAAATATAGCTATAGAATTACCGTACTCCATACTTAATCCTGCCTGATTGCTTCCATGTAATTCTTGACTCATCGCATATTCCTCCTTTTGCTTTAAAACATTTTTTACCTTTACTTGTTTTTCATCAATAAAAAAGACCGAAGGAATGAAACCTACGGTCTTTTAAAAATACGATTACCTTAGTTTCCCCTTCACGCTTGCGAGGTTAGCTGACGGATTCGGGCTAGGGTTAGCCCTACTGGAGTAGTCCAGATTCACCCCAAAAATGTGGTTCCCCCGCTTCCCAGTTATTTACCGAGAATTAAGCGAAATTACTAATAAATATTAAGTTTTAATTAAAATTATACATTTTAATCTATCTATAATTATACTTACTTTCTAAGACATATTCAAGTAGTAATATAAAGAGTTTATTATCTACTCATAAAGTAAAGGATAAATTCCGTCTTCATCATGTACTTCATTTCCGACTAATGGTGGATTAAATACACATATCATGTGCATATCCGAAAATGCCCTAAGATAATGTTTATCATGTTCATTTAGGGCATATAAAGTACCCTGGCTTATAGGAAAAACTTCCTTGGATTTTACAAGTTCAATTTCTCCTTCACCCTTTATGCAGTAAACTGCCTCCAAGTGATTTTTGTACCAAATGTAGGTCTCGGTCCCAGCTTTAATAATTGTATGATTAAAAGAAAAGCCCATACCATCCTTTTTCAGGAGCATCCGATAACTCCGCCAAGTAGGGGTATCTATATCATGTTCACTACCTATTATGTCTTGTTTGTGCTTTATAATCATAAATATACCCCTTCCTTAGAAACCAGCCGAGTACTTCATCCGCCGTGATTTTTTTTCTTTGATCATGGTCTGAATTTGGGGACTTTTAATGCTTTTTTCTAATATCTTTAGCCCAGTTTGTAAACCTTTCATATCTATAATTAAGGGAGGCATTATTTTAATCACTTCATTATTTGCCCCAGAAGTTTCTGCAACCAAGCCATTTTCAAAAGCAACTTTACATATTTCTGCTGCTAGACCATCTATATCACAGGCAATTCCCTGCATAAAGCCACGCCCTTTTACTTCTCCCTTTATTTCTGGGTGTTGCTTAACTATAAAGTCCAATGACTTGCGTAAAGCGCTAGCCTTCATCTGGATTGCTTGAGAAAAGTCTTCATTTTTCCAAAATTCCAAAGCTTCAGTAGCAGTCACAAAAGCAGGGTTATTTCCTCGGAAAGTCCCATTATGTTCACCGGGAGACCATATATCGTGTTCGGTTTTGATTAGATTAATTGACATAGGTAAACCATATCCACTAAGTGATTTTGATAAACAGATAATATCGGGGCTAATTTTGGCATTTTCAAAGCTGAAAAATGTGCCACTTCGTCCACAACCAGCTTGAATATCATCCACAATCAGCATAATGTCCCATTCCCGACAGATTTCCTCAATACCACAAAGCCATCCATCACTAGCAACATTTAGGCCACCTTCACCTTGAATCGTCTCCAAAATTATTGCTGCGGGTATGGGAGTCCCACTAGAGTTGTCTTTTAAATATTTTTTTAAATAGGTAATGGTATCAAAATCATCCCCAAAATAACCATCGAAAGGCATAAATATCGTGTTGTTTAACGGGACACCAGCACTTTCCCTTTTACTAGCATTGCCAGTTATAGAAAGTGCCCCTAAGGTCATACCATGAAATGCATTAGTAAAACTCATTATAGAATCACGCCCCGTAACTTTACGAGCTAGCTTTAAAGCACTTTCTACCGCATTTGTCCCTGTAGGTCCTGGAAACATAATTTTATAGACCATATTTCGAGGCCCCAATATTATCTCATTAAACTTTTGCAAGAATTCCCCTTTAGCAAGAGTAGCCATATCTAAGCTGTGAGTCACCCCATCATTAGCCATATAATCTAATAATTTTGCTTTCAAGTCGGGATGATTATGCCCATAATTTAAAGCCCCTGCACCTGAGAAAAAATCAATATAGCTTTTATTCTTATTGTCATTCATCAAATACCCACTTGCCGAAGTAAAGACCGTAGGAAAATTTCTACAATAGGCTCTAACCTCCGATTCTAATTCCTTAAAAATTTGCAAATTACTACTCATTAAAATTGTTCCTCCTTATTTTTTATCTAAGGGGACCAATACGCAACATAATTTCGTCTTCATGCTGTGCTCCTGGAAATAAGCAGGATGGAAAACAGATACTTGCTTCGCAACTTGTATCTAGTCTATTAGCTAGCCTGTGATAAAGAGAATAAGCAGCAGCATTAGAAGGATTTACTGTAATTTCTATGTAACGAATCTGTTGACACTTTTTACGGATAAGCAAATGTTCAAACATATTCATCGCTAATCCCATCCTTCTATAATTAGAATCCACTGCCACTTGCCAGATAAACAAGAATTCTGGATTATTAGGAGTTTGAAATGCTGAGATAAATCCAATAACTTTTCCACCAGTTTTTGCAATTATACAACTTTCGGAAAAGTATTTACACAAGATCAAGTAACTATAGGCAGAATTAAGATCTAGATTCCTAGTATTCTTAATTAATTCCCATATATCTTTGGCATCTTTTTCTACTGGCATTCCGAAACTAATCTGTAAATCCATATCTAGCCTACAATCCTTTCCTATTCCACCTAAACAAGTCCAACTAATACTTAAAGAAGATTTTAAAAAAACAAAAACCAAAGGAAAGAAACCTATGGTTTAGCATCTGTTACCTTGGTCTCCCCTTTACGCTTACGAGGTTAGCTGACGGATTCGGACTAGGGTTAGCCCTACTGGAAAATCCAGATTCACCCCAAAAATTGGTTCCCCCGCTCCTTAAATTTTTATAAGGATTCAGCGAAATTTACCAGGTTAATATTAAGTTTTCGAAATATAATCCTATCTCTATATAAGTATTGCCCATAATATAAATTATTACAAATGGCCTCAGAACTGATAGGGCAACATATCAAATCCTAAGAAGATAAGAAGGTGCTTTTCATCTATAATTCTGGAAAGTTTAGGCTTATGCTAGTAAACTCCTGGCAATTTTCACCTTATGGCTATATCTATCTATGATCCAGTTTGCATAAAAAAATTTTTTCAGCGAAAAATACAAATACTATATTTAATCAATATTAGGGAGGAGCATACAAACAAATGCTTATCATAATTACCCGTACAGCAATTTTGTTTGCGGTTACTGTTATTCTGCTGAGATTAATGGGCAAAAGACAAATTGGCCAGTTACAGCCTTATGAATTAGTAGTAATTATTATGATTTCAGAATTAGCTGCCATTCCTATGCAGGAAACTGGTATTCCTTTGGTAAGTGGGCTTATACCCATTTTCATTATATTTGCCTTTCAAGTAGTCCTATCTTATATATCCCTAAAAAATTTACGGGCTAGGGGTGTAATATGTGGCAAACCTAGTATTTTAATAGAAAAGTCCGTAATAATGGAAGAAGAGATGCGTAAACTTCGCTATAACCTTAATGATTTATTGGAACAACTCCGAGCCAAAGATGTTACGGATATTGGTGATGTAGAATATGCCATTTTGGAAACAAGCGGGGATCTGAGCATAATTCTTAAGTCTCATAAAAGGCCAGTACAACCAGCCGATTTAAATATCGACACACCCTATGAAGGACTGGCTACTTCCTTAGTTATGGATGGGCGAATTATTCACGAAAATCTGCAAAATCTTAATTTGACGGAAAATTATTTGATTAATAAGCTGCAAATCCAAGGTGCCGAAAATTTTAAAGACGTATTTTATGCCAGCTTAGATGGTCGGGGGGATATATTTTTCCAAATGAAAAGCAAAGCAAAATAACAAACAAAGGGAGTCTGAAGGACAATGAGATTACTAGCACCTATAACGGTAATTTTAATTTTTATTATCGCTTCGGGAATATGGGTAAATTCCTCACTAGAATCATCAACTATTACCATTACTAAACATATCGCCCAAGTTAATAAGGAAATACGTAATGACAACTGGGAAAAAGCTGTTACGGAAATTGAAGAGTTAGAAAAGAAATGGGAAAAAGAAATAAAATGGTGGCCAATTTTGCTCGACCACCAAGAAATAGACAATATAGAATTCTCCTTAGCCAAGGTTAAAGAATATATTATTAATGAAAGTAAGCCTTTAGCTCTTGGTCAATTATCAGAACTAAAGGCGAAGGTAGAGCATATTCCCGAAAAGGAAAAATTCATTTTGAAAAATGTCCTATAGCTTTTAGCCCATTAAAAATGGCCATCCCCAAATATGCAAATAGATTCGGGGATGGCCTTTGATTTTGTAATTAATATTTTATAGAGCTTCCACCATTTGCTGGCCTAGCTTGTAACAGTTTTCTTCTGCTTTGGCATCTGGGTTCCATAATCCGTTTACTCCAGGGCCGATGACTGCAAAACCACTTTCCTCTAAACGGGAGCTAATAATCTTTATAGCTTCACCACTCCAACCATAAGAGCCGAAGGCAGCCGCCTTTTTATTGGTAAAACGAAGTCCTTTGAAGGCCTCCAACATAGCTGCCATGGAAGTTAGAATAGTCTTGTTAACCGTAGGAGAACCTAGAAAAACAGCTTTAGATTTGAAAACTTCAGTTAAAATATCATTGCTATCACGCTTAGAAGTTTGATAAAGCTTTACTGTAATGCTAGGGTCTGCAGCTTTAACCCCCCTTGCAATTGCCTGGGCCATTTTTTTAGTACTATCCCACATAGTATCGTATAGGATAGTAATCTGATTTTCCTGGTAACTGTCGGCCCAAGAATTATATTTTTCAACTATTTGCAATGGATTGTCCCGCCAAATCACCCCATGACTGGGGCAAATAAAGCTGACAGGCAGGTTTAAAGATACAAATTCTTGAATCTTTCTAGCAACTAAGCGACTAAAGGGTGTTAATATATTGGCATAATACTTAATACATTCATATTGAAGTTCATCTTGGTCTACCAAATCATTATACATATGTTCAGTTGCATAATGTTGACCAAAAGCATCATTGCTGAATAAGATTTCATCATTGGTCAAATAGGAAAACATACTATCGGGCCAATGGAGCATAGGTGCTTCGATAAAGATTAATTCCCTAGTACCCAGATTTAATTTGTCCCCAGTTTTCACGACTCTAAAATCCCAGTCCTGATGATATTGACCCTTTATGGATTTTACCCCATTGGCAGTACAATATATGGGGGTATTAGGGATTAATTTCATTAATTCTGGCAAGGCTCCGCTATGATCTGGCTCGGCATGATTCATAACTATATAATCAATTTTCTCTAGTGGAATAGTTTTCTTTAGTTTGCTTACAAATTCTTGGGAAAATGGGCCCCATACCGTATCAATGAGCACATTTTTTTCATCCTGAATAAGAAAAGCATTGTAAGTAGAACCTTTGTGGGTGGAATATTCCTCCCCATGAAAGGTCTCTAAATCCCAGTCTACTTTGCCTACCCAGCTAACTTTCTCGGTAATCTTAAATACCATTTTCATAGCCTCCTTATAGTATATTTTAATAAGTATGGTAGTCTAAATATTCTATCACAAATCATTGCTAATTAATCTGTGAATCGGTTAGAATAGGTTTAATCTAAAATATTTTTTAGAAAGGGGATTATTATGGCAAAATATGAATGTCAAGTATGTGGTTATGTTTATGAACCTGAATTAGGAGACCCCGAAAATGGAATTGCCCCTGCTACTGCTTTCGCCGATCTGCCCGAAGATTGGGTTTGTCCCGTTTGTGGGGTAGGTAAGGCGGAATTTGATCCTATTGATTAAAAAACTAAAGCCCTCCTATATCCGTATAGGAGGGCTTAATTGCTTACTACTCCATAGTTACGCTTTTGGAAAGGTTCCTAGGTTTATCTACATTGTTACCCCTTAATGTAGCCATATAATAAGCAAACAATTGTAATGGTGCTACAGCCACAATAGGTGCAATAACTGGATTGACATCAGGTATTAAAATTAAATCATCTACCTCTCTGCATTGTTCCTCCAGATTAGATTTACACACTGCTACTACTTTTCCACCCCTAGTCTGAATATCCTTAATATTGAACATAGACTTTCTAGCAATGTGCTCCTGGGTTACTACAGTAATTATAGGGGAATTTTCGGTCACTAAGGCTATAGGACCATGCTTAAATTCCCCAGTTGCATAAGCCTCTGCATGGATATAAGAGGTTTCTTTTAATTTTAGGGCCCCTTCCATAGCCACTGCACAATCTAAGCCTCGGCCTAAGAAAAATGCACTTTGCATTTGCTGGTATTGCCAGGCTAATCTTAAGATTTTTTCCTCTTGTTCGAAGGCTAATTCTAAATAATCCCCGATACGATTTAGGTCTTTGCCTATTTCCTTTAAACCATATTCCTCATAACTCTTGCGCTGTCTAGCCATATATAGGGCTAATAAATATAGAACCACCAGCTGACTAGTATAGGCTTTAGTCGAAGCTATGGCTATCTCAGTTCCCGCATTAGTATATATGACCTTATCTGCTTCCCTAGCTATGGTGCTATTTTTTACGTTAGTTATAGCTAAAACTGGTATATTATTTTTCTTAGCTTCCCTTAAAGCGATTAGGGTATCCGTTGTTTCACCAGATTGGCTGATAACCACCATAAGCTGGTTTTTGTCCCAAGGAATATCCCGATAGCCAAATTCCGAAGCAATGTCACTTTCCACGGGAACCCTAACTAACTTTTCTATAATTGTTTTACCTATAAGTCCTGCATGATAAGCTGTGCCACAACCCACCATATAAATTTTCTCGACATTTTTTAATATATTATCTATACCTAAATCATATAAATCAGCAAATCCGTTTTGGAGCCTACCTTCTAACTCCAAGCGTACTGTTTGGGGCTGTTCGTGTATTTCCCTAATCATATGATGATTATAAACACCCTTTTGAAAAACAATAGGTGCTGGATTCGTCATTTAAGTTTCTCCCCTTAACAATATTAAATTTATAATATTTTTATATTCTAAAATACAATTTCATTCAACTAGCTACAGCTTTTGTCCCAGATATTACTACCTAGATTTGTACTGTAGAAACGATAGTTTACCACCATCAGAGGGTACCCGCCGATTATTCGATAAACCCTCACCTCGTCACCCTAATTATTAAAAAAGGGCCTGGCGCTTTACTCCATTAATTCTTCCACCTTTTCTATTGCCTCCTTAATGTCCTCAATCACCTCCTCGATTAAATGTTGTTCTGGTCCCTGGGCCATAATCCTAACTAAGGGCTCAGTACCAGATGGTCTTACTACTAGTTTACCCCATTCGCCTAATTTTTTTTCACTCCTTTCCAGAGCGGCTACTACTAACTCATGAGACATCATTTTATCTTTTTTGTCAACTTTTATATTTACTAGGAGTTGAGGTTGTTTTTCTAACTCCTTAGCTAACTCTGATAAAGGTAAACCTGTTCTTTTCATTACTTCGACAATTTTCAAAGAAGTAAGAAGTCCATCACCAGTTGTAGCGTGATTACCAAAGATTACATGGCCAGATTGCTCTCCACCTATTATAGCTCCTACCTCTTGCATTTTCTCTAAAACATATCTATCCCCTACTGGAGAACTAACAATATTAACATTTTCACGCCGCAAAGCAATATCTAAACCAATATTGCTCATAATGGTAGCTACCAAAGTCTGGGGCTTTAGTTCACCTCTGCGTTGCATATCCAAGGCACAAATAAGCATGATATAATCACCATCTAGTTCATTGCCCCGTTCATCTACGATAATACAGCGGTCAGCATCCCCATCATAAGCGACTCCTAGATCAGCCTTGTGCTGGATGACTGCTTTTTTTAGGCTACTCGTATAAGTAGAGCCACATTTGTCATTAATATTTACCCCATTAGGATTATTATTTATGGCGATAAGATTGGCCCCAAGCCTTTGCCACATTTGGGGAGCAGTTTCGTAAGCTGCACCATTAGCACAATCAGCCACTATGCACATATTTCGTAAGTCTGCCTTTAATGAATATATATCTACTAAATAATTAAGATAATTATTTACTGCTCCTTCTACTAGGTATACTCTGCCAACATCCTCTCCCTTAGTCCTGGTTAAAGCACTAGTTCCCTTCAGGACTAATTGTTCGATTTCTTCCTCTATCTCATCTGGTAATTTATAGCCACTAGAACTAAAAAACTTAATTCCATTATCTTCAACTGGATTATGCGAAGCAGATATTACAATTCCACAGGAAGCTTGGTAAACCCTAGTCAAATAAGCAACCGCTGGCGTAGGTATAACTCCCACAGTAAGTACATCAGCCCCCGTAGAACAGATACCAGCAATTAAGGCGGCCTCTAACATATCCCCCGAAATCCTAGTATCCTTACCTACTAAAATTCGTGGCCTAGTCCCCCCGGATTGGCGGGCTAATACATAACTCCCTGCTCGGCCTAAATCAAAGGCTAACTCTGGAGTCAGTTCTATATTAGCAATACCCCTTACACCATCAGTCCCAAATAATACTCCCACAATCCTACCTCCGCTTGGTTAAAAAGTTTTTACTTCTAATTACTATTTCTTAATTAGAACCTATTTTCCCTGCATTTTACTTACATTTCCCCACATCCGACATCCCACATCCAGCTTCCCACTTCCAGCTTCCCACTTCCCACATCCCACATCCGACATCCCACTTCCAGCTTCCCACTTCCCACATCCGACATCCGACATCCCACATCCAGCTTCCCATTCCCCATATCCTATGCATAAAATCTTTTATTTGTTAAAATCTATTGTCCATGTTCGATGTCATCTTCCATATCTGGCTCAATTCCAATATCTATTATAACTTTATCGGGATAAATATTTACTTCATCGGAGACTGTAATTTTCCCTTCCAAACTAAAAGACTCTGTTTTGCCTGTGATATCTACTTCCCCAGTTTTCAAACCGTTTATATTATCTGCCATCAAAGCTGGGACAATTACCCTAACCACTTTCGGGCTTGTTTTTGTATAGGTCAATTGATGTCCCTCGGCTGGTTTACCGACAATTACTGGACTAACTGGCACTTCCTTCACCACCATATTTTGATTAACTACTAAATACAAATTAATTTTATCCGGTACTAACCTAAGACCCTTATTAATCATTTGGCCAGAACTGTCCAAAGCCTTTAGGGGCACGTTCACAGAAGTTATTCCCGTTGCAACACTCAAATCAACTTCACAAATTACTTTATTAACTTGATTGACTACATTTTCCTCCCCTTTGACTAAACACACTTCCGGAGTTTTAATTATATCAATCAGCTCGTAACCTAGAGTAGGGTTACGAATAATAGCATGAGTTATAGGGAAACTTTTTTCCTTTTCCCCCATAATTACAACTTCCACTGTATCTGGCTCTACACTTGTAAATAATGCCCCAGGCACAGACTCCACCTGGACAGGGAGTTGATAGGTTCCTTTTTTCAATCCTTTGACATCAACATAGGCCATTATTTCGTCCGTATCTTGTGCTAGCCCCCATAGTTTAACTGCAACTACATCTGGTAAAATCAGGCTCAAGCCTTCCTCTAAGTTAATATACCTTAGGTTAACTGTGTAGGTATTTTGTTTGGGAGTCAAGTCCCCCACATTTACTACATAAAACCATAGTAAAACAGCCATGGCTACCGATATTACCTTAAGAGCGTTTTTTTTCACCAGACCACCTCCTACGAAAAGCATCACCAAGTTTTAAGCGGCTAGCTAGTTCTTTTTTCAGTAATTCTTCCATACCAGAGGTATCTAAATATCTTTCCAAAACACCCTCTATTGCGATAGATATTGTACCCGTTTCTTCGGAAACAACTAGGGCAATGGCATCGGAAACTTCCGTTATACCTAATGCAGCTCTATGCCTAGTACCTAATTCCCTAGTTAAAAAGGGGTTATCACTTAAGGGCAAAAAACAAGCGGCCTTTTCCAAACGGCCATCACTAATCACTACTGCCCCATCATGCAAAGGTGAGTTAGGTACAAAGGTATTCACCAAAAGGCTAGCAGACACAACTGCATCTATTTCGATACCACTTTCCGTATATTCGGCTATACCAGTTTCACGCGTCAATATAATTAAAGCTCCAACCTTGTTACGGGATAGTACTTTTACTGCATCACTTATTTCATTAATAATTTGTTCATATTCTAGCTTATCAGTCCCAGTACGTCGGGTATTAAAAAAACTCCCCCTACCGATTTGCTCTAATAATCTCCTTAACTCAGGTTGAAAGACGATAGGTAAAGTAATGGCAAATAATATCCATAGCTTTTCGATTAGCCAGTTGACCATATCTAATCTTAAAAAACTGGCTAAAACAGAAAAAACTAAAAGCAATATTAACCCTTTTAAAAGTTGCTCCGCTCTTGTACCAGTTATTAATCTTAATAATCTGTAAAAGACATAGGCAACTATGGCTATATCTAATAGACTTCGTATAATATTCCACGGACTAGCAAATAAGCCTGAAAGGAAACTTAAGTCCATGTAATTTCCTCCATATCTATAGATTCTACTCAAGTTAGGGCTCGTGGTAGTGAATTACGGCTATTACCCCACTTGTTAGGGTAATTTGGGCTTTTTCTTGGGCTAAAGCATTAGAAATAGCGTAAGGATTGGTTTTTTCAAGTATTACATTATCTAAAGGATATTCTACCCCTTTTTCACTTAGTCCAGTTACCATATCTGTCAAAGCTAAAACCGAAATAATCTCCCCTATATTTCCCATTAAATCCAGCTTATCAGCTACCACATATACGGTACATCTTGGATTATAGTGACTTATCTTTTTATTGTTTTTAGCCAGATTAATACAACTATATAAATTAGATAGGGTATGATCTATGCGACTACCCATACTACCAAAAAATGTGATATCACTAACACCTAATTCCTCCGCAACACTAAGCACTAATTGAGTATCAGTAAAATCTTTTTGGCGAGGGAATTTTTTAAAAATCACACTCTTTTCTAAATAATAACTTCTAACTTCTTCATCAATGGAATCCATATCCCCTACAACATAATCGGGAACAATTCCTAGTGAATAGGCATAATTGGCTCCACCGTCAGCACATAATGTTAAGTCAAAATTAGCTAGCATTTTCTTATATAAGTCTAATTCCCCGTAATCCCCATTGGCTAAAATGAGACACTTCATAAGATAATTCTCCTATCATTATTTTCGTCTTATTGCAGAATCAAAACCCTTATAAATTTTATACTAATATTACTATTGTAGCAATTATGCAGCATTTTATAAAATAGCTAAATATTTATTAAATAATTTTACCACCCTATAATAAAATATTATGCCAACTAAATTGACAAAGAATATTCCAATAATTATAATACGATTATTGGTTATAGATAAGAAGGAGGGACATGGTTATGGCCTATCATATTGATGATACTTGTATTTCTTGTGGAGTTTGTGCTGATGAGTGCCCAGTAGAGGCAATCTCTGAAGGTGAAGACAAATATGTAATTGACCCCGATCTTTGCACTGATTGTGGAGAATGCGCAGAAATATGTCCTACTGAGTCGATTCACCCCGAAGATGATTAATAGTATATAAATAAAAAACCTGGTTTACCAGGTTTTTATTTCTTTAGCGTATCCCTACACCGTATAACTAGATTTCGGCCCGAATCTTTTGCCAGATACAGTGCAGTATCAGCGGCACTAATAAGCCTATTGGTAGTATAAGGGTAGTCATCATCTATAGCAGCTATACCAAAACTGGCCGTAATCTTAATGGTCGCATCTTCTCCAGGTAATACCGTACTACTAGATTCAATTTGTTGTCTAATCCGTTCGGCAATGGTATGGCATTCCTCTATATCGGCATTAGGCAGACCAATAACAAATTCTTCCCCACCATACCTACCTATGAAATCATAGCCCCGACAATATTCGGTTAGATTGAGTGCCAGGTTTTGTAAGACCAAATCCCCTGCCTGATGTCCATATGTATCATTAACTTTTTTAAAGAAATCTATATCTAGGATAACCAGGCCCAGTTTACCTTTAGCTCGGTTAGCTCGACCTACTTCTGCTTCAAGCCTTTCCATAAAGGCGCGGCGGTTTAATAAACCAGTTAAATAATCAATACGGGCCAAATTAAGAATACGTTGCTCAAGTTCAATTATTCTTTCCCCAATTTTTAAGCGGTATTTTAATTCCTCATCAAAGAAGGGCTTAATTATATAATCATCTACACCTGCATCTAAACCAGCAATAATATCTTCCTGTCGATTACGGGCAGTTAACAAAATAATATATACATAACTTTTATTATCTTTTTTCCTAACCCGTCTACATACCTCAATACCATCTATACCCGGCATGACCCAATCCAATATAACTAAGTTAGGGCTATTTTCCTGTTGTAGTATGTTCCAAGCTTCCTCACCATTCTTAGTAACTATCACTTCATAGCCCCATTTTTTTAAGGCATCTTCAAGTAGGATCCTAGAAATAGGCTCATCTTCTGCAATTAAAATCCGCATTATTAGCCAACCCCCCCCTAACCCGCTTCATAAATACTAAAGCAATAGATTTAGCTTATTAAGTTATATGGCTTTGTAAAGTGTGCATATTCCGTCAATGAATCTCGCTGTGCAATATTCCTACCATAGTTAAGATCATCATAATTATCAATTAAAATTTTTACTATATCACCGTTTAAAGCTTTATTTTTCACCATTTTATTGAGCAAATCAATCACCTGAGGTTTTTTCATCCCCACCCGATATGGTCTATCTTCAGTCACAGCAGTAAAGACATCCGCAACCGACATAGCCTGGGATTCAAAAGGTAAATCCTGTTCTTTTAAATGGAAAGGGTAGCCTGAACCATCTAAACGTTCGTGGTGATAAGCGGCCCATTTGGTAATATTGCCAAAGGTTTTTATATTAGACAAAATACTATGGGTATAATATGTATGCCTTCTCACGACCAAAAATTCATTCCGGGTCAGTTTGCCTGGCTTTTCTAGAATATAAGGGGGCACCGCTAGTTTCCCTATATCATGAAAATACCCCGCAGCCAACATTAATTTAGATTTGGTATCATCAAAGCCCAATTTGCGCCCTAGTAGTTCGGCTGATATAGCTACACCACTAGAATGAGCGGCATTAACAGGGCTTCTAAAATCAACAATTCGGGAAAATATCCTAGCAATATCTATTAATTCATCCAAAGTAACCTTTATATTAACCCCTTCAAACTTTACGGCTAATATACGATCCAAGGAATTAGATACGGTATCAAGCCAAAAAGATTCAGTCTTAGCCAGTTCCAAAAAAGCTCCCACGTGTTCAGGCACAAACTTGTCCCCTCTCGATTCAGCAATTTTTCTGCTAATCTTAGGTGCTTCCTCCAGAACTCTGCTAGCCTCTGGAACCATGACGGAAATCCTATCAGCCAAGTGTATTATATGCGATTCATAAGGTACAGGAATATCCCTAAAAACCCTGCCCTGACCATCATTCCAAGGCAAATGATGAAAACGCACTATATCAGCTATATGTTCTAAGGGGGCAAAGGATTTAAGTAAATTGTAGCCTACCTTAGCATGTTCATGACTAAATTCATCCTCAAAAGAAAGTATGCTTATTCTTTCTAAGACTGAAAGGCTACCTATGTCATGCAGGGCACCGGCCATAATCAACTGCCTCTGATTATTAATCGGTAAGCCTAGCCTTTCCCCTATAGCCCCAGCAATATAGGCCACCATTTTATGGTGGTTAGATAGAATAGGATCAACTAAATCTAAGGCTTCTGATAAGCCTAAAATTATTTCATATAGTTTGGCTTGCGGTAGACTCACTTTATGCATACCCCCTATGCTAATTATTCTAGACCAAAAAAATTATCCTGTCTTAGGCTTTCATATAAAACTATGGCAACCGCATTGCTAAGGTTTAAAGACCGCCCGATATCTAACATAGGTATTCTTATTTGATTGGGACTACTAGCTAAGATATGTTCTGGTAAACCCTTGCTTTCCGAACCAAATACTATCATATCGTCATTATTAAATTTCGCTTGGCTATAATTATAAGATGTTTTAGTGGTGGCTAAATAGACTAAATTCTGCTTGAAATTATCAACCATATCCTCATAACTATCCCAAACATGTATTTTAACTTTATCCCAATAATCAAGACCAGCCCTTTTTAAGTATCGATCCTCTAGGGAAAAGCCCAATGGCTTTATAAGATGCAAGACTGTATTGGTTAAAGCACAAGTACGCACAATATTTCCCGTATTCTGTGGTATTTCGGGTTCTACTAAAACAATATGCACTAGATTTCCCCCATAATCTTAATCACTCAAATTTATTATACATAAATTTACCACTCTTAACAAAGAACTATTTATAAAGAATTAAAAAATTAAAGGAGCGATAAAATGATAAAACGTTTGAGTGTTCTTTTGCTTGTATTTATAATCGCAACATCATTTTCCCTAGTAGGTTGCGGTAAAAAGAAGCCCCCTGCCCCTAAACCGATTAAATTGGCCCCTGAAGTCGAAAAATATGATAAGGAGCCTGTTATAACCCTATATCGTAAAGATACAGGTCTAAAAGAAGAAATAAAATTGGAGGAATACTTGAAAGGTGTAGTAGCAGCTGAAATAGGTAATGAATTCCCTATAGAAGCCTTAAAAGCGCAAGCCATTGTAGCTCGTACTATGACCTTGGCATTAATTGAATATGAAGGTGGTACACAAAATAAACATGGCACAGATGCCAGTGATGACCACACAGAATTCCAGGCTTACAGTAGAGAAAATGTTACAGATAAAATCATAAAAGCCGTTGAAGAAACTAGAGGGCAAATCCTGACTACAGCAAAAGGCAAGTTTGTTTTCGCTCTATTCCATTCAGTCTCAGACCGTAAAACTGCTAGTATAAAGGAAGGCTTCCCCAATCTAGCCGATAAAGCCCCCTATATCGTACCAGTTGATACAGGTGGGATAAAGAAAGCCCCCCAAAAATATCGTAACTGGACTGTAAAAGTAGACCGTGCAGAAGTAAAAAAAATAATGGGTGATAAGGCTGGTTCCCTAGATGATATTAAAATAAGCAAACGGGGTCCATCTAAACGAGCCTTAACTATATCAGCAGGTGAGGCTACTATATCTGCAGTAGATTTACGAAAGGAAATAGGTTTTGATAAATTGTTTTCTACCAAACTAACCAGTATAAAACCTAAGGGCGATGATATTATATTCAAAGGCAAAGGTTGGGGGCATGGTTGTGGTATGGAACAATGGGGAGCCTACGCCCTCGCCAAAGATAAAAATTTAACTGCCAAAGAAATAGTAGAACATTACTTTCCCCAAGCCACTTGGACAAAATTATACGAATAAGAGTCCCCAAAAAGGGTGTAAGACGGAGGTAATTAATAACACACCTTCGTCCTACACCTTTCCCTATTTCACTTATTAATTCTTCTATCTCCGCTAGGGATAAGTTGGCTATACGTAGTCCCGAATCCTAGTACCCGTAGCACTGGATTCCCAGAACTAAGGATCATCATGTGAAATCATTCCCAAACGCAGAACCGTCCCCCTGTTTGGTGTTCCCAAACGCAGAACCGTCCCCCTGTTTGGTGGCTGTCTTGGCCTCGTAAACCGCGGCTACATAAATCCCCGCTAAAATCAAGAACCCACCTATCATCTGATACCACATAAGGTATTCCTTAAAAAACAAATAGGCCAGTATACTAGCCCCAACCGATTCACCTAAAATAGATACTGCCACAAGTGGTGCTTTGACATACTTTAAAGCCCAATTTAGAATAGCATGACCACCCACACCAGCCACCAGTGCTAGTAAGATAAAAAGTAACCAGACACTTAATCCATAGCCCGTAAATTCTAAACTAAAAATTAAAGCAGCTAAGAATAGAACTAGTGCCGCTACAAAACTAGTAATACTAGTATAAGTTAAAGCGTCGATTCTTTTTCTGACATCTCGCCCGATTATAAAGTAGATGGCCACAAAAAGCCCACTGGCTAGGGCTAAGATATCCCCCAAAAATCGGCCTTGCTTTATATCCCCCAAGCCGATTAAAACTGAACCAGCTAAAGCTACAAGAATTCCGATAGTAGCCAAGGGATGGAGTTTTTCCTTTAAAAAGAATACTGAAAAAATAAAGACGAAAATTACTTGTAGATTAGTAAATAAAACTGAACTCGAAATGCTGGTATAACTTAAAGAACTTATCCAAAATGCAAAATGCAAGGCCAGAAAAAAGCCTGCCCCTGCAATAAAAATGAAATCGGTCTTAGCAATATTAGTGAGGCTAGGGCGAAGTCTAGAACCACGAAAAAGGGCCGCAAAAAATGAGGTAAAGACTACCCGATAAAAAGCTATAATCATAGCAGGTGCTAGAGTATATCTAATAATTATTGCCGATGTCGACATAAAAAGGACTCCTAAAAATATAGCACCATACACCAGTGGGAGTGTAAGCCTCATACTTGTACCCCTAAGTAAGACATGATAACTCTTTCATCACTTTTGACTTCTTGGGGAGTCCCTTCCGCAATTTTTTTACCGTAATCTAAAACAGCTATCAGATCGCATATATTCATAACTAAATCCATATCATGTTCTACCAATAATATAGTTAGCTTATACTCCTCTTTAATTAGATTAATCAATTCCATCAAATCCAACTTTTCTGCTGAGTTCATACCTGCAGCTGGTTCATCTAGTAGTAATAAGGTCGGTTCCAAAGCTAAGGCCCTGGCTATTTCTAAACGTCTTTGATCACCATAAGCCAGACTATCAGCAAATTCTAACTTAACATCAGCCAAGCCTACCAACTCTAACAAATCTAAAGCTTTAGCAGTTATAATTTCTTCCTCTTTTTTGGCTTTGGGCAAAGCAAATAAATTGCTTATAAACCCAGAGCTAGTAACCCCATGACTACCCACTTTAACATTATCTATAACCGATAATTTCCCGAAAAGCCTTATATTCTGGAAAGTTCGGCCTATACCCAAACGGGCCACATTATAGGCTGGGGTGCTAGTTATATCCCCATCCTTAAAAAATAAGTTGCCTTCGGTAGGTATATATATCCCCGTAATAATATTAAACAAGGTAGTCTTACCTGCCCCATTAGGGCCAATAATACCGAAAATCTTACCTTGTTCTACTTCCATACTTACGGTATCTAGGGCTCTTAAGCCTCCAAACTCTTGAGTTATCCCTTCAAGTTTTAAGATACTCATAGTCACACCTCTTTTTTCTTGAAACGCTTTTTAATATCGTAAATTCTCACATTACCTAATAAGCCATTAGGTCTAAATATCATTAATATTACTAATAAAGCCCCGTAAAATAAAAGCCTATATTCATCTACAATTCTGAGCATCTCTGGGGCAATAGTAAGAATAAAGGCCCCTAAAATGCTACCTGGAATGCTACCCATACCACCCAAAACAACCATATTTAATATTTCAATGGATTTCATAAAGGCAAAGTCCTTAGGCGCAATATAGCCCATATAATGAGCATATAATCCCCCAGCTAAACCCGCCAAAAAAGCCCCCACAGTAAAGGCCAAAACCTTCATAAGGGTAGTATTGATACCCGTAGCTTCAGCAGCTATTTCGTCCTCCCTAATGGCATACATGGCCCGACCATATCTGGATTTCAGAAGTTTAGCATTTAGAAAAATTATAATTATAACTAATATCCATACTGTGGTAAAAGTCGTAGATTTGGTCATCCCATATAAACCAGTAGCTTTCCCACCTAGTTCAAAATTAAGGAAAAATACGCGGATAATTTCCCCAAAACCTATAGTTACCATAGCTAAATAATCGCCTTCCAGGCGTAAAGTAGGAATACCTATGAAGAAGCCAAAAAGACCAGCCATACAAGCCCCCGCTACTAAGGCAGGTCCAAAAGGCAAGCCAAATTGCAGGGTTAAAATAGCAGCAGTATAAGCACCTATGCTCATAAAGCCAGCGTGGCCCATGGAAAGTTGACCTGTAACACCTGTAATTAAATTTAAGCCTAAAGCAAGAATAATATTAATCCCGATTATTACCATGATGCGAAGATAATAAGCATCAACGAACTGCGATAAAAAGCCTTCCACCATGTTCACCTACACCTTTTTAATTTTCTTTTGTCCTAAAATCCCTTGGGGACGAATAATTAAGACGAGAATTAATATAGCAAAAGCTATAGCATCCTTATAAGAAGAAGACAAATAAGCTACCCCGAATATTTCTAGGACACCTATGGTTATGCCCCCTATCATAGCCCCTGGAATGGAACCAATACCACCCAATACTGCTGCAGCGAAGGCTTTTAGCCCCGCCATAAGGCCCATATAAGGCCAGACTGCATTATAATAGACCCCCACCATGACTCCCCCAGCCGCTGCCAGAGCAGAACCAATAGCGAAAGTAAAAGAAATAACCCGATTCACACTAATCCCCATCAAGTAAGAGGCTTCAATATCCTGTGAACAAGCCCGCATAGCTTTACCTATCTGAGTCTTCCTAATCATGACTTGTAAGCCTACCATCAAGAGGGTTGCCACCAGCAAAATTATAATTTGCAAAGACGATACACTAACCGAACCAATAGTATAGGTATTAATTTTAATTATTTCCGGATAGCGGGTAGTATTAGGCCCCCTGATTAAAACCATTAAAGTAGATAGGAAGATAGAGACTCCGATGGCACTAATAAGGGCTGACAGACGCGATGATTTACCCCTTAAGGGACGGTAGGCAATCCTCTCGACTAACATGCCCAAGAGCATACAAAATATCATGGCACCGATTAAGGCCACTACAATATTTAAACCAAAAACTGTTACTAAAAGTAGACCTACAAAGGCCCCAAACATATAAATTTCCCCATGGGCAAAATTTATGAGCTGGATAATTCCATATACCATAGTATAGCCTAGAGCAATCAAGGCATAGGAACTACCTAAAGTAAGTCCATTAAGCAGCTGTTCCCAAAACATATGTGCCCTCCCTTAATTAAACGATAAACATAAAACGTAAAAGGCCAAAAGCTTTAGCGTTTTACATTTTATGTCTACACAGAATACTAAGGCCCGCCCTTTGTAGACGAGCCTTAATACATTCTATACTATTTCACATCTATCTGGTCTAGTAAAGTAAATTTTCCATCTTTTATAGTTATTAAACAGACTGGGCTTTTAATAGGTTCTCTATCTTCCCTGAAGGTTGTATTGCCGGAAACACCTGGATAATCCTTGAGTTTGGCCAATTCGTCGCGAAATACTGTAGGATCATCGCTAGCAGCATCTTCCATAGCCTTAGCCAAAATCATTACCGCATCATAATACTGGGCTGAGAACATATCTGGTTCTTCATTAAATTTAGCCCGATATTTATCCAAAAATTCCGCAGTTTCTGGGCTAGGCTGGTCACTAGAAAATCCACAGTAAAAAATAACCTTCTCCTCGACCGCACTTTGACCTAATTTAGCCAAGTCTTGGCCATATAGACCATCCCCACCGACTAAAACTATATCCAGGTTTTGCTTTTTGACTTCATTCATGAATAAAGCAGCTTCGGTGTAATAACCAGTAAATACTAAGACATCAGCATTAGCATTTTTTAGTTTCGTTACTTGGGCCGTAAAGTCAGTTTCTCCAGAATTAATACTATCCTCAAAAACTATCTTAGCACCCTTCTCATCAATGGCTTTTTCGAATACAGGGGTTAAATCCGTGCTATACCCTATATCTAAGGTAGTAACTACTGCCATATCGGTCCAGCCCTTTTCCTTAACCATCCATTCTACTACTGCAGGCACCGCAAATATGTCTAGTAAAGTATTTCTAAATACATAGTCTCCAATTTCTACTACCCCATCACCAGTAGCTCCAGGGGAGAAAATGACAATTTCGTTCTTTTGGGCTAAATCAGCAGCTACCTTAGTAAGACCAGTACAAGGGTCCCCAACGAGTGCTACTACTTTATCCCGACTAATATATTTATCTACGATAACAGCCACATCAGAGTTTTCGCCTTTATTATCTTCGTAGATACCTACTAGCTTTTTCCCTAAAACCCCACCACTTTCATTTATTTCTTCAATAGCTAGTTTCATACCCTTTTCTGCAGGGATTCCATAGTTAGCTACTGAACCCGTTTTAGCTCCCAAATAACCTAATTTGATTACTTCTTCATCTTGGGCCGACTGCCCCCCACACCCCACCACTAAGGTAAAGATCATGAAAATACACAACAATAATGCAATTTTTCTTTTCAAGTTTAACCCTCCTTATTTTTATTGACTCCGAACCACAACCTAAAAATATAGGTTTTAAAAAAGTATAACAGTTATTATATTCAGGTTAATAGTTGAAAATCCTGCCTAAAAGCAAAAAATACTGTCAAACCATCCCGTTCAACAGTAAAACATACCATAAATACACACCTATCTTAACAGCCCAGCACCTTACATTTTAAAGTCCATTCCCCGCTAATGGATCAGTAATCGGTATTATTTTTAAACCCGTTCGGCCATACACCCATCATCCCGAACTTCCCTGCTATAATCCCAAATTCCCCTGCCCGTAGCCCCGAATTCATTCGGGGCGGGGGGGCGGTATCGCCGAGAAGGTAGCCGAGATATAAGGGCGATTCAAATCGCCTCTACTTAAAAAGGGTGGGTCTTAGGATAAGCCACACCAGACCTTCCACATCTTACCTTTCACGCCCCCTACAAAAACGGCTGCAAAGGCACATCTTCATATCCAGCAGCTTCACTGAACCACCTTATTTTAGGGTCACTACGATATTCCTCCAATAAATTCACGAACAAGAGGTCAAAACTAGTTAGTCCCTTTTTTAAAATAGGCTTAATAAGTCCTTTTTCCCAGGCAAAAAGCTGCATAGCAGCCGCACCAGTCCAAGTAAGTGAATATATCAGTTGCTCTGTACTAGGTAATAATTGACTGCATAAATAAAAGCGGCACAATAAAGTCCGCCTTTCATAAATTGTACAGATATTATTTTTTAAAAATATACAAGGTTCAGGCTGGAGACGAAGTAAGCCATGTTCTATTTTATCCTTTTGAAAAAAATTCTGGATAAATTCCCTATAACTAAGACCCAAATATGCAGATATTTTTTTAAAAGCGATTATATCTGGAATAACATAAGCAGTATTACAACAGTTAATCAGGCATCCTTTGCAAGATGCATTTATAGCATTACCATAGGGCCTAAAAATGTCTGTATCATCACATAGGGGCTGCCAGGCCGCTAGTAGGTCAGCTAAGTTAGCCCTTTTATCTATTATATTGACCCCTATACCCAGGACACCATCCTCTTCACCAGAGTAAACTTCCACTTTTATTCCCAAATAACATCTTCCTTAATAACAAGAGCAGGATTCCCAGCTACCATAGTACGGGGGGGTACATTTTTGGTAACCACAGCATTATTAGCTATAATAGCGCCTTCCCCAACCGTAACCCCTTTTAATATTACTGCCCTGCATCCTATCCATACATGATCTTCCACAATTATGGGCGCAATTTTGCTTTGGGGGATTTCACCCCGATATCCAAAGGGATGTGAAGAAGTATCCATAAATAATACATGCCAACTAATAGCACAACCTTTACCTATCCTAACTTCCTCAACTGCTAAGACATTAGAAAAATCCCCTAAATAACTATTATCTCCTATATAAATGCGGGCCTTGTCACCTAATGATAATCTAACTTTTCTTTCCAATAAAACATCATGCCCTACATGAATTTGTGCACCCTGACCCTTAAAAATCTCCCCCGCATTCCTAGCTCGCAGGTTATTGCCATAAGAGGCTAGTTCCTTTTTTACCCGCCAAGTAGAAAAACGGTCTTTTAAATCTTGTAACAATTAAAGACCACCCCTTACTAAATAGTTATTAATTGTTAATTTTTATCTCATTAGTAGCTAACTCATCACATCTTTCATTCCACACATGACCAGAATGTCCTTTTACTTTTACAAATTTAATATTATTTAAGTTTTTCAGTTCTAGAAATCTTTGCCATAAATCCTGATTCGCTACGTCTTCCTTTTTGCTATTCTTCCACCCGTTAGTCTGCCAATTATTTAGCCACGAATTATTAATCGCATTAACTACATAAGCACTGTCCGAATAAACTGTAACATCCCAAGCCCTTACTTTCAGAGCCTCCAGACCCTTAATCACAGCTAATAATTCCATCCTATTATTAGTTGTATTAGGTTCAAACCCACTAATTTCTTTTTTATTGTCTTTGTATAGTAAAACCGCAGCCCAGCCACCAGGACCAGGATTGCCTGAACATGCTCCATCAGTATATATTTCTATATGTTTTTTCATTATTACTCCTTGTCATGCCTTGGATTAGCAGCTATCTTTTCCATAGCTTCGGTTAAGACCACTACTAATGCAGTTTGAAAGTTTTGATCTAAATGCTCAGCCCGAGCATAGAGTTCCCCCTTTTCACTAGCAACATATTTAGCATCTAACCTATTTAGTGCATAAGTTGCCATATCCAGTTTACATTTATCACATTTACACATATTGGGATTGTAGGCTAAAATTTCGTCAATTTTTTCCCAGACAAGTTTTTCTACTATATTAACAATTTCCATACCAATCACTCCTTAAAACAAAGTCAGTAATGCTTTCATGTCCCTAATATGAAAGTCTGCTTCGACTACTGCATACTCTGCATGTGGCGCTAACCATATGGTGGTCATTCCCGCATTTTTAGCTCCCCAAATATCAGTGGTAGCATCATCACCTATATGGGCAGCTTCATTGCTTCGGCTTTCTAATAGATTTAAGGTATGATTAAATATAGCTTTTTTAGGTTTAGCTACACCTAATTCATCCGAAAAAGTTAAGACAGTAAAATATTCCAGAATATTGTCTTTAGCCATCAACTTCCTTAACCCCATACCAGGTGTTATACCTGTATTACATATTACGGCTAATTTAAAACGTTTACTCAAGCCAGGTAAGGTTTCAGCTACATAATCATTGAGTGGTGGTGGATAGTCTAGTAATGTATCTGTAAAGGCCCTATAAAACTTGGCAAATAATGTTTCATCTAAATTAATATCTAGGATTTCTAGAAGTTTCCGCACTTGACCAATCGGCCCAATTTCCAGCCCACTTTCCCTTTGCCCATCATATGCTTTTTGCCAAGCCCGCCAAAAAGCATCCTTTACGCTTGCCTGGCTTACCTCATAATTCGCCTCCCTTAAAAGGATATACATATTCCTTATCGTATTATCCACTATTTCTTTAGTAGGCGGCCTATATAAGGTATTCCAAAAATCAAACGTAATTGCTTCTATCAATACTTAATCACTCCTATAAAGGTATCCTTAATTTGATAACTTCCATAAAAGAAATAAAATTCCTTTAACATTTTTAACTTATACTGGATAAAGCCCCCCTTGTATGTCGGGGGACTTCCTAAGCCTCTAATATCTTTTTACTAGTTTTATCCGATTGCTCTACAAAGGACTTCACATCAGCATCTAAAACGGCTTCATTATCTTTTTGCCTTTCTTTATTTACTGCCCGAGCTCTATCCTTGAGAGCATCACCAGAGTCCGTTTTATAAAAGCCTGAACCTTTTAGAATGACTGCAACATTTTTGCTAATCAGTCTATTCACTGGACCATTACAAGTAGGACATACTTTAAGAGGTTCTGCTGTTATTTTCTGTGTAATTTCAAAATCTCCACAATTTTCACACCTGTAATCATATACCGACACTTATTCACCCCTCCTTTTATTCGTATACTAATATTTTAAATAATATAAAGGACCAAGAAGGTCATAAGCCCATTCCAAACCCCATGAGCCATAGTAGTTACTAGAATACTATTGGTTTTCTCGTAAATATAACATAAAATTATACCCCCAACAGCTAAAGGAATTACCCTCCAAGAGTCAAAATGTACTATGCCAAATAAGGTCCCCGCCATAATCATAGCAGGAATGGGTCCCAATTTGTGGCGGAAAACGGGGTAGACCATACCCCTATAAAATAGTTCTTCTGCCAAGGGGGCTAAAAGAGCCCCGATTATAAATAATAAGATAAAATCATTACCGCTGATAACCGCCCTCAACATCTGTTCGTATAGTTGAGGCTCTAATTCGGGATTGAAATGGCTAATCGGTAAACCCAAAAGAAAAATGATTATTATTAATACTAGTCCACCGAATAGACCATATTTTATAAAATTATCCTTACTTACTAGATTAAGGCCCAGATCGGTTAATTTGGCCCGATTAAGCCAAATTGTCATTAATAAGACTAAAGAAATTGTAGCTATAAATTGTATGAAAAAACCTACATAGAAGAAGGATAACTTAGTAAGGGGGATTTTCAGCAGGTTAAATAAGCGCTCTACAAGCTCCCCCGAAATACCCACAACAAAGCCAATTAATAAAATACCTATATATACTATCACTAATTCGGCAAATCCCCAAGCAGGCTTCTGAAATTCCTTCACACAAGACCTCCTATCACTTTCCTAGCGAATTGACAAACTGGCGAGCCGTCCGTCCCGAAGGCCCATGATGCGACCTCTCCCATTCCAAAGCTAATTCCTCTAGGAGCCCTCCACCAATTTTAATGTTTTCTTGATCCACCAAATACCTAACTATGTCCAAATAAGTCTTTTTATTAATAGCAGGAAAAGTTATGGTAAGCCCAAACCTATCAGCCAAAGACAATTTCTCCTGCATGGTATCCTGGGCATGTATTTCTTCGGAAGAAGGTCTAGCCCTATCCGAAAAGTATTCTTTAACTAAGTGTCTGCGATTAGAGGTAGCATAGATTAGAACATTACTAGGTGTTTCTGCCAAGCTACCTTCCAAAACAGCTTTCAGACCCTTATAATCCGTTTCATAGTCCTCGAAGGACAAGTCATCTAAAAATAATATAAAGCGCAAATTATAGTCCTTTAAAACCGATACCACCTGGGGAATACAA
Organism: uncultured Syntrophomonadaceae bacterium; assembly: GCA_964514235.1. Lineage (GTDB taxonomy): Bacteria > Bacillota > Syntrophomonadia > Syntrophomonadales > Syntrophomonadaceae > JAAYRQ01. The sequence continues at coordinate 58,803 of CAZEPV010000001.1, read as the reverse complement.
TCCAAATCTTCTCGGGCTATTTCCACTATGCGTAAGCCATCCTGATATTCATTCAGTAAAGCTTTAATTGCTGTAGATTTCCCAGTTCCACGAGGACCATATAATAAAATATTATTGGCGGGCTTCCTTTGCAAGAATTTTTCCGTATTGGCCTTAATTTTTTCTATTTGCCAATCACAAGCTATTAAATCTTCCAAACTAAGCTTTTGTAAATTTTCGATACCTTTCAGGCCTAGATTTCTGTCCCAATAAAATCCTTTATAAAGCGAAACTAATCCCCGAGAATTAGTTTTATAATGCTTAGCAAAGGGACCCACTAAGTCAGCCCAATCAGCATCGGGGTTAAATTCGATTCCCTTTACCTCCATATCTTGCCATTTATTTATGTCGCTATTAAACAAAGGGATAAAATCCAAATAATATAAATTTTTAAGCACCCTCAAATCGCCCTTAACCGCTTCTATTATCAATTCATCCATATTAAATAAATCCTGCTTTTCGGCTAGTTGGGAGAAAGGGTTATCATCATGCAAGATTAAATAAATTATATGTTCCTTAAAGGTCCGTTGGCTTTTAAATAATTCAAAAACAAAATCATTAAAAGAGTCCATGGATACCAAACCCTGTGAACCTAATTTACTTGCATTTTCTAAGGCGGTAATAAGTTTCTTTATTACCGCATCTTCCAAAATATTTCTATAAATGCGTAGACTTGCTAGATCTAGACGAATACCTTGGTACATTTTTAACCTCCATAGTTATTAATAAAAAAACAGACATACAATTACTAAAAAAGAATGGGTGAAAAATAACAAGGCACTAATTCTTTCTACTCTCCAGTTAAATATTTCTCGCAAAATAACTTTACCAGCGAAAAATCTATATAGTGACCTGGCCACGATGGATAGATGTACGAATTCTACCCCCGCAAAAAAACAGGAAATTACAATAAGGACTGGGTGTTTTATAATGGTGAAAACTAATATGAAATAAGTCGCTTCTAAGATTATAGATAGGAAATAAAGTGTCCATAATTGTGGACGTGATTTGCTACCTTTGCTTACCATCCATGAGGCTAGCGATTTTAAGAGTTCTTCTTCAAATTCATCTGGCTTCCATAGCATTATTTTATAAAAATAGGGTGAAAAAGTTAGGAATATTATTCCAGCCAATACCCCTAAGAGTAAATTCATCTTTCCACTACCTTTCAGTTTCCCTAGGCAAAAATATTAAATAGCTTTACTTAATCTTGTCCATGCTTTTTCTATCTCATTAATTACGAATTTACGGTCTTCCTCTATGTGGACATAATCTAATTTATCTACTTGTATAGTCAATAAGCGTTCTGGATCGAAATTTTCATAGTTGGCTTCATAAAATTCATTAAGATGATCCCAGTATTCCCTTTCCACATTAACTTCATCAGGCCTGCCTCTTTTATGGATTCTCCTGATAGCTTCATCAGTATTCACTCGCAAGTAAACTAAAAGCTTAGGTGGAGCTACATGTTCTAACATGGTATGTAACAAATTATTATAGACTGCATATTCTTCGGGATTAAGATAGCCATATTCCAAATACATCCGGGCAAAAATTTTATCAGAATAAATTGACCTATCCATTACAGCATTTCCGATTTTCATAGCTTGTTTATATTGTTTAAACCTATTAGTTAAGAAGTTAGTTTGCATAGGAAAGGCCCATTTAGGACGGTCATAGAAAAATTTATGTAGTAAACGATTTTCATCCTCAAAGAGTTCACTAAAAGGTTTGAGTGTGAATTCTTCACATAAAATTTTGACCAAGCTAGATTTACCTACACCTGTAACCCCATCTACTACTATTTCTACCCTATTTACATTATCCAACCTTATTACCCCTTTCTTAACCTAGTAAATTCACCCTTAATATAATTGTAATCCTCTATTTGCATTCCTACAATAGAAAGACATTTATATTGTTGACAATAGTTTGTTTACGTAATATCTTCACATAAGAGACTTATTTTTTCTATCAAGTATAGTCTATAGATTAAAAGATTAAGCTACAAATATTAATAGTTCTTTTTAAATAGGAGGAAGAAAAATGCTTTTCGAAAAAACTACTATTGGTAATATTCACTTAAAAAATCGTATTGTCATTCCCGCGATGAACTTAGGCTATTCCCCCGACGGTCAAATAAATGAACGACTAATTAATTACTACGCTGCTCGGGCCCAAGGTGGAGCGGGTCTAATTATTATCGGCGGTATAGCTATCCAGGCCCAGGAATTATGGGGTGGATTTGCCTCTATACATGATGACAGTTTAATTGCAGGACATAAGAAATTAGTGTCTACCCTTAAAAGATATGGCACTGCTGTGGGAATCCAGCTCTTTCATGCAGGCCGTTATTCCTATGCCTTTACTAAGGGGCATGAAGTTAAGGCACCCTCCCCATTGCCTTCCCCCCTAAGTAGACATACTCCCAAGGAACTGACTATCCCCGAAATCAGAGAAATCATAATTTCTTTTGGTCAAGCTGCTTTACGGGCCAAAGAAGCTGGTTATGACCTTATCGAAGTTATTGGAAGTGCAGGTTATTTAATCAACCAATTTTATTCACCCGCCACCAACAAAAGGACTGATGAATATGGGGGTTCCATAAAAAACCGTATGAGATTCCCCTTAGAAGTTATTAAAGAAATCCGTCAACAGGTTGGAGATGATATGGTTTTGGGCATCAGGTTAGGGGGTAGTGATTTTGTCCCCTCGGGTAATACCTGGCGAGAAATGTCTCAATTAGCTAAGGAATTAGAAAAGGCTTCTTTAAATATAATTAATGTTACAGGGGGATGGCATGAATCCGAAATTCCCCAAATCCAGGCCGAAGTTCCTAGGGGTACATACGCATATTTGGCTGCTAAAATAAAAGGAGCCGTTAATATTCCAGTAGTAGCTAGTAACCGTATTAATAACCCCGAAACAGCAGAAGATATTTTGGCTAATGGGGAGGCCGACCTAATTTCCGTTTGTCGTGGTTTTTTAGCCGACCCCGATTGGGGGATAAAGGCCGAGCAGGGTAGGGCAAATACCATCCGTAAATGTATAGGGTGTATGGTCTGTTTAGATATGCTTTTTGCCCACAATTCACCAAGCACTGGGGTAGCTTGTGCCATTAATGCCCAAGCGGGATTTGAAAACAAACGTTTTATAAGTAAAAGTGAAAAACCTTTAAAAATATTAGTAATCGGTGCGGGTCCTGCTGGATTAGAAGCTGCCCGAGTTGCTGCTATAAAGGGCCATGAAGTAACCCTAGTTGAAAAGGAAAATAGAATCGGCGGCCAGTGGAATTTAGCCGCAATTCCACCTGGGAAAGCCGAATTTGCCTCTTTGCTATATTATTATGAAAATATTCTAGCAGAACTAAGGATTAGCCTTATGCTTAATACAAATGCTGATGTGGAATTGGTAAAAGAACAAAATCCCGATAAAATAATTCTAGCTACGGGGGCATCAGTCAGCTCCCCACCTTTCCCTATAGCCCCGAACCTTAATGTGATAAATGCCTGGGATATTTTAAAGGGTAAGAACCCCCAAGGTTCGGAAATTGTTGTGATCGGTGGAGGCGCTTTAGGGGTAGAGACCGCCCTACATATAGCCGAACTAGGTACTTTAGGGGCCGATAGTCTAAAGTTTCTAATGAAACATAAAGTAGAAGACTTTGATACTCTATATGAGCTAATAACTAGAGGTGTATTTAAGGTTACTGTAGTAGAAATGAATAAACATATGGCTACCGATATCATTAGAGCTATGCGCTGGACCGTATTAAAAAACTTGAAAATCATGGGGGTAAATACCCTTAATGAAGCTGAGGTTAAAGAAATTACCGCAGAAGGTTTGAAGCTAGTCCAAGCGGGCGAAGAAAAATTACTAGCTGCTGATACAATAGTTTTAGCTACCGGGAGTACAGCCCAAAATCATTTGTACCAAGAATTAAAGCCACATTTTGACCAGGTGGAGATAGTCGGTGATGCTGTAAAACCAGCCCATGTAATAGATGCCATTCATCAGGCATTTGACCTAGCTAATGCCTGGTAGCTTGACCATTTTAAGCAGCTACTGGCATTCCTTTAATGAAGCTGAATGAAGACTAAAAAAATAGGGGCCCTTCAGTTTTCACTAGGCCCCTATTTTACATTTCACGTTTCACATCTCACGTTTTATTTTCGGCGTCTATAGTTTGCCACTTAACTCCTTAACCACTTCATGCAAATCAGCCGTTAAAATATAATCCGACATCTGGTTCATGTTAGCATTTTCATCGGTATTAACCGACACGATGCTTTTGGCATCCCTTATCCCTACGGTAAACTGTACTTGGCCTGAGACACCGAGTAAAATAGCCAGGTCGGGTTTACATATCTTACCCGACAAACCTACTACCCTTTCCTCTGATAACCATTTCTTATCGGTCGCTACGGGTTTAGTACAAGCAACTTCACCACCGAGTTTTTTAGCTAGGGCTTCTATGTCCGCTAAGTCTGCCTGACTATTAACGCCTTGCCCAGCTACCACTAGGACTTCCGCAGCTTCTATATCAACTGCATCAGCAGCTTTAGTTCTTACTTCTAGGACTTTGACCTTGGGTGTGACTTCCACATCTACATCTTCCACACTAGCTGGGCTACCACTAGCAGGCTCAAAACTTTTAGGAGCTATGGCTATTACTTGTTTGTCTGCGATGATCACTTGGGTAGCGACTGTGGCACCACCTAAAGCATTACGCATACATTCTACCTTATCCCCATCAATTTTCATGCTAGATACATTGGTCAAACAACCTGCTTCTAACTTTTGAGCTAGCCGACCTGCTAATTCCCGTCCCCTGCGATTGGAGGCGAGCAATACTGTATTAGCTGCAGCCTTATCCGCTAAGTCTGCAATAGCTTGGGCTAGGACTGCGGTATCAGCAACATTAACCGCATCATTATTAACTTGCCATACTTTGACACCTGCAGCAGCTAAGCCTTGGGCTAGTTTTGCATCATTTATAGCTACTGCGGTAACTTCTGGATTAATAGTTTTCGCTGCACTAATTAATTCTAAAGCTAAATTAAGTTTATCACTATATATCAATACACTTGCCATATTTATCACCTTCCTATCAAGTTTTCAGCAGTAAGTGCAGAAACTAATTCATCTACAGTTTTTACTACCACTTTTTTACGATCACTTTCTGGAGCTAGGTTGCTCATAGTTTCGGTAGTTACACTGCCTAGTTCTACTTCAAGCTCATCTAATTCTAAGACTTCTTTTGGTTTTCTGCCTGCTTTTAGGATCTGGGTTACGGAAGGTATACGTGGTTCGTTAATATCAGCCATTATTGTTACTACTGCTGGTAGGTTAACTTCTATAATTTCTTCTACATCTTCCAACGACCTAGTAATAATTGCTATCTCATCTTTTATTTCTATATTACTTGCATAACCTACTTGGGGTAAATCGAGAAGTTCCGCTACTCTAGAACCTACTTGACCTGAGTAGTTATCACCACTACCTTCACCAAAAAGGATTAGACCCACATCATCTATTTCTTTTAGCCCCGCTGCCAAAATAGTAGCAATCTGGCTGCTTTCGGCATTTTCTAACTCATCATCTAATACTAAAAAAGCTTCATCTGCACCTGCTGCTAAAGCCTCTTTAATAGTATCTTCAACTTCTTCATTACCAGCTGATATTACTACTACATTGCCCTCTACGCTTTCCTTGAGATTAACTGCAGCCTCTAAAGCATTTTTGTCAATATCGCCTAGGGTTAGGGGAACATCGTCAAATACTGGCTGACGATTACGGATACGTATCTGCTGTAAATCAGGAATTTGTTTCATAGCTACGACTATATTCATAAATACATAACCTCCTTATAATTTCAATTATTTTTATTAGCCAAAACGGAATTGTACACCAGTACCCCCTGAAGGATACTTCCAATCTAAAACTTCTATACCACAAGCGATACGGCAAGTGCCACACTCCAAACAACCATCAATGGTAAATTCCACTTCACCATCATCATTTAAGGAATATAGACCTGCTGGACATATATTAATGGCTCTTTTTAAACGGGGGTCCTTTTCCATACCAGGCTTTATTTCAATATGTTTTTCCTTATCTTCTTTAAATACGTTTAATCCTAGTTTAGTTTTTAAGCCTAAAGCCTCACTCATATTTTCATCACCTTTCTCATATCACCAAGCATGGCCCATAATTCTCCGAATTTCATGTGTTTTTTAATGGTAGGATATAATCTGGCCTTGGAGCCAGCAGGCACTTCATAAATATCCTGCATCATTTTTCCTACCAGCTCTGGATAGTGATTGAAAAATCTAGGATTATCTAATACATCTGGCGCATCCTTAAAATTCTTAAAGTCTTGCATGACAAAACTATCTTCTAGGAGTTTGGCATATAGGGAAAGCTTATTGGCACTAAAATCTTGGGCCTCCTGGGCTGCAATTACTGCTTGAGCCGCATAATATCCGGATGCTAGAGCATATTCCATACCCCTAACTGTTACCCCGATATTTAGGGCTAGACCTGCAGCATCACCGACTACCAAAATTCCTGCATCAAATAATTTGCTTATGGCTTTATAGCCACCTTCTGGGATAATGTGGGCTGAATATTCTACAGTTTCGCCACCCCTGATAAGTCTGGCCACTTCAGGACGTAATTTGAAATTATCCATTAAATCTGGCACTGAATTTTCTTCGTCTTGCATCATGTCTTTTATGCCTATTACTAGACCTAAACTGAGGCTGTCTTTGTTTGTATATAAAAACCCGCCACCAAAATTACCTTTAGTAACTTCGCCCATAAATAAGCGGGCCGCACCTTGGCCTTCCTCCAGGCCAAATCTATCTTCAATGACAGTAGGGTCGAGTTCAATAACTTCTTTAACCCCTACCGCATAATCCTTGGGCAGGCCTGGCTTTTTTAAACCAGCCATTTCGGATATTAAGGATACCGCACCATCTGCAGCTATTACTACATCGGCCCTTAATTCATCACCAGCTGCCCAGACACCTTTTACTTGTCCCTCTTCTATAATTAAATCATCAACTTTGGTTTTAGTTATTAGGGCAGCCCCTTTTCTTTCCGTCTGCCGAGCTAACCAACGATCGAACTTGGCCCTAAGGACACTATAACTTTGGTAGGGTTCAGTAGCGAGTTCTACACCGCTATAGCGCACAGTCAAAGAAGCTTCCTTAGTAACCATAGCTACTTCTTCATGGGCAATAAATCTTTCTAGTGGGGCTTTTTTCCATAAGTCAGGGAATAGGTCGCGCACAGGATTAACATATAATCTGCCCCCAGTTACATTTTTGGCCCCAGAATAATCTCCTCGCTCCAAAACTAATACTTCAAGTCCAGCTTGGGCAAGAGTATAGGCAGAAGCAAGGCCAGCAAGCCCTCCTCCAACAACAATAGCATCAAATTTCTCCATAAAGCTTCTGCACCTCTTTCACCATAATTTATAAAGAAAGTGGGAACCGTGATAGGGCTCCCACTACCTTACCAACATATTATCCCCCTAAAATTACCCCTGCTACAATCATTTTCTGCATATCGGATACACCTTCGATTTGCAAGCCAATAATAGCTTCTCTCCAAAGGCGTCCTACCTTATAATCTTCCATTAATCCATAAGAACCATGAATACTTACCGCATATTTAGTAATATCAACAACCTGCTCACAAACAAAGTCCTTAGTTAAAGCTGCATCCTTAGCAAATTGCATCGGATCTTTTACGTTATCAGCCAAAAATCCTAAGCGGTAAGTTAACCATTTAATAGCTTCGTATTTTTCCGCAATGGTAGCGATATTTAATCTAGTCGATTGGAATTTAGTTATAGGTTCACCCCTATGGGTTTTTTCCTTAGCATACTTAACCGCTTCATTTAAACAAGCTAAAGCCCCACCCAAAGCAGTAGAACTCACCCCAACTTTACCAAAAGAAATAGCAAATTGGAGTATGGGATAGCCTTGCCCAACACCAGCTAGAATGTTTTCCGCAGGTACTTTAACATCCTTAAGGTAAACATCTAGGAGTGGTCCCCCGTGCATACCAATTTTTTCCCAAGGTTCAGATATAGAATAACCTTCACAGAATTTATCCACGATAAATCCAGTCACTCTACCACTTTCTTCCTCCTTAGCAAAGATGATAATTGGCCCGGGGTAACCAGCATTGGTTATAAATCTTTTTGTTCCATTAATAATATAGTTGTCCCCATCTTTTACTGCTGTGGAAGTAATCTGCTTAGGATCAGAGCCAGTTCCAGGTTCGGTAAAAGCAAAGGAGACTATATGTTCGCCCTTACAAGCCTTGGGCATATACTTTTTCTTTTGTTCTTCCGTTCCAAAAGCATCAATAGCCCCCAATCCTAAAGTGTGTGCCGATATAATCATAGCAGCACCTGATGAGGCAGCTCCAATTTGTTCCATAGCTAATACATAACTAGAATATCCCGCACCTGCCCCACCATACTCATCAGAAAATGGCATACCAAATAAATCTAAGTCCCCTAGTCCCTTAATAATTTCGTCTGGTACCTTGTTATCCCTTTCAATTTGCTGTGCAATCGGTTCCAGGCTTTTCTCAGCAAATTCTTTAGCCATCCGTTGAATTAACTCTTGTTCTTTAGTCAAAGTAAAATTCATTTCGCTTCCTCCTTGCGTAAGTACTTTGTTATTAAGTATTATGTTTGTGTAATATTCTATACGCAAATTAATTTTCCTGCAACTCTAGCGAAAAATATTTACAAAAAAAGTTTTTATTATTTATTTTTGCTTTAATTAGCTGATTGGAGTCCATTTTTTACAAAAGCTAGACTAAATTACCCCTACCGCACTACGGCTTCGTAGTTTTTTGACTGCAGTATCTAGTCCATCGACAGTCAATTCCTCCATAGGGAAAATCTGTGAAATCTTTTCTATAGTATAATAACCATCTGACCATTCCCAGCGACTTTTAGGAATAGGATTTAGCCAGACTGAATATTCAAAACGGCGGCGTATCCTTCTTAACCAATCAATACCTGGCTTTTCATTGTATAAATCCCATTCGATAATTCCACCAGGTCGGGTCAATTCATATGGTGCCATACTAGCATCACCCACAATAATTACCCGATATTCTGGATCAAAAGTTCTTAAAACATATTCTGTATCAGTGTAGCTATTCAAACGGCAATAGGGATCATGGAATAGCCACTCATAAATACAATTATGGAAGTAAAAGACTTTTAGATCCTTAAAGTGGTTAGATTGATGGACTGCAGTAAAGAGCTGATTACATAACCTAGTGTGGGGAGTCATAGAACCACCGGAATCCATTAGCAATAAAACCTTAATATTGTTTTCCCGCGGTCTATCCCAGACTAACTCTAGCCTGCCTGCATTTTCGGAAGTTTTATCAATAGTAGCATCTAAGTCTAACTCCGTTTTAGCCCCTTCGATCCGAGAGGTAAATTGCCTTAACTTTCGCAGGGCTAATTGAAATTGTCTTACTCCCAGAGTCTCATCAGTCCTAAATTCCTGGTACCTTCTTTCCCCAGCAACTTTAACTGCTGATAGATGGCGCGATTCTCCCCCTATGCGAATGCCACCAGGGTGATAGCCCGAATGACCAAAGGGGGAAGTACCACCAGTTCCAACCCAGTGATTTCCTCCATGATGTTCTTCCGTCTGTTCCTCTAATCTTTCCATAAGCATTTTTTTTAGTTCATCCAAATCAAGTTGGCGGTGATTCTTACGCATTTCATCGGTTATTTCGATTTCAGGCAATTCTTTATTAAGCCATTCCCAAATCCTATCGGGTAAGCCTTCAGGTGTTTCAATATCACCGAAATAAGAAGCAAAAGCTAAATCAAAACGATCATAGTGAGCTTCAGATTTAACTAAAATCGAACGACATAAATAATAAAATGTGGTTAGACTAGCACCTGTCATACCAGTCTCCAAAGCATCTAATAATGCATCCCATTCGTTCATGGATACAGGTAAACCAAAATGTTTAAGGTGGTAAAAAAATTTAGTAAACATAAGAAAAATCTCCCTTAATTAAACCCGATAGCGGTTTAGTGTACTAGTTAAAGGGGCAGTTCTGCTGGGACGATTATATACTTGATTCAATAAAACATCTAAATCCTCGTTTTTCTTCAGTAGTACCCCTAAAAAGGGTAAGTCCTTCTTAATCTTCTGGGGACTGATTCCCCCAATAACCAGGGCTTGTAACCAATCAATCAATTCACTTGTACTAGGTAGCTTTTGCATGTTAGGCACATTTCTTACCGCATAAAAAGCTTCCATGGCTTCTTCTAATAACTTCTTTTCGATTTTAGGGTGGTGGACCCGCATAATTCTTTCCATGGTTTCCACATCGGGGAAGGCTATATAATGGAAAATACAACGTCTTAAAAAGGCATCTGGTAACTCTTTTTCCGCATTACTGGTAATAATCACCACAGGCCTTTGCCTAGCTTCAATAGTTTCCTTAGTTTCTGGAATATAGAAGCTCATTTGATCTAATTCCCAGAGCAGGTCATTAGGAAATTCCATATCGGCTTTATCTATTTCATCAATTAATAAAACTATCTGTTTTTCAGCCGTAAAGGCTTCCCCTAGTTTGCCCAACTTAATATATTTTTTAATATTAGATACATCTGCTTCTCCAAATTGACTATCATATAGTCTTTGCACAGTGTCATAGACATATAAGCCTTCCTGGGCTTCTGTAGTCGATTTGATATTCCAGATTATCAATTCCATTCCCAAGGAGTCTGCAATACTTTGGGCCAACATAGTTTTCCCTGTTCCGGGTTCACCCTTAATAAGCAAGGGCTTTTGCAAAGCCATGGCTATGTTGACACTGTTCATTAACTCATCCGAGACTATATAATCAGATGAGCCCCTATACTTCAAATGCTTATTCATATAAATTCCTCCATTTCATCTGTAGCAATTTCTTTTATTCATTAAAATGCTAACAAAAAACTATATTTTGGTCAACAAGTCTAAATGCCCCATAATCCAGAATAATGCGGGGTTCTAGCTATATAATCCACTAGCGTATTTTCCAGCTACGAAACCTGTTGAGAAAGCCGCCTGCAGGTTAAATCCTCCCGTATACCCATCTACATCTAATACTTCCCCAGCAAAAAACAGACTGCTAATTATTTTAGATTCCATTGTCTTAGGATCAACTTCCTTTACATCAACCCCACCCGCCGTAACAACTGCTTCTTTAATGGGCCTAGTTCCTGTAATGGTAAGGGGAAATTGCTTAAGAAGACCTAATAATCTTTTCCGTTCTGCTCTAGTTATCTGATGCACCTGCTTATCACCATCAATTTCGCTCAAGGAAATCATAAGGGGGATAAGCTTCTTAGGTAGCAATTGGTCAAGGGAATTTTTAAATTGTTTACGTGAAAACTTAGCGAAATCTCTTTGCAGCCTATTTTCCAGCATATCCTCATCAAGTGCTGGCTTTAAATCAATAAATAATTTAGCCTCCTTTTTATATTGGGCAAAATAATCGCTAACATTACTGCTTAGGCTAAGTATTATAGGACCCGATACCCCAAAATGGGTAAAGAGCATTTCGCCAAATTCTTCCCCCATTTTTTTGCCATCAACTTGGAAAAGAGTTACTTGCACATTTTTTAAACTAAGGCCTTTTAAATCCCTAACCCATTTTTCCTGGGTTACCAGCGGAACTAAGCTAGGGCGTAGTTCAACAATAGTATGTCCCAAATCCTTAGCCCAAATATAGCCATCACCAGTTGAACCTGTGCCAGGATAGGACATACCACCTGTGGCCACTATAACTGCATCACAGGAATATTCCATCTCATCAGTAGCAAGGCCAGTTATTTTATTACTTTTTACTAGGATTTTTTGTACAGCCGCATTGGTATGTAATGTAACCCCAGCTTGCACCAGGTTTTCATATAAAACTTTTACTACATCTTTAGCATTATCTGTAACTGGGAATACCCTTTTACCCCTTTCGACTTTAGTCATTAGTCCTCGGGAATTAAAAAAATTAATAAGCTCAAAATTTGAAAATTCATTTAATGCACTAAATAAAAATTTACCATTGCGGGGATAAGCACCTGTAAAATTATTTTCTAAAGCCGAAGTTATATTGCACCTACCCTTGCCTGTAATTTCAAGCTTTTTACCTACTTGAGCCTTTTTTTCCAGTAAAATTACCTGGGCACCATTTTCAGCAGCCGTAGCGGCAGCCATCATACCCGCTGGGCCTGCACCGATTACAATTACTTTTTTCATCATTAACCCTTCCTGGCCTTCCTCTTTATTAAAGGCTTTATTGTTTATCTTCATTTAATCTGTTAAAATTCAACTTATTATATTATATATTTGGGAAAAAACAAAGGAGGCTATGCACAATTGGAAAAAGTAATTACCAAAAGTGCCCCAAAATCCCTATACTTTATCATAATTGCAGCTTTAGTTGCCATGTATCTTTATGCTGTCTTTTTCGATTTTCCCGCACCGGAAAAAACAGTACAGAACTATTATACTGCCTATTTCAATAAGGACTACGATAATGTAGCAGGGAATTTAAGTGTATTTTGGGCTGTAGAATCACTACCCCAATATCATGATATGTCTCCTGCAGAATTAATCCAAAATCGGGCCCTGATTGAAAAAGATTTCTCAGTATTTATAGCTGAAATAGAAAAGGATACCCAATACCCCCAGGATTTACATATCGAAATAGAACCCTCCTATACTAAAATGGGTAATAACTGTGCCTTTGTCGGATATTTATTCAAGGAAAAGGACCAAGAACTAGGTATGGGAGTAGCCCTCTTGCTCAGGGAAAAAGGAGCCTTCCGTATATATGATATGGCACCTGTCCCTCTGGAGTATTTGGAAACTGTAACTGAGGAAGATATGCAACAATTAGATGCAGACTTCCAAAGATTGCTGGAAAATTAAAAACTGAGCTTTCACCCCACAAAAAACAAGCACAGACTTTTTAATGGAAAAGCCTGTGCTAATTTAACTGGACAATATGAATTTATTTACATCTTACATTCGGCCCCACCTACTGTATTAGCCATTTGGCATAAGTTCTCAGCTGACATATCTATATTAGCTATCATTTCAATTATCTTTTGTATCGCTTCATCTTGCTGAGCCACTAAAGCAGTTATCTCCTCAGTACTAGCCGCTGACTCTTCGGTAGTAGCAGAAATACTTTCTATCTCCCTAACGGCTTCATCTGTAGCGGCTAATACCTCTTCTAAAACTGCACTCACTTCTTGGATAGCCCTATCAATCTTTTCCACCCCAGCATCTATGGTGGCAAACATTTGGCGGTTTTCTTCTACTGCCTTACTATGCTCGGATGTCAATTCATCGGCACGATTGATTTCTTTTACCGTATCACTTATATCATTTTGAATTTCAATGATTAAATCGGATATACCCTGGGTAGCCCCTTCCGATTCTTCAGCCAATTTTCTCACTTCCTCGGCTACCACTGCAAAGCCCCGACCTGCTTCCCCAGCCCGGGCTGCCTCTATAGCAGCATTCAGGGCTAGTAAGTTGGTTTGTCCGGCAATATTGTTGATTAATTCAACTATTTTTCCTATGGCCTGAGATTTGTCGTTTAGATTATAGACTGCCTCACTTACGGAAGCTTGGGCTAAAGTGCTTTCTTCCATATAGCCACTTTGTTTTTCCATAGTAACAATACCCTGTCTTACTATTTCCCTAAATTGATGGGATTCGCTGCTTACCTGAGCCGCATTTTGCCCTGCTGTCTCCAGAGCATGGGACATTTCCCCGACCATTGTAGAAGTATTGGCAGCATGGCCAGCCTGTTCAGCAGCTGCTGAGGCTAACTGTTCTACCGCTGTATTGACTTGATCAGCTGCCTTACCTGTATTATTAGCCAAATCAAGCAGTCCAGCTGAAGCATCATTGAGTATATCAGACTCCTCAGCTATTAACTGAGTAGCCCCTTGTAAATCTGCAGTTAGCTGGCTGGCAATCTCTTCTTTTTCAATAGATTGATAAAGCAAACGCTTGAATACATTGGTGATGACTACCGCCGCAATGGCAAACCATATAAAGCAAAAATATCTAGCCCCTAATACCGAACCGACATTACCGGCAGGTATTACTTCAGGGTGAAGTATAATTAAAATAGTATGTAAAACAATAATTAAAACCGAAGCAAATACAGTAACTGCAACATCCACATATAATAGACTTAAACCCATCACTAGGTAAAAGGTGACAAAAAGTTCTTGCGACCCCGTCATATTAGCGGTAAATAAAAACATTATTAAGCCAACCATAGTTACAGTTATAAATTTGGCAATACTTTTATCCCCCAACTTTTTTATGATGAAATAGGTAACTCCGTACAAGGTAAAGGATAGTATAACAACTGTAGCTAGGGTTTTCGGGGTCAGAGTTTCAGAACCTGTTCCGCTCAGATAAATTCCCAAAGTAGCTAAACTAGCCAAAACTATTATAATAATAGTCGCAATAAGTAGTCGTTTATGACTTTCCCTAGTATTTTCTAACAATAAAGCATTTTCCTCCATACCTAATCCCCCTCCGATATTATCTAACGATAATAGACTTCTATAATAATATTCTTTATAAAAGCAAAAAAGCCCTGCTATAAAAACAAATTCAGATAATTCCCACCATAAAGTTTTTCCTCCATACCTTCCTTTTTTTAGATTTTCTACAAGCCATTGCTAATTCCTGCAAAATATAATCTCTTGGTTAAAAAAAGCCTAATTTCAACAAAATAGTTAAATTAGGCCCGGAAAATACTCAATAAATTATTTAATTTTATAAGTTTAACCTTGGTCTGCATTATGGTCTATAGAACTATTAAAAACTTTTTGCTCCCGGTTAATAAGGACATTATCGCCTAATATGCAACCATCAGCAATGACTGCCCCAGGTTTTATGGAACTATAGCTCCCAATTGAACAGCCCTCCCCTAGTACGCTATCCTCAATAATTACATTTTGGTTAACAACTGTATTTGCCCATATAACACTATCTTTGATTACAGCCCCATCATCAATTCGGCATTGGGAGCCTAGGACAACATTTCCTTCTATTTTCGCTCCCGAGTCCATTATAACTCCCCTATCAATCAAGGCTTTACCGGTAGGTGTTTTTATAATTTCACCTTTAGTAGCCACATTAACTCGGCCTTCCAATATATCGATATGAGCTTGACGGTAAGTTTCTAAATTACCAATATCACACCAATAATCATCTATAGTTACTCCATAAAAGGGGGCTTTGATTTTGACCAAATGGGGAAAAACTTGTTTACCAAAATCATAGAATTGCCGTCCAGGTATGTATTTGAATATCTCCGGTTCAAAAATATATATACCGGTATTAGCTAAATTGCTAAGCGCCTCCTCGGGACGTGGTTTTTCCTGAAATCTTTTAATCCGTCCATCCCCATCAGTAATTACCACCCCAAAATGTTCCACTTCTTCAACTTGTTTGAGGGCAATAGTAGCTAAGGCCCCATTTTTTTTGTGGGCTAATATCAGTTTAGTTAAGTCTATATCTGTCAAGGCATCCCCACTAACGATGACAAATGTATCATCCAAAAACCATTCACAGTTTTTCACGCCTCCAGCAGTACCTAAGAGTTCAGCCTCTAAAGAGTAGGCAATCTCAACCCCATGGCCTTTCCCATCCCCGAAATAATCAGAGATAACGTCTGCATGATAATGCAGATTAGCGATGATATTAGTAAAGCCATGTCTTTGTAAGACATCCACGATATTTTCCATAAGTGGCCTATTGGCCATAGGTACCATAGGTTTGGGTATTTGCATAGTTAATGGCATAAGACGCGACCCTACACCGGCCGCCATTATCATAGCTTTCATACATAGCCCCCCGAAAATAATGTTTAACCATCATTTACTAATATACCATTAACTTTGGCTAAGGTCAGCCTTAAAACAAAAATTTAAATAATCTAAATGTCCAAAATATAGCGACATTTTTCCGAGGTCCCTCGATTAATTTAACAACATTTTCGATATTCTAAAGTTAAAAATCTGAGATGGGTTTCAATTTCTGTACAAATAATTTGTACTTCTGCATTTTTTGTACCCTGGTTATTCATTTGTAATTCCTGGTTGAGTAGTATTAATTCTTGAATATTAAGTAGAACATTTTTACTATCATTTTCCATGATATAATAGGCTAAAATAGATGCTTCTTCGTATAATTCCTTCAAACGGCTCTTAGGTTGGTAAATGCTATCCAAGTGGTTAATTTGTGCCAATAGAGCACGGTAGCAATTTGTAATTTGATAATCCATAATGTTTGTTGCCTCCATAACTACAAATATTTGTGCACATAAATATTCAAAAAATACATCCCAACAACTAGAAATATTAGTACAATATTACTATTTAGTCAATGCCCTATTTGTCCTAAATTATGCGACAAAATGTCACAAACATTTTTAAAAAAGTCCCCACTAAATTAATAGTGGGGACTTTAATTAAAATATTTATTTATTTCTATTTTTGTTCATCAGCATATAGTTAATACTATCTACAATGGCTTGCCAAGAGGCTTCAATAATATTTTCCGATACTCCGACCGTACTCCATTTACTAGTCTCATCAGATGATTCAATTAAAACCCTTACTTTAGCGGCAGTCCCTTCATTCCCGTTTAATACCCGAACCTTATAATCACTTAAATGCATTTGGCTAATTTCGGGATATACTTCGTTAAGAGCCTTTCTAAGTGAATTATCCAAAGCGTTTACGGGACCATCACCCTCAGCTACTGTATGGTAAGTTTTATCCCCTACAGTTACTTTAATCATAGCTTCCGATATGAAACCATTATCTTCATTCTTTTCTAAAATAATTTTAAGATTGTTAAGTTGGAAATAATCCTCATGTTCACCAAAACCTTTGCGTAGGAACAATTCTAAGGAAGCATCGGCCCCTTCAAACTGGAAGCCCTGGTTTTCTAATTCTTTAATTTGCTTAATTACTTTTCTAGTTTCTGCATTATAGCTATTAATATCTAAATTAAATTCCTTGGCTTTATATAATAAATTAGATAAACCAGATAATTCCGATACTAATACCCGTCTATGATTACCGACTTTTTCGGGGTTAATATGTTCATAAGTCTGGGAATCTTTAAGTAATGCACTTACATGAATCCCGCCTTTATGAGCAAAAGCACCATAACCGACATAAGGTTGGTTATTGTGGTGGGGCATATTGGCAATCTCACTTACATAATGGGAGACTTCAGTCAAAAACTTCAGATTATCATGTGGTAAACATCCTTTTTCCATTTTAAGTTCTAAACTAGGTATTACAGCGCAAAGATCAGCATTACCACATCTTTCTCCAAAACCATTTATTGTACCTTGTACTTGGCCGCAACCATTTTCTACAGCTATTAAAGAATTAGCAACTGCACAACCAGCATCATTATGAAAATGTACCCCTAAAGGAATAGTTGTTATAGTCTTAATAGCTGGCACTATATCCGCAACTTCCCAGGGCATAGTACCACCATTAGTGTCACATAATATTAACCAATCGACTCCAGATTCAGCCGCAGCCATTAAAACCGATAGGGCATAATCCTGATTATTCTTATATCCATCAAAAAAATGTTCAGCATCAAACATTACTTCAAGTCCCTTGTCTTTTAAAAAGGCTACGGTATCCCTAATCATACTCAGATTTTCTTCCAGAGTCGTCTCCAAAGCCCTATGAACATGGAAATCCCAAGTCTTACCGACTATGGTCGCTACACTTACCCCTGATTCAATTAAAGCCTTCAGATTACTATCCTGGCTGATACTAATGTTCGGTTTGCGGGTAGAGCTAAAGGCCGTAATTTTAGAACCTTTTAGTTCTAGGTTTTTAACTTCCCTAAAAAAGTCCATATCTTTGGGGTTACTACCTGGCCACCCACCTTCGATATAGCTGACTCCTAGTTCATCTAGTCTCCTAACGATTTTTAATTTATCATCCGAAGAAAAAGCAATTCCCTCGCCCTGAGACCCGTCTCTCAAAGTGGTATCATAGATAATTACGTCTAACTTATTCCCAACCATCTCACCCTCCTAGACATTTAATGTCAAAATCTTATCGGCTACCAAATCACCCATTTGCCCAGTAGCCAATACTTTCATATTCGCTTCCACTAGGTCTGGGGTACGATAGCCTTCTTGTAATACTGTTCTAACCGCTGCCTCAATTAATTTGGCTTCCTTTTCTAAATCAAAGGAATATCTAAGCATTAAAGCAGCTGATAATATGGTGGCTAATGGGTTAGCCTTCCCTTGTCCTGCTATATCAGGAGCACTTCCATGGGAAGGTTCGTAAAGCCCGACTTCTCCACCAATAGAAGCACTAGCCAACATACCTATTGAACCAGTAAGCATAGCTGCTTCATCAGTTAATATATCCCCAAACATATTTTCAGTTACGATAACATCAAACTGCAAAGGGTCTCTAATTAATTGCATAGCACAATTATCCACATACATATGTGTAGTCTCCACTTCGGGGTATTCCTTAGCTAAATCCGTTACTACTTCCCGCCATAGACGTGAAGTTTCAATCACATTAGCTTTATCAACTGAACATAACTTGTGCTTTCTTTTTTTCGCAGCATCATAAGCAAAACGGACTATCCTTTCAATCTCATAAGTAGAATAGCTTAAAAGGTCTGTAGCTGTTTGCCCACCATCGGCTGTTTTCTCCCGAGTTTTCTCCCCGAAGTATAGGCCACCCGTCAATTCCCTAAGTACTAGGATGTCAACCCCCTTGATTACTTCTTCCTTTAATGTAGAGGCATGTTCCAAACCAGGAAATAAAACACATGGTCTCAGGTTAGCAAACAAGCCCAATTCCTTACGCAGCGGCAACAAGGCCCCCACTTCGGGACGCAAATGTACTGGCAGTTCTTCCCACTTAGGCCCTCCAATGGCCCCTAGCAAAATAGCATCAGAATTACGGCATAATTCTAGAGTTTCATTCGGTAGAGGATGACCTGTCGCATCATAAGCAGCCCCCCCGACCAATGCTTCCGTAAATTCAAATTTATGTCCAAACCTTTCGGTAATGGCATTAAGAGCTTTAATAGCCCCGGGCACAATCTCTACACCGATACCATCACCTGGCAAACTAGCGATTTTATACAATAAACTCATCCTTTCTTAGAATTTTAAATTATTTTTTAGTTAACCTATTGAATGTGTAAGTGTTGAGGAACCATCACCGTAGCGTGGAGGCAAGACCTTCTGCTCACAATTATTTACTTTCCTTAACATAATTAATTAGACCGCCTTTAGCCATAATGTTTTGCATAAACTCAGGAAAGGGGGTGGCTTCATATTCCTCGCCAGTACGTAAATTCTTCACTAGGCCCTTAACCAAGTCTACCTCGATTTCATCCCCCTCATTAATAGCATCTATCCCTTGAGGACATTCCAAAATAGGTAGTCCAATATTTATACTATTACGGTAAAAAATCCGAGCAAAAGACTTAGCCACTACACAACTCACCCCTGCAGCCTTAATAGCAATAGGGGCATGTTCCCTGGAGCTACCACAACCGAAGTTCTTATCGGCTACAATAATATCCCCTGCTTCAACCTTACTAGGAAAAGTCGGATCTGCATCTTCCATACAATGCTTAGCCAATTCCTTAGGGTCAGTAGTATTAAGATAACGGGCTGGAATAATCGCATCAGTATCAATGTCTGCCCCGAATTTATATACTTTACCTTTTAAGTTCATTTCCTAAGACCTCCTAACCTATATTTCCCACGGTGGAGTTATTCTGCCTTTGATGGCACTAGCTGCTGCGACTGCAGGACTAGCTAGATAAACTTCACTTTCTGGATGCCCCATACGTCCCACAAAATTACGATTAGTAGTAGACACCGCTTTTTCTCCACTAGCTAAAATACCCATATGTCCACCTAAACATGGCCCACAAGTAGGGGTACTAACTATAGCCCCAGCCTCAATAAAACTTTCAATATAACCTTTGCGCATAGCTTCCAAATAAATCCCTTGGGTTCCAGGGAAAATTATAACTCTAATTTCCGGATGAACCTTTTTCCCTTTAAGCAGACTAGCAGCTATGGCTAAATCTTCAATTCTGCCATTAGTACAAGAACCGATTACTACTTGATCGATATTGACGTGAGTAGCTTCACTTACCTTGCGCGCATTTTCCGGTAAATGGGGGAAAGCTACAATAGGTTCCATTTTAGATACATCATATTCCCTCACTTCAGCATATTTAGCATTAGCATCCGAAGAATATAAGTCAAAGGGTCTTTTGGCCCTTGCTTCTACATATTGCAAAGTAATATCGTCAGGGGCAATAATACCATTTTTACCGCCGGCTTCAATGGCCATATTAGCCATAGTCAAACGGCTATCGATAGACAGATTATCAATAACTTCACCCGTAAATTCCATAGACATATACCTGGCTCCATCTACCCCGATATCACCAATCGTGTATAAAATTAAGTCCTTACCACTTACCCATTTCGGTAAATTGCCATAGTAAACGAACTTAATACTTTCGGGTACCCTAAACCAGGCTTCACCAGTAGCCATAGCCGCTGCCATATCTGTAGAGCCTACCCCGGTAGCAAAAGCCCCCAAAGCCCCATACGTGCAAGTATGCGAATCTGCCCCTATAATTAGATCGCCTGGTAGGGCTAAGCCTTGTTCAGGCAATAAGCAATGTTCAATCCCCATTTGCCCAATTTCAAAATAATTAGTAATACTATGCTGCTTGGCAAACTCACGCATAACCTTGCATTGTTCGGCAGATTTAATATCCTTGTTAGGGGTAAAGTGATCTGGTACTAATACAACCTTATCTTGGTCAAATACCGCCTCCAGCCCCAATTTGTTAAATTCTTCTATGGCCACTGGGGAAGTAATATCATTACCTAAAACTACATCAACTTTACAGTTAATCAATTCACCAGCTTCTACAAAATCTCGTCCTGCATGTTTGGCCAAAATCTTTTGGCTAATTGTCATACCCATGCCTTTATCCCCTTCCTTTTACACCATTATTTAAAATCTGTTTTTCATGATAATGCCTATTAATCGCATTAATATAAGATTTGACACTAGCTTCAATAATGTCGGTACTTAAACCCCGCCCCGTGTAAATCTTACCATCTATTTCAATAGTGGAAATAACCTCGCCCAAAGCGTCCTTACCACTAGTTACCGCATTCAACTTATAACCATGCATCTTTCCATAAATATCAGTTATCTTATCAACCGCACTACAAGCGGCTTCTACAGGACCATCACCAGTTGATGCAGCTTCAAAAGCAATATCTTCGATAGCTAGTTTAACTGTCGCAGTAGGAATAATATTAGTGCCACTAGAAATATGTAAATACTCCAGGCTAAAGCGTTCAGGGATAGCCCAGGCTTTATCAGCTACAATCGCTTCTAAGTCACTATCCGTAATTTCCTTTTTCCGATCGGCAATATCCTTAAATTTTTCAAAGGCCTTATCCAGCTCAAAATCAGTCAAAGCAAAGCCCAATTCCTTCAATCTTTCCCGAAATGCGTGACGGCCAGAATGCTTACCTAAAACTATATTATTAGTGCTAATACCTATCAACTCCGGACTCATAATTTCATAAGTTGATCTTTCCTTCAATACTCCATCCTGGTGAATCCCCGATTCGTGAGCAAAGGCATTTTTACCCACTATTGCCTTATTAGGTGCAATCGTCATCCCAGTCAAACTACTGACTAACCTACTAGTCCGATAAATTTCATTATAATTAATATTTACTTTCTTATCATAAAATTGCTTACGCGTATATAGGGCCATAATTATTTCCTCTAAAGAGGCATTGCCAGCCCGTTCCCCTATGCCATTAACCGCGCATTCCACTTGTCTAGCTCCATTCATAATACCTGCTAGCGAATTAGCTACCGCCATCCCTAAATCATCATGGCAATGGACACTAACAATAGCTTTATCAATATTAGCTACCTTATTAATAATAGTTTTAATAAATTGCCCAAATTCCTCAGGAACCGCATAACCTACCGTATCAGGTAAATTAACTACTGTAGCCCCAGCCCTTATTACTTCTTCCACTACCCTGGCCAGAAAATCAATATCACTTCTAAAAGCATCTTCGGCGGAAAACTCCACATCCGAACAAAACTTCTTCGCATACTTAACACTAGCTACAGCCTGTTCCAACATTTCTTCTCGTGACTTTTGCAACTTATGTTTTAAATGAATATCAGAAGAAGCTAGGAAAACATGAATCCGCGAAGACTCCGCCCCCTTCAAGGCCTCCCAACCCCTATCAATATCCTTTTGATTAGCCCGACACAAAGCCGCAATCGTAGGGCCTTTAACCCTATCGGCAATCTTCTTAACTGCATTAAAATCTCCAGGGGAAGCAATAGGGAAACCTGCTTCAATAATATCTACCCCTAGCCGAGCTAGTTGGTTAGCTATTTCCAGCTTTTCATCTACATTCAAGCTGACCCCTGGAGATTGTTCACCATCTCGCAAAGTCGTATCAAAAAAATAAATACGATTACTATCTACCATAATAAGTCCCCCATAAATTCATTAATTCTTAGTTTTTAATTTTTAATTCTTAATTAAGGTCCAAAAGGCTTGGCCTTTTGCTTTTATAATGCGGAAAGCGGCAGCTTTCCCTCCTTAATTCATAATTCACAATTTAAAATTGGAAGTTACTTACTTTCCTTGAGCCAAGGCATCATAGCCCGCAGGTCACGACCCACTTCCTCAATCAAATGTTCACTATTCATACGCTTTAGGGCATTATACTTAGGTCGGCCGATTTGATTTTCCAGGAGCCAATTGGTGGCAAAATCACCTTCTTGGATTTCCTGCAAAGCTTCCTGCATGGCTATCCTAGCTTCAATTCCTATCACTTCAGGCCCCTTAATATAGTCACCCCATTCAGCAGTATCGCTAATAGAGTAACGCATATAGCCCATACCACCTTCATACATCAGATCCACTATTAACTTCAGTTCATGCAAACACTCAAAATAAGCTATTTCAGGTTGATAACCAGCATCTACTAGAGTTTCAAAACCAGCCTTAACTAATTCAGTAACCCCACCGCATAATACACATTGCTCACCAAACAAATCAGTTTCGGTTTCTTCCTTGAAGGAAGTTTCAATAACCCCTGCCCTAGTACAACCGATACCACAAGCATAAGCCAAAGCAATATCATGTGCCTTGCCAGAATAATCTTGTTCAATGGCCACTAAACCAGGTACGCCTGCCCCTTGAACATACATCCTTCTTACTAAATGTCCTGGACTCTTGGGGGCTATCATAAATACATCCACATTAACTGGAGGCACTATTTGTCCATAATGAATGTTAAAACCGTGGGAAAAGCCTAAAGCATCCCCTTCCTTCAGATAGGGTTTAATTTCATTATCATAAACCATTTTTTGGGTCTGGTCAGGTAATAGGATTTGGATTATGTCCGCCTTCTCAGCAGCTTCAGCCACAGTCATAGGAGTAAGGCCCGCTTCAAGCACTGCATCCCATTCAGCTTGAGTGACCTCATCAAAAGGTTTCCTTATACCTACCACAACATCTAAACCACTATCCTTTAGGTTTTGAGCTTGGGCGTGTCCTTGGGAACCAAACCCCATTACAGCAATTGTTTTCCCTTTTAAGTAATCAAGATTAGAGTCTGCATCATAATACATTTTTACCATTCTTCCATTTCCTCCTTTTTAAAATTATGGTCTAGTAGCCCCACGCACCATAGCTATTTTACCTGTGCGTACTAACTCTACAATACCAAACGGTTTCAAAGAATCTTCTATAGCAGAAATTTTCCCCGAATCTCCAGTTGCTTCAATAATTAAAGTATTACGCCCGATATCTACGATGCGCGCCCTGAAGATTTCTACTATCTGGACTATTTCAGCCCTTACATTAGTATCAGCTTTAACCTTAATTAATACTAATTCCCTATCAACTGAACGTTCCTCAGTAATATCAACTATCTTTATAACATCAACTAACTTATATAATTGTTTAGTAACTTGTTCAATAATCTGGTCATCGCCTTCAACCTCAATAGTCATACGAGAGATGCTGGGAATCTCAGTAGTCCCTACTGCCAAGCTTTCAATATTGTACCCGCGGCGACGAAATAGTGTGGTCACCCGAGTTAGAACCCCTGGCCTGTTTTCAACTGTAACTGCTAAAATATGCCTATTTACTCGTGCCATTTTAGTCGCCTCCTAACATATCAAAAAGTGATGAACCCGAAGGTACCATAGGATAGACATCTGCTTCCCTAGCCACCCAGAAATCAAGGACTACTGGTTTGTCTGTACTTGCTAGAGCCTTTCTTATGGCTGGTTCAACTTCCGCATATTCCTTAATCCTAATTCCCATAGCCCCATAAGCCTCGGCGAGTTTAACAAAGTCTGGTTGATGACTCATATCGGTATAGGAATAGCGTCCTTCATAAAATAGACCCTGCCATTGTCTAACCATACCTAAAAAATGATTATTCAAAATACAGATAATTACAGGTAATTTATATTCTACAGCTACAGCTAATTCTTGAATATTCATTTGAATACTACCATCACCAGCTATATCAATAACTGGCTTATCTGGATGAGCAACCTTAGCCCCAATAGCTGCAGGGAAACCATAACCCATAGTACCTAAACCACCCGAAGTTAATAGTGTACGCGGCTCCTTGAGTTTGTAATAATGGGCTGCCCACATCTGATTTTGCCCAACTTCAGTGGCTATAATAGCTTCCCCATTAGTTAGTTCATAAATTTTCTCTATGATATGTTGGGGCATCAACCTGCCCTCTGGATCACTGGCATATCTCAAAGGATATTCATCTTTCCATCTTTCCACAGTTTCTAGCCATTCTTTATGATGGCCTTCATTCACCCCGTCTATTTTGGCATTTATAGCTTGCAATACTTCCTTAACTTGACCTACTATGGGCACATTTACGGAAACATTTTTGCCTATTTCAGCGGCATCAACATCAATATGAATGATTTTAGCTTTAGGGGCAAAAGTTTCAATTTTACTGGTAACCCTATCATCGAATCTAGCCCCAATCGCAATTAACAAGTCACATTCACTGACTGCATAATTAGCATATCTAGTCCCATGCATACCTAGCATGCCTAAAGATAGTGGTTTATTGCCTGGGTAGGCACCTAAGCCCATCAGAGTCATAGTAACGGGGATATGCCTTTTTTCGGCTAATTCCCGTAATTCATCAGCAGCTTCAGAGGCGACTACACCTCCACCAGCATATATAACGGGACGTTTAGCTTGCTTAATCATCTCTACCGCATTAATTATTTGGCCTGCATTGTAGCCCTTCATAACCCGATAACCCTTGATATTTACTTCCTTTTTACCATTAGGTTCAAAATCAATCTCATTATCCATTACGTCTTTGGGTAAATCAATTACTACTGGCCCTGGCCGATTAGTACGTGCAATATAAAAGGCTTCCTTAATGATATCTCTTAAATCTTCGGTTCTTTCAACTAAGTAATTATGTTTAGTTATAGGTAAAGTAATACCCGTAATATCAGCTTCCTGAAAAGCATCCCTACCTATGAGCGAAGTCCCCACCTGTCCAGTAAAGCAAACTAAAGGTATAGAATCCATATAAGCAGTAGTAATAGCAGTAACCAGATTAGTAGCCCCAGGACCAGAAGTCGCTAAACAGACTCCCACCTTCCCGGTAGCTCTAGCATAACCATCAGCTGCATGGCCTGCACCTTGTTCGTGGCGGGCTAATATATGTCTAATATTAGAATTATATAAAGCATCATAAATAGGTAGAACAGCACCACCAGGGTAGCCAAAAATAGTATCTACATCTTCCTCTTGCAAACAATGAAGTAAAATCTCAGCACCTTTTAACTTCATAAACTCACCTCCATCATAATCAGTCTATATAAAACTCCCCTAGGAAAAAGCAAATTACCAGTGGAGCAATAAAATGAAAAAATAAAGCGGGCTGTTTAGATTAGCCCGCCTAGTAAAAGAAAATCTATTTTTCGAATATGGCTCCAGTACTAGCTGACTGTACCATTCGGGCATATCTACTCATATATCCAGTTTTTATTTTAAGTTCTGGTTTTTTCCATAAATCTCTCCTAATTCGGAGTGTTTCATCATCAAGGACTAGTTCCAGCAGACATGCTGGAATATTTATTCGTATAAGGTCATTTTCTTCGACTAAAGCTATAAGCCCCCCAGTAGAAGCTTCAGGAGACACATGTCCAATAGAAGCACCTCTAGTAGCACCGGAAAAACGCCCATCAGTAATTAAAGCTACTTCCTTATCTAGCCCCATACCAGCTATAGCAGAAGTAGGGGTTAACATTTCCCTCATACCAGGCCCACCTTGAGGGCCTTCATAGCGAATTACTATGACATCCCCTGGGACAATTTCGCCAGCTAAAATAGCAGTGACAGCATCCTCTTCGGAATCGAATACCCTAGCTGGTCCTTCATGAATCATCATTTCCGGTGCAACCGCACCCCTCTTAACCGCGGCCCCCTCAGGAGCTAAATTACCAAAGAGTATGGCTAAACCGCCATTTTCACTATAGGGGTTATCAATCGGACGAATAACCTTATAATCCAGAACAGGACTATTTTCTATATTTTCACCTAGACTCTTACCTGTAACCGTCAGGGAATCAGTATTGAGCAAATCCTTTTTATTCAGTTCATTAAAAATTGCTGATATGCCACCTGCTTGGTAGAAATCCTCCATATGGTGATTACCAGCAGGACTAATTTTACACAAATGGGGTGTTAGCTGACTTATTTCGTTAAAAAGATTAAGGTCAATTTCTACCCCAGCCTCATGGGCGATGGCCAATAAATGTAGGACCGAATTAGTCGAACAGCCGATAGCCATATCAGCATGAATGGCATTACGGAAGGCAGCTGGGGTCATTATATCCAAAGGCTTAATATCAGCCTTTAACAAGGCCATTATTTGCTGACCAGCTTTTTTCGCTAATCTTATTCTCTCCGAATAAACCGCTGGAATAGTACCATTGCCAGGGAGTCCCATCCCCAAAGCTTCAGTCAAGCAATTCATTGAATTAGCGGTAAACATCCCCGAACAAGAACCACAAGTAGGACAAGCATTTTCCTCCAAGTCATGCAATCCTGCCTCATCTAGCTTACCTGCAGTGGCTGAACCTACCCCTTCAAATACTTGGGATAAGCTGACCGCTTCACCTTTAATATTACCCGCCAACATGGGTCCCCCACTAATAAATATGGCAGGGATGTTTAAGCGAGCTGCTGCCATTAACATTCCAGGCACAACCTTGTCACAATTAGGAATGAAAACCAAGGCATCAAATGCATGGGCCGTAGCCATGATTTCAACCGTATCAGCGATCAATTCTCGACTAGCCAAGGAATACTTCATCCCCGTATGGTTCATGGCTATACCATCACAGACAGCAATAGTATGAAATTCCAAAGGGGTCCCCCCAGCCATCAAAATCCCCGTCCTAACTGCTGCGGAAATCTTGTCTAAATTAATATGTCCTGGGACTATATCATTATGAGAATTGACTATACCTATAAGGGGTCTAGCCATTTCATCATCGGTTAAACCTATAGCCTTAAAAAGTGAACGATGTGGAGCCTTTTCCAAGCCCTTGGTCACTAAACTGCTTTTCATAATCTTCTCCCCTTTGATAAAATAAATCTATGTTTTAATTTTTAATTCTTAATTTTTAATTTTTAATTAAGGTGCAAAGTGCCAACTTTCCCTTCCTTAATTCAAAATTCAAAATTATTTACCAGCCTGCTGGTAAATACAAAAAACCCCTCGCTCCTATAAACTTAGGGACGAGAGGTTG
>CAZEPV010000001.1:0-30652 GCA_964514235.1 uncultured Syntrophomonadaceae bacterium | reverse complement strand
CTGCTGGTAAATACAAAAAACCCCTCGCTCCTATAAACTTAGGGACGAGAGGTTGTTCCCGCGGTACCACCCTTATTGTTATATGTAAAACATATAACCACTTGTAGTTAGCATACGCTTATGCCTAACTTCTTAACGGACTTCTAACGTCCGGCACCACCTACTAAGTAAATACCTTTCAGATAGCAGCTCCGAGGTGATGCCCTATGAAACATTGATACTGGTTTACAGCTACCCCAGCTCTCTGCAATCAAGAGATTTCACAAGTTTTCCCCATCATAGCCTATTAATAATCAATTGTTCTATACAGTATATTTTAAGGAAAGGCTACTGTCAATCATTAATTATTGTTTTTCCTTCCTTTTTTCCTCAATTAAATTAATATATTCATTAACCTTAATCGTGCTAGGCTTACCCCTTCTTAAGTTACGGGTATCGGTTTGATGAATTTTTTTAATCAAACCCCATAAAAGTTTTTCCCCTTCTACAGTCTTAGAAGCCTCTGACGGGCTCATACCCCCTAAAACATTTAGACAAGAATTATACCATTTATTAAGATAGAGTTCCTTTAAAAACTTTTCTAAACCAGGGTAATTTCTTTTCATCCCTACCGTTAAAATATCGAAAAAACCACCTTCTTTAATCTCCATGCCTTCAAATTCCAAATAATTATAGAGAGGTGGTTCGAAATTCTGCCTTACTAAGTGCATATCATTGTAACCGAATGTAGATAGAGTTAGCCAATCTTCACCTAAGACATATTCAGCTAGGAGAACCCTATCACTTGCCTTATATTCATACTGATAAAAAATACTAAATTCCTCATCTACCGCACAAGTAACATTAGGGATAGCTTTTATATTATCCAAAACCCTGTCCCTATCTTTGACAAAATAAATCGTGCTCATAAATCTTAGGTCATTTTCGCTGCTCAAATCATCAATATCCATAATCAAAACATCTTCAAAACTAGCATATCTACCATTAATGTAATTATAGGCCGTAATTAAATCTACTAGATATTCGCCCCTCGAAATTAAAGGTGGTGCAACATTACTAAGTAATGAATCATGTATATCTAGAGAAATGCTAGGCTCCCTGCATATAACCACAAGTTCATCACCATTAATAATAATGTCGGCTAGACTACCATTTAAAAAAGAGACCCCAGAATTAAAATCCTCTTCATGGGTTATGATGCGTAAATGTAGCCCAAAAGGTAATTCGACTACTTCTTTGATATTATCCATTTGGTCCAATAGTTCAAATAATTCATCTAGGTCAATAATTTCATAAACCCGACAAAACACTTCTAGGTTATGGGGGTTTTCCGGGCCATCTGCGTCAATACACTTTTTATCCTCCAAAACTATTTCTTCTATTAACCAAGTATGTAGAGCTTTTTTCATTATAAAGCGATAATCCAAACGGAAACAATGACTACCATCTACCACTAATGAATGAGCTGTAACTTCCGCACGGGTGGAATCAGCATATACTTTTCCTGCCTGGCCCTCCAGAATAATGGTACCTAGACCAAGTAAATCTTGGCAGATCTCCTCAATCAAATCCCGTGACATATGGGGACAAATGCAATCTATGTAGGTAGTATCCCCATATTTAATCGCATCAAAAAAACTATTTACAGTCTGGCGCGGTGTCAACCTACCCGTCAATTTAAGGGTTAGATTCCGTTCTTGCAGCCCACTAAGCTTATTTTCAGATTCTAGATACTTATTATATAAGAATTTACCGACTGCGGGTCTGGTCATTTGACATAAGTTTTGATTAAAAGCTTGACTAATTAAAAATACAGTCTCTTCTTGGCTTATTTCCACCATATTACTTAGAACTTCCCGATCCATATTATATTGTTCAAAAGGCATATCGGGAATTAAGAAAAAACTATGTATTCCATCGGCATTAAAAGTTAAATAAAAACACTCTACATGCAAACCACCCGTCTCCTTATGCCAAGCTACATCTAGGGTTATTCTGCCCGTGGAACGACTAGAACTTGCATATGCTTTATAAAAGGACCCAAGGAAAAAAGGATTTTTTCTAGTATCTAATCCCGCCATAGCATACTTATTTAGGGCCTTATTACTAAGGGTCTCCACATCCTGCCCGTATTCATCTTGGATTAAGTGAAAAAATGACACCATTCCCTCAGAATAAAAAGCAGATAGGCTCTCTAAAACAAAAAGTCTGATTTCAAATGGCAATTCTTCTATCATTTCCAGAACAGCTATACGTCCTGGGTTAGATTGCATTAATAATTGAATATCCTCAGCCAATCCTTTCAAGATGGTTTTAGGAATTCTTACCTGTTTTCTTCTCATCTTTTACTCCCTATTAATAGATTCATTAATCTTACACTTGTAAATTTAACACTTTGCCAGCCAAATATCAAATAACTTGCTTTTATATACCTATTCTTCTTGGGATTACCTCCCTATTTTCATAGGACAAATGGGAAAATAATAGAAATTTTATTTAAAAAGCAGGATATAGAAGAAAAATGGAGAACAGATGTGAAATAAAAGAATAAAAATATCCTAGCTTAATTTTGACTAACTAATGTAAAAGGACAAGGAGTAATTATGAAACGATTGTCGGTATTAAGACTCGAGGAAGGCATGGTAGTAGCCCGTACGGTATACGATGGAGATGCTCGGGTATTACTACACGCTGGAATAATATTAGATAAGATTTACATAAAACGCTTACAGGAATTAGGCATTAATTCAATTTATGTCAAAGATCCATTAATAAATGACATAGTAATTCCCGAGCCTATTTCGGAAACTACCCGTATTCAGACTATAAAAGTTATTAAGGATAACTTTACTAATCTGGAGAGTAATCGCAAATTAAATATAAAAGCAGTCAAAACATTAGTAGAAAACATATTAGATGAATTACTACAGAATTATAATCTTTTAATCCATTTAACCGATATAAGAACTTATGATGATTATACATTTGCCCATTCGGTTAATGTTTGTATTTTGTCCATAATGACTGGCATTACCTTGGGTTACCACGACTTAAAACTACGGGAACTAGGACTGGGAGCCCTATTGCACGATGTGGGTAAAGTTAGAATTGATAAGGAAATTCTCAACAAACCCGATGATTTGACTAGAAAAGAATACGATGAAATTAAAAAGCACCCTGCTTATGGTTTCGAAATCCTGCGCCAATACCAAGATATACCACTGCTTTCAGCCCATGTTGCCTACCAACACCACGAAAGATGGGATGGGAATGGATATCCCCGTAAACTTAAAGGGAGCGAAATCCATGAATATGCCAGAATCGTAGCCGCAGCAGATATATATGACGCGCTTTTGGCGGATCGCCCTTATCGCCCTGCCTATTCTATAAATCAGGCTCTAATTGTATTAAAACGTCTGGCTGGTACATACTTAGATAAAGAGGTCGTTACCGCCTTAATTTCTAATATCGCTATTTATCCTATTGGAACTATTGTCGAGCTAAATACGGGCGATGTTGCCGTAGTAGTAGATGTAAATAAAGAATATCCTAACCGTCCAGTACTCAAAGTAATTTATCATAAAAGGACACATAGACTGGCCACACCGCATGAAATTGATTTATCTAAATTAACTACCGTAGTAATCAAAACACCGCTTACTATAGAAGAATTTACGAAAATTACTAATATGCAAAAATAAAGGAGGAAGTCATATGCTGTTTGATAAACCGGGTCCAGAAAACACCGATAAAACCCTCGAATTGGCCTTTAAAAGAGCCAGGGAATTAGGCATAAAAAATATTATTCTTGCATCCTATCAAGGTGAAACAGCCCGAAAGCTTTTAGCGTATCAAGAGGGTTTAAATATAATTTGTGTAACCCATCATGTAGGCTTCAAAGAAGCCGGGATGGATGAAATGGATGCAAAAACCCGTAATTCCTTACAAGCAAGAGGAGTTAAAATCCTAACCACAACCCATCTCCTAGCTGGTGTAGATAGGGCCATTCGCAATCACTTCGGGGGTGTTTACCCAGCTGAGATTATAGCCCAGACCTTGAGAATTTTCGGACAAGGAATTAAAGTAGCCCTAGAAATATCAGTCATGGCCCTAGATGCCGGATTAATTCCATATGGTGAAGAAGTAATTTCCATTGCCGGGACTATGACTGGTGCAGACGCAGCCTGTGTAATACTTCCTGCCCATAGTAACAAATTTTTCGATTCCGAAATAAGAGAAGTCATATGTATGCCCCGCCATAAAA
Organism: uncultured Syntrophomonadaceae bacterium; assembly: GCA_964514235.1. GTDB lineage: Bacteria > Bacillota > Syntrophomonadia > Syntrophomonadales > Syntrophomonadaceae > JAAYRQ01. Next base: position 26,388 of record CAZEPV010000001.1, on the reverse strand, counting down.
AAGAATAATAAATCCCTGCCTGGCACAAATTATTAGGGGTGATAAAATGTTTACAAAATTAGTTAGCCTACTATTAATTTTGCTCTTAGGTGGCTCATTAATCTATCTTTTGCTAGTAAAAGTTTTTCCAACCATTAGTAATAAAAATTGAAAAATAAAACCAGATATAATATTCGCCTTAATGCTAAAAATAGCATTAAAGGAGGGATAATTATTGACTAGATATCGTACTACTAGTGGTAAAGAAGATAACAAGCAGAAAATTCATTGGTTTGGAGCATTGGCTATTCCTTTAGCATTTGCTAATGGCTTATTTTTTGGAGGTTATGCCCTACGCAAAATCCGCCAATACTGGGAAGGAGGCCCTATGGATTAGCCTATTCCTCCTTTAGAAATGAAAAATGGTTTGCCGAATTTAGGGCGAACCATTTTTTTGCAGCCACCCCCGCCTTAAGTCCTACTAACCAATTTTTATTTCAAAATTAAAATCGACCATTCCCGAACTACTGCCTTTGCTAGCACAAATTGGATTTGTCGATATAAAGAGTAAATTTGCATGTTTTGCATAGAATTATGATGGTAAATGTCGAAAAGTCATGGTAAGATATTAATATCTTACCTTATTGTTACGGTTTTATTTTTAACAATTTTCTTGATTTTGGAGGTCTTAATATGAAATCACTCAGTAGCAAGTTAATACTTTCCCTAGGTAGCCTACTATTAATAGTCTGTTTGGCTTTCGGCCTGGTAGCTACCAACACTTCTAGCAATGCCCTGCTTAATCAAATCCAAATGAACCTACCGACCAAAGCTGCAGATGTAGCTATGATTGTAGAAAGAGAATTGCAAGGTAATCTGAAAATGATTGATACCCTAGCTAGGACACCCATTATAACTTCCATGGATTTTGAACAACAATTACCTGTCCTACAAAGTGAAGCTAGACGATTAGGACTTAAAAACCTAGGTGTCGCCATGCCAGACGGTACTTTACAAAGTAGTGATAATTCCACCGCTAATGTCATGTCGAGAGATTATTTCAAACAAGCCATGATGGGAAAATTACATATTGCCGAACCAGTTGTAGACCAAGTCAACAAAATCCTACCTATTGCTGCACCAATTTTAGATGAACTAGGCCAGCCTGTGGGGGTACTAGTCGGTAATTACGATATTCATATCCTAAGTGACATTATTAGCCAGATAGTTTTAGGGGAAACGGGTTACGCTTATATACTGGATAAAAACGGCACCAATATTGCCCACCCCAATTTTGAATTAGTAGAAAACCAGGACAATATTTTACGCCGAGTTGAAAATGAGCCTGCCCTAAAGGACTTGGCTAATATACAAGAAAAAATGATAGCGGGGGAACAAGGCTTTGGAGAATATACTTATGAAAATGTAGAAAAACTTTTGGGTTATGCCCCGATCCCCAATGCCAATTGGTCAGTGGGCATAACTACCGATAAAAGTGAAATATTAGCCAATTTAACTGGCTTGAAAAAACAATTATATACCATCGTAATAGTAGTTCTGGTATTGGGCATACTTTTATCTTGGATAATCGGTCGCAAAATTGCACAACCCATCACCTTAGCTTCTGGACATGTCCATACTATTAGCCAAGGTAATTTAAGCAAAAGCATGCCAGCAAAATTTTTAAACTACAAAGATGAAGTAGGGGTACTGTCTCGGGGCATAGAAAATATGTCACAAAACTTACGTAATATAATTAACAATATTTCCCTATCAGCCAACGAATTAGCTGCTTCAAGTGACCAACTATCGGCTTCTGGCCAACAAGTCGGCACTACCATGCAGGAAGTTTCTTCATCCACAGAGGAAATTGCCGCTAGTATGGAGGAAGTAGCAGCTTCAGCCCAGGAAGTCAGCGCATCAGCTAGTGAAATCGAAGGCCAACTCCAATTAGTTGCTAATAGTTCACAGGAAGCCAATAAAAATGCCCATGAAATTGAGTTAAGAGCCCTCGAAGTGCAAAATCAGGCTTTAGAAGCCCAAGAAAGAAACCAAAAGTTATACGAAAATATACAAGCTAAAATGGTCACTGCTATCGCTGAGGCTAAAGTGGTGGATGAAATCTCTAATTTAGCCCAGAGTATAGCTGGCATAGCTGAACAGACCAATCTTTTGGCCCTGAATGCTGCTATAGAAGCAGCTAGGGCTGGTGAGCAAGGCCGAGGCTTTGCAGTAGTCGCAGATGAAGTCAGAAAATTAGCCGAAGATGCCGCCACGACAGTAAGCAATATTCAGGACCATACCCGCTTGGTACAAGAGGCCATCGAGAATCTAGTCGGCAATTCTAATGAAATGCTCGATTTTATTAATACCGATGTAAGTAATATAACTAACTTCATGGTCGATATTGGTGGACAGTATAAAGGTGATGCTGATATGATAGCAGGCTTAACCGAGGAAACTATGCAAATGATCAATAAGATTGTGGCCGCAATATCCCAGATAAGCGCCGCTATAGAAAACACCACCATAACCATGGAACAATCCAGTCAAGGTGCTCAAGAAATTGCTAAAGGTAGTGAAGTAGCAGCCCAGGCAGCCCTTGAAATTAATGATAGTGCAAGCAGGTTGGCCAAAAACGCCGATTCTCTATTAGAGCAAGTTGAAAAATTTGAATTATAAGACCACTTAAAAAAGCTAGCTAGTCGTGTAACTAGCTAGCTTTTTTCATTTACTTAGGATTATACATTCCATGACTATTCATATAATTAAATATACCTTCACCATGTTCCTGTTCTTCCTTTTGAATATGATTTAGTATTTGTCTAACCTCAGCATTAGCAAATTCGAAAATAGCAGTATCATAAGTATTAGACATATACTTCTCGGTCATTAGCATATCATTACATAGGGCTGCATCGGCTTGATTTCCCATAGCCCCTTGCATTGCAGTAGCCTGGGCTTGGTTCGCATTTCCACCCTGGTTTTGGCTCTGACTGGCTTGATTCATGTCGGGGATTTGTCCATTTAAAAGTTGGTTGATAGTATCTAGGTGAGATTGTTCCTGCTGGGCATAATCCTGGAATAGCTGTTTGAGTTGTCCATCTTGGGTCTGGTTAGCATAGTTAGTATATTTTTCTATACACATTTCCTCATGTTTTTTTTGGTCCTCCAATAACATAGTTTCCTTTTGACTTAATTGCAACATTCTTAATACACCTCCTAATACTATCATCGGATAATATTAGGATTTTTATGCAAGAAACTATACACTATTATAAAATTCTGAAGGGAATTTAAGCCACTTATCGGGCCATTAAGACTGTACTTAAAAAGGCCTTCGTCCTTTCCTGCTGGGGGTTAATCAAGACTTGTTCAGCATTACCTTCTTCTACGATTATCCCTTCATCCATAAAAATAACCTTATCCGCTACTTCGCGGGCGAAACCTATTTCATGAGTAACCACAATCATAGTCCTCTCTTCCATGGCTAAATCCTTCATCACCCGTAATACTTCCCCCGTAAGTTCAGGATCAAGTGCAGAGGTAGGTTCATCAAAACACATAATTTCAGGTTCCATAGCTAGGGCTCTAGCAATAGCTACCCTCTGTTGTTGCCCACCCGATAATTCAAAGGGATAATTGTCCGCTTTATAGGATAAGCCTACTTTATCTAGCAAAATTCTCGCCATTTGCTCAGCTTCTGCTTCTTTCATGTCTTTAACTAGCATAGGTGCTAACATTATGTTTTTTAAGACTGATTTATGGGGAAATAAATTAAAATCCTGGAACAACATGCCCATTTTTCGGCGCAGGCGGGCAATATCCTTTTCCGGGCTATATACCGCCTTACCCTCGGCATCATTTTGTACCATTATTTCCCCGGCAATTTCGATTAAGCCACTATCCATTGTCTCCAGACGATTAAGGCACCTTAAAAATGTGCTTTTTCCAGAACCCGAGGGGCCGATAATAGCTATGACTTCACCTTTTTTAACCTGCAGGGAAACACCCCTTAATACCTCTAAACGATGAAAGTTCTTATAGACATCTATAGCTTGCAATATATACATCATTTATCCCCTTATTCATAAAAATCATATTTAGCTTCGAGCCACTTGAAAAATTGTTGCACAACCCCGGTCATAATCAAATAAAATACCGCTGCTACGATAAAAGGGGTGAATGTAAAATCTGCAACTGCCGCAGTTTTAGCTACCCTTAACAGTTCACTAATCCCAATTACATAGACTAAAGCGGTATCCTTTACTAGGTTAATAACTTCATTACTAATCGGGGGTAATACCCGTTTAAAAACTTGGGGCAAAACTATTTTGGTCATAGTCTGTATCTTAGTTAAGCCCAAGACATTAGCTGCTTCATACTGTCCCCTATCTATAGATTGGATTCCAGCCCTATATATTTCGGCCAAATAGGCGGCATAATTTAGAACAAAAGCCAAGCTAGCTGCAGTAAAACGCTCTAATGATATACCGATAAAGCTCAAACCGAAGTAAACAAATAGTAATTGGAGCAATAATGGGGTACCCCGAAAAATCCACACATAAAATTGCATAAAAATATTTAGCGGCTTAAATTTCGTAAGTCGGGCTAATGCTAATATTATTCCTAGTGGTAAAGCTAAAACTAGGGTTAAAGAAAATAATTTTAAAGTTATACCGGTTCCTTTAAGCATTGCAGGCAATATAAGTAGCAAATAATCCATATTTATCCCCTTTAAGATGCTGTCTTTTAAACGTAGTTAGGCTAACAGTATAAAATTCACTGTTAGCCTAATCCCTTTTAGTTTAAATTAATTATTTTGTTATATCTTCTCCAAACCATTCATTGGAAATTTCTGCTGCGGCTCCATCAGCCTTCATTTCAGATAAGACCTTATCTAATTCAGCTAAAAATGCTTGGTCAGTAAGCCTTAGGCCTACCCCGAATTCCTCTAAGCCAAAGTGTTCAGTTAAAATATCATACTCACCAGGCTTTTTGGACATGTAGTATCTGCCTACAACTTCATCAACTACTACTGCATCTAGTCTGCCAGCAGCTAGGTCAAGTAATGCTTCATCATTACCACCGAATTCTACCATTTCACCTATTGATTCGTAAGTCTCGGCATCCTTTTGTACAGCTTCAATAGCACTACTACCAGCTTGAATACCTACTGTTTTACCCTCTAAGTCAGCCTTATTAGTAATCTGTGAACCATTTTGGACTACTATTAACTGCTTGTCCTCTATGTAAGGCGCAGTAAAAGCAAATTGTTTTTTCCTAGATTCCGTAATAGTTAAACCATTCCAGATGACATCGACTTTATGACCGTTCAATTCTTCAATAGCACTTTCCCAAACTACAGGTTGGAATTTGACTTCTACCCCTAACCTTTCGGCAGCTTCCTTAGCCAAGTCAATATCAAAACCTACAATTTCATTGGTACCCGTTTCTCTAAATCCCATAGGTGGAAAAGCATCATCCAAACCGACTACAAAATAACCCTTGTCCTGAATGTCAATCCAAGAATTATCCTCAACATCCGAATCACTACCACCACAACCGACCATGAACACACCTAAAGATAGGCATAAAACTAATATGAGTGCAATTTTCCTTTTCACTTTTTTACCTCCCCTATTAATAAAACAATTATATTCGAGTATATTCTACTTTACTAAGCTAAATTAGTAAAGAGCTTTTTCCCAGCTTTTAAAAATGTTTCGGCTTGCCCCCAAAGGCCATGCAAATTTAATAACCTGCTATCGGGACCTTAACCCCATATACAGCCTCCCGAGCAGCAATAATTAAAAGCTGGCCATCCTCCCCAGCAAATCCACAATTAGCAGGGTGTCTACCAGTTACTATAATCCCTATCTTTTCTCCCTTCGGGGTAAAAATTTCGACCCCTCGGGCACCTGCCACATAAATGTGCCCAGCTAGGTCAACAGCAATACCATCTGGATAAGGAACTGTTACAAACTTGCGAGGGTTGCTTAAATTACCATTACTAGCAACATCTAATACTAAAAGCTCATCAGTTGCAGTCAAGGCCAGATAAAGCAGCTTTTCATCTGGAGAAAAAGCTAGACCATTTAAGTATTGGTTAAACTTACCTTCCAGAATTATCTCCCCACTCGGTTCAACCCGATATAGGCCCATGAAATCCATTTCGGGGCGCCGATTTCCCAAGCCAAAGGGGGGATCGGTAAAATATATCTTGCCATCGGACCGCACAGCTATATCATTGGGGGAATGCAGGCTTTTTCCCTCAAAATTGTCGGCCAAAGGCACAATCCTGCCATCCTTTAACCTCCTAGTTACTGATCTAGAGCCATGTTCGGCCGCCAAAAGCAAGCCATCAGTATCGTAGGCCAAACCATTGGAATTGCCGCTAGGACTACGAAAAACCTCGATATGGTTTGGTAAAGTCAATTTATAAATAATACTGGCAGGAATATCGCTAAATAAGACATAGCCCTCCTTTTTATTCCAGACTGGCCCTTCGGTAAATAAAAACCCCTGTGCAATTAAGAAAGGTTGGCCTACTTGTTCAAAAGTAAAACTATTGCTTTTCAAAAACATCATCCCCTTGTATAATTATTTTTTTATTATAACCTAATACTATATAAGAGATAAGGGCAGGAAAATAATCCCCCACCTAGAATATAAGAAATTAATTATCAATACCACCGTTTGGGATATGGAGGCCCAGGATAAAAATGCCTCGTAGAAAAAGTATTAGATTAAAAAATTATGATTATTCCCTACCAGGATATTATTTTATTACAATCTGTGCCCAAAATCATGCCAAGATATTTGGCAATATCATTACCGCTGTAGGGGCAGACGACTCTGTCTGCCCGAATACCGCTGACCCCGAACCACACATGCTAGCAAATGATATAGGCAGAATTGTAGAAAAATGCTGGTATAAAATAAATAATTTATATGAAAATGTTAAGACAGATGCCTTTTGCCTAATGCCCAACCACATTCACGGAATAATTGTGATTTCTGAGGGTAGACAGGGTCGTCCACCCCTACATAAAATAATCCAGGGGTATAAATCCGTTTCAACCCGAATGTGTTATAAATATAATTATCGGAATATCTGGCAAAGGAATTATTATGATAGAATAATTAGAAATGAGGAAGAATATTCAAAAATACAGGAATATATAATAAACAATCCCTTGAAATGGCATGAAGATAAATATTATATTTAAGATATACATTGACTTTAAGGAGGAAGATTTACCATGGAAGCAGAAGCTTACAATCCCTATGCTGTTGCCCAAGCCCAGTTTGACAATGTAGCTAAATTAATCGGTTTAGATACAGCCAGCCAAGAGCTACTCCGCCAACCCCTACGCGAATACCATTTTCTAATCCCCGTAAAAATGGACGATGGTTCAACTCAGATATTCAAAGGATATAGAGTCCAACATAATGATGCCAAAGGACCAGCCAAAGGGGGCATTCGTTTCCACCCTGCTGAAACCGCAGATACAGTCAGAGCCCTATCTATGTGGATGACTTGGAAATGTGCAGTAGTTGATATCCCCCTAGGGGGTGCCAAAGGTGGCATAGTTTGTGACCCACGAAAACTTAGCTTAACCGAACAAGAACGGCTTTGTCGGGGTTGGGTTCGGGCTGTAGCCAAAAACATAGGGCCCAATATAGATGTACCTGCACCTGATGTGATGAGTAATAAACAACATATGTTATGGATGTTAGATGAATATGAAACTATTAATGGAGGCAGATTCCCTGGAGTTATTACAGGTAAACCAGTAGGAATGGGCGGATCCCTAGGTCGTACCGAAGCAACTGGCTATGGGATTATCTATACCCTTAGAGAAGCCCTAAAAGTGTTAAATATGGATATTAAGGAGACTAAGGCTAGTTTCCAAGGATTTGGCAATGTAGCCCAATACGCAGCTAGGCTCTACCAGGAACTAGGTGGAAGAGTAGTCGCCGTTTCCTGCTGGAATGAGGTAGAAAAGAAGGCTTTTACCTTCCGTAACAAAAATGGATTAAATATAGATGAATTAGCCAATTGCGCTGATTCCTTTGGTACCCTAGATCAAAGTGAAGCCCAAAAAACTGGCTGTGAGATTCTAGATGGTGATGCATGGCTCAAGGAAGATGTGGATATATTGATTCCTTGTGCCTTGGAAGGGCAAATAACTATTAATAATGTACACCATATGAGCCCCCAAGTTAAAATTCTCGCCGAAGGGGCTAATGGCCCTACCAGTCCTGAAGCAGATGAAGTTATAAAGGAAAGGGGTATCTATGTAATTCCAGACTTCTTGGCCAATGCAGGAGGGGTCACTTGTAGCTATTTCGAACAAGTACAATCTAATATGAATTACTTTTGGGGAAAGGAGGAAGTCTTGGAAAAGCTAGACACTAAAATGACTTCTGCTTTTCACGCAGTACACGACTTAGCTCGGGAGAATGACTATTATATGCGGGATGCCGCCTACATAATTTCTATTCAGAGGGTTGCCGAAGCCGTCAAACTACGCGGCTGGGTTTAAATCACTAAGGGGCGGTTTCCCGCCCTTAAAATTACCTTTTATCCCAGTGTCACATCTCAGCAAGTCGGGGATTTAAATCCCCTCTACAGAATTAAGAAGGTTCAGCCTTTTTCCCCAGCCCATTAATAAATTCAGCAGTAGGTTCGAATTCATTCGAACCCTAATCACAAATACAATCCCACCACAGAATGCCACAAACCCACATCCCACATCCCTATATGTATGCCATCGGATCCGTATGTACTCCATTTACCCGCACTTCAAAATGTAAATGGGGACCTGTACTCCATCCCGTGCTACCTACCTTACCTATTTCCTGTCCCTTAATAACAGCATCACCTTTTTGCACTAAAAATTGGCTCTGGTGGGCGTATACCGTGGAGATACCTCCCCCATGGTCAATAATGGTAGTATTGCCATTAGCATTCATCCAACCAACAAATATTACCGTACCACTATCAGCAGCTACGATAGAAGCGGACATGGGTGCACCTATATCAGTCCCAGTATGTATGCGCCATTGCTGTAAAATAGGATGGTGCCTCATACCATATGGGGAAGTTATACTGGTATGACCTGGCGTAGGCCAAGTAAAGACTCCTGTCCCTAGCACTGTTTCACCACTGGCAGCCTGAATCTGCCTAATCATGGTTTCAATTTGGGCCGAGGTTCTTTCCAATTCGGCCAGGGCTTGCTCATAAGCTTTTCTTTCACTAGCTACAGTAGATAAGACACTCTGTTTATCTTCCTTTTGCGAATCTAGTTGCTCCTTAGCCAATCTCTGTTCAGCTTGTATAGCCTTTAATTCTTTTTCCTTAACTTCCAAATCGCTTTTTTTCATTTCTAGTTCATTGCGCTCTTTATTTACTTCTTCAATTAATTCTATATCTTGTTCCACAATAAGATTTAACATATCATATCGGGTTAAGAAATCTTTTATATCGGTAGCAGAAAATAATACTTCCATATAGGAAACATTACCTTGTTTGTATATGTATTCTAGCCTTTCGCTTAAGAGGGCGTCTTTTTCAGCCAATTCTTCTTCACTGCGCTTGATATCTTCCTCTGTACGAGCTATTGAATCAGTTAAAAAGGCAATGCGTTCTGAAAGTGAATTTATTTCTTTCTCAGTACTAGAAATGTCCTCCTCAATCGCTTTGATTTGGCCCATAATCGACCTTTCTTCTTGTTTTTTCTGATCGACTACTTTTTTGTTTTGATTTATTTGCCTACTTACATCTTGTAGTTGCCTTTGATGTTCCTCTAGCTCATCAGCATAGACAGGAAAAAGAAAAGTTATGAAAAACGTCAAAATAACCATAAATGTAGTTAATTTATGCCCTTTTCGCACTTTACAAAAACTCCTCCCTAGAATAGTTTACTCCCACGCTACCACGGGGTGACATTAAGCTCGCTTCCCACTTCCCAACACCTAGACATCCAAAAATCTATTTATCGAAACCAGGGTTCCTAATATACCTAAAAATCCTCCCACTAGCAAAAGTGAAAGATAGACCACCAACAAGACATCTTGTCCCGTAACCAAGGGTAGGAAGAACAAGGAATCCATACGTTTAATCAATGATTGATAACCCAAAGCCAGAATGAATATGGAAATAAGGGAACCTACTACCCCTAAAATGACCCCTTCGATAAAAAAGGGCCACCTAATAAACCAATCAGTTGCCCCAATCAGCTTCATCAAGTAAATTTCCTTACGCCTAGAATAAATAGCTAATCTTATAGTAGTCGCAATCAGAAACACTGCACCGAACCCTAGTAAACCGATTAAAATTAGGCTAACTACCCTTACCCACTTAGTTACTTCAAAAAGCCTTTCGACTACACCCTTACCATAAGTAACTTCTTGAACACCCCTGATTTGTTCTAGCATTTTCGCCACTTCGGGTACATCGTGGGGGTCTACCGTTTTAATCTGATAAGAATCAGGCAAGGGGTTTTTTTCCAGAGTCTCCCTTAGGTCATATTTATCTTTACCTAAAGATTCTTGCAAATTTTTAAGGGCTTCTTCACAAGAAACGAATTTAACACTTCTTACCTCAGGAACACCTTGTATATCATCCTTTATATCTGCTATTTTGGTACCGGTTACATCCTTTTCCAAATAAGCAACAATCTCGACATCTGACTCCAGTTTGTGCATAAATTGACTAGCATTCATAGTTATAAGCAGGGCAATCCCTAGAATCAAGATACATATACTAGCTGTAGAAATCGTAGCGAAAGTAAGTAGGGTATTTCTCCTTAATGATTTTAAAGCTTCTCTAATAAAATATATAATATTTCTCAATCTCATAATGCCAATACTCCACTAGAATCATCGGTAATAATGCGTCCCTTATCTAGCATTACTACCCGCTTATGGGCCGCCTTTACTAACTCGCGGGCATGGGTAGCCATAATGACTGTCGTACCCTTGCGATTAATACTGAAAAGCAGTTCCATAATCTCCTGGGAGGTTTCAATATCCAAATTACCCGTAGGTTCATCAGCAATTAGAATTAAGGGTTCATTAGCAATAGCTCGCGCTATACCAACCCTTTGTTGTTCCCCCCCTGATAATTCACCAGGAAAAGCGTCCTCCCTGCCTTTTAAACCCACCATATTGATAACTTCAGGTACCCTATTCCTAATATCACGTGGGTTAGCCCCAACTACCTCCATGGCAAATGCTACATTTTCGCTAACTGTCTTACCTTCCAAAAGCTTAAAATCTTGAAAAATTATACCCATGCTACGACGCAGACCCGGTATTTCTGACTTTTTCATTCTAACAATACTTCTTGAGGCGATAAAAATCTGCCCCCGAGTAGGTTTTTCTTCCCGAAACAACATCTTGACTAAGGTAGATTTACCAGCCCCACTAGGGCCCATCAAAAATAGGAATTCTCCTCTATCTATCTTTAATGAAATATCATCTAAAGCCTTTACCCCATTAGGATATATTTTGGAGACATTGTAAAACTGAACTAGCATTTATCTCCCTCCACTAATCAGATTTAACCAGATTAATTATATAAAAAAAACCACCATCATTGGTGGTTCTACAAAAATATATTAAAATCCTTTTTATTTTCTTTTCTTTTTAAGCAAATCCTGAACTTTCTGTATAATATGGGAAACATTTAAATTATAATAATTTAATAAGTCCCCTGGAGTTCCAGATTGTCCAAAAACATCATTTATTCCCATACGCAAAACTGGGACAGGGTAATGTTCACTAACCACTTCACATACAGCTCCACCTAGTCCCCCCACAATACTATGTTCCTCCAAAGTCAGGATAGCTCCAGTTTCCTCAGCCTTTTTAACTATCAAGTCTGTGTCGATAGGCTTAATAGTGTGCATATCGACTACCGATACATTTATACCTGATTCTGCCAATTTGTCGGCTGCTTCCTGAGCCATGGCTACCATAATTCCACAGGCAATCAGAGTCGCATCTCCGCCTGCCTTGAGTTCAATTCCCTTACCCAAATTAAATTCGAGGTTTTCCTCGTATAATACTGGAACCGTAGGACGGCCCAAACGTAGATATGCTGGCCCCTTATAAGCGTATAAGGCGAATAAGGCTTTTCGGGCACTAACCCCGTCCGAGGGTACCACTACCGTCATATTGGGAATACTACGCATAATTGCTATATCCTCCACCGCTTGATGGGAACCACCATCTTCACCTACCGTAATCCCTGCATGGGTAGCACAAACCTTGACATTCAAATTAGCGTAAGCTATAGAATTTCTTACCTGTTCAAAAGCCCTACCCGCAGCAAATATAGCAAAGGAACTAGCAAATACTGTCTTACCCGTTGTGGCAAGACCAGCTGCCATCCCCATCATATTTTGTTCGGCAATCCCAGCATTAATAAAGCGTTTGGGAAATTCAGTGGCAAATCCCGCCGTTTTAGTGGATTTGGATAAATCCGCATCTAAGACTACTATATCTTCATGAATATGTCCTAATTCTATTAAAGCTTTACCATAGGCATCCCGCGTAGCTTGCTTTTTCAAAATAATCCTCCTTACAATTAGCCTAACTCAGCTAAGGCTTTTTCAACTTCTTCGGCATTAGGGGCCACTCCATGCCAATCTGCTTGATTCTCCATAAAAGAACAGCTTTTACCCTTGATAGTTTCCGCGATAATCGCAGTCGGCTTACCTTTAGTTTGACGCCCCTTTTCCAGGGCTTGCATTATTTCGGTGCAATCGTGGCCATTAATATTTATAACTTCAAAACCAAAAGCCCTGAATTTATCGGCTACTGGTTCAGGTGATAATACATCGGTAATCTTTCCATCTATCTGTAAACCGTTATGATCCAGAAATACTAATAAATTATCTAACTTATAATGAGCTGCTGCCATAAGGGCTTCCCATACCATGCCTTCCTGAATTTCGCCATCACCTAGCATAGAATAAACCCGATAAGATTTATCATCCATTTTTCCTGCCAAGGCCATCCCTACTGCCCAGCTAATCCCTTGTCCCAATGAACCGGATGATGCCTCGACCCCAGCTAATTTCAGCATATCGGGGTGTCCTTGGAGGGGACTACCTAACTTGCGCAGGGTCTCTAACTTTTCTTTAGCAAAATATCCTTTTTCCGCTAGAGTCGCATATAAGACTGGGGCTGCATGGCCCTTGCTCAATACAAATCGGTCTCGATCAGGCCATTTGGGATTATGGGGATCTATTTGCATTTCCCAAAAATATAGACAGGCTAAAATGTCGGCTGCTGACAAGGAACCCCCTGTATGGCCGGAACCTGCCAGACCTAGCATTTTAATAATACTGCGCCTAATACTTTTTGCTTTAGTTTCTACTTCTTCTACTAGAAAATCATTAATTTCCCGCACTTTTAACCTCCCACGTATTTGAATTTTTAATTAAGAATTATGAATTTTAAATTACGGAATGGAGAGCTTGGCTTTCCTACTTTAATTAAGAATTAAAAATTAAACATTATATTAGTATTTTCCCTTGTAAGCAAGCATAAATAAAATCGTCTAAATCTCCATCTAAAACCGCCCCTGCGTTACCCACTTCCCAATTAGTCCGATGATCCTTAACTAGGGTAAAAGGATTTAAAGTGTAGGTCCTAATCTGGTTACCCCAAGCAATCTCTTTATATTCTCCCTTTAAACTTTGCAGATTATCCGCTAGTTCTGCTTCCTTTAATTCATGCAGCCTAGCGGTTAAAATCTTCATCGCCGCCAAACGGTTAGCATGTTGGGAGCGTTGGTTTTGGCATTGTACTACGGTATTAGTGGGTAAATGGGTTATACGGACGGCCGAATCGGTCTTATTAACATGCTGTCCCCCAGCCCCACCTGAACGATAAGTATCTATCCTCAAGTCTTCGGCCTTAATTTCGATCGCCACATCATCATCAACCTCCGGTAGTACCGAAACTGAAGCAAATGAAGTATGGCGCCGACCCGATGAATCAAAAGGTGAAATCCTAATAAGGCGATGAATACCTCTTTCACATTTTAGCTTACCAAAAGCATGAAATCCCTTAACCAGAAAAGTAACACTTTTTATGCCTGCTTCATCACCAGCTAAAAAATCCAGAATCTCCACTTCATAATTAGAGTCTTCACACCACCTCGTATACATACGCAAAAGTATTTCTACCCAATCTTGGGCCTCAGTACCACCTGCACCAGCGTGTAGTGATACTATAGCATTATTTATATCATGTTTGCCAGAAAATAAGATAAGAAACTCAAATTCCCGAAATTGTTTCTTCAGATTAACTAATTCCTTAACCGATTCCTCATAGAGGTCACTTTCCCCTTCGGCTAAGGATATATCTAATATTTCCGCTAGATAGCAAATACTATCATAGAGTTTATTAAAATTAGCTAGCTCATTTTTTAATTTACTGAGTTCCCTTAAAACTTCTTGGGCTTTTACATTATCATCCCAAAAATTAGCCTGGCCACTTGTAAGCTCTAACTTTGCAATTTCCTTGTTCTTTGACTCAATGTCAAAGTGAAGCCCTCATTTCGTCAAGACGCTTAATTATCTCAGTACATTCCGTACTCGGATCTTCGATCATCATAAGCCCTCCCCTTTTTAAATTTTAAATTTTAAATTCTTAATTCTTAATTCTTAATTCTTAATGAATGTAGGAAAACCATGCTTTCCATCCATAATTCAGAATTAAAAACTCATAATTAATAATTCAATTGCTGCTCGGTGCTTCGAAGTAATCATACTTCATCTTTAAAACCACTATATCCACCCTGCGATTCATAGCCCTATCCTTAGAATTATCACTAGCCACCAGAGGACGCGTTTCACCATAACCGATAGCAGAAAGCCGTAGGGCTGGGATTTGTGCCTCTTCATGCAAAATATGGACTAGCTCGCTAGCTCTTAAAACAGATAGTTCCCAATTAGAGGAGAATTTATCAGTATTTATGGGTGAATCATCCGTATGTCCTTCAACCCTAATATAATTAGGCAAATCCAATAAGATATCCCCTACTTGGCTAACAAGATTAGCAGCCCCAGGAATTAAATCGGTAGATTCATCTCTAAAAATCAAGCTATCCCTAAAACTAATGACTAAACCACGTTCTTGCTCATAGACCTTGATGTAATCGTCTAGTTTAGTCCCCGTCTCCTGGCCCATAATAAATTGGTTAAGTAATTCTTTAATTTCATCAAGCTGGGCCTGATTGTGGGCGGAAGTTTCGGCAGAAATATCTGGGCTTTCCAATTCATCTATTACAGCTAAACCGACTTCATCTCCATCACTAATCGGTAGTCCCGTAAGGACTATACTGAAAGAATTAGCTACCCTTGCATACTTCTTAGCATCTATTTGGCTCACAGTAAATATTAGAATCAAGAAAATTAGGCAGAGGGTAGCAAAACCCGCATATGGGCTAAGCCAGCGTTCTGGCCCTACTACAGGGCTAAAATCCCGCCTTTTTCTTTCCCTACGCTTGCTATCAGCCACAGCATCACATCTCCATATCAATAGGTAGCCCAGACTCTAGGAGATTCTTCCTCACATCGGGCGGTAAAAAAGTGCTGAGTTTTTCCCTAATTACACGGGGATTTTCCCCAGCTTGAATTGACAAAATACCCTCCACAATCAAATCCATCAGATAAATCTCCTTTTCCGCTTTAATCCTTAACTTGGTCCCAAAAGGCAACCATAAAACATTAGCCGATGCCACACCATAAAGGATAGCTAGGAAGGCGACTGCAATAGCACCCGCTATTTTATCGGGTTCAGCAATACTAGCTAGGACATGAATCATCCCCATGACTGTACCTATAATACCCATAGTAGGGGCATAGCCCCCAGCGGTCATAAAAATATCCGCACCCACCATCTCGTTTTTTTCAAAAGCTTCAATTTCCATATCCAGCATAGTGCGAGTCAGTTCGGGGTCTGTACCATCAATAACTAATTGCAAACCCCTAGTAAAAAAGTCATTTTCTATATGGACTAGCTCATTTTCTAGGCTTAAAAGACCTCCCCTACGGGCCTTATCGGCTGTATCAACTATTTGGTCTAAAATTAAAATATAGTCTATTTCTTCCCGCACAAAAATCCTTTTTAGCGCAGTAGGCAACTGGCGGAGTTCATCCATAGTAAAGCTGATTATAACCGCCCCAAAAGTACCGCCAAAGACGATAATAGCAGCAGTTTTCACCACTAGCATACTTCCTTGTCCACCTTCTAAAAGAAAACCGCCAATTAAAGCACCTAGACCAATCAATAAGCCTATCAGAGTAGCTAAATCCATTAACTAACCCCTCTCCCACAACACCTTTTGTACTTCTTGCCACTACCGCAAGGACAAGGGTCGTTGCGTCCTACCTTTTTACCCACCCTAACTGGTTTTTTCACATCTTCTTCCCCACCATAATTTGCCACCATTTTTCTTTCCTCAGGCTGTTCTACGATGCGGACCCTTAAAATATAACGGACCACATCTTCCTTCATACTAAAAATCATATCTTGGAAAGCATCAAAAGCTTCAAACTTATATTCGATTAAGGGATCCCTTTGGGCAAAAGCCCTCAAGGAGATACCATTTCTAAGCTGATCCATAGCATCGATATGGTCCATCCATTTTTCATCAATAATCCTGAGCATAATAGCCCTCTCGATTTCCCGCATGGTATCCGCACCCAATTCGGCTTCCCTTTTTTCGTAGTAGTTATTACTTTTCTCCTGCAAAAATTTTCGCATGTCATATTTAGTCATACCGACTAAATCATCTACTGTAAAATCGAGTTCAGGAATAATATAATGTTCTGCATAATTAATCAAGCCTGCTAAATCCCAAGCATCAGAATACTTTTCTTCCCCAGCAAAATTATCAACAGCTTGTTCAATCACATCATTCATCATGCTCAGGATAGTATCCTTCAACTCTTCACCGAATAAAACTTTCTGCCTTTCTCCATACATAACTTCACGCTGCTGGTTAATAACATCATCGTATTCCAGAACATTTTTCCTTATACTAAAGTTTTTAGCTTCTACCTTCTTTTGGGCATTTTCAATACCGCGGGTAATCATTTTATTTTCAATGGGCATATCATCATCCATACCCAGCCTATCCATAAGGTTTTCAATATTAGCCGAACCAAATAAACGCATCAAATCATCTTCTAGGGAAACATAAAACTTCGATTCCCCAGTATCACCTTGACGCCCCGAACGGCCTCTAAGCTGGTTATCAATCCGCCTCGATTCATGGCGTTCCGTCCCCAAAACATATAAGCCCCCTAATTCCTTGACCCCTTCACCTAAAACTATGTCGGTACCCCGTCCTGCCATATTAGTGGCAATAGTTACGGCTTCCTTTTGTCCCGCTTGGGCGATAATTTCCGCTTCCTTGTCATGGTATTTAGCATTTAATACCTGATGCTTAATCCCCCGCTTTTTCAACATGGCACTCAAAAGTTCCGAAGTCTCAATAGCAATGGTCCCCACTAAAACGGGCTGCCCCTTTTGATGTCTTTCCAGAATATCATTAACTACCGCATTAAATTTACCTTCCTGACTGCGGTAGACTACATCAGAACAGTCCTCCCTTACCATGGGTTTGTGGGTAGGAATAACGATTACATCCATATGATAAATCTTACGGAATTCTTCTTCCTCAGTCTTAGCCGTACCAGTCATACCCGATAACTTCTTATACATCCTAAAATAATTTTGGAAAGTTACAGTAGCCAGAGTCTGAGATTCCTTCTCGATTCTTACCCCTTCCTTAGCTTCTATAGCTTGGTGCAGACCATCACTATAACGGCGCCCGAACATCAAGCGACCTGTAAATTCATCTACAATAATTACCTGCCCATCCTTGACCACATAATCCTTATCCCTATGCATCAGGCAATGAGCCTTGAGACCTTGGTTAGTGTGATGAGCTATTTCCATATTTTCCGATAAATTTTCGATAGCAAAATGGGCTTCCACCCTTTTAACCCCATTTTCAGTCAGAGTGACCAAATGGGCTTTCTCATCAATTACATAATCTTCCTCCACCCGCAAGCGGGGAATAAATTTAGCAATCTGGTAATACAAGGTAGTTGGCTTATCTCCCTCCCCAGATATAATCAAAGGGGTCCTGGCTTCATCAATTAAAATAGAGTCCACTTCGTCAATAATGGCATAGTGAAGTGGACGCTGGACCATATTTTCCTTAGCTACCACCATATTATCCCGCAAATAATCAAAACCCAATTCATTATTAGTAGCGTAAGTAATATCACATAAATAGGCAGCTCGCCTTTCCTCATAAGAAAGACCATGCACAATCAAGCCCACCGATAAACCACACATTTCATAAATAGGCCCCATCCAGTCCGCATCACGACTAGCTAGATAGTCATTGACCGTGACGATATGGGTCCCCTTGCCTTCCAGAGCATTAAGGTAGGCTGCCAGAGTAGCTACTAGGGTTTTACCCTCCCCAGTTTTCATTTCCGCAATACGACCAGAATGTAAAACCATACCCCCGATTAATTGCACATCAAAATGGCGCATCTTCAAGGTTCTCTTGGAAGCTTCCCTCACCAGGGCAAAAGCCTCAGGTAAGATGTCATCTAGAGTCTCCCTTCCTTCTAGCCTGGCCCTGAATTCCTCAGTTTTCTTAGGAAAATCCTCATCTTTTAACTGGGCAAATTCGCTTTCCAGAGCATTTATAAGTTCTACGTTTTTTTCTAGTTTCTTGATTTCCTTTTCATTATCGTCTAATAGTCTTTGCACTAGACTTCTAATCATTTACCATCTACCTCTTTTCCTTAAAACACTAATCCATCATCTATCAAAAAAGAGGAACCATAAGGTTCCTCAGTTTATCTACTAATATTATATTTTATCACTATTACCTAACAATCTTCAACTAATCAAAGTTGGGTTCAATTAAGCCATAATCTCCGTCTTTACGCTTATATACTACATTAACTTCCTCTGTTTTCGCATTAAAGAATACAAAAAAAGTATGACCTAAAAGATTCATTTGCATAATAGCTTCTTCTTCATCCATCGGTTTGAGGGCAAATCTCTTGGTTCTCACGATTTTAAAGGGCTCAGTTTCTTCTTCCTTCAACTCTTTCTTAATTTCCTCCATAACCGCCTGTTTAAAGCCTACACCACGATGATGCCTGTATAGTTTAGTTTTATGTTTTTCTAACTGCTTTTCTAACTTCTCCTGCACCATATCAATGGAAGTATACATATCATCGGTAGCTTCTTCGCCCCGCAGAATCACGCCATTAAGGGGGATAGTTACCTCCACCTTATGCTCCGTTCCCTCCACAGATAATGCTACTTGTGCCTCCTTGACCTCATCTAGATATTTTTCCAACTTGGAAAGCCGTTTAGTGGTGTACTCCTTTAATGCATTGGTAACTTCAATGTTTTTGCCTCTAATCTCCAACTTCATGTGACCACTCCTTTCCTGGTTGTATATATAATACATTCTCCTTATATAATATAAAATCCTTTAAGTAGAAATAATTACTCCTATATCTATATTATTTGACTATAAGGGGATTAATTATGTAAATTATTGTTAAAATACAAAAACCGGGCTAAAGAGCCCGGCAATAAATCAATCGTTTAATATGCTGCTTCTTTTTGTTGTTGGAAACATTCTAAACAATAAACAGGTCTACCTTCAACAGGTTTAAATGGAACTTGAGTCTCAACACCGCATTCGGCACAAATGGCATCGTACATTTGACGTGGTGCTCTAGAGCCATCATTACGGTTATTTCTACGGTTCATTCTACATTCTTTACACCGTTTAGGTTCATTTTCAAAACCCTTTTCCGCATAAAATTCCTGTTCACCAGCAGTAAACACGAAATCTTGGCCACAATCTTGACACACCAATGTTTTGTCTTCAAACATTTAAGAAAATCCCTCACTTTGTAAATAGATTTACTGATTTTAAACTAATATTTAGGCAAAACCAGTAAACTAATTATATACTTCCAAAAACAAAATAGCAATAAAAGCTAAGTAAAAGCAAGCAAATATAAAAAAAATAATTTAAATGGCAAAATAAAAGTCCAAATATTCACCTAAAGAATTATTTATCCCCATGTCCAGACTTAAAGCCCTGCATAACTTCCTGATATATATCCCCAGCCTGGGCAGAAGTGGTACTATTCCGCTTGCTGCGCATGAATTGTCTCATCAAAGATTCATTTTTAATATCATTTTCATTAATCTTATTTAATAGATTGCTAATCGAGGATAGAAGAGCCTTCAGCTCCTGGGCTAGATCTGCTTCACCCCGACTTTCAATTCCACTTACAGTAAAATCCCCCATTTCTAAATTAGCCCTCAATTGTTCCTGCATTTGCTTATTGGCTTGATTCAGGCCCACGATTTCATCCATTAAATCTTTTCTATTCTGTAAAAGCTCGGATAAGTCAGAATTTACTTCTATACCTTGTAATAAGGTAAGCTGCCTAGAAGATAAATCCTCCATCTTTTCGTATAAGCTATATTGTGATTTGTAATTTTCCATAATGTCTAGCAAATAATTATGTCCCATAAATAAATCCCTCAGATCCCCAAAGTTTACTTTTTGCTATCAAAAAACCATCCATCCATTTGATTATCATTAATTAAATAAGCATCTTGAGCAATTTTGTTTTGCTTAACATTACCAATTCTCTCTTGTAGCCTAAGCATTTCTTCCTGTAAAGACTGAGTAATATTGCCATCATTAATCTGAATTTTTTTAATAAGCCCCTTTATTTTTTGCTCATCTGTAGCCGATAAATTGACCTTAGCCCTATATTCATCCACTTGTCCCATTAATCCCTGCCGTTTTTCAAGTATCTGGCTAATCTCCCCAGCCCAATCTTCATTTTCCTTAGAATTTTTCACAACTTGTAGCATTTGTTCAGATAAGTCCAATATCTCTGTAAACATATTCTCCAAACTACGCGGATCCATTTTCATTATAAATCAGCCCTTCAAACTAATATTAGTCATCTGAGGTCTGTTAGCTAGGTTAAGCCGATTAGCTGGATTACTGCTCATATCCTGTACTGCCTTCTGCCAGGTATCCCGTAAATCTTGGACAAATAAAGCTAGCTCTTTTAATTTCCCTGTGTCCTTGTCGATATTCGCATCTATTAGACGGCTCAGCATAAAATCATACAAGCTATATAAATTCTTAGAAATATCATAATCCATATTAAGTGTAGACATCAACTCGACAATAATGTCTTGGGTTTTAATAATATTATTATGGGCCGAATTGTAATCATTCTCATCAATTGCAGTTATAGCATGATTAATATTTTTCAAAGCCCCATCATAAAGCATGATTAATAGCTTACCAGGGGATACGGTTTCAACTGTCGTTTTCTGGTATTGGTTATAAGCATGTGCACCCATATTCATAATAGTTACTCCCTCCTTTAGCAGAAACAAAATAAATTATGCTATTTCGTCTACTAATAAGCCGATAGCTTCATCAAGCATTTGCCTAATATTAGCTGCAAATTCCAAAACACTTTCAGGGGGAATTTCCCTGATTACTTCATCAGTATTAGTGTCGATAACCTTTACTTGATAGCGACCACTTCCTTCATGCAACCTAAATTGCAAGTGGGAATTCACAATTTTCAGAGCCTCATTAGCTGTATTGACCTCGCTTTTCAAGATTTTAGGTGCTTCAACCCCTGGTGATTTCGAATCCTTCACGGTGAAATTTTCTTTTTCCTGGTTATTACTGGCCTTGTTAGACCCAGCTCCTTCCCTCTTAGTAGGGAAGAACTCTGCAGGCGTCCATTGCCTTTCTACCCTCATAATAATAGCCTCCTTGCTAATAAACTTAATTATAATATCGAAAAAAAAAGCCAAAACCTTTAGCCTACATAAAATAAACATTTTGTCCCGCATCCTGTCCGTAGAATAAAGTCATGGCCAGAGGATATATTATTTTTCTATCTTATCAAACCAAAGCGTATAATCATCATAATATTTAGTGGCATTTTGCAAAACTATCTGAAAAGGAAAATCCGCGAATTCCCCATATTCATCCACATATTCAATATAGATATTACCATCATTATCTCGGGCAGGTAAAATAGCGTCATTTAACCCATCAAATTCAACCCAGGGTACATTAATCCGTTCACAGATTTTACGGTCAAAGGTAGCCGCAGCATTTACCCATTTGCCATTAATGAAAAATTGATTATACATATGGGGGAAAAAGACATTAGTCCCCATGATTTCCATAGCATCGGGAGGTGACTTGTGATTCCTAATGGCCACTAGGACCAACCTGCTCGGGATATCCGCAGCTCTACCCAAAGCTGCCAAAATAATCGCCTTTTGCACGCAAAAACCGCGTCCCTGCCCTAATATAGAAGATGCCACATAATCATCCCCCACATTAGAAACCGCATACATATCGTAATTAATACTGTCCCGCACAAAAAGGAAAATCTTGCGCGCTTTTTCGGCCTGAGAATCATCGGGCTCCACTAAACCCTGTACTAGATTTATTATATCTGGATTCCTGCTATCCAAAAAATTAGTAGGTAATAAATACTTATCCACCTATTCTCGCCCCCCCCACTAGTCATATTTTCAAAATACATCTATAAAGAAAATTATACCCCAATTAATAGGCATATGAAAAGATAAGCCTAAAAAAAGAAGGGAGTCAGACTCCCTCCTATCCTAAAATCTAAAATTATTCCTGCAACCAGTTATCTAACTTCTCCATAACTAGGTCATAAGTCTGCTGGGAAATTTCAGGTAATTTTCCACCTAAAGCCTTAGCTGCTGCTTCAAAACCCTTCTCGATTGCACCCCTTAAAGTCTCAATCTTATCCTTGTCCCCACCAGACAAAGCCTTGGCAAAATCCACAATACGGTCACTGACCTTTTCCGGACTTAATTCCCCACCTTCGCCAATGAGAGCCTGAGCCTCCAGACGGGCCGTTTCATCAACTTCGACTAGATTCCATTCCCGAAAAGTAAGCCCTTGCCTTTCCAAGAGCTGGGCTACAATTTGTTTCAGACTATTATAAGCCCTATCACTTTCCGCTTTAAGCCTTCCGATAGTGGCGTGATCAACCTTGGGCTTGTCATATGTAGCCTTTTTCGCTGCCTCATCAGACCTAATAAATTCATCCTTACCATCTATTCTGCCCTTATCATCGCCTTTAGGCTGGTCTACTTCCTGTTTATTCATGTAAGCAGGAGGAATATTATTAACTACACCCCTTATTTCCATAAAAAAACACCTCCATGTAAATTAATGTACATCCTTGTACTTAATATACATATCGGTGAAAATGGTTATTTGCTTTACACTTGTTTCAAACATGGAGCGGTTTTGGAGTGCCCCCTGTTTGCAAAGTCAATACGAATAGAATTTTCCCCGCTGGGTGCACTAATAATAGCCTATATTTCCTATCAAAATAACAGGCACATAAATGCCCTATACATTAAATTTATTGATAATCACAACATATTTAGAATAAAATGCGATTACCTTATCAATACTCTCATAAACAATTTCATCATTAATATTTTCATATTCGTGAACTAGACGGTTCCTCAGACCAGCACTAGGCGCGATATCATATGCAAAATCATATTCAAGAATATTTAACTCGATTAAATCTATAAAAGAATTAAAATAATCACTAGCAGGTGGTTTATTATTACTAGACAAGATTATATTATTAATATCTAAAGCCAAATCTATAACTAATTGTATAAGCCTTTCAAGGGCATATCTTTTTGTTGAATTTTTCTCATATTCCTTAAAGGAATTCGGTTTCGTTTCCTTGATTTCATTTATATATGTAATCAGTTTTATAAGTTTTTCATTTATTAATTCGCTATTTGCCATAATATTAGAAGCCTCCTATATTATGGTCTATGTTCCTAGCCAAATTTAATATTTGACTATCAAGATACCTTTTTCGTGCTATTCTTAGGTGCCTAGTATCCGCATAGCGTGATGATGCATATAATTTGAATTTCAAAAAGGAGTTATGTTCTTCATACATAACTTTTCCATCACAAGCAATTTCATATAATAAAAGCGGGTTTACAATGTCTACATCCACCAAATCAATCTTATCCCATTTAAAATAATCTGCTAGCTCACCAATTAACTCTATTTTTTCTTGCATTGATAATGGATTTTGAGATTTAAATGCAATGTCAATATCACTATTAATAGTAAATTTTCCAGTATTGTAGGACCCAAAAGTCACCAAGAGTATAATTTTATATTTTTTTATAATCCTATCTAGTATTTGTGTTCGATTTTCCTGTTCCAACTCATTTCCCAACATGAGGCAAACCTCCTTTGTGCAAATAATATGTCCACTTACTATTATTATACATATTTTACCTGAGAATAAAACATAATATTTTAACACAAGTCCGAATCATCCTGGGTCGCAGCCGAAGGATCTCTCTCCTGCTGACCTAGCATTAACCCCTCACATCAACATTCCCCCCCAAATACGGACTAACTGAATTTTCCACAATTTGTAAGGCATCCATAACTTCAGCCATCTGCTCCTTAGGCCCTTCCATAGCCATTTTCAAAACTGCTATACTAGCATCCTGCCTTACCTGTGTCTGGCTCATAACCATGGCCAAAGCTGCAATATCCACGTAAAAACACCCCTTATTTTTCACTTCACCAATGACACCTAGCTAATTTTTTATGAGTTTTGACATATAAGCCAGGCTGTCATAATCATTTTCCTTAATTACATCAATTACACTTTGGATATATTCTACATTGTGAACAACCACCTTGGATAAGGATTGGATTAACTTTAAAGTTAAATCATCGTTTAGACCTTGATGATAGCCAGCCAGGCCAATTAAATGTAACTTGATCATACTATAGAGTACACATAAATATATATAAGAATCCCAGATAGTCTTATATTGGCCAAAAGGCATCCTTTCCTTGAAAAATTCATTTACTAAAAAGTTCTCCAAAATATATTCCTTTTCCATAATGTATGGGCGGTAGTATGTCCGGTAGTTTTCTTCACATTTTGCTATAATTTCATCCAAGCCAGCTTCCTCTTGGTAGCCAAATTCAGTTAAAATCTCTTCCAAACACTCCATATATCTATGGCTGGGGAGGCCTTGCAATACCTTTTCATATACCATAGCCTCTATCATTTGGATCTGGATGCTGATATTGGGAGTAAACTTTCTCAGTTGGTTTCGAAAAAAGTCACTGTCAATAAGTATGGCCATTTGCTCTAGGGTGGTTGGCAGCTCATCATGCTTATCGTTATCAAACAATTTTTCTATATTTTGATAAATGATACCCAAAATAATCAGCCTATCATCTAATGAGTAGTTCCTATCCTGCAATATTCCTATACTAAAAAAACGCAAGTCCCAGAAATACTTTTCAGCTTGCACTAAAGATGAATCCCCTTCAGTATCGAATATGCCCGCATTAATGGTGATATCTCTTTCAGGTATAATATCAAATTGTTCAAATGCCATTGGTTCGGGATTAAGCAGAGCCTTTTCAGCTGCTAATGGGCAGGCCATGGTAAGGGTCCTTTCACGAACACGGGGACGGTTCTCCATTTGATACCCTTTTCACAACCTTTATCTAACTTAGATACTAGGTAGTTCAACTGCATTTGCCTATGCTGATTTCGCTACTCTTTATCCCTTATATTAGTCTATTTCATACTATATCTTTGGGAAATTAATGATAAAAACCCCAGCAAATAGATGGGACTAAGTTTTGAAATATTTTTTTAAGTCCAATAGCATATGACACGGTTTGGGTAATCCCCTTAAGTACCCTATACCTTAATTCATTTTTCGCATAAAAATACCCCCAAGTAGTTAATCTACTTTGGAGGTATCATATTATTTTGACCCAACTTAACTCTTAACTTTCGATTTCCTTTTTTAATTCTTCTATTTCCCCCAAGGGTAATTCTGAGGCTTCTGCTATTTGTTTAGGGGATACTCCCATTTCCAAAAGCTTTTTCGCCATCTCCCAGGCCTTTTTAAGCTCACCTTCTTGCCTGCCTTTTTCATGCCATGATGTGGTAAGTTCTAGCATTTCCTCCGCCTCCTTTGGATTTAGTAGCTTTATCCTTTTTTCTAATTCTTTTTCTTCTTCGGGATTCAGCTTTAAATAGGTTTCGAAAAATCCTGTTATTAGGGTCTTTTTGGCCATGTCTATTTGCATTTTTGTTATCATACGCAGAAATTCTATTTTTATTTCTACCCTTTCTTTTTCATTATAACCCATTTTGCTTAGTAGGGCTGCTGCAACTGGATTGCTACTTTTGA